>NZ_CDRJTA010000001.1:2262500-2341973 GCF_976954385.1 Ferdinandcohnia sp. Marseille-Q9671
TAGTGACGATGGCGAGAAGGTCACACCCGTTCCCATACCGAACACGGAAGTTAAGCTTCTCAGCGCCGATGGTAGTTGGGACTTTGTCCCTGTGAGAGTAGGACGTCGCTAAGCAAGTGGAAGATCAGTCTATATGGCTGATCTTTTTTTGTGTCTATTCAAAGAAACATCCTTTGTTTTATGATTCAATGACTGATAGATATGCGGTTGGAAAAACAGACGGTAAAGGCCAGGCAATTTGATATCCTATGGCAGGTATAAACAGTATAAGCCTAGGCTGAGAAACGATAAGTGATACACCGCAAATGCTCTAAACAGTATAAGCCTAGGCTGAGAAACGATAAGTGATACACCGCAAACGCTCTAAACAGTATAGGCCTAAGCTGCAAAACGATAAGTGATACACCGCAAATGCTCTAAACAGTATAAGCCTAGGCTGAGAAACGATAAGTGATACACCGCAAATGCTCTAAACAGTATAAGCCTAGGCTGAGAAACGATAAGTGATACACCGCAAATGCTCTAAACAGTATAAGCCTAGGCTGAGAAACGATAAGTGATACACCGCAAACGCTCTAAACAGTATAGGCCTAAGCTGCAAAACGATAAGTGATACACCGCAAATGCTCTAAACAGTATAAGCCTAGGCTGAGAAACATAAGTGATATACTCAAACGCTCTAAACAGTATAAGCCTAGGCTGGGAAACGATAAGTGATATACCGCAAATATCAAAACTGTAAAAAGTGAAAGTAAAAAGAGCTCCTACTTAACCGCAATATGCTGTTCAATTTCTTAAAAGATAGTCCCCTAGACACCATCAATCTTCCCCTTTAAAAATAAATAAAGTAAAAAAGGTACTTTATCCGCTGAAATGGCTAAGAATTGTCTTATAAAAGGATAGTCATTGCTAGAGTAAGTATGGAGAAGCTCACTCCACCATTCGGTTTCATACCTTGAGATCATACTTAGGTTGTATAGTAGTAAATAATGAGTCATAACCTCCGGGAATACAGATAACAACTCGCGCTCCCTTGGTAAATAGAAAGTATCTTCATAAATTTGATACAAAAGTGGAGAGCTGGAGAGTGGTAATAAATAGTTTGGTGTATTTACTTTGAAATTCATCATGTCACTCGCCCCTGTTCCCCCATCATTTGGGATAAGAGAAATAGGAAAAGGAATTGTACTCTCAATAAAATCTAAAAACCTACGTGATGTCATATGGTAGGTATCTAATGCTTCATTAGGGATTGTTAAAATATTTTCAACAGAAATAGGTGTATGAATATATAAACTCTGTTGAAAATGAAGTGTAAATAAATTATGTAATTCTGGAATTCGTTTAAACAATTGTTCCATAGTAAACTTTTCTCCCTCCATTTGTTTCACATGAAACATCTGTTCTGAAAAGTGGGAGAAGAGCCCATTCTTTTGTACCTTTACTTCATCATGAAAAAACTCATAGCTTTGTTTTTTTCTTTTTCGAGTAGATACCCCATGTGCCAGTACTGAAGTTGATTCTGGATATTGTGGATCAACGGTGAGAAGACAGGCCTTTAACAACTGGACCATTCCATAAAATAGCAATACGGGTTTGATCGCTAAGGGTGCATCTTTTGAAAGCTGATAATAATTTTGACCATGTTCTAAATAATAAATAAACGGGTAACAGTTTTCGTAGCTCTTTTTTTCTGCATCAGGGACTGTTGCTTTCTCATAGCATTTCTGAAGGAGTTGCTGGGTGGTATTTGCTGCATGTAAAGCATTAAATGATTGCCAAATAAACCGATATTCAAACAAATTATAAACCTCCAATAAAAAACAAGAAAGTGCGACTATATTCAGGCCAATAAATAACGTAAAAACTCTGAATTATTAAATATATTATTCGTTCCTTGACAGTAGTTTACCCAGTTGATAATCTACTAATAATATTTTGCATTCAAAGGGGGATTTATTACATGTGGGAAACTAAATTTGCCAAAGAAGGATTAACATTTGATGATGTCTTGCTTTTACCAGCAAAGTCAGAAGTATTGCCTAAGGATGTAAGTCTAGGTGTCGCATTAACAGAAACGCTCAAGTTAAATATCCCAATTATTAGTGCGGGTATGGACACTGTTACGGAGCATGAAATGGCTATAGCAATGGCACGCTCAGGTGGGCTAGGTATCATTCATAAGAATATGTCGATTGAACAGCAAGCTGAACAGGTTGATAAGGTAAAGCGTTCAGAAAGTGGCGTAATAACAGATCCATTTTTCTTAACTCCAAGTCATCAAGTATTTGATGCTGAGCATCTCATGGGAAAATACCGCATTTCTGGTGTTCCAATTGTAAACAATCCACAAGAACAAATATTGGTAGGAATCATTACCAATCGAGACCTTCGTTTTATCCAGGATTATTCCATTCTTATATCTGATGTTATGACAAAGGAAGACCTTGTAACAGCCCCAGTAGGAACAAATTTAGAACAAGCAGAAAAGATTTTACAGAAGTATAAGATCGAAAAACTACCTCTTGTAGATGAGAATGGGGTATTAAAGGGCCTTATAACAATTAAAGATATCGAAAAAGTAATCGAATTCCCAAATTCCGCTAAGGATGCACAAGGACGTTTATTAGTAGGGGCTGCTGTTGGTGTAACCAAGGATACCTTACTCCGTGTTGCAAAGCTAGTTGAAGCAGGTGCTGATGCTGTTGTTGTTGATACGGCACATGGTCACTCAGCAGGTGTACTAGAGACTGTAAAATCGATTCGGAATGAATATCCAAGCTTAAATATTATTGCAGGTAATGTGGCAACTGCTGAAGCAACTAGAGATCTAATTGAAGCAGGAGCTAATGTTGTAAAAGTAGGAATAGGCCCAGGTTCAATTTGTACAACACGTGTTGTTGCTGGTGTAGGTGTACCACAAATTACTGCGGTATACGATTGTGCTACAGAAGCTAGAAAACATGGAGTGTCAATTATTGCAGATGGTGGTATTAAATACTCAGGTGATATCGTGAAAGCTCTAGCATCTGGAGGACATGCAGTAATGCTAGGAAGTCTACTTGCAGGTGTGTCTGAAAGCCCAGGAGAAACAGAGATTTTTCAAGGGCGCCGCTTTAAGGTGTATCGTGGAATGGGATCAGTCGCAGCAATGGAAAAAGGAAGCAAGGATCGCTATTTTCAAGAGGACAATAAGAAATTTGTTCCTGAGGGTATCGAAGGGCGTCTTCCTTACAAGGGGCCACTTAACGATACAATCTACCAACTGATTGGTGGTATCCGATCAGGAATGGGATATTGTGGCACAAAGAATTTAGAAGAATTAAGAGAAAATGCACAATTTATTAAAATGACAGGTGCTGGATTACGTGAAAGTCATCCACATGATGTTCAAATTACGAAAGAAGCACCAAATTACTCTACTCTTTAAGGTATAGTAAGTAGATAAATAATCCATTGGTAGGATTTTTATAAAGTGGTAGATAGAGTCACGTGCTCTATCTATTTTTTTTATACTCACTGTGATAAAATATAATTTGTGTGTAAAACGAAACAGGAGGTTTAATACGTGAAAAAACAAACACAAAAAAGATTGTTGATTAGTTTAGTGGCAATCTTTTTATTATCAATTTTTATAAATCCACTTACGAATGTCCAAGCAGAAACTGCAGGTCCTGAAATAGAAGCAAAATATGCTATTTTAATAGATGGTGACACGGGAAGAGTCCTCTATGAAAAGGATGCAGATGTTGCTGCACCGATTGCAAGTATGACCAAGATGATGACTGAATACCTAGTGTTAGAGGCTATAGACGAAGGTAAAATTTCATGGGATGACACAACTGTTATTAGCGATTATTCATTTGAAATCTCAAAACCTAGTAATGGGTTTTCAGGTGCAGGTCTTACACAAGATAAGCCATACAAAGTAGAAGATTTATATAATGCAATGGCAATTTACTCTGATAATGCTGCAACAATAGCTTTAGCTGAATTAGTAGCCGGTACAGAGGCAAACTTCATTAAAATGATGAATGAAAAAGCAGCAGAGTTGGGACTACCAGATTATCATTTTGCAAATAGTACAGGTTTAACGAATCAAATGCTCGAAAATGTTTACCCAGATGGAAGAGATCCGAATGGAGACAATGTATTATCGGCTGAATCCGTTGCTCTTTTGGCATATAATTTAATTAAAGATTATCCAGAGGCTTTGGATCATTCTAGTATGCCACAAATGACTTTTGAAGGTAAAAAATTAAATAATTACAACTGGATGTTAAAGCATGACCCTAAAGAATCACCTAACTTTGTCCCTTATTATTATGAGGGGATGGATGGGCTAAAAACTGGATATACTGGCGAAGCTGGAAAATGCTTCACAGGTACAGCTGTAAGAAATGGGCAGAGATTAATTTCTGTTGTGATGAATACGACGATTGAGGAAGATGCTCCTCGTTTTGTAGAAACGAAAAAACTATTAGATTATGGATTTAATAACTTCGAGAAAGTTGAAATTTATCCTGAAGGCTATCAATTAAAAGGGCAAGAAGAACTTAAAGTTCTAAAGGGAAAAGAAAAAGAAGTTGAAATCGAAACAAATAAGCCTATCTCAATCTTGATTAAAAAAGGTGAAGATAAATCATTATATGAGGCATCATACGTACTCGATAAATCTATTGTTTCCAAAGATGAAGTAACAGCACCAATTAAAAAGGGTGAGAAAGTTGGTACAATGAAGATTACGTATAAAGGTGATGGAGACATCAGATTTATTACTGGACAAGATGGTGTTCAAACAGATCTTGTAACAAAAAACGAAGTAGAAAAAACAAATTGGTTTGTAATCATGATGAGAGGTATCGGCGGTTTCTTTGGCGACATTTGGTCAAGTGTAGCTGATACAGTTAAAGGTTGGTTCTAATTTTTTAATAGTATATAACGTGGACTCCTTCTTGTTTTAGAAGGAGTTTTTTTTGGAAACATTTGATAGATAGATTAAATACATAGAAATACTAGGATAATAATTTAAAATAGGATAGAATATTCTTAAGTTTTTTTTAATAGAGCATTTACTATCTAGTAAAGTGTGATATTATAAAGCCTATAATAAATGTACTCATACATGTAGGGGGAATCGTAATGGCAAATACAGGTACAGATCGTGTAAAACGAGGAATGGCTGAAATGCAAAAAGGCGGCGTTATAATGGACGTTGTCAATGCAGAACAGGCTAGAATAGCAGAGGAAGCAGGAGCTGTTGCAGTAATGGCATTAGAGCGTGTGCCAGCTGATATAAGAGCAGCGGGTGGAGTTGCTAGAATGGCAGATCCAACGATAGTTGAGCAAGTTATGAATGCTGTTACTATTCCAGTTATGGCAAAGGCTCGTATAGGTCATATTGTAGAGGCACGTGTGCTAGAAGCATTAGGTGTCGACTATATCGATGAGAGTGAAGTGCTAACACCTGCCGATGAAGAGTTCCATTTAAATAAACGTGATTTTACAGTACCATTTGTGTGTGGCTGCCGTGATTTAGGTGAAGCAACTCGCCGTATTGCAGAGGGTGCGTCAATGCTACGTACAAAAGGGGAACCTGGAACAGGAAATATCGTAGAAGCTGTTCGTCATATGAGAAAAGTGAATGCTCAAATCCGCAAGGTAGTTGGAATGAGTGAAGATGAGATTATGACAGAAGCGAAAAATCTAGGTGCACCATATGAATTATTATTACAAATTAAGCGTGAGGGGCGTTTGCCAGTTGTAAACTTTGCAGCAGGCGGTGTTGCAACTCCAGCTGATGCTGCTCTAATGATGCAACTTGGCGCGGATGGCGTATTTGTAGGTTCAGGTATCTTTAAATCTGATAATCCTGCTAAATTTGCCCGTGCAATTGTAGAAGCAACTACTCATTATGAGGATTATGAATTAATTGCACAGCTATCTAAAGGATTAGGAAACGCCATGAAGGGTGTTGAAATTTCATCATTATTACCAGAACAACGTATGCAAGAACGAGGCTGGTAAGTAAGAGGGTGTTCATAAGTGGTTAAAATTGGAGTATTAGGTCTTCAGGGCGCAGTTAGAGAACATACTCGCTCAGTAGAAGCATCTGGTGCAGAAGCAATCGTCATAAAAAAGATTGAGCAATTAGATGAAATAGATGGGCTCATCATTCCCGGTGGAGAAAGTACAACAATGCGTCGATTAATTGACAAGTATGGCTTTTTAGAGCCACTGCGAAAATTTGCTGAACAAGGGAAACCGATGTTCGGAACTTGTGCTGGGTTAATCTTACTTGCCAAAGAGATCGTAGACTATAAAGAACCACATCTAGGTCTAATGGATGTAACGGTAGAACGTAATTCATTTGGTCGCCAACGTGATAGCTTTGAGGCTGAGCTTATGATACCTGGAATTGCAGAAGACTTTCTTGGTGTTTTTATTCGTGCACCACATATTGTGGAAGCCGGAGAAAATGTTGAAATACTTGCAAAGCATAATGGCAGGATTGTTGCTGCTCGCGAAGGCCAATTTCTAGGCTGTTCCTTCCATCCTGAGTTAACGGATGATCATCGCTTAACAGGGTATTTTGTTAAAATGGTGGAAGAGGCGCAAACCAAAAACCTTGTATAAACTCTTGAAACATGGTAAAACTTAATATAAATTAATAAATAAGAGTTAAATATATGAAATCTATGACAGGAAATAGTAGCTCGTCTTTTTTCTTTAGAGAGTCGGTGGTTGGTGTGAACCGATGAAAATGGCTTGTGAATCCATCCTTGAGTAAAATACTGAACCTTACGCTAAGGTGCATTTGATAGTAGGTATTTTCGGTAAATCCGTTATCTTTTCAAGAGGGGAATACTTTTGTATTCCCAACTAGGGTGGTAACGCGGGTTAACTCTCGTCCCTTTATTGGGGCGGGAGTTTTTTGTCGTTTCCGCAACTGTCGATAAGCTCAAATTTGTTTTTAACATGTATTTTATAGGAGGTTTTTTGATTATGTTAGATATTAAATTTTTACGTAGTAATTTTGAAGAGGTAAAGGAAAGGCTCAAATTCCGTGGGGAGGACTTAAGCGATCTTGGGCGCTTTGAGGACTTAGATAAGACACGTCGCGATTTGATTGTTAAGGCAGAAGAATTAAAAAGCAGAAGAAATGAGGTTTCTGGCCAAATCGCTATTTTAAAGCGAGAAAAGAAAGATGCAGAAGCTTTAATACTAGAAATGCGCGAAGTTGGCGAAAAAGTAAAGGAATTAGATAATGAGTTACGTGGTGTGGAGGAAGAATTAGAACAGCTCTTATTGTCTATTCCTAACATCCCACATGAGAGTGTTCCAATTGGGGAATCTGAAGATGATAATGTAGAGGTTCGAAAGTGGGGGGAGATTCCTCAGTTTTCATTCGCGCCAAAGCCACACTGGGAAATTGCAGATGAGCTTCGTATACTAGACTTTGAAAGAGCTGGGAAGGTAACCGGAAGTCGATTTGTATTTTATAAAGGATTAGGTGCAAGACTTGAAAGAGCGCTCTTTAACTTTATGTTAGATCTGCATGTGGAAGAACATGGGTATGAGGAGGTTATTCCTCCGTATTTAGTAAACCGTACAAGTATGACAGGAACTGGTCAGTTACCAAAATTCGAAGAGGATGCTTTCCTTATTGAAAATGAAGACTACTTCTTAATTCCTACTGCAGAAGTGCCAGTTACGAACATGCATCGTGATGAAATTGTTAGTGGAGAGGAACTCCCAATTAAATATGCAGCATTTAGTGCATGTTTCCGTTCTGAGGCAGGTTCAGCTGGTAGAGATACAAGAGGCCTGATTCGCCAGCATCAATTTAATAAGGTCGAGCTAGTAAAGTTTGTTAAGCCAGAAGATTCATATGCAGAATTAGAGAGCTTAACGGCAAATGCAGAAAAGGTGCTTCAACTATTAGGTCTTCCATATCGTGTGTTGAGTATGTGTAGTGCAGACCTAGGGTTTACGGCTGCGAAAAAGTACGACATTGAAGTATGGATACCAAGCTATGAAACGTATCGTGAAATTTCTTCTTGCAGTAATTTTGAAGCGTTCCAAGCGAGACGTGCAAATATCCGTTTCCGTCGTGACCGCGATTCAAAACCTGAACATGTTCATACATTAAATGGATCTGGTTTAGCAATTGGGCGAACAGTTGCAGCCATCTTAGAAAATTATCAACAGGAAGATGGAACAGTTATTATTCCAGAAGTATTACGTCCTTATATGGGCAATAAGGAAGTTATCGCTCCAAAGTAATGGTAAAAAAGCATGGCCAGGATTTTCTATAAAACCTGGCCCTAAAAAATTTTTTATTAGATTGTTGACATCTACTTCCGATATATGATATATTAATTTTTGTCCGATACGGAGGAATACCCAAGTCCGGCTGAAGGGATCGGTCTTGAAAACCGACAGGGGTGTTAAAGCCCGCGGGGGTTCGAATCCCTCTTCCTCCGCCATATTATTAATATAAATACTTAGCGCATAAAGTATTGGAGATGAACTCGTTACCTACATGGTACCGAGTTTTTTACTTTCTAAAACAAATTGGCTCATAAATTAACCCCTTTGAGATTTTTTCTCAAAGGGGTTTGTTTTTAGCTTTTTAATAGTTCTGTTTGACGAAGGAAGGTCGATATCTTTTCGATAACAGGTTCAATTGACGTTTCGTCTTTAACGATATCATAGTCATTGATATTAAGACGTAGAACAGGACACGCATTGAAGTTATTGATCCATTTTTCATAACGTCCGTGCATCTCTTCCCAATAGGAGATTGGTGTTTGTTGTTCCATTGGTCTGCCACGTTCCTGAATGCGACTAATGATATCATCCAGACTGCCCTCAAGGTAAATTAATAGGTTAGGATGAGGGAAATAAGGTGTCATTACCATTGCATCAAAAAGGTTAGTATATGTTTCGTAATCAACGGGTGCCATTGTTCCTTTTTCATAATGCATTTTTGCAAAAATCCCTGTATCTTCATAAATAGAGCGGTCCTGTACAAATCCACCGCCATATTCAAAGATTTTCTTTTGCTCCTTAAAACGTTCTGCAAGAAAATAGATTTGAAGGTGGAAGCTCCATCTTTCAAAGTCTGCATAGAATCGGTCTAAATAAGGATTTGTATCTACCTTTTCAAAGGAGGTTCTAAATCCAAGTGCATTTGCTAACGCATTTGTCATCGTAGACTTCCCTACACCGACTGTACCAGCAATCGTAATTACTGAATTACTAGGGATATTATATTTATTACGCAAATTCATTGTACCTAACTCCTCTTTCATGAATGGTATCTTCCACTTTTGATAAAATAAGTTCCAAATCTTGCTTATTTTGTACAAAGTCCAATGTATCTCCATTAAATCGAATCACAGGAATATCTGGATGGGACTTCTCAAACTGAGACATCGATTGTTCATAATCAAGGCTAAGTTGACTAAGATACGCAGGATCAATATTTTTCTCAATATCTCTTCCGCGCTTTTCAATCCGTTCAAGTAATGTATCTAAACTTGCATGTAAATAAATAACAACATTAGGAACCGGCATATCAGCAGTTAATATATTATAGATTTGCAGGTACTTTTGAAACTCATGTTTTTTTAGTGTGCGTTCTGCAAATACAAGATTCTTTAAGATGTGATAGTCTGCAACAACGGGTAGGTTTTTTTGTAAATAGTATTGATTAATGTCCTCTAGTTGTTTATAACGATTACAGAGAAAAAACATCTCTGTTTGAAAGCTCCACTCATCTATATTTGTATAAAATTTACCCAAAAAAGGATTCTCATCCACAATTTCTTTTAATAGAGTAAAATCAAATTGTTCAGATATAGCTTTTGCGAGTGAGGTTTTTCCAACTCCAATGGGACCCTCTACAGTTATAAAAGGAATCCTGCTGCCCATTACGTATCCCCCTTTTTACAACAAATCCCTTGGGGTATTACGCCCTGCGGGAAAATTACATTTTTAAAAATTAACAGATAAGCTTTATTTTATCATAGGAGATAAGAAGATTGTTATGTATTGTCGAAAAAAATGACTGGGAAAAATTGAGGTTTTCTTTTCACCTTAGTATACAAAAAAGGAACCCATATCATGAGTTCCTTTGAATGAAATCCTACCTCTTTACGACTTGGAAATTGCCCGTAATTAAAAGCCAATTTTGTGGGAATGGGAGACCGAGCTTCCAGTAACTAATTCCACGGATATTGAGCTCCTTGATTAAATCGAATTTTGCTTGAATACTTCTCGCATCTTCAAACCATACTTTATGTTGTTTTCCATCTGTGTCTGTATAGTCAAAGTGTGGAGCTTGGGCCTTTGTATCATATTGAATGGGTACATTGTTCTGTGAAGCTATTTCAATGGCTCGTTGCGGGCTTACTGCCTTTGCATAGTCTCCACCTTCTACAAAAGGCAATGTCCAATCATACCCGTATAAGTTTTGACCCATCATAATTTTAGAGGATGGCATTTCGGTTAGTGCATATTCAAGTACTTCCCGAACAGGCCCAATTGGAGACACAGCCATTGGTGGTCCACCACTATATCCCCATTCATAAGTCATTATTACAACAAAATCCACAATTTCTCCATGGGCTTTGTAGTCGTGCGCCTCATACCAACGCCCCTTTTGAGTCGCACTTGTTTTAGGGGCTAGAGCAGTTGAAACTAACCAACCTTCTTGGCTAAATCGTTGCTTTGCTTTCCGTAAAAAGTTATTATATGCTTCCCGATCTTCAGGACGTAGATATTCCATATCAAAATGTATATCACGAAAGCCATATTTTTTTGCCGTTTGTACGATATTACTTATAAGTGTATTTTGGATATCTTCATTTGTTAGTACTATTCGACCTAATTCATCACTAAATTGACCACCTTCTAGATTTGTGACCACCATCATTAATGTGACATTGTTAGATCCTGCGATAGTTGGAAAATTATTGAGTAGTGGTTCTTTTAACGAGCCGTCACGTTGAATTTGAAAGCTAAAAGGGGCTAAGTATGTTAAGTATGGGGCTGCTTGTCGAGTGCTTCTTTCAATAGCGGGACTAACTGTATTTCCTAAAGGCTCTACATAGGCATTAATTTCAGCATTTCTTTTTGGTCGTTCAGGTATATAGAGTCTGAGTCCTACTTGTAATGGTCTAGTGGCTGGTATTTGGTTAATTTGCGCCAATTGCTGATAGTTCACGCCAAATTTATTGGCAATTGACCAAAGACTATCACCTGACTGTACCCAATAAAATTGCCCAACAATTGGTATGACAAGCGACTGTCCAATGACCAAATTATTAGGATTTGGAATTTGATTTGCACGAATTAGTTCATCCGTCGTTGTTCCATAGGCTTGTGCAATCCCAGTTAAGGTTTGTCCCCGATCTACAACATGAATTTGCATCTTTACCCTCCTCATTCTAAAATCTAGGTAACACCTTTATTACTGTATGAGAGAAAATGAAAGATGATGCTTGACTACTTTTATTCAGTTGGAACTACATATTGTAAGTGATAGAGGGACAATTTCTAAAAAACACCATGGTTGTTTAGTAAAGGGAGAAAATATGCGGACAGACGAGTATTACATGAAATTAGCAATAGATGAAGCAAAAAAAGCTGCAGAAATAAATGAAGTCCCAATTGGTGCGGTCCTTGTAATCGATGATGAAGTGGTTGCAAAAGCCCACAATCTAAGAGAAACAGAACAGCGTTCTATAGCACATGCAGAACTTCTAGCTATTGATGAGGCGTGTAAGCGTACAGGCTCTTGGAGGTTAGAAAATTCTACGCTCTACGTAACGCTAGAGCCATGTGCTATGTGTGCGGGAACCATTGTTCTTTCCCGCGTTAGTCGAGTTGTATTTGGTGCCCACGATCCAAAGGGCGGATGCGCAGGAACGTTGATGAACCTTTTGCAGGAAGAACGGTTTAATCACCAGGCTGAGATTGTATCTGGTATCTGTGAGGAAGAGTGTAGTCACCTTCTACGCTCATTTTTTAAAGAGATTCGGCAACGAAAAAAGGAAAAAAAGAACACAAGTGAATTGACTTGAAGAAATTTACAGGTAGTATTCGTTGATTTTTTTTGCATGAACCTATATACTAAGAATGTGTCACAAAGACACCTAACATTTGGTTTCAATTTTGCCGTGCTAAGCGGGGAGGTAGCGGTGCCCTGTACTCGCAATCCGCTCTAGCGAGGCCGAATCCCTTCACAGAGGGTAGTTATTGTAGGGTCTGCCTCAAGTAAGTGGTGTTGACGTCTGGGTCCTACGCAATGGGAACCCACGAACCCTGTCAGGTCCGGAAGGAAGCAGCAGTAAGTGGATCATCCCATGTGCCGTAGGGTTGCCTGGACCGAGCTAACTGCTTGAGTAACGCCTGGGGTAACTATTCGACGGAAGGTGCACGGCAGTTATCTACATAAACAAACTCACTCATTCGGGTGAGTTTTTTTATTTCATACGAATTTATCTCCGCGAATGATAGAATCACTTTGAACACGATATTCACTTCCTGTATAATAAGAAATGAACAAAAGAAGGAGGGGCAATGGACAATGGCATATCAAGCATTATACCGTGTCTTTCGACCGCAAACATTTCATGATGTTGTTGGACAAGAACATATTACAAAAACCTTGCAGAATGCCCTTCTTCAAGAGAAGTTTTCACATGCTTACCTATTCTCTGGACCAAGAGGGACAGGTAAAACAAGTGCTGCAAAAATATTTGCAAAAGCAGTCAATTGTGAACGTTCTCCTATCTCGGAACCCTGTAATGAGTGTGCGGCGTGCAGAGGAATTACAGATGGGTCTATCTCTGATGTGATTGAAATTGATGCAGCTTCTAATAACGGGGTCGATGAAATCCGGGATATTCGAGATAAGGTGAAGTATGCCCCAAGTGCTGTACGATATAAAGTCTATATAATAGATGAAGTACATATGCTTTCCATTGGTGCCTTTAATGCCTTATTAAAAACATTAGAGGAACCACCGAGACACGTCATTTTTATCTTAGCGACTACCGAACCACATAAAATTCCACTTACGATTATTTCGCGTTGTCAACGTTTTGATTTTCGTCGCATTACAGCGCAAGCTATTGTGGGGAGAATGAAAACGATTATTACAGAGCAAAATGTTTCTGTTGATGATCAAGCGCTTTATATGATTGCAAGAGCTGCTGAAGGTGGAATGAGGGATGCATTAAGTCTTTTAGACCAAGCCATCTCTTTTAGTGATGAAACGGTTCAGTTGGAAGACGTTCTCACCATTACCGGTGCTGTATCACAGTCGTTTTTAACAAATCTGGTACGCGCGGTGCGAGACCGAGATGTCCGTACAGCCTTAAAGACACTAGATGAAATGATGGATCATGGGAAGGACCCAATGCGCTTCATAGAGGATTTAATATTCTATTATAGGGATATGCTTTTATATCAAACAGCCCCTCAGCTAGAAGAGGTACTTGAGCGGGTTATGGTGGATGAGGAATTTACGGAGCTAGCCAAAAGCATACCTAACCATGAAATATACGATACGATTGATATATTTAATCAAGCTCAACAGGAAATGAAGTGGACAAATCACCCACGTATCTTTTTAGAGGTTGCGCTTGTAAAACTCACACAACTGGAAAACCAACAATCTCTTGAGACGTTGCCACAAATAGATGGTTTGATGAATAAAATAAATCAATTGGAATCAGAACTTGCATCAATTAAAGAAAAAGGAATCACTGTTCAAACGAGTGATGCTAAACCAGCAGCTGAAAAACGTCCGCAAAAGTCATCTAGAAATAACTATAGGACACCTGTTGGAAGAATAAATGAGATATTAAAGCAAGCAACCCGTCAGAACCTGGAACTATTAAAAGGTAAATGGGGCGATATGCTTGAACATCTACGCAGCCAAAATAAAGTGTCACATGCAGCCCTTTTAATTGAAAGTGAACCAGTTGCTGCTTCTACAAATGCCTTTGTGTTAAAGTTTAAATATGAGATTCATTGTAAAATGGCTTCAGAAAACGCAGAGGTTCGAGAAAATCTTGAAAATATACTTTATACATTAACGGGACGACGATTTGAAATGGTTGGTGTTCCAGACGATGATTGGGGTACTATTAGAGAAGAGTTTTTACGTGGGCAACGTACTGATGATGAAGAAAATGTAGAGGAATCAGAAGATCCACTCATTTCAGAAGCAATGAAAATCGTTGGTGCAGAACTCATTGAAATAAAAGAATAACTTAATTTTATATATTATAAAGGAGGAAACAAACATGATGCGTGGTGGCGGAATGGGAAATATGCAAAAAATGATGAAACAAATGCAAAAAATGCAAAAGGATATGGCAAAGGCACAGGAAGAGCTAGCAGAAAAGGTTGTTGAAGGTACTGCTGGTGGCGGTATGGTAGTTGTGAAAGCAAACGGACAAAAAGAAATTATCGATGTTATCATTAAAGAAGAGGTTGTAGACCCAGAAGATATTGAAATGCTTCAAGATTTAGTGTTAGCAGCAACAAATGATGCACTAAAGAAAATTGAAGAAATGACTAACGAAACGATGGGCCAATTTACAAAAGGAATGAACCTACCATTCTAATAGTATGAAGTAAGTGAATTTCGGTGGTTTGATACATTAAGAGTATATAATTAATTGAGGGCTCAAACCCTAGCTGGATAAGGGTAAAGGCCTTTGGCGGATTTCAAGATTTAAACGAAATCAAAGACTAGGGATGTCACGTTCTGTAGCAACGTCTTTGACTCACCTCTTAAAGGTCTAAAATTCGTGTATAAATCCGCCAAAGGCGCATTTGATTCAGCTGAAAGGACTTAGATTGTTATGCATTATCCTGAACCAATATCTAAGCTTATTGATAGCTTTATGAAATTGCCAGGTATCGGTCCAAAAACGGCCGTTCGTCTGGCTTTTTTTGTATTAAGTATGAAAGAAGATGTAGTGCTTGATTTTGCTAAAGCACTCGTAAATGCTAAGCGTAATCTCACATATTGTTCAAATTGCGGACATATAACTGATAGGGACCCTTGCTATATTTGTGAAGATGTTCGCCGTGACAAAACAGTCATCTGTGTCCTTCAGGATCCAAAGGATGTTATTGCGATGGAGAAAATGAAGGAATATAACGGGTTATATCATGTGTTGCATGGAGCAATATCGCCAATGGACGGTATTGGTCCAGAGGATATAAAAATTCCAGAATTATTAAAAAGACTTCAAGATGATACTGTACAGGAAATTATTTTAGCGACTAACCCTAATATAGAAGGGGAAGCTACTGCTATGTATATTTCACGATTATTAAAACCATCAGGGATTAAAATCACAAGAATTGCACATGGATTACCTGTCGGTGGTGACTTAGAATACGCTGACGAAGTGACACTTTCAAAGGCGCTAGAAGGACGTCGTGAATTATAGGAGGTCTTTTATGCTTTTTAAAAAGAAGGGATGGCTTCGGGAAGAATTTAACCAAGAGCTTTTAAGTCAATTAGAGTCCGCCAAACAAGAATGGATGAGACAAAAGAACTTAATTGAAAAAAGTGTAGAGCCTTCCGATGACATACTTAACGAATTAAGGGTAGCCGAAACAAAATACTTCTTTCTTTTACGTGAGGCAAAAAACAGAAAAGTGTTTCTATAAAAAAATCCTACTAGGAACGAAGATCATTCCCAGTAGGATTTTTTATATAAATGAAGTTCTTAAAATGAGCCCGGTACATACACTAATAGTACAAGTTGTCTCGAAGGAGTGAAGTTTGATTGGAACCAACGGTCGTTATATCTATACTGGGAGGATTAATCGTACTCGTACTTCTAATGGGAGCACCACTTAAGCCTATTCGCTTTGTTGGACAAGTTTTTGTAAAAGTACTAATCGGTGCCTTATTTCTTTTCTTTTTAAATGCATTTGGTACTTCTTTTGATTTACATGTTCCCATTAACCTTGTTACATCTGCAGTATCTGGCCTACTTGGAATACCAGGATTGGTAGCCCTTGTACTTATAGATATATTTATAGTAGGATAAAAAAACAAATGCATTTGCCATTTGTTTTTCTTTTTTAGTTTCACAGAAAATGAAGGATAGTGTGTGAAAAACTATTTCAATATAAGTTATTGACTTTCATTTAATACCGTAGTATATTTATATATCTCACCGGGAATACCTAAAATGGTAAATAACATATTTTAAAAATATGTTGACTTATCTTTGTGAGGATGTTATATTAATAAAGTCGCTTCTGAGCGGCAAGTTAAAAAGTTCTTTGAAAACTGAACACAATACAAGCGTCAACGTTTTAATTCTAAGTAACAAATTATTGAGCAATCAATACTCTTATTGGAGAGTTTGATCCTGGCTCAGGATGAACGCTGGCGGCGTGCCTAATACATGCAAGTCGAGCGGATCTTTGGGAGCTTGCTCCCAAAGATTAGCGGCGGACGGGTGAGTAACACGTGGGTAACCTGCCTGTAAGACTGGGATAACTTCGGGAAACCGGAGCTAATACCGGATAACATATAAGACCACATGGTCTTATATTAAAAGATGGCTTTTAGCTATCACTTACAGATGGACCCGCGGCGCATTAGCTAGTTGGTGAGGTAACGGCTCACCAAGGCGACGATGCGTAGCCGACCTGAGAGGGTGATCGGCCACACTGGGACTGAGACACGGCCCAGACTCCTACGGGAGGCAGCAGTAGGGAATCTTCCGCAATGGACGAAAGTCTGACGGAGCAACGCCGCGTGAGCGATGAAGGCCTTCGGGTCGTAAAGCTCTGTTGTTAGGGAAGAACAAGTACCGTTCGAATAGGGCGGTACCTTGACGGTACCTAACCAGAAAGCCACGGCTAACTACGTGCCAGCAGCCGCGGTAATACGTAGGTGGCAAGCGTTATCCGGAATTATTGGGCGTAAAGCGCGCGCAGGCGGTCCTTTAAGTCTGATGTGAAAGCCCACGGCTCAACCGTGGAGGGTCATTGGAAACTGGGGGACTTGAGTGCAGAAGAGGAGAGCGGAATTCCACGTGTAGCGGTGAAATGCGTAGAGATGTGGAGGAACACCAGTGGCGAAGGCGGCTCTCTGGTCTGTAACTGACGCTGAGGCGCGAAAGCGTGGGGAGCGAACAGGATTAGATACCCTGGTAGTCCACGCCGTAAACGATGAGTGCTAAGTGTTAGAGGGTTTCCGCCCTTTAGTGCTGCAGCAAACGCATTAAGCACTCCGCCTGGGGAGTACGGTCGCAAGACTGAAACTCAAAGGAATTGACGGGGGCCCGCACAAGCGGTGGAGCATGTGGTTTAATTCGAAGCAACGCGAAGAACCTTACCAGGTCTTGACATCCCATGACAACTCTAGAGATAGGGCTTTCCCTTCGGGGACATGGTGACAGGTGGTGCATGGTTGTCGTCAGCTCGTGTCGTGAGATGTTGGGTTAAGTCCCGCAACGAGCGCAACCCTTGATCTTAGTTGCCAGCATTCAGTTGGGCACTCTAAGGTGACTGCCGGTGACAAACCGGAGGAAGGTGGGGATGACGTCAAATCATCATGCCCCTTATGACCTGGGCTACACACGTGCTACAATGGATGGTACAAAGGGCAGCGAAACCGCGAGGTTAAGCAAATCCCATAAAACCATTCTCAGTTCGGATTGCAGGCTGCAACTCGCCTGCATGAAGCCGGAATCGCTAGTAATCGCGGATCAGCATGCCGCGGTGAATACGTTCCCGGGCCTTGTACACACCGCCCGTCACACCACGAGAGTTTGTAACACCCGAAGTCGGTGGGGTAACCGTAAGGAGCCAGCCGCCTAAGGTGGGACAGATGATTGGGGTGAAGTCGTAACAAGGTAGCCGTATCGGAAGGTGCGGCTGGATCACCTCCTTTCTAAGGAAACTGAAGTTCTACGAACTTCATAAAAAGACGCTTTGTATTGTGGTCAGTTTTGAAGGAACTTTCCTTCTTAACTCGTTCCTTGAAAACTAGATAACGTAACAAAACATTCATTGAAGTAAGTAAAGTTCTTTAAACTTAGTAAGTTTAAAGACAAACAAGAAGCAAGAAGGTCGAGGAAGCAAAGTTCTGGAGGAACGGAGCGTAGTTTTCGCTACGTGAGTACCGGAAGAACGAAGCTGACGAAGAGATTCGACGCTTATCAAAGCCGAATAGGTTAAGTTATGAAGGGCGCACGGTGGATGCCTTGGCACTAGGAGCCGATGAAGGACGGTACTAACACCGATATGCTTCGGGGAGCTGTAAGTAAGCATTGATCCGAAGATTTCCGAATGGGGAAACCCACTGCCCGTAATGGGGTAGTATCCATACCTGAATTCATAGGGTATGAGAAGGTAGACCCGGGGAACTGAAACATCTTAGTACCCGGAGGAAGAGAAAGCAAACGCGATTTCCTGAGTAGCGGCGAGCGAAACGGAAGATAGCCCAAACCAAGAGGCTTGCCTCTTGGGGTTGTAGGACACTCTATACGGAGTTACAAAAGAGCGAAGTAGACGAAGCGACCTGGAAAGGTCCGTCAGAGAAGGTAACAACCCTGTAGTCGAAACTTCGTTCTCTCTTGAGTGGATCCTGAGTACGGCGGGACACGAGAAATCCCGTCGGAAGCTGGGAGGACCATCTCCCAAGGCTAAATACTCCCTAGTGACCGATAGTGAACCAGTACCGTGAGGGAAAGGTGAAAAGCACCCCGGAAGGGGAGTGAAATAGAACCTGAAACCGTGTGCCTACAAGTAGTCAAAGCACATTTATGTGTGATGGCGTGCCTTTTGTAGAATGAACCGGCGAGTTACGATCCCGTGCAAGGTTAAGTTGAAGAGACGGAGCCGCAGCGAAAGCGAGTCTGAATAGGGCGAAATAGTACGTGGTCGTAGACCCGAAACCAGGTGATCTACCCATGTCCAGGGTGAAGTTCAGGTAACACTGAATGGAGGCCCGAACCCACGCACGTTGAAAAGTGCGGGGATGAGGTGTGGGTAGCGGAGAAATTCCAATCGAACTTGGAGATAGCTGGTTCTCTCCGAAATAGCTTTAGGGCTAGCCTCGAGTATAGAGTCTTGGAGGTAGAGCACTGATTGGACTAGGGGCCCTCATCGGGTTACCGAATTCAGTCAAACTCCGAATGCCAAAGACTTGATTCTCGGGAGTCAGACTGCGAGTGATAAGATCCGTAGTCAAGAGGGAAACAGCCCAGACCACCAGCTAAGGTCCCAAAGTATACGTTAAGTGGAAAAGGATGTGGAGTTGCTTAGACAACCAGGATGTTGGCTTAGAAGCAGCCACCATTTAAAGAGTGCGTAATAGCTCACTGGTCGAGTGACTCTGCGCCGAAAATGTACCGGGGCTAAACGTATCACCGAAGCTGTGGATTGTTCTTACGAACAATGGTAGGAGAGCGTTCTAAGTGCAGCGAAGTCAGACCGGAAGGACTGGTGGAGCGCTTAGAAGTGAGAATGCCGGTATGAGTAGCGAAAGAGGGGTGAGAATCCCCTCCACCGAATGCCTAAGGTTTCCTGAGGAAGGCTCGTCCGCTCAGGGTTAGTCGGGACCTAAGCCGAGGCCGAAAGGCGTAGGCGATGGACAACAGGTTGATATTCCTGTACCACCTCTTTACCGTTTGAGCGATGGAGGGACGCAGGAGGATAGGGTAAGCGCGCTGTTGGATATGCGCGTCCAAGCAGTTAGACTGGTAAGTAGGCAAATCCGCTTACCGCGAAGGTTGAGCTGTGATGGCGAGGGAAATATAGTACCGAAGTTCCTGATTCCACACTGCCAAGAAAAGCTTCTAGCGAGGTAAATGGTGCCCGTACCGCAAACCGACACAGGTAGGCGAGGAGAGAATCCTAAGGTGATCGAGAGAACTCTCGTTAAGGAACTCGGCAAAATGACCCCGTAACTTCGGGAGAAGGGGTGCTTTTTAGGGTGAATAGCCCTGAAAAGCCGCAGTGAATAGGCCCAGGCGACTGTTTAGCAAAAACACAGGTCTCTGCGAAGCCGCAAGGCGAAGTATAGGGGCTGACACCTGCCCGGTGCTGGAAGGTTAAGAGGAGGGGTTAGCTCTAAGCGAAGCTCTGAATCGAAGCCCCAGTAAACGGCGGCCGTAACTATAACGGTCCTAAGGTAGCGAAATTCCTTGTCAGGTAAGTTCTGACCCGCACGAAAGGTGTAACGATCTGGGCACTGTCTCAACGAGAGACTCGGTGAAATTATAGTACCTGTGAAGATGCAGGTTACCCGCGACAGGACGGAAAGACCCCGTGGAGCTTTACTGCAGCCTGATATTGAATTTTGGTACAGCTTGTACAGGATAGGTAGGAGCCTTGGAAGCCGGAGCGCTAGCTTCGGTGGAGGCGTCGGTGGGATACTACCCTGGCTGTATTGAAATTCTAACCCGAAGGCCTTATCGGCCTTGGAGACAGTGTCAGGTGGGCAGTTTGACTGGGGCGGTCGCCTCCTAAAAAGTAACGGAGGCGCCCAAAGGTTCCCTCAGAATGGTTGGAAATCATTCGTAGAGTGTAAAGGCACAAGGGAGCTTGACTGCGAGACCTACAAGTCGAGCAGGGACGAAAGTCGGGCTTAGTGATCCGGTGGTTCCGCATGGAAGGGCCATCGCTCAACGGATAAAAGCTACCCCGGGGATAACAGGCTTATCTCCCCCAAGAGTCCACATCGACGGGGAGGTTTGGCACCTCGATGTCGGCTCATCGCATCCTGGGGCTGTAGTCGGTCCCAAGGGTTGGGCTGTTCGCCCATTAAAGCGGTACGCGAGCTGGGTTCAGAACGTCGTGAGACAGTTCGGTCCCTATCCGTCGTGGGCGTAGGAAATTTGAGAGGAGCTGTCCTTAGTACGAGAGGACCGGGATGGACACACCGCTGGTGTACCAGTTGTTCTGCCAAGGGCATCGCTGGGTAGCTATGTGTGGAAGGGATAAGTGCTGAAAGCATCTAAGCATGAAGCCCCCCTCAAGATGAGATTTCCCATAGTGTTAAACTAGTAAGATCCCTCGAAGATGACGAGGTTGATAGGTCAGAGGTGTAAGCATGGTGACATGTGTAGCTGACTGATACTAATCGATCGAGGACTTAACCAAATTATCAATGAATGTAAATACGTTATCTAGTTTTGAAGGAATGAATATTTCTTCATATAGTTTAGTGACGATGGCGAGAAGGTCACACCCGTTCCCATACCGAACACGGAAGTTAAGCTTCTCAGCGCCGATGGTAGTTGGGACTTTGTCCCTGTGAGAGTAGGACGTCGCTAAGCAAACGAAAGATCAGCTATAATGGCTGATCTTTTTTGATTTTAATAAACCGGAAGGTTTAGTGGAAGCAAAGAATCATTAGGATATAAATAAAGAAAATGAAGAATAAATGGTTGGGTTTCGAGGAGCAAGGAGTTCAAGGAAGCAAGTGAGCGACAACCGGAGTGTACAGCGTACATGAGGATTGGAGGGAGTGAAGCTGACGCAGAAATCCGAAGTTCATCGGAAGCCAACCACCGAACGCGGAAGTTAAGCTTCGGCGCCGATGGTAGTTGGGACTTTGTCCCTGTGAGAGTAGGACGTCGCTAAGCAAACGAAAGATCAGCTATAATGGCTGATCTTTTTTGATTTTAATAAACCGGAAGGTTTAGTGGAAGCAAAGAATCATTAGGATATAAATAAAGAAAATGAAGAATAAATGGTTGGGTTTCGAGGAGCAAGGAGTTCAAGGAAGCAAGTTTTGTCAGGACGAAGGCTAAGTACGCAACGTCCTGTTGCAACGCCTTCATGACCTACATCCTGTAAGCCTCCGGAGTGTACAGCGTACATGAGGATTGGAGGGAGTGAAGCTGACGCAGAAATCCGAAGTTCATCGGAAGCCAACCACCGAACGCGGAAGTTAAGCTTCGGCGCCGATGTAGTTGGGACATTGCCCAATTGGGAAGTCTAGAATGTAAATAAAGGATAGTTGTTTTTTTACAATGTAACATACGAAACTAACTTAAAAAATATAAGAAAGAGATATAACAATTTTTGTTACACCTCTTTCCTCAAAATCATTTTATCTATCTTTCATGTGAGTGAATACAGCGACGATTACATCAATATTATTATCAATAAAGGTAAGACGTTCCCGTGATACTCTTGTCCATTCATCAGAGAAGTGTGCCGAAGATAAGATATGTCTCAAACCAAATGTATAGATTGCATGAAGCTCGGAGATAACATAACTTGCCCCAACTTGTCTCCCTGCCTTATGTAGAATGCTTTGAATATCATCCTTTATCCAATCAGGAGCAACTTCTACGGACTTTCTTAATAGTACTTCATATTCTTGATTTAACATACTCTGACTCCTCCATTACCTACTGTTATTTCTGTAATTTGATTTCCTTCATCATTGTGTCTTGTCTCCTTACTATCTATTTTACTAGAAAATTTATAATATGTAATATACCCCTTTACTTGGTTCGAAGGAAATGAAGACAAAAGAAGCTTTCTTCTGTAGATTATCTAACAAAAATGCTTTCCCCTCGCAAATTTTGTTCAAATCTTTACTATTTCTACTCTAAGACATACACAAACTAGCCACAGAGGAACATAGATTACTAAATAGGTTAGTAAAACTGTTCGTTATTTTTGAAATTGTGTATACATTTTGAGGAATCGGGACAAAATATGTGTATGGAGGTGGAGGGAGTGGAATCACTCGCAAATAGTAATAAACTTGGGGAAACGTGTATTATATGTGAGCAAGAGAAGAAAAACGGCATACACCTTTATACAAGATTTATTTGTATGGATTGTGAACAAGATATTATTCATACGGAAACGAATGATCCAAAGTACCAGTTTTATTTAGATAGGCTTAGAAAGGTTTCAACACCGGAGATATATTCATAGTTTCTAAGTGTATAATCCCATTATTTTAAAAATACATTTGTATTATTTGAATCGCCATATACGCGTTAGGCAGCGATTCCTAAATGGACCTAGTATAGGTCCGTTTTTTTGTTTTATAATAAAAGAAAATGCATTCGGAAAGGTTTATGCTTTATGAATCAACATTGCACCCCACTTTTTGACGCACTAGATAAACATGCGAAGAAACAAACACAGTCAATGCATGTGCCAGGACATAAATATGGACAAGTATTTTCAAATAAGGGTAATCCATATTTTCAAAAGTTATTAGAAATAGATGTTACGGAATTATCAGGACTAGATGATCTACATCAACCTGAAGGAGTCATTTTAGAGGCAGAGACATTATTGGCTGAATTATATGGAGTAGAGAATAGCTTCTTTCTAGTTAATGGTTCAACTGTAGGAAACTTAGCCATGATCCTTGCCACATGTTCGGCAAATGATACAGTACTTGTTCAACGAAATTCGCACAAATCCATTATCAATGGTTTACAATTGGCTGGAGTTCGTCCTGTCTTTCTTCATCCGGAATATGATTCGGATGTACAGGTTGCCTCATACGTTTCCTTTGAAACGGTAAGAAGAGCATTTCAAACGTATCACAATATAAAAGCTATCATTTTAACAAGCCCTAATTATTATGGAATGCTAAATCCTATAGAACTAAGAAAAATCATTACATACGCACATACAAAGAATGTGGCGGTTCTAATTGATGAGGCCCATGGTGCACATTTTTTAATGGAAGGTTTTCCTGCTTCGGCATCATCACTTGGTGCGGATATTGTTGTTCAATCAGCACATAAGACACTCCCAGCAATGACAATGGGTTCTTATATGCACGTGAATAGTAGGTTAGTTAGGAAATCAGAAGTTGAAAAATATCTTCGCATGTTGCAAACCAGTAGTCCGTCCTATCCCATTATGGCATCTCTTGACCTTGCGCGGCATTATCTTGCCTCTGTAAAAAAGAAGGGCTCAACTGAAATACGTAAAAAGATAGAGCAGTTTATACAAAAACTAAAAACCATCCAACAACTTAAGGTTGTGACATCAAGGAACCCAAATCTCGAGACGGATTTATTAAAAGTTACGATTCAGTCACAATGCGAGGCAAATGGCTTTCAACTTCAGAGTTTATTTGAACAGGAGGGGTTGTATACAGAACTAGCAGACCCTAACAACGTTTTACTCGTGTTACCATTATCAAGTACATTTGATGATGAAGAAGCATATGTAAAAGTAAAGAGAGCCGTAAAAAATTTCATACCCGAAAAAAGAGATAGATCCGACTTACTTCTTGAAACAGAGAAAATCACTACTCTATCTATTTCCTATAATGAAATAAAAGGGTACAATAGAAAGACTGTTTCCCTTCAAGAATCAATTGGAAAAATTTCCGGAGAAATGATTATTCCGTATCCCCCTGGGGTTCCCCTTCTGATGGAGGGTGAGAATATTACAAGGCAACACATAGATTTATTAGAAACATATGTTGAGACAGGTGCACGATTCCAAGGTTGGGAAGTGCAGCGAACATATATACATATATTAGATAAGTAAGGAGCTTGAGTAGTTGTGGCAGGTTATTTTATTACATTTGAAGGTCCCGAAGGCGCAGGTAAGACTACAATCGTTAGGATCCTTCAAGACGAGCTTATAAAAAAAGGATATGATGTGGTTTCTACCAGAGAGCCAGGTGGCATAGAAATAGCAGAGCAAATTCGTTCTGTTATTCTTGACCGAAATAACACGAACATGGACAGTCGTACAGAAGCTCTATTATATGCAGCATCGCGTCGTCAGCACTTAGTGGAGAAAGTAATACCAGCGCTTGAAGAAGGCAAGGTCGTACTCTGTGACCGCTTTGTTGATAGTTCGTTAGCTTATCAAGGGTATGCACGGAAATTAGGAATTGACGAAGTTTTATCAATCAATGAGTTCGCCATAAACGGACTAATGCCGTCACTTACCCTGTTCTTTGATATAAACCCTGAAAAAGGGCTGACAAGAATTAGCAATAGTGATAACCGTGAAGTGAATCGTCTTGACTTAGAGACCTTATCCTTTCATCAAAGAGTCTACGAAGGCTACACAATCTTGGCAGACCGTTTTAAAAACCGATTCCATACACTGAATGCTGAAAATTCGATTGAAAAAGTCGCACAGGAAGCCCTTGCTATTATTGAAAAACATATGAATCAAGAGTAATAAGATGAATTACCTCAAAAGTCTGATGATTTTTGAGGTTTTTCTTTTTATTATGGCTATACTTGTTATAGAATAAAGACAACTAATAGAGGATGTCCAAAAAGGTCCGGTGTAAATGACGATTCTTTAGAGGAGCTTCGACTAAATACCGACTCTTCCTGTGTCGAACGTCGAAGTCACCACATCCTGTGGAAGCTCGTTGGCTTGTTTTTCCGTTCCTCGGAAAAGAAAAACACTTTTCCGTCGTGCGAAGCGGATTCTTAGAAGCACTCCTTGTGCTCACGTATTAACTACATACGTTCCGCTACTCAAAACTGCGCCGCCTCGAACTTTCGACGCACAGGACGTGCTAGTGTCGACAAGACATAAGGACGTGGCGTTCTTGTCGACGGTCCTTTCATCCTCCTTTCTGAACATCTACTAATAGGACACACGCACACATAGTTACCAAATTTCGTAATATGAAGTAGCATATAAAAGTGATAAAATAAAGGGAGGCAAAACGATGAAGCTAGTCGTTGCAGTTGTGCAAGATAAAGATAGCAACCGTTTGTCACAGGCATTAGTAGAACATAATTTCCGAGCAACCAAGCTTGCTACAACAGGTGGTTTTCTAAAATCGGGGAATACAACGTTCCTTGTAGGAACTGAGGATATCCGAGTTAATAAATTATTAGATATTATCAACGATAATTGTAAACATCGGGAACAGATGATTTCACCAGTTTCTCCAATGGGTGGTAATGCGGATTCTTTTGTTCCATTTCCAGTTAAGGTAGAAGTGGGTGGAGCAACGGTGTTTGTTTTACCAATTGATGAGTTCCATCAATTTTAACGTTATACAGTCGGAATTAAAAACCCGTCTGAAGAAGGAAGCCTTCAGCAGATGTCACGATTTTTGTAGAATTCAAAATTAGCCAAGGCTATTTGATTTTATGTAAAGGTGTTTTTCATTCATGAAGATAAACCAGGATTTTCGTTTAAATATAGATAAAAATAGTGTTAATGTACCAAATAAAACGATGGGAAATCTCAGTTTTGGTAAAATTGTTCATCAAGAGGAAAATAAACTGCAGATGGAGCAATTGTCTAAGTTATTTTCTCAAATTGATAAGGCAGGCGAACGTTTATCAAGATCACAAACCTTTAGTGATTTAGCTTCTTATAAATCCCTTGTTAAACGTTTTATCTATGAGGCGGTAGAGTATGGAATGGATATCAAGCAGTCTCATAGTTGGGATTCAAATGGACAAAGTAGAACTCATAAGTTAGTTGAGGAGATTGACCAAGAATTATTGGAGTTAACACAAAACATGGTAAACCAGGAAAAGGGTTCAATTGATATACTTGGAAAAGTCGGATTGATAAAAGGTTTATTAATCAATTTGTATACGTGATTTGAAAGAGTGATGCATGGTGGAAAAAACATGGGAACAGCTTCAAGAATATCAACCACTTGTCTTAAAAATGGTTGGGAATAGCCTACAGAAGAATAGAGTGGCCCATGCTTATTTATTTGAGGGAAGCAGAGGGACAGGTAAAAAAGACGTAGGATTTCTTCTAGCAAAGAGTCTATTCTGTCAGCAACCGGTAGGATATAAGCCTTGTAATGAATGCACAAATTGCCGTAGAATTTCGTCTGGAAACCATCCAGATGTTCATGTCGTAGAGCCTGATGGGCTATCGATAAAAAAGTGGCAAATTCAGGCATTACAAGAGGAGTTCTCCAAAACGGGTGTTGAATCTAACCGTAAAGTATATGTAATCAACCACGCTGATAAGATGACAACAAATGCTGCGAATAGTTTGTTGAAGTTTTTAGAAGAGCCGACAAGTCAAACGGTAGCAATTCTATTAACTGAACAAATTCATAGGATATTAAATACGATTCTATCGAGGTGCCAAGTCTTATCATTTCAACCATTGGCACCAAAGGTCATCGCGCAGCAGCTCAGTAAGGAAGGCATATCACCTACCATTGCTTCACTTGTTGCACAAACGACAAATAATTTAGAAGAAGCCCGTGAGCTTTCAACAGATGCTTGGTTTGGACAGTCCCGTTCGATAGTGTTACAATTATATGAAGTATTAAATACAAGACCAACTCATGCTTTCTTTTTTTTACAGGACCAATGGTTACCTCATTTTAAAGAGAAAGAGCAGCTTGGTTTTGGTTTAGATATATTATTGCTAGTTTACAAAGATTTATTATATGTTCATCTAGGTGATGAGGATAAGCTTGTATTCCATGACCAGATTACTAGCTTCAAACAATATGCACTACAGACGTCGACAAGGCGGATTAGTGATCAGATAACAGCTGTATTAGAAGCAAAACGTCGTATACACACCAACATGAATCCACATTTATTAATGGAACAATTGGTATTAAAGTTACAGGAGGGATTTAAGCTTGTATGATGTAGTTGGTGTACGCTTTAAAAAAGCGGGTAAAATATATTACTTTGACCCAAATGGCTTTACAATTCCTGACGGTGAATATGTCATCGTGGAAACCGTTAGAGGAATTGAATTTGGCAAGGTTGTTATAAATAAGAAACAGGTTGATGAAAATGACATCGTCCTGCCGTTAAAAAAGGTAATCCGGATTGCGGATACAAAGGATAAATTAATTGTAGAAGAAAATAAACAAGCTGCAAAAGAGGCATATGATGTATGCCTTGAGAAAGTGGTTGAACATAGCCTAGATATGAAGCTTGTTGATGTAGAATATACGTTTGATAGAAATAAAGTGATCTTCTATTTTACAGCAGATGGACGAGTGGATTTCCGTGAATTAGTAAAGGATCTTGCTGCTATCTTCCGTACGAGAATTGAACTCAGACAAATAGGTGTACGGGATGAAGCGAAGATGCTTGGTGGAATTGGTCCATGTGGAAGAATGCTTTGTTGCTCAACCTTCTTGGGTGATTTTGAGCCAGTTTCAATTAAGATGGCGAAGGATCAAAACCTTTCATTAAACCCTACTAAAATATCAGGTTTATGCGGCCGATTAATGTGCTGTCTAAAATATGAAAATGACGAGTACGAAAGTGCAAAAGAGCAACTTCCTGATCTTGGCGATGTTATTGAAACGACAAGTGGAGCAGGTAAGGTTGTCGGTCTAAATATTTTAGAGCGTGTGCTACAACTAGAACTAGTTGGTCGAGAACGTGTTGTTGAATATACGTGGGAGGAACTATTGAGAGAAGGAGCGATTTCGATTCAAGCCACAGAATAACGAGGTGGAGTACGTGGACAAAAAAGATATTTTTGAATCTGTTAGTAGTATGGAGACTCAAATAGGAAATCTGTACAAACAACTAGGAGAATTAAAAGAACATCTTGGACAATTACTTGAAGAGAATCACAATCTGAGAATGGAGAACGATTTATTACGACGTCGACTAGATCAATCCATATCTAAGAAAAAGGTAGAAAAGGCTGACAAAGCTATACATGAAGCAAAGCAAATGGATATAGGAGAAGGATACGATAATTTGGCAAGGCTTTATCAGGAAGGCTTTCATATCTGTAATGTCCATTATGGAAGTGTCCGTACTGAAGGCGACTGTTTATTTTGTCTATCCTTTTTAAATAAGAAGTGACCCTTTCTAATTAGAAAGGGTTTTTTCAATTTATGGGAAAAAGCATTATAATAGTAAAAAGACAATTAATTTGTAACGAAAGGAATCATTACTCCATGGTTCAATTACAAGATGATGAAAGATTAGATCATTTATTAGCAGAAAACTTACGAATCATTCAAAGCCCTTCCGTCTTTGCATTTTCATTAGATACGGTACTCTTAGCTAAGTTTGTGTATGTACCGATCCAAAAAGGAAATATTATTGACCTATGCACTGGGAACGGGGTTATTCCATTGCTACTTAGTCGCAGGTCAAAAGCACAGATAACGGGAATTGAAATACAAGAGCGTATTTATCATATGGCGAAAAGAAGTATTGAGTATAACCATCTTGAAAGTCAGTTGTCCATTCTCCATGGAGATATTAAAGATATGCCAGACAAGCTTGGTCATGCTAAATACGATGTAGTTACCTGTAACCCACCCTATTTTCCAACACCAAAAGCAGATGAAATAAATAAAAATGAACATTTAGCTATAGCTCGTCACGAGATTCACTGTACATTAGAGGATGTTGTTCGCGTAAGTAGTCATTTGGTGAAACAAGGGGGGAAAGTCGCGTTTGTTCATCGACCAGGTCGATTAATGGATATCCTTACCTTAATGAGAAAATACCGGGTAGAACCAAAACGATTACAGTTTGTGTACCCAAGGCTTGGGAAAGAAGCGAATACGATATTAATAGAGGGAATCAAACATGGAAATGCAGATCTCAAAATTTTACCTCCATTATATGTCTATGATGAAAACAATGAGTACACGAAGGAAGTTAGGAAAATTCTATATGGCGACGAATAAGCATTACTTTTATGTATTGGAATGTAAGGACGGAAGTTATTACGCAGGGTACACAACTGACATCGTACAGCGATTAAAGAAGCATAATGAGGGAAAAGGTGCAAAGTATACAAGGGGAAGGGGTCCGCTTCACTTAGTCCTTTCCCAGGAATTTGAGACGAAGGAAGAAGCAATGCGTGCAGAATATAGATTTAAACAGCTAAAGCGGCCAGAGAAGGAAAGGTTGCTTACAATGGAAAGTGAGGAACAATATGTGGCAGCAAAAAAGCTTTCAACCAAATTATGAATACGGAACATTATATCTCGTTCCAACGCCAATCGGAAATTTAGAGGATATGACATTCCGAGCAATTAAGATATTAAAAGAGTCATCAGTCATCGCGGCGGAAGACACAAGGCAAACCAAGAAGCTTTGTAATTATTTTGAAATCCAAACTCCTGTAATTAGCTATCACGAGCATAACAAACAGGTTAGTGGAGATAAAGTTCTCGCCTATCTACGAGATGGAAAGGACGTTGCTCTTGTGAGTGATGCTGGGATGCCAACTATCTCTGACCCAGGCTATGAGTTAGTGGTGGATGCTATCCAAGAAAAAATGTATGTTGTTCCATTACCAGGGGCTAATGCCGCCTTAACATCCTTAATTGCTTCTGGATTACATACACAGCCTTTTTATTTTTATGGATTTTTGGATAGAAATAAGAAAGAAAAAAGAAAACAGCTTGAGGGCCTCCAACATGTACAAGCAACTTTACTTTTTTATGAAGCTCCACACCGGTTAAAGGAAACACTTCAAATCATGTTAGACGTACTAGGGAATCGAAAAGTGACCGTTTCACGTGAACTAACAAAGAAATTTGAAGAGTTTATCCGTGGTGACCTTGAGGATTTATTAGCATGGACAGAGAAAGATACCATTCGTGGTGAATTTTGTCTGGTAGTTGAGGGAGCATTACATAGTGAGGAAATACCACTAGATATATGGTGGGAAGGTTTGTCAATTGAATCGCACGTAAATCATTATGTAGAAACACAATCACTGACAACGAAAGAAGCAATGAAACAAGTCGCCAAGGATCGTGGTCAGCAAAAGAGGGACATTTATCAAGCCTACCATGGATTATAAACTTTATAAGACGCTAAATTTAGCGTATATCAAACAAAAAAGCTTCTCAAAGATGAGAAGCTTTTTTCGTTATCTATATTATTTAGCACCAGCTAGGTTGGACTGAAGCTCTTGAAGGATTTTTTCAGCGCCTTCACGACTTAGAATGATTTTACCACCAGCAAGTGTGAGATTATCATCTGAGATTTCACCAGTTACCTGGCAAGTCATATTTGGCTTGTATTTCTTTAAAATAATCTTGTCATCGTCAACGTAGATTTCAAGTGCGTCTTTTTCAGCGATGTCTAATGTACGACGAAGCTCAATAGGGATAACAACACGACCTAATTCATCAACCTTACGAACAATACCTGTAGATTTCATTTATTTTTCTCCTCTCAAAGTAATATTTATTTTTCTCTCTCTATCGTCAATTTTCGACAAATTGATTTCTAGATAATAATATCAAGATTTCCAATTAACGTCAATCATTTTTAACTACAATTCTTTTAAATTCTGTATAATAATGGAATGCATTGTCCTATAACAGAGGTGTTTTGACAAGATTAGTAGCCTATAAATCTATTAGATAGGAACCATATAAATTCCCATATTTGAGAGGAGACTCGAAAGATTATTCGACAAATTACTACAAAAGTATGATGCAAGATGTCGAAATGAGTATGGGTATTCGGGAAGAAAGGTCCAATTTATCTCTTCTTTTAGCTGATCATGTTAATTTTCAATTGTTATATTTCTGGTAGTCTAGATTAAAAAGTACATTGGGAATTTTAAACATATAGGGATGGTAGTGTAAACAGAAAATCTAGAGAAGGAATCCTTATCATGTATGACTTTGTCATAGATAGGAGATGCTTGCGCATTTCTCGTGTTTTATGTATATTTTGAAGATATAATAGGAATAGATGTATAGTATTGTCTACCTGATTATGAAGAGGAGGTTCACCAATGACTCAAGAAAATAAAACATTTTATTTAACAACCCCCATCTATTACCCTAGTGGGAAATTACATATTGGACACGCTTATACAACCGTAGCCGCTGATGCTATGGCTCGATATAAAAGATTACGTGGATATGACGTAATGTTTTTAACGGGAACGGATGAACATGGTCAAAAAATCCAACGTTCTGCTGAGGAAAAAGGAGTTTCACCACAAGCATATGTAGACGAAATTGTGGCTGGAATTCAAGAATTATGGCAGAAACTCGAAATCTCTTATGATGATTTTATTCGTACAACCGAAAATCGTCATAAAGAAGTTGTCGAAAAGATTTTTGATCAATTGGTAAAACAAGGTGACATTTATTTAGACCAGTATGAAGGTTGGTATTGTACACCATGTGAATCTTTCTTTACGGAACGACAATTAACTGAAGGTAATTGTCCAGATTGTAACCGTCCGGTTGAAAAAGTGAAAGAGGAATCTTATTTCTTTAAAATGAGTAAATATGTCGATCGCCTCCTTACGTACTACGAGGAGAATCCGGAATTTATCCAGCCAGAGTCTAGAAAAAATGAAATGATTAATAACTTTATTAAACCTGGTCTTGAAGATTTGGCTGTTTCAAGAACGACATTTGATTGGGGAGTAAAAGTCCCTGGTGATCCGAAACACGTTATATATGTTTGGATTGATGCTTTATCAAATTATATTACTGCGTTAGGGTATGGAACGGATAATGATTCGAAGTATCATAAATACTGGCCTGCAGATGTTCACTTAGTAGGAAAAGAAATTGTTCGTTTCCATACAATCTATTGGCCAATCATGCTGATGGCATTGGATTTACCATTACCAAAAAAGGTATTTGCACATGGTTGGTTACTTATGAAGGACGGAAAAATGTCGAAATCGAAGGGGAATGTAGTTGACCCAGTAACATTGATTGATCGCTACGGTCTTGATGCCCTTCGTTATTATCTATTGCGTGAAGTTCCTTTTGGAGCAGATGGTGTATTTACTCCTGAGGGATTTGTCGAAAGAATTAACTTTGATTTAGCAAACGATTTGGGAAATTTGTTAAATCGTACAGTTGCAATGATTCAGCGTTACTTTGATGGTAACATCCCAGCTTATCAAGGAAATAAATCTGAGTATGATACACAGTTAGCAAATGCTGCAGCTGAGACAGTTGCGAAATATGAGGAAGCTATGGAGAAAATGGAATTTTCCGTGGCACTTACCGCATTATGGCAGTTTATTAGCCGTACAAATAAGTATATTGACGAAACAAGTCCATGGGTTGTTGCAAAAGATGAAGCGAAAAAAGATGAACTAGGATCCGTCATGAGTCATTTAGCTGAATCATTACGCTATGCAGCTATTATGCTCCAACCATTCTTAACAAAAACACCATCTAAAGTGTTTGAGCAGCTTGGTATAAATGATAATGCCCTTAAAACATGGGAAAGTCTTGCAGAGTTTGGAATTAAGCAGGAAGGATTACAGGTCACAAAAGGCGATCCAATCTTCCCACGTTTGGAAATTGCAGATGAGGTTGAATATATTAAAAACAAAATGCAGGGTGGAAGTACGGCAAAGGAAGAACCTGTAAAAGAGGTAGAGGAAGTTGAAGAAATCACGATTGATGATTTCATGAAAGTTGAGCTTCGTGTAGCAGAAGTTCTACAAGTAGAACCAGTGAAAAAAGCCGATAAGCTCTTAAAGATTCAGTTAGATTTAGGTTTTGAAAAGCGCCAAGTTGTATCAGGAATTGCCCAATACTATAAACCGGAGGAATTAGTTGGTAAAAAGGTAATTTGTGTAACGAATCTGAAGCCTGTTAAGCTCCGTGGTGAACTATCACAAGGAATGATTTTAGCAGGTTCAGTTGACGGAAAGCTATCAGTTGCAACCATTGATCAAAGCCTTCCTAACGGAGCAAAGGTAAAATAATAAAAGGGACAGAGTAGCTTCTGTCCTTTTTATGTAGAATAAAAGAATAGGTTGTTGTCTACACGCTATTTTTAGAAAAAGGAGTCTTACTAGGATGTTAATTGATACACATGCACACTTAAATGCGATTCAGTATCAAGATGATTTAGAAGAGGTCATCGAGAGAGCACAAAAAGAGGGAGTCACGACCATTGTGGTTGTTGGCTTTGACCGAGAAACTATTACACGGGCAATTGAACTAGCGGAACAATATGAGTTTATCTATGCAACTGTAGGATGGCATCCTGTAGACGCAATCGATATGACAGACGAAGACTTACAATGGATTGAAGAGCTTTGCTCCCACCCAAAAGTTGTAGCGTTAGGAGAAATGGGTCTCGATTACCATTGGGACAAGTCTCCAAAGGATATTCAAAAAGAAGTGTTTCGTAAACAAATTGCATTAGCCAAAAAAGTGAAGCTTCCAATCATTATTCATAATAGAGAGGCCACAGCTGATATTATTGAAATTTTAGAAGAGGAAAATGCAAGGGAAGTAGGAGGCATCATGCATTGCTTTACTGGAAGTGTAGAGGTAGCAAAACAATGTATGGATATGAACTTTTACATATCATTTGGTGGTCCTGTGACCTTTAAAAATGCAAAGAAACCGAAGGAAGTGGCGGTTGAAATTCCACTTGACCGATTGTTAATTGAAACAGACTGCCCATATTTAACTCCGCATCCATTCCGAGGAAAACGTAATGAACCGAGTTATGTGAAGTATGTTGCAGAGCAATTGGCAGAGCTAAAAGGGGTCTCATTTGAGGAAATTGCACAAAAAACAACCGACAATGCGAAAAGATTTTTCGGCATAAAATGATAGCAAATCTTGTCAATTAATACGATAACTTGTCCAACTATAAGTTGGTTAGAAAAAGTTCTACATGTCTCCTTCGTCTCATATATATCTTTGTCGACAACTAAATCTTCCTTTTTTAAATTTCTTCTTGCATAATATTGAATACGGTTAGCAAAAGAAGGGGTGGGGTTGACAGATTTTTATAAACTTAATATAATCCACTGAGAGAAGGAGGCGTTTTTCATTTTACTTCAAAACATGAAAAAACTGTTTTCCGAGCCAAAACACAAAAAGAGATTAATAGTCTCGATTAGTAGTTTTATATTCTTAGCAGCAGCTGGAACTGGATATGCTGCTTATGAAACCACAAAGGATACAGTTACCTTAACATTAAATGGAGAAGAGCAAGTTATAAAGACGCATGCAAACACGGTTGCTGAAGTTTTACAGGACCTAGAGGTTGAAGTCTCGAAGCATGACCAGCTAACTCCTACGATGGATACGGCAATCAAGGACGACATGAAAGTGGTTTGGCAGGAAGCCATCCCTGTTGAAGTTGTAGTAGATAATCAGCCGAAAAAGGTATGGACAACAGAAAAAACTGTAGCAGATCTTTTTATTCGGGAAAAGATTGAGGTTACAGAACATGATAAAATCAATCCAGGTTTAGATACAAAGCTGAAAGAGGATATGAAGGTATCCGTTGATAAGGCATTTCAGCTTACGTTAAATGACGGCGGTACTGAGAAACAGGTTTGGTCAACTTCGACTACTGTCGCTGACTTTTTAAAAGGTCTAGAAGTTACACTAAATGAATTGGATCGAGTAGAACCAGGAATGGAAGAGCAGATTACAGCAAATAGTGTCGTAAATGTTGTACGCGTAGAAAAAGTCACCGATGTAGTGGAAGAATCAATTGCCTTTGCGGTTGTTAAGAAAAAAGACAGCAACATTGATAAAGGCAAAGAAAAAGTTGTAAGTCCTGGTCAAGAAGGTAAAGTTGCGAAGCATTTTGAAGTTGTACTTGAAAACGGAAAAGAAGTCTCTCGCAATCTTATCAAAACGGAAACATTAAAGGAAAGCGAACAAAAGGTCGTTGCTGTAGGTACAAGAGAAATCGTTCAACAGGTTTCACGTGGTACTTCAGATGGTAATGTTTCAAAAGAGTTTTATGTATCTTCTACAGCCTACACTGCTTATTGCAGCGGGTGCTCGGGTTATACAGCAACAGGTATTAATCTTCGAGCTAATCCAAATGTAAAGGTTATTGCAGTTGATCCAAGTGTGATTCCATTAGGTACAAAAGTGTATGTTGAAGGATATGGCTATGCTATAGCTGCTGATAAGGGCACTAATATTAAAGGTAACAAGATTGATGTCTTTTTTGCTGAAAAATCACAAGCTTATCGTTGGGGTCAACGCAAGGTTAAAATACAAATTTTAAATTAACAAGTATGACAGAGGATGTATCCTCTGTTTTTTTATGGTTGAAAGTACATATTGGCTAACTAAGGTATTTGCACTTTTGTTCATTATATTTCTTTTTTGTTATAATTATGTAATATTTGTATCTATATTGTTAGACGAAATAAAACCCAGAAAGGTTTCAATAAAAATGAAAATAAAAGAAATAATTGTTGTGGAAGGAAAAGACGATACCGTTGCAATCAAAAGAGCGGTTGATGCTGACACAATTGAAACAAATGGTTCTGCTGTTAATAAGGAAGTATTAGAAAGAATTAAACTTGCTCATGAGGTTAGAGGTGTTATTGTGTTTACAGACCCAGATTATCCTGGTGAGCGAATACGCAAAATAGTGGCAAATGCCGTTCCAGGATGTAAACATGCCTTTCTGCCCAAAAATGAAGCATTAGCAAAGTCGGGTAAAAAGGTAGGGGTCGAGCATGCTACGCCAGAAGCCATTAGAAGGGCCCTAGAGGAAGTTAAACAGGAGCGAGAGGAATTTCACTCTGAGATTGAATTCGACTCGTTAGTGGATGCAGGATTGATTGGTGGAAGCAAGTCCAAGGAGCGAAGAGAAAAACTAGGTGTCCTATTGAAAATTGGGTATACTAATGGAAAACAACTATATAAACGTCTACAAATGTTTCAGATTACGAAGGAGGCATTTGAACAAGCCGTCGAAAAAGTGTTACAGGGGGAAAGGCATTGTGAGTAAGGATATAGCCACACCACTAAGAACCCGAGCGATTTTAGAAAAACATGGTTTTTCATTTAAAAAGAGCTTAGGACAGAACTTTTTAATAGATACGAATATTCTTCATCGAATTATTGACCATGCAGAGATAACAGATGAAATGGGAGCAATTGAAATTGGTCCAGGAATTGGAGCATTAACGGAACAGCTTGCTAAGAGAGCTAAGCGGGTCGTAGCATTTGAAATAGATGGTCGTCTGCTTCCTATTTTAGATGACACCTTATCTCCGTATTCAAATGTTGATATTATCCATGAGGATGTTCTTAAGGCAGATGTACGAGCTGTTATACAAGACAAAATGCAGGATATTGATGATATTATGGTCGTGGCCAATCTCCCTTATTATGTGACGACTCCAATTATTATGAAGCTGTTAACAGAAGATCTTCCTCTAAGAGGGATTGTTGTCATGCTTCAAAAAGAGGTGGCAGATCGCATAGCAGCAGAGCCAGGGACGAAAGAATATGGATCTTTATCGATTGCTATTCAATATTATACAACAGCTGAGACAGTCATGACGGTGCCAAGAACCGTATTTGTTCCTCAGCCTAATGTTGATTCCGCAGTAATCCGCTTGTTAAAGCGAAGTGAACCTGCAGTAAAAGTACAGAATGAGTCCTTCTTTTTTGAGGTTGTTCGTGCTTCTTTTGGACAGAGAAGAAAAACAATCTTAAATAACCTAACATCCCATTTACCTAATGGAAAGGCACGTAAAGAGACAATAGAAGGCTGTTTAGCAGACTCTGATATTGATCCAAGACGCCGTGGAGAAACATTATCCATTGAGGAGTTTGGAAGATTAAGCGATGCACTATATCACTCTTTCCAGTAAAGTTTCTAAGCTCTTCTTTAGAGTGATAAAAGTCTGAGATTATAACGATATCCATGATGTTGAAATGATATGTATGACAAAAGGCCTACAACAGTAGGTCTTTTTTTAATCCTTTATCGTGTTAACGGTGTATTGCTGTTTCTTTCATCTTCTTTCTCCTCACCACTTATAGAGATACTGCATAGGCTAACAAGTAGGCATCTCAAAAGCGGAAATAACCTCAAAGTTGGAGTTGGTGAGGATGAGTATAAAGGTAGGCGATATTGTCGCTCGTAAGTCATATAATTTTGATTTATTGTTCAAGGTTATAGAAATCACACAAGATCAGATTGTTTATTTATATGGAGAAGATGTTAGGTTGATTGCGGATGCACCATACACTGATTTATTCCTTATCGATGAACGTGAAAGACAAAAGAGGCAGCATAGTGAACGAGAGAAAGTTGATCAATCTTATCGACTTTTTCGACAAGATTATCAACTAGTAAGAGAAAAAAATGAATATCATGCAACAGGTGGATATACAAATAATGCGGAATACTTTCAAATTCCAGGGAGGGTATTACACATTGATGGTGACCCAAACTATTTAAAAAAATGCATGGATCTGTATGAGAAGATTGGTGTCCCAGTGTATGGAGTTCACTGCCACGAAAAAGAAATGCCAGAGAAAATAGATGAATTACTTGAAAGGTACAGGCCAGACATACTTGTCATAACTGGGCATGATGCTTATTCAAAGTCAAAGGGGAAAATTACAGAGCTTAAAGCATATCGTCATTCACGTCACTTTGCTCAAACTGTTCGTCAGGCCAGAAAAAAGGTCCCTCATTTAGATCAACTAGTTATTTTTGCGGGAGCATGTCAATCTCATTTTGAATCATTGATTCGTGCAGGGGCTAATTATGCAAGCTCCCCATCAAGGGTAAATATCCATGCACTAGACCCTGTCTATATCGTGGCAAAGATAAGTTTCACACCATTTGATGAAAGAGTGAATGTATGGGACGTATTACGTAATACCTTAACAGGTGAAAAAGGTCTTGGAGGCATTGAAACAAAGGGTATATTACGAACAGGAATGCCGTTTCAAGTTCATTTAGATGAAGACGAAAAAGGGGATCACTAACGGAAGTCCGTTAGGGTCCTTTTGGTATTTTATTGCATGAAAAGTATCATGAAAACGTGGATAAGTAAAGAAAAGATGAATTATATACATATTAGCCAAAATTTAGAACATACTATTTGTTGTGCAGTGAGAAATTTGTAGGAAAAAATACGTTGACAAGTATTTTGTATCATTGTTATAATTTTAGTTTTATTTGACGTTTTATTGTTTTTTTGGTATACTTAAAATAGTGAGGTGGAGTGAAATGGGAAAAACTTTGCTTGATATTAAAAGGTCCCTAGATACAAATCTAGGTAAGCGGCTCACATTAAAAGCTAATGGTGGTCGTAGAAAGACAATTGAACGTTCAGGAGTGTTAGCAGAAACATATCCTTCTGTATTTGTGATTGAATTAGACCAGGATGAAAATTCCTTTGAGCGAGTTTCATACAGCTATGCTGATATTCTTACCGAAACCGTTCAATTAACCTTCTTTGATGAAACAACTGGGAAAGTAGCGATAAGTGGGCAGTAGACAACTTTGTTTGCTGCTTTTTTATTTTGCCTAAAAACGTGTGGTTTTGTTATACATTTTCAGTTGTAGTTTTTTAAAATAAAAAAGTATAATTTCCTTATGGATTGTAAACAATGGTTGAAGTTAAACTCCCGGTTGTTGTATATGATATAACAAGGAAAAGCATATCCTGTGGCTACGTCTTTGTGACCCACATCGAGTAGGCCCAAAATTTGTTACTATAATGAACCTTTCTTATTCAAATACTAAGATTGTCGTAGATGGAAAGGGGTTGTGGTTATTGGGAAGACGTAGAGGTATCATGTCTGACGCATTTAAAGAAGAGCTAGCAAAAGAACTAGGGTTTTACGATACCGTTAAAAACGAGGGTTGGGGTGCCATTCGATCACGTGATGCAGGAAATATGGTAAAGCGTGCTATTCAAATGGGACAACAACAACTTGCCAATAGAAGAGAAAATCAGTAACTGTTTCTTTACTACGACGCCGAAGCATATTTGCTTCGGCTTTCTTTATATAGACAAGCATCTGGAACACAAATAAGGGGCAATGCAAAAAACACCAAGGACTTTTACCCTATACTGTTTTACACTTCCAGGTTTGTGGTACAATGTCAATATTGAATTTACGTTTAAAGCAGGTGTTTTCATGAAATTATTAGTTAAGGCCCCGGCAAAAATTAACCTGGCCCTCGATGTGTTACATAAACGCCAGGATGGCTATCATGAGGTACGGATGATCATGACGACCATTGATTTGTCGGACAGGCTTGAGTTATTTGACTATGCGGGGGATGAAATAAAGGTTATCTCTCATAATCGTTTTGTACCAGATGACAGCCGTAATTTAGCTTATCAAGCTGCAAGTTTACTCAAGAAAAGGTACGGTGTAAAAAGAGGCGTCGTCATCTCAATTACAAAATCAATCCCCGTAGCAGCCGGTCTAGCTGGAGGTAGCAGTGATGCAGCAGCGACCTTAAGGGGGCTAAACAAATTTTGGGAATTAGGGCTTAGTTTGGATGAATTGGCTTCTCTCGGTGCAGAAATAGGGTCAGATGTATCCTTTTGTGTATATGGCGGTACCGCTCTTGCTACTGGTAGAGGAGAAATCATAACGGAACTGCCGGCTCCGCCTCATTGCTGGATCATACTAGCGAAACCAACCATTGGCGTGTCAACAGCAGATGTATATCGAAACTTATCTATTGATCAGATTACTCATCCGGATGTCGATGGGATGATTGATGCTATAGGGAATAAGGATTTTGAAGGAATCTGTAGTCGTGTCGGCAATGTTCTAGAGGATGTAACGTTAAAACTACACCCTGAGGTAGCTCATATAAAGGATCAAATGAAGCGTTTCGGTGCAGATGCCGTTTTAATGAGTGGAAGTGGACCTACCGTTTTTGGACTCGTTCAAAGAGAATCAAGAATGCAACGAATATATAATGGATTACGGGGTTTTTGTGACCAGGTTTATGCAGTACGATTACTTGGTGAGCGGAATACAGTTGAATAAATACGTATATTAGTGTTATATTAACTGTAAAACATTCGGTTTTTGGAGGCGTGCTATGAAATTTAGACGGAGTAGTAGACTTGTTGATATGACGAATCACTTGCTTTTACACCCACAGCACCTCGTATCTCTTTCTTATTTTGCTGAAAAATATGATTCCGCTAAATCATCTATAAGTGAAGATTTAGCTATAATTAAACAAACATTTGAGCAACAGGGAATTGGATCCTTAGTTACTGTGGCAGGCGCTGCCGGCGGAGTGAAATTTATTCCAATGGTTAAGGAAGAGGATGCAAGCGAGGTTGTCAGGGAGCTTTGCAAGGTAATTGCGAATCCAGACCGGCTTCTACCGGGAGGATATTTATATTTAACTGATATTCTTGGGGATCCAAGAATTGTGAACAAGATAGGGAAGATATTTGCTTCTATCTATTCGAACCATGAAATAGATGTTGTCATGACAGTTGCGACGAAGGGTATACCATTAGCGTATGCTGTTGCTTCTTATCTAGATGTCCCAGTAGTAATCGTGCGCCATGGTAATCGGGTTACAGAAGGTTCAACTGTTAGTATCAATTATGTATCAGGTTCAACTAAACGGATACAAACGATGGTCTTGGCAAAGAGAAGCCTAAAGGAAGGATCTAATGTCCTAATCATTGATGATTTTATGAAAGCTGGCGGTACTGTAAATGGTATGGTGAGTATTCTAGAAGAGTTCAATGCCAATGTAAAGGGAATTGGGGTCCTCGTTGAATCTGAAGGAGTCGAAGAGCGCCTTGTAGATGAATACATATCCTTAGTTAAGCTTACAGAAGTTGATGTGAAAGAAAAACAAATTAAGGTTGCTGTTGGTAATTATTTATCACATTTGCGTGAAGTCGAAATCGAGGATGAGATGGGGGAAGAAGAATGAAAGAGGTACAGACAAATCTTGCACCACAAGCAATTGGACCATATTCGCAAGGTATCGTTGTAAATAATATGTTTTTCAGTTCTGGTCAAATTCCTTTAACACCTAATGGTGATTTAATCGGTGGCGGTATTAAAGAACAAACAACTCAAGTATTTAAAAACTTGCAAGCTGTTTTATCAGCAGCTGGAGCATCATTGCAAACCGTTGTGAAAGCAACTGTATTCATTAAAAATATGGATGACTTTGCAGAGTTAAATGAAGTGTACGGTGAGTTCTTTGCTGAACACAAACCTGCTCGATCAACGGTAGAAGTTGCAAGACTGCCTAAGGATGTATTAGTTGAGATTGAGGTAATTGCGCTCGTAAAATAATAGGTATGATTATTTAGGATGTAGGACCTCAGCTATTCGTAGTGGGGTCTTATTCTTATTATCGTTATAAAAAGTACTAAGATTTCAAGAGTATTTCACCTGTTCACAAAAAAGTATGAATCTTTTTAAAAAATTATTTAATATTTAGCAGGAGATTGCGATTTTTCGTTGAATTGAATAACTACTAAGTTTTTATTACTTTAAAGGTGGTGAACAGAATGGAAGTGACAGACGTAAGATTACGCCGCGTTAGTACTGAAGGTAGAATGAGAGCGATTGCATCAATTACGCTAGACCATGAATTTGTTGTTCATGATATCCGTGTAATCGATGGTAATAATGGTTTGTTTGTTGCAATGCCAAGTAAACGCACACCAGATGGTGAGTTTCGTGACATCGCTCATCCAATTAACTCAGGTACTCGTGGAAAAATCCAAGACGCAGTACTAGCTGAGTATCACCGTTTAGGTGAGCTAGAGGTTGAGTTTGAAGAAGCGGGAGCATCATAAATAAATGTATAAATCAAAGGGCCTACTTGTATAATAGGCTCTTTTTTCATGCCTCAACTTCCCCAAAATATAAGTCCCCGATGGAATAGTTTTGTTAGTTTCCTTGAAAATGGTCTTTTTTTAAGATATATTCAAAATGGATAATAAGGTTAAATTTATTCAGCATAAGTACCCGATCCATAAGAATTGGGATGTATGCTAGGAATACTATATAATCCGGTTGGGCTCGAATCCAACTGAATAAAGGTAAAGCCTTAGGATAACTTTCGGTTTTTGATAAAAAGTGTAAGACATCGAATGCTATTCGCAGTGGCAGGGTCTTTCTAAACAAAATTGAAAGTAGTCCATCAAGGTGAATCTGATTTGGAGGCTTGGAAATGACAAATCGATATGGCGTAATTTTAGCTGCAGGACAAGGAACTCGTATGAAATCTAAACTCTATAAAGTTTTACATCCTGTATGCGGAAAACCAATGGTTCAGCATGTAGTGGATCAACTTTCAACACTCTCTCTGCAAAAGCTTGTTACTGTTGTTGGTCATGGTGCGGAAAAAGTTAAATCGCAAATTGGAGATAAAAGTGAATATGCCCTTCAGGAAGAGCAGTTAGGAACTGCACATGCTGTCATGCAGACAACTTCCCAATTAGCAAATGAAAAAGGAGTAACCCTAGTCGTTTGTGGTGATACTCCACTTATCACTGCAGAAACAATGGAAGCATTGATTGCCCAGCATGAAGGTGTAGGGGCTAAAGCAACAATTCTTACAGCTGTAGCAGATGAGCCAACTGGATATGGAAGAATTGTTCGTAATAGCCAAGGACATGTGGAACGCATTGTTGAACATAAGGATGCAACAGAAGAAGAACGTTCTATTACTGAAATTAATACAGGTACATATTGTTTCGATAATGAAGCATTATTTGAAACTCTCTCGCTTGTTTCAAATGATAATGTACAGGGGGAATACTACCTTCCAGATGTGATCGAGATTCTAAAAAATAAAGGTGAGATTGTATCTGCGTTCCAAACAACTTCTTTTGAGGAAACACTTGGGGTTAATGACCGGGTTGCTTTATCACAAGCAGAAAAACTAATGAAGCAGAGAATCAATAGGCAACATATGGTGAATGGGGTTACAATTATTGATCCTGAAAACACGTATATTTCGCCAGATGCAAAGATTGGACCTGATACAGTACTACACCCAGGGACTGTCCTAATGGGAGAAGTGGAAATTGGTGCGGACTGTGAAATTGGCCCCCATACAGAAATCAAAAACTGCAAAATTGGGGAAAGAACTGTAATTCGACACTCAGTTGCGCATGATAGTAATATTGGTAACGATGTAGCGGTAGGTCCGTTCGCTCATATTCGACCTGCAACCGAAATAAGTGATGAAGTGAAAATAGGCAACTTCGTAGAATTGAAGAAAGCTTCGTTTGGAAAAGGTAGTAAAGCATCGCATCTAAGTTATATCGGCGATGCAGAAGTTGGTTCAGATGTAAATATCGGGTGTGGCTCTATTACAGTGAACTATGACGGAAAAAATAAATTCCTTACAAAAATTGAAGATGGTGCATTTATTGGTTGTAATTCCAATCTTGTTGCACCAGTTACAGTAGGAAAAGGGGCATATGTGGCTGCAGGCTCTACAATTACAAATGAGGTTCCCACTAATGCTCTTTCAATTGCAAGAGCCCGACAAGTGAATAAAGAAAATTATGTAGAACGACTTAATCAAAAGAATAATTCCTAATGGAGGTCAATAGATAATGTCTAATCAATACCGTGATAAAAGTTTAAAGGTCTTTTCGTTAAACGCGAATGCACCTTTGGCTGAGGAAATAGCAAAGTCTGTTGGTGTCGAGCTTGGTAAGTGCTCTGTAACACGCTTTAGCGATGGAGAAATTCAAATTAACATTGAAGAGAGTATCCGTGGATGCGACGTATATGTGATTCAATCAACGAGTGCTCCTGTTAATGAGCATATCATGGAAGTATTGATTATGATTGATGCTCTTAGACGTGCCTCCGCAAAAACAATTAATATTGTTATGCCATACTATGGATATGCACGACAGGATCGTAAGGCACGTGCTCGTGAACCAATTACAGCCAAGCTAATTGCTAACCTACTCGAAACAGCGGGGGCAGACCGTCTTATCACTTTAGACCTTCATGCACCACAAATTCAGGGCTTCTTTGATATCTTAATTGACCATTTAATGGGAGTACCGATTTTATCTGAGTACTTTAAAAACAAGAATCTAGAGGATATTGTCATTGTTTCTCCTGATCATGGGGGAGTGACTCGTACACGGAAAATGGCAGATCGTCTTAAGGCTCCTATCGCTATTATTGACAAACGTCGCCCTCGTCCGAATGTGGCGGAGGTTATGAATATAGTGGGGAACATTGAGGGGAAAACAGCTATTTTGATTGATGATATCATTGATACGGCTGGCACGATTACATTAGCAGCGAATGCTCTTATGGAAAATGGTGCAGCTGAGGTATATGCTTGTTGTACCCATCCTGTACTCTCAGGTCCAGCGATTGAAAGAATTCAGAATTCGAAAATTAAAGAACTAGTTGTAACCAATACTATTCTTTTACCAGAAGAGAAAAAGATCGATAAGATCAAGGAACTTTCTGTAGCTCCACTTATTGGAGAAGCTATTATTCGCGTTCATGAACAACAATCTGTTAGTACACTCTTTGATTAAAAGATAAACGACAGTTTCTTAAAAGTGAAAGGTCCACTAGAGGCCTCCACGTCCTGTTGTAAGGCGGACGTCAGCACGGCGAGAAGCTTTGTACTTAAGCCAGACATTAGCCATTCTTTTTAAAAAGCAGGTTTAGACAGCCATTTTTAGGGGAAATTTAGTAGTATGAGACTAACTATTCCAAGGATGGTGTATAAAAATGTCTGCAGTTTTAGAAGCGACAGATCGAGTAAAAGATAAACAATCAACTATACGAAAAATTAGACAAGCCGGAAATATTCCAGCGGTACTAAATGGACCTGAATTAAGTAAGCCTATTTACGTCAGTAGTGCGGATTTCCTAAAAACAATTCGAGTAACTGGTCGTAATGGGATTATCAAACTGGCACTCGATAATGAACAACACTCTGTCATGTTACAGGAAGTGCAAACAGATCCAATTAAAAGTGAAATTATCCATGCTGATTTCCATATCGTAAATATGTCAACTGAAGTTACTGTGGATGTAAATATCAATTTGGTAGGGGAGGCTATTGGTGTTAAGGATGGTGGGGTACTTCAACAGTCAATCCATCTGATATCAATAACTGCCCTTCCATCAGATATTCCGCAGACAATTGATGTTGATGTTTCACAGCTTGAAGTTGGGCAGGTTATTACGCTTGAAGATATTAATACTCAAGGTAAATACACAATAAACCAAGATACTTCACAGGTAGTCGCATCTGTTCTTCCTCCTAGACAGGAAGAAGAGATTAGTACTGGTGAAGAGCAAGAACCAGGTGAGCCTGAAAACCTAGAAGGCAGAGAAACAAATGAGGCAAAAGAGTAAACGTAGTAAAATAGGTTGGACGTAACCAGTTTGGTTACGTCCTTTTGTCCTAGCCTGCTCCGGTGCCTAGCCATACTAGAGGTAATAAGCCAATTCAATGTATGTAGGTAAGAGGACTCCTCCTATCTACATATTGTTTTGTGTTTATAGGCTGAGCGAGTCGTTTATTGATAGAATAAGTGAGGGATTGTAAAACATGAAGTTAATCGTAGGGTTGGGAAATCCAGGTAGGCAGTATGAAGATACAAGACATAATGTAGGTTTTAAAGTGATCGATGAGCTTTCAATAAGATTACAAATATCATTAGATAAAGCAAAATTTAATGGAGTGTTTGGTCAAGGTTTGGTTCGTGGGGAAAAGGTTCTACTTTTAAAACCTCTTACATATATGAACTTATCGGGAGAAAGTATCAGGCCCATCATGGATTATTATGATATTGTAGTAGATGATATACTTGTTGTATATGATGAACTTGATCTTCCTGTTGGTAGAATAAGGCTTAGGGAGAAAGGAAGTGCTGGTGGACATAATGGGATGAAATCCATAATCCAACACATCGGCACTCAAGAATTTAAACGAATTCGAATCGGAATAGACCGCCCGAAAAACGGAATGAAAATTACCGATTATGTACTTGGGCGTTTCCAAGAGGAAGAATCGCTAGGTATCAAAGAGGCAATCCAACGATCAGCAGACGCGGCTGAACAATGGGTAACAACACCATTTTTACAGGTGATGAATGAGTTCAATTCAAAATAATCAATACTAAGCTGTGAATAAAGATTCCCATCGCTGTTTATACTAGAGATGTAATCTACGGTATGTAAACTCGCGAGGAGGGTTTTTATGTCACTACACTACCATTGCCGACATTGCGGTGTTAAGGTTGGTAGCATTGATAACCTATCTCTACATAGTGAAAGTCTAGGGTTTCATCAATTAACTGATCAAGAGCGACAAGAGATGATTTCATACGAATCAAATGGTGATATCCAGGTAAAGACCATATGTGAAGATTGTCAGGAAGCGCTACAGCGGAATCCTGAGTTACATCAATATGAGTCATTTATCCAATAAGAGGATGTTCAAAAAGTCCGGTGAAAATAACACTTCGAATTTCTGCGTTGGCTTGCTTTTCCGTTCCTCACGTATTAATTACATACGTTCCGGTACTCACAGCTTCGCCGCCTTGAACTTCTTGGTTCTTTTCATCCTCCTTTTTGAACAAGCACAATAAGAGGAAAAGCTTTGGCCTATAAACCAAAGCATTTTTCTATTTATGTAAAACGGGAATTTAAATAATTAAGAGATCTTATGAAAATAGTGAAATACTTCATAAACTATCTTTTACAGGTATTCATATAATAATTACAAACAAAGGGTTAGAACAACTCGAGAGGGGGGTTTTTAGTTGCTACAGGGATTACAACACTACGTTGGAAACAATGACGAGTTAAAATCAATCATTAATGGAATAGATGGGGGACTGCGCGAACAGTTAATAGCTGGTTTATCAGGGTCAGCTCGTACTGTGGTTGCAGCAGCTCTATATAGACAGACAAACAGACCGATATTAGTCGTTACTCATAATTTGTACCAAGCACAGAAAATCTATGAGGACTTAAATGGCCTTTTACAGGAAGATGAAGTGTTTCTTTACCCAGTAAATGAATTAATAGCTTCCGAAATAGGTATTGCCAGTCCTGAACTTAAGGCACAAAGAATTGAAGCGCTTAATTATTGGAGTCATCAATCAAAAGGAGTTATTGTTGCACCGATAGCAGGATTAAAAAGGCTTCTTCCACCTAAGCAATTATGGGGTGATAGTCAGCTTATCTTTGCAGTTGGTGACGATATTGAGGTAGATAAAACATTAGAAAAATTAGTCTTGATGGGGTATGAACGAGTATCAATGGTATCAGCACCGGGCGAATATAGTGTAAGGGGTGGAATTCTTGATATCTATCCGTTAACAGAGGAATATCCGGTACGTATTGAGCTTTTTGATACAGAGATAGATTCCATTCGAACGTTTACATTAGAGGATCAACGCTCTCACGGAAAGATCAACACGATATCAATTGGTCCTGCAACGGAGATATTAACAACACCTGAACAACTGTCTAAAGGATCAAGTGCAATCGAGGCTGGTCTTGCCAAAAGCTTAAAAAAGATTAAGGATGAAAAAACGAAGGAACTACTACTGGAGAATATTTCATATGAAGTAGAGCAACTAAAAAATGGTCAAGTGCTTCAGCAAATGTTTAAATACTTGTCACTTATTTATGATCAGCCTGCTAGTTTACTAGACTATGTTCCTGAAAACGGGCTAATTCTATTAGATGAAATTAGTAGGATTCAGGAAATGGCAGATAGTCTGGACAAAGAGGAAGCTGATTGGGTTACAAGCCTCCTAGCACAAGGGGAGATTATCCACGGGCTTACCCTATCACATCAATTTGCAAAGCTTCTTCAAAATGCAAATAACCCGATGATTTATCTTTCGCTTTTCTTACGACATGTGCCATATACAAGCCCACAAAACATCTTAAATATGTCTTGTAAACAAATGCAAAATTTTCATGGGCAAATGCATGTACTAAAGGCAGAACTTGAGAGATGGCAAAAAGGAAACTACTCTGTAATCTTTCTAGGATCAAATGAGGAGCGGGTGAAAAAACTTCAACAGGTTCTTGCGGATTATGATGTTAATGCAATGACGAGTATAAGCGATAGTGAGATTTCACTAGGAAAACCACAAATCGTACTTGGTGATTTACAAGACGGATTCGAATTGCCTCTACAACGAATTGCCGTCATTACAGAGGAAGAGCTTTTTAAGAAGAAAATGCAAAAAACAAAACGAAAGCAAAAGCTTTCCAATGCTGAGCGTATTAAAAGCTACTCTGAATTACAAGTTGGAGATCACGTTGTACATGTAAATCATGGGATTGGAAAATACCTAGGAATTGAAACCCTTGAAATCAATGGTATTCATAAAGATTATTTGCATATTCGCTACCAGGGAGATGACAAGCTTTATGTTCCGGTCGACCAAATCGAGTTAGTACAAAAGTTTGTGGGATCTGAGGGGAAAGAACCAAAAATCTACAAACTGGGTGGAAGTGACTGGAAGAAGGTTAAGAAAAAAGTAGAGTCATCCGTTCAAGATATTGCAGATGACCTCATTAAGTTATATGCGGAACGTGAGGCAAGCAAGGGTTATGCCTTTTCTCCAGATGGAGAAATGCAAAGAGAATTTGAGGCAATGTTTGCTTACCAAGAGACAGATGACCAATTAAGATCTATTCATGAAATCAAAAAAGATATGGAACGTGAACGCCCCATGGATCGTCTGCTTTGCGGTGATGTTGGGTATGGAAAAACAGAGGTGGCCATTCGTGCTGCGTTCAAAGCAATCATGGATGGAAAACAGGTTGCATTTTTAGTACCAACTACCATACTAGCTCAACAGCACTATGAAACGATTCGCGAGAGATTCCAGGACTTCCCGATCTCAATTGGTCTGCTTAGTCGTTTCCGCTCTAAGAAACAGCAAACTGAAGTGATTAAAGGACTAAATGCAGGAACGGTTGATATCGTCGTTGGAACACATCGTTTGCTATCAAAAGAAATCGCATATAAGGATCTAGGACTTTTAATTATCGATGAAGAACAGCGTTTTGGGGTTACACATAAGGAAAAAATTAAAAAGCTAAAAGCAAATATTGATGTTCTAACTCTCACAGCGACACCAATTCCAAGAACATTGCACATGTCCATGCTAGGCGTTCGGGACTTGTCAGTTATTGAAACACCACCTGAAAATCGGTTCCCTGTTCAAACATATGTAGTTGAATATAATGGTGAACTGATAAGAGAAGCAATTGAACGTGAGATGGCAAGGGACGGGCAAGTATACTTTTTATATAATCGTGTTGAAGATATTGAGAGGAAAGCAGAAGAGATTTCCATGCTGGTTCCAGATGCTAGAATTGCCTTTGCACATGGAAGAATGTCAGAAAATGAGCTTGAAGCGGTCATACTAAATTTCCTTGACGGCCAATATGATGTTCTTGTTACAACTACCATTATTGAAACGGGCGTTGACATTCCTAATGTAAATACATTGATTGTTCAAGATGCTGACCGTATGGGTCTTTCGCAACTTTATCAACTAAGAGGGCGTGTGGGCCGTTCAAATCGAGTAGCATATGCGTATTTCACCTACCGTAAGGATAAGGTGCTTAATGAGGTCGCAGAGAAAAGACTACAGGCGATTAAGGAATTTACAGAGCTTGGCTCAGGATTTAAAATTGCAATGCGCGATTTGTCTATTAGAGGTGCAGGAAATATTCTTGGGGCACAACAGCACGGATTCATTGACTCAGTTGGATTTGACCTTTATTCGCAAATGTTGAAAGAGGCTATTGAGGAACGTAGAGGAGATGTAAGTGCAGTCAAAAAGACAAATGTCGAAATTGATGTTGAAGTTGATGCGTATATTCCTGACTCGTATATTTCAGATGGTCGTCAAAAAATAGATATGTATAAGCGTTTTAGAGGAATATCAACAATGGAAGATGTTAATGAACTTCAAGAGGAAATGGTTGATCGTTTTGGAGAATATCCAGAAGAAGTGGAGTACCTATTCCATATCTCAAAAATAAAGGTGCATGCATTAGCAGAAGACGTTATTTCTATAAAGCAATCTAAACAAGGTGTCACCATTCTTCTATCCGAAGAGGCTAGCAGCCAGATTGATGGACAAAAGATCTTTAAATTAGGTAATTCATTTGGTCGGATGATAAGCCTAGGGATGGAAGGTAGCAAATTAAAAATTGTAGTTCAGACTAAGGGAATGGAAGCGAATAAATGGCTGGCTATCATTCACGATATGGTGAAGGGCCTACAAGATGTAAAAAAAGAAAATGCAAGTGTTGTTTAAATCATAGTGGGTTCTCCTGCCTTTTGCTGAGTGAAAACTCCGATGAATAGAACTAAAGAATGATGGGCCTATAGTTCTGAAGTATGGTTATTTTTTCCTCCCTAGAAAAAACACTTTCATCGTGAATAGAACTTTGTTGGTGTAAGATACTAAACTCAACAACAAATGGTGATTTATTCAAATCCAGTCAAATTGTACATCAAGTGGATGTTCAAAAGGAGGGTGAAAAGGACCAAGAAGTTCGAGGCGGCGCAGCTTTGAGTACCGGAGCGTATGCAGTTAATACGTGAGGAACGGAAAAGCAAGCCAACGAAGAAATTCGATGTGTCATTTTTACCGGACTTTTTGAACACTCCCATCAATCACCACTATTCTTTAATCATCAGATGAAAGTGAGGCATCATAAGAATGAAGGCAACTGGAATTGTTCGTCGAATTGATGATTTAGGTCGAGTAGTAATCCCTAAAGAAATACGCAGAACACTACGCATTAGAGAGGGAGACCCATTAGAAATTTTTGTTGACCGAGATGGGGAAGTAATCTTAAAGAAATATTCTCCTATAAGTGAATTAAGCGATTTTGCGAAGGAATATGCGGAGGCACTTTTTGATAGCTTAGGACACCAGATTCTAATTTGTGACCGTGATCAATTTATAGCGGTTGCAGGAGGGTCTAAAAAAGAATACTTAAACAAGAACATTAGTGAAATGATAGAAAAATCAATGGAAGATAGAACTTCTATCTTAGAAACAGAAGAGCGTCAGGCATCAATTGTAGAAGGCAATGAGGAAACTATCTCATCCTACACGATTGGCCCGATTATTGCAAATGGGGATCCAATCGGAGCGGTTGTCATTTTATCAAAAGAAAAAACACTTGGCGAAGTAGAACAAAAGGCAGTTGAAACGGCCGCTGGATTCCTAGCTCGACAAATGGAGCAATAAAACAAGATGGTCAAGAAAAAGGCAGCTATTTAGCTGCCTTTTTCTTCTGTTAAAGGGTTTCCTTTGGTAATAATAAGAGTCTCACTTCATTCTTCATCATCCGAGGAGGAAGTGTGTTATAATACACTGGAAATTTAAAGTTTTCAGTAGGGCTGGAAACTTTTGATAAAGACTAGAACGCCACATCCTGTGGCAACGTCTTTGTGCCCCACCTTGTGTAGGCCTAAAAAATCTGGGCGCGAATACGCCAAGGTGTATTTATTTTAGGGAAGGAGATGGGCGATGAACGTCCAATCCGAAGAACGTTCAAAACGAATATGGGAAGGCGCATTTGTGCTTACCCTTGCAGGACTTATTACAAAAATACTAAGTGCCGGCTACCGAATCCCCTATCAAAATATAGCAGGGGATGTCGGATTTTACATATATCAACAGGCTTATCCGATTTATGGAATTGTTCTAGTGTTTTCTACGTATGGATTTCCGGTTATTATCTCAAAGATGTTAGCTGAAAAATTGGAACAGAATGATTATGCCTCAGTTGGGAAAATTGTGTATACAACTTTACTTACGCTACTCGTCATGGGAGTAACCATCTTTAGCTTTTTATATTGGGGCGCTAGTATAGTTGCAGGCTGGATGGGTGACAAAGAACTTGCTAACCTTATACGTGTCATCGCCTTTTCGTTTCTATTATTACCTTTTATCTCTGTATTCCGTGGTTTTTTCCAAGGGCATAAAAATATGGTACCAACTGCTGTTTCTCAGGTAACGGAGCAATTTATTAGAGTTGTCACGATCTTAGTTGCATCATTCATTCTGTTGGATGTAGGGTATGGTGCGTATGAGGCTGGTGCTGGGGCTATCTTTGGCTCAGTTACAGGCGGATTTGCAGCAATCTCCATTCTGATGTTCTTTTTACTAAAAGGGAGAAAGCCCTATAAGGAATTTTTGTTCAGAAGGGCTACCATAAAGACAACAGAAATTATAAAAATCCTTTTAACGCAAGGAATGACCATTTGTATTAGTGCTCTCTTGCTTATCCTTTTTCAGCTGGTCGATTCTTTCACTGTATATTCGATGTTAGTATCAGGAGGAATGGATGAACTGACAGCTAAACAAGCAAAGGGAATTTATGATCGAGGACAACCGTTACTTCAACTCGGGACAATTGTTGCAACATCTTTAGCTTTATCCCTTGTTCCCTTAATCGCAAGTGCAAAAGCTAGAAATGACATCCCATTTATTTCAAAGAAGGTCGAGTTAACGTTCCGTTTAAGTGTTGTGGTTGGTCTCGGGGCAGCTGTCGGGCTTGCATGTGTTCTACAGCCTACAAATATTATGCTCTTTCGAAATGATATGGGGACAAATGTGTTAATCATCATTGGTTTTTCTATTTTTTTTACTACCCTCTCGCAGACCATTACAGCTATTTTACAAGGATTAGGACATTCCTTCCTACCGGCTCTTGTAGTTTTAGCTGGAATGCTATTAAAATGGGTATTAAACGTTTTATTAATCCCAGATTATAAAACGTTTGGAGCGGCTATTTCAACATTCGTTGCCTTTGGAGTTATAACGGTGTTACATATCTCAATTGTAAAACGGAAGCTACCAGGTACCCTACGAAACTGGGGATTTATGTACCCGATTATGTTCGCTGCAATCGCAATGATAGTCGTTATTCTTTGTTATACGTTTGCGTTGCACTTTGTCTTTCCGAATGCTAATCGTTTACTTGCAAGCGTTGAAGCACTATCATCGGTTTTACTTGGAGGTTTAACATATTTATTTTTTATCATACGAGGACGCGTGTTTTCTGAGGATGAACTCTCTGTTATCCCAATGGGGACAAAAGGGAATTCTCTAATCAGGTTACTTAAAGGGGGAAGGAAATCATGAAACACACCATCACTGTTGTAGGACTAGGTGCAGGTGACTTGTCACAGCTTCCACTTGGTATCTATCGAAGACTTACATCAACTGAACATTTGTTTCTTCGCACAAAGGAGCATCCGGTTATTAAAGAATTAGAGGACGAAGGTATTGCCTATCAATCCTTTGATGAAATCTATGAAAAACATGATCAGTTTGAATCCGTATATGAAGAAATTGTCGGGATTCTTAAAAAGGAAGCAACCACAAAGGATATCGTATTTGCCGTACCAGGACATCCAATGGTTGCTGAGAAGACGGTGCAGCTTTTACTCAATGAGGCGGATAATCTACAGGTGAACATTGAAGGTGGTCAAAGCTTTATTGACCCTCTACTGGCATCTTTAAAAATTGATCCAATTGAAGGCTTTCAATTTTTAGATGCTCTTTCCCTTGAAAAAGATGAATTACAGCTATCACAGCACATCATAATCTGTCAGGTATATGATCAATATATAGCCTCTAATGTAAAGTTAACCTTAATGGAACAGCTTCCAGATGAATATGAAGTATATATTGTAACAGCAGCTGGAAGTAGAAGCGAACGTATAGTTAAAGTCCCTCTCTATGAATTAGATCGAGGGATTGAAGTGAACAACCTGACAAGTGTCTATGTCCCACCAGTAAAGGATGAGCAGCTTCTTTACCATGACTTCCGCACCTTTACACGTATTATTGCGGCTTTACGTGGACCTGGAGGATGCCCGTGGGATCAAAAGCAGACCCATGAATCCTTAAAAAAGTATTTGTTAGAAGAAGCCTATGAAGTGCTAGAGGCTATTGACAATCAAGATGATGAACATATGGCAGAGGAACTAGGAGATGTTCTCCTCCAAATTGTTCTACACGCGCAAATTGGTGAAGAGGAAGGAATGTTTACAATCCAGGATGTTATTCGCGGTATATCTGAGAAGATGATTCGTAGACATCCACATGTCTTTGGAACTGTAACAGCAGATACTGCTGAAGAGGTTGTCACCAATTGGGAGCAGATTAAGAGATTGGAAAAAGGTAATAGTGAAGATGATGTATCGATCTTAGATGGTGTAACAAAAGGATTACCAGGCCTTATGAAAGCTGTTCAATACCAAAAAAAGGCCGCGAAGGTTGGATTTGATTGGGAAACGGTAGAACCCATGTGGGAAAAAGTATTTGAAGAAGTAAATGAATACAAAGAGGCAGTAGCACTTGGAAAAGAAAAGATGGAGACCATTCAAGAGTTTGGTGATATTCTATTTGCCCTAACAAATATTGCAAGGTTTTATCAAATTGACCCTGAGGAAGCTATAACGATGACCAATCAGAAGTTTGCTAGACGATTTCGTTTTATGGAAGGTGAACTAAAGAAACAAGGTATGCAGATGGAAGAACTTACACTTACAGAATTAGATGAGGTTTGGGAGAAAGCAAAAAGGCAAGGTTTATAAAAGTAGATAGAGGTGAAAGAGATGCGATTAGATAAGTTCTTAAAGGTTTCTCGTTTAATAAAAAGACGAACACTGGCAAAAGAGGTGGCTGATCAAGGTAGAATCCTTATTAATGGGATAGCAGGAAAGGCTAGCTCAAATGTAAAGGTGGGGGATGAATTAGCCATCCGGTTTGGTCAGAAAATTGTAACTGTAAAAATTGACGATTTGCAGGATACTACTAAAAAAGAAGATGCAAATAAGCTTTATACTCTTATCAAGGAAGAAAAGGTAGAAGCAGAATTTTGAATAATTCATCATTCACGTAAGGGCTTGTTCTAAATTCCAACACTGACTCATACATTTTACTAAGAATCGAATGGTTTGTAGAGAGCTTTAAGAGCCACTTAAAAAGAGTTTGGCTTTAAATAAGGTTCTGGAAGACTGTTCAAGTATGAATGTGGGGGATAGAAGATGAACCAATACTATGATGGAAATTCATCCAATAAAGGTACCGTGCAAGAGCATGATGTGATCATGAGAAGTCGTAAACTTCTTGATATAACAGGTGTGAAACATGTTGAAAGCTTTGATAATGAGGAGTTTTTACTTGAAACTGTAATGGGATTCTTAGCAATACGTGGTCAAAACTTGCAAATGAAGAATCTGGATGTTGAAAAAGGTATTGTGTCAATCAAGGGAAGAGTATACGACATTAGTTATTTGGACGACCATCAGACGGAGAAGGCTAAAGGATTCTTTAGCAAGTTATTTAGATGACCTTGTCCACACAGTTTTATACATTACTTGCTATGATTTGTATGGGGGGATGGCTTGGAGCCTCTCTTGATACATATCATCGTTTTTTACAACGGTCAAGACGCAACAAATTTTTAGTGTTTATTAACGATGTTCTTTTTTGGGTTGTACAGGGCCTTTTATTCTTTTACACGCTATTGCTAGTAAATGAGGGCGAACTCCGTTTTTATGTATTTATTGCCATACTATGTGGGTTCGCTGCTTATCAAAGCTTGTTAAAATCATTCTATGTAAGAGCATTAGAACATATCATTCAAGCCATCATACGTTTCTATCAATTTTTATTGCGGACTGGAGAATTGCTCATTGTTCGACCAATAAAAATGCTGTATCAGCTTATTATTGTGATATTACTGGGAATAGTAAATGTATTGATGGTTATTGGAAACATACTTCTTAAAATCTGCTGGATGCTCATCAAAGTATGTTTCGCCCCAATAAAGTGGACAGGGATCTTAATCTGGAGGATGTTACCTTCCGCATTTACGAAATATGTAGAAAAGATTTTTAGAAAATGTGCAGGATTTTTGAAAAAAGTAGAGAATACCAAACCTATACTGATAAAATGGTGGAAAAAGATACGAAAATCATAGGAGGCATTCTCTATAATGAGTGCAGTTCGAAAGAAAAATGTGACACAATTACAATCAACCTATATGGAAAAGTATAAAGAGCAAGAGCAAGCTCACCAGATAAAACGAAAAGGTTTAATCAGGAGATTACTTGCTTTTGCAATGCTAGTTGCCATCGTTTCTTATGTGCTTGTTTCAATGGTTGTTTCTCAACATAAGGCGATGGATGAAAAGCATTCACAAAAAGAACAATTACAGAAAGAACTAACATCACTAAAAGATGAACAGGTTCTTCTTGAAGAGGAAATCGTAAAACTGAATAATGATGAGTACATTGAAAAAATAATTCGAAGAGATTATTTCTTGTCAAAAGAGGGTGAAATCATCTTTAAAGTTGGAGATGGGTCTTAGCCTTATTGACACTTGATTTTTATATTATGTATAATATAGTTAAATGATTTGTTCAATTTTAAGGAGGAGCATTTTTTTTATGTCAATCGAAGTAGGCAGCAAGGTTCAAGGTAAGGTAACGGGTATTACGAATTTCGGTGCGTTTGTGGAGCTGCCAGAAGGCTCAACAGGTCTTGTCCATATTAGTGAGGTTGCTGACAATTATGTTAAAGACATTAATGAGCATTTAAAAGTTGGTGACCAAGTAGAGGTCAAGGTTATTAATGTTGAGAAGGACGGAAAAATTGGTTTATCTATTAAAAAGGCCAAGGAAACGCCACAACCACAACGTCCACGAAGCAATGGTCCGCGTAATAATAGAAAGGACCAAAATCATAATAACAAACCAGAAAGCTTTGAACAAAAGATGAATCGCTTTCTAAAGGACAGTGAAGATCGTCTATCTTCCTTAAAGCGTCACACCGAGTCAAAACGTGGTGGACGTGGAGCGAGAAGAGGATAACCTGCTGCTGTAGCTATCATATATAAATGATAAAGCACCCTATAGGGTGCTTTTTTTTGTGCTCCTTTTTGGGCAAAAGAAAAAAGCTAGTGATACACACTAGCTTCTCGCTGGTTGAAACTATTTCTAATGACCCGTACGGGATTCGAACCCGTGTTACCGCCGTGAAAGGGCGGTGTCTTAACCGCTTGACCAACGGGCCTAAACTTATATGGTATGTCTAGCTTCAGCGACTAGAAACTCGAGAAACTTCAACTCCTCCGAAAGAAGCAAAGAACGCTTCTTCGTCGGAGTCTTCGACGCACAGGATGTGCTAGTGCCGACGTTGCCACAGGACGTGGCGAACTTAGTCGGCCAGTTTTCTCATTTCTGATCAAGTCGCTTCAGCATTTCTGATAGCGGCGGAGGGGATCGAACCCCCGACCTCACGGGTATGAACCGTACGCTCTAGCCAGCTGAGCTACACCGCCATAAAGGATAAAGGAGCAATGAACTTAGTATAAGTCATTGAACTTAGTAATTATGTTCCTTCCTCTACAAGAAAATTCGAGGATGATTCATGCGTCGGAACAACTCGCGGAAGATTCATGGAAGCGTTGCTCGTCGCTCTAGCCAGCTGAGCTACACCGCCATAAAGGATAAAGGAGCAATGAACTTAGTATAAGTCATTGAACTTAGAAATTGTGTTCCTTCCTCTACAAGAAAATTCGAGAAAGTTTAGAATATCAATTCCTCGTACTCTAGTTAATAAGCACAAGTAATATAATACCTTCTGTCTATCTGTTCGTCAATATAATTTGTAATAGAGGATAATAATACAAAAATTCCTATAATACAAACAATTTGTTGTTGTCTATTCTTGTAAATCTTCTACGAATTGCTATAAAAACGTGCTCTACGACGTTTATTTTGTAGGATTACTGTACAAGCCGTCGAATGTTTTTGTGATTCTCTCTCGTTGTTTTGACAAATTATGAAAAACAGCAACTGTATAATAACAGATAACTATTAAATACGGGGAGTGTTCTAAAATGGAAAGAATAGAAAGGAATTTGAGTGGACCGATTACAGAGGTTTCGATTGAAAAGACTCAGGACTCATTGTCCAGATGGTTTAATCGCTTGCTAATCAAACTTGAAAATCTATTTCTACTACATGGGCTTCTGATAGGAGTCGTAGGATTTTTACTTGGACGAGCCTTGATCCTTAATGAAATAACCCCCTTTGCACTGCCGTTCTTTGCAGCAGTCTTTATGATGAAAAAAGGAAAAGCTGGAATCGCAATGGCTGCTGTAATTGCAGGGTCTTTTACCCTATCAGCGGACGTAACCATCTTTACATTTTTATCAATTACATTTTTCCTAGTAATCTATAAGCTTCTTCAGCGGTTTAAAGTAGACTTAATTAAAGCGTTACCAACAATGGTTTTGCTTACATCTGCTTTAGCTAAAGGATTAATTTTATATATCATGCAAGGCTCAATTACCATCCATGATGGTGTAATGATCGGAGTTGGTTCAGGGTTAGCATTTATTTTAACTTTAATTTTTCTGCAGAGTGTTCCATTGCTAACAGAGAAAAGAAGAAGACAATCATTTAAAACAGAAGAAGTCATTTGTCTCATCATACTCATTGCGTCTGTGTTAACTGGAACTATGGGGTGGCTCGTCTATGAGATGTCCATTTCCAATATTCTTTCAAGATATGTCGTTCTGTTGTTTGCCTTTATTGCGGGTGCCACAATAGGGTCAACAGTAGGGGTTGTAACTGGACTTATTTTAAGTCTAGCAAATGTTACAAGCTTGTACCAAATGAGCCTCTTGGCTTTTTCGGGACTATTAGGTGGTCTTTTAAAAGAAGGAAAAAAGGCCGGTGTGGCACTTGGTTTGATTGTCGGGACTCTTCTCATTGGTCTTTATGGAGAAGGTGCAAGTCAAATTATTCCCACGCTCTATGAATCAGGTGTTGCCATTTTATTATTTCTACTAACACCAGGAGTATTAATAAGCAAAATTGCAAAAAACATCCCAGGAACGCCTGAGCATAATGCGGAACAACAGCAATATCTTAGGAAGGTTCGTGATGTGACCGCAAACCGTGTCGCGCAGTTTTCAACCGTGTTTCAAGCCTTGTCTAATAGTTTTACCGAGTATGGGTACCCGGTTGAAGAAGAGGATAAGGATCGTGAAATTGATCTATTCTTAAGTAACGTAACGGAAAAAACATGCCAATCCTGCTTTAAGAAGGAGGCTTGTTGGTCAAAGAACTTTACTAAAACATATGATTATATGAAAGACATTATGCATGGATGTGAAACAAATTCTCTCATGTATAACCATAAATTAACGAGGGACTGGGACAAGCATTGTGTAAGGTCCCAAAAGGTAATAGATGCGGTTGAGCAAGAGCTTACGTATTATCAAGCAAATCAAAAGCTTAAAAAGCAAGTGAAAGAGAGTCGAAAGCTGGTAGCTGACCAGTTATTAGGTGTCTCTCAGGTAATGAGTGATTTCGCAAAGGAAATTCAACGTGAAGGTGAAAACCACCATTTACTTGAAGAACAAATACTAGATGCCTTACAGTCATTTGGAATACAAATTGGTCATGTAGAAATATATAGTGTTGAACAAGGAAATGTTGATATAGAGTTGAGTATTCCATACTGTAACGGAAGTGGGGAATGTGAAAAGCTAATTGCTCCGATGCTATCAGATATACTGGAGGAAACGATATTAGTGAAAAGCGAGGAGTGTTCTGCATATCCAAATGGGTATTGTCATGTTTCACTAGGTTCTGCAAAAGCGTACGTCATTGATACGGGAGTTGCACATGCAGCCAAGGGCGGTGGATTAGTATCGGGCGATAGCTTTTCTACCATTGAATTAGGTGTTGGGAAGCATGCGGTAGCAATAAGTGATGGAATGGGGAATGGAGAAAGAGCCCACTATGAGAGCAATGAAACACTTGAACTATTAAAGAAAATTCTTCAATCCGGTATAGAAGAGAAGGTTGCGATTAAATCAGTAAACTCCATTCTCTCACTACGAACAACAGATGAAATTTTTTCTACACTCGATTTAGCGGTGATTGATCTTCAGGACGCGAGTGCAAAATTCTTAAAGATTGGCTCTACTCCAAGCTATATTAAGAGGGGAGATAAGATTAGTAAAATACAAGCAAGTAATCTACCAATGGGAATAATTGAAGACTTTGAAGTGGAGGTAGTAGACGAACAATTAAAAGCAGGGGATCTCTTAATTATGATGAGTGATGGGATATTCGAAGGTCCAAAACATGTAGAAAACTATGATATGTGGATGAAACGGAAAATAAAAGAAATACAAACAGATGATCCACAAGAGGTAGCCGATCTCATTATGGAGGAGGTAATTCGCACAAGATCTGGAGAAATTGAAGACGATATGACTGTTGTTGTCACGAAAGTTAAGCACAATACACCAAAATGGGCAGCTATCCCTGCTTATTCCTATCAGAAAACGAAAAGCAAGGCAATCTGACACGGTGAAGGAGGTTTAAAAATCTAGTAATTCGTCCATCCTGTTACTACTAATAGTTAACTTGGAGGGGATGAAACGTGCAAAAAGGCACTTTGAAGCAAATTCTATTAATTACGGATGGTTGTTCAAACCAAGGGGAAGATCCAATTGCAATGGCCGCTCTTGCAAGAGAGCAAGGAGTGACAATTAATGTCATTGGTGTAGTCGAACAGGATACGATAGATGAGCAAGGAATGCAAGAAATCGAAGGTATGGCATCTGCTGGTGGAGGAGTTAGTCAAATTGTTTACTCTGCCCAGTTATCCCATACAGTTCAAATGGTAACAAGGCAAGCAATGACCCAAACTCTACAGGGTGTCGTTAATAAGGAACTCCAACAAATTCTTGGATCTAAAACGTCTATGGAAGACCTTCCTCCTGAAAAGCGTGGAGAGGTAATGGAAGTCGTTGATGAGCTTGGTGAGACAATCGATTTAGAAGTTTTAGTATTAGTTGATACAAGCGCTAGTATGAAGCACAAGCTACCAACAGTAAAAGAAGCGTTACTTGACCTATCTATTAGCTTAAATGCGAGAATGGGAGACAATCAATTTTCTGTCTTTGTATTTCCTGGGAAAAAGGTTGAAGTCGAAAAAGTATTAGATTGGACCCCTAGACTAGAATCATTGTCTAGTATTTTTCCAAAGCTTACTACTGGAGGAATTACTCCAACGGGTCCTGCAATACGAGAGGCGCTGACTTACTTTAAGAAAAAAAGATCATTAAGGAGTTTGTTATCACGTGATGATGAACAATACTACGAAGAGTCAGGTATGTAAGGTATCCCCAGGAACTGTTATTACAGGAAAGTGGCATAAAAAATCATATCGCATTGTGAGACCTTTAGGACAAGGTGCCAATGGTATTGTATATCTAGCTGAAAGCATGGATGGTCCTGTGGCTTTAAAAATAAGTCAAAATGGAGTCACAATCACTTCTGAAGTGAATGTGCTAAAACACTTTTCTAAGGTCCAAGGTTCTGCCCTTGGACCTTCTTTTATAGATGTTGATGATTGGGTAAAGCCGGGAGTGTCCACCCCAATATCTTTTTATGTAATGGAGTATATACGAGGGGAAAGCTTTTTATCTTTTATTGAAAAAAGAGGGAAGGAATGGACAGAAATCCTCTGTTTGCAATTACTTTCGGATTTAGACAGGCTACATAAGGAAGGTTGGGTGTTTGGGGACTTAAAACCTGATAATCTGCTTGTAGCAGGAAACCCACCCAAAATACGCTGTATAGATGTTGGGGGAACTACTGTTCAAGGAAGAGCAATTAAGGAATTTACGGAGTTTTTTGACCGTGGATATTGGGGAGCAGGCTCAAGAAGAGCGGAACCGTCCTATGATTTATTTGCTGTTGCGATGATTTTAATCAATGTAGCATACCCTAATCGTTTCACCAAGTCAGATCAGCCAATCAAACAACTCAAAACAATTATTTCGAATAATGATTCACTCCGAAGAATAGATACTATCTTGGTTAATGCAATTGATGGAAAATATCAGCATGCAGCTGATATGAGAAAAGACTTGGTTATGAAACTGAGTCAAGTAAAAAAGGGACAACCCCCGATTCAAAATAAACAAGCAGCAATAAAACAACAATCCAAACCAAATCGTACCAGGGTTAGTCGTCAACCAAAGCCGAAGAAGCAAAAGGGAGGTTTCCTTGAAACCGTACTATTACTATTGTTTGTATCGCTAGGATATTTACTATACCTTTATGGACAAATCTTATAATAGTTACTAATTTGATTTTGATTAGTTAACCATGAAAGTGGTACGATAAACGTATTGTCTTAGTTTTGTACAAAGGATTGGTCCATTTATGATAGAAAAGGTAAATCTGTTTAGTAAAGAACATAAATTAATTGATAAGGACTCAACACTATTAGTTGGAGTATCTGGTGGTCCTGACTCACTTGCATTGCTTCATTACTTATATCACCATCAAAAGGAAAGCTATTCTGCTCTCGTAGTTGTACATGTTGACCATATGTTTAGAGGAAAAGAGTCTGAAGAAGATTTACTTTTTGTAAAAGCATTTTGTGAAGCATACAAGATATGTTTTGAATCAATTCAAGTCGATGTGACATCCTATAAAAGGGAAAAAGGAGTAAGTTCCCAGGTTGCAGCAAGAGAGGTAAGATATCATTTTTTCGATGAAATGATGCGTAAGCATAAGGGTGATGCTTTAGCGTTAGGTCATCATGGTGATGATCAACTCGAAACAATTTTAATGAGGTTGGTTCGGGGGAGTAAAGGGATAGGCTATGCGGGAATGCTCCCAAAACGTCCATTTTCATGTGGAGTAATCATACGTCCCTTTTTACCAGTGACAAAGAGTGAAATTGAAGAATATTGTAAGCAGTTCAAACTCAACCCTAGGCGTGACCCATCTAATGAGAAGGATGACTATACTCGAAACAGATTTAGGCATCATGTCCTCCCTTTTTTAAAACAGGAAAATCCCGCAGTACACGAGCGTTTTTTACAATTTAGTCAATATATGATTGAGGATAATCAAGTTTTAGATGAATTAACAATTGAAAAAATGAATAAAGTAATGAAAAGGAAAGAAGACAACCAAGTAGAGATTGAGATACCTGCATTTTTGTCAATGCCAAAATCTTTACAAAGAAGAGGGATTCAACTAATATTAAACTATCTCTACAAGAACCTTCCTCCTTCTCTTTCTGCCGTACATATAGACAATTTGTTTACCTTCTTGGCAAATCAACATCCATCTGGAGAATTACATTTTCCATCTGGTTTACGAATTGTAAAATCTTATGATAGTTGTACATATACATACACAGGTCGCAAGGGAAAACCAAGCCCCTATCGGTTTCAAATTGATACACCAGGGCTTCATAAACTTGAAAATGGTAGTGAAGTAAAGAGTCAAGTGTGGAAGAGTTACCCTGAGCAAATGGCTGGGAAACATTGTTTCGTTATAGATCCAGATATCATTCAAATGCCTCTTTATATTCGAAATAGAAAAAACGGAGATAAAATGACGGTAAAAGGAATGAATGGAACTAAAAAAGTGAAGGATATTTTCATCGACCAAAAAATACCTCTTCATGAACGTGACACATGGCCAATTGTTGAGGATGCACGGGGAGAGATTTTGTGGCTTCCAGGATTAAAAAAGTCCGTTTTTGAAGCAGATTGCAAAACAAAATCACATTATATCGTTCTACAATATGAGCAATAGATTTACGAGGGGGCTTTAAGTCAAATGAAGCAGGATATCGAAAAAGTTTTATTTAGTGAGGAAGAATTACAGGAAAAAATCAAAGAATTGGGACATACTTTAACTGAGGACTATAAGGATAAATTTCCACTCGCAATTGGGATTTTAAAAGGTGCCATGCCGTTTATGGGCGATCTTTTAAAACGTGTAGATACATATTTGGAAATGGACTTTATGGATGTTTCAAGCTATGGGAACTCAACTGTTTCTTCTGGCGAAGTGAAAATCATCAAGGATTTAGACACTTCTGTTGAAGGAAGAGATATCCTTGTAATTGAGGACATTATCGATAGTGGTCTTACGTTAAGCTACATTGTTGAATTGTTCCGTTATCGTAAGGCAAAGTCAATTAAAATTGTTACCCTATTGGATAAACCAACTGGAAGAAAAGCAGACATTAACGCAGACTATGTAGGATTTATTGTTCCGGATGAGTTTGTAGTTGGCTATGGTCTGGATTATGCGGAAAAATACCGTAATCTACCATATATTGGTGTGTTAAAGCCAGAGGTTTACTCAAATTAATCTTTTTTATCTTGTTGTGTAAAAAACTTGTACACTTTTTGAAACCTAATAGCGGGTTAAACGTATATCATTTGAATAGCATTTATTATCTATGATACTATTTACTATAGTTTGTTCACCGCGGGAGGAGGTAAGGGATGAATCGGATTTTTCGAAATGTCATTTTCTATTTACTAATATTTTTAGTCATTATTGGTGTGGTCAGCTTTTTCCAAGGTGCCAATGGCCAACCAGAGGTGATGAAATACGGTAAATTTGTTGAACATTTAGAGGCTGGAGATGTAAAGAATATTACAGTCCAACCTGAAAGAGGCGTGTATGAGGTACGTGGCCAATTAAAGGGGTATAAAGAAGAAGAATTCTTTGTTACCAATATAATTGGAAGTCAAAACGAAGTTGATCGGATTTATCAAGCTGCAGCGAATGCAGACGTAGATATACTTAAGGCAAAGGAAACAAGTGGCTGGGTAACCTTCTTCACATCAATCATTCCTTTTGTCATCATCTTTATTTTATTCTTCTTCCTACTTAACCAGGCCCAAGGTGGCGGAAGTAGGGTTATGAACTTTGGTAAAAGTAAAGCCAAGTTATATAGTGAAGAGAAGAAAAAGGTTAAATTTAAAGATGTTGCTGGTGCAGATGAAGAAAAACAAGAACTTATTGAAGTTGTAGAGTTCTTAAAAGATCCACGAAAGTTTGCCGAACTTGGAGCTAGAATTCCAAAAGGGATTCTCCTAGTAGGACCTCCTGGTACAGGTAAAACATTACTTGCACGTGCAGCTGCTGGTGAAGCAGGAGTACCATTCTTCTCAATCAGTGGTTCTGACTTTGTTGAAATGTTTGTAGGGGTCGGTGCTTCGCGTGTACGTGACCTTTTCGAAAATGCAAAGAAAAACGCTCCATGTATCATTTTTATAGACGAAATTGATGCAGTTGGTCGTCAACGTGGTGCAGGTCTTGGTGGCGGTCATGATGAGCGTGAGCAAACCTTGAACCAATTGCTTGTTGAGATGGACGGATTTGGCGCAAATGAGGGAATTATCATTGTAGCTGCAACTAACCGACCAGATATTCTAGACCCAGCATTATTACGTCCAGGACGTTTTGACCGTCAAATTACTGTCGATCGCCCAGATGTGAAGGGTAGAGAAGCGGTATTAAAGGTTCATGCTCGCAATAAGCCCCTTGATGAATCTGTTGACTTAAAGGCAATTGCAATGAGAACACCAGGTTTCTCTGGTGCAGATCTTGAAAACTTACTTAACGAAGCTGCACTTGTAGCGGCAAGACAAAATAAGAAACAGATTGATATGACAGACCTTGATGAGGCATCAGACCGTGTTATTGCGGGTCCTGCGAAAAAGACGCGAGTTATATCGAAGAAAGAAAGAAATATTGTGGCATACCATGAAGCGGGACACACTGTTATCGGTGTGATTCTTGATGAAGCAGATATGGTACATAAGGTTACAATTGTCCCTCGTGGTCAAGCAGGCGGATACGCTGTTATGCTTCCTAAAGAAGACCGTTACTTCATGACAAAACCTGAATTGTTGGATAAAATCACTGGATTATTAGGTGGTCGTGTAGCTGAAGAAATTACCTTTGGTGAAGTGAGCACAGGTGCTCATAATGACTTCCAACGTGCTACAGGAATTGCTCGTAAAATGGTAACGGAATACGGAATGAGTGAAAAATTAGGACCCCTTCAATTTGGTCAGGCGCAAGGTGGTCAAGTGTTCTTAGGGCGTGACATCCATAATGAACAAAACTATAGTGATGCAATCGCTCATGAAATTGACCTTGAAATTCAACGCTTTATCAAAGAAAGCTATGCGAAGGCGAAGCAAATTCTCACAGACAATAAAGATAAGCTTGAATTAATTGCGCAAACGCTACTAGAGGTTGAAACCTTGGATGCTGCCCAAATCAAACATCTTTTTGATCATGGGACATTACCAGATCGACCTGTCGTTGAAGCAGAAAAGCAATCAACTGAAGATGTAAAAGTTACGATAAATCCTAAGAAAGAGGACGGAGTAACTAAAAACGAAGATACAGATAAAAAAGAGTAAATAAAAAAGGTGTCTACCATAAAAAGTAGGCACCTTTTTTATTGTTTTAGGAAGATGAAAAATATCGGAACTGCTAACATTTCGCCATCCAATTCCAACGTTTAGCCCTCTATGACATAAGCTAATTTAGAATGAAGGTAAAGTCATCTTCAATTTTTAAACGTCTTATGCTTGTCTGGGCTGAAAAGAGACTAGTGCTCTTGTTCATGTTTAGGAAATTATAAAATTCAACCTTATGATAAGTTATAAATGAGTTTATCTACATCTAGCTCCAGCGCCTAGCCCCTCGAGGTCATAAGCCAATCCGTCAAGAAGGTCAAAGAGCAACCTTCTCGCCGTTTAGTCTTATGCTTGTCGGATGCACAGGACAAGGGAAGCTTCGATAGCATAATCATCGCACGAAGAAAATGCATAGCATTTTCGAGGAATGTGCTGACGTCCGCGTTTGCCACAAGACGTGGCAGTCATTGGTGGACGTTCACTTTCAAGACACTTGCGCTTTTGTTCATGTAATCATTAAATTGTGGAATAATAAAAAGTAGGTATGGTATGATGTTTTTGCATTTACCTTTAATCTTCATTAGCCCAACTGGTCTATCATGGTTGTTGGCTGCTAGAGGTACGATCAAAACTTATGGCAATAGGCACCGATAAAGGCCTTATATACATAAAGGATAGTATGATGGGGATGCTTAAAAAATCTGATCGATATACGTATGAGCGTATGGATGATATATAAAAAATGGGGGTACATCATGATTTTTGTTTTTGATGTTGGAAATACGAATATTGTATTAGGCGTTTATGAAAAGGAAGACCTAAAATATCATTGGAGAATTGAAACAAGTCGTAATAAAACAGAAGATGAATATGGCCTTGTTATAAAATCATTGTTAGATCACGTGGGATTAACCTTTAAAGATATTAATGGAATTATTATGTCGTCGGTTGTTCCGCCAATAATGTTTGCATTAGAACGGATGTGTCGAAAATACTTTGGGATAAAGCCGTTAGTAGTGGGGCCTGGCATCAAGACGGGATTAAACATAAAATACGACAATCCGAAGGAGGTAGGAGCTGATCGTATTGTTAATGCAGTTGCAGGTATCCATTTGTATGGAAGTCCGTTAATCATTGTTGATTTTGGTACAGCAACAACATTCTGTTACATAAATGAAAGCAAACAATACATGGGTGGGGCTATCGCACCTGGTATCGCAATTTCCACTGAAGCATTGTATTCGAGAGCTGCGAAGTTACCGAGAATCGAAATAGCTCGTCCAGAAGGCGTAATCGGTCGTAATACGGTAAGTGCGATGCAAGCTGGAATATTATATGGGTATGTTGGACAAGTTGAGGGAATAGTAAATCGGATTAAAGAGCAAGCGATTGGAAAGCCAAAAGTGATTGCCACTGGTGGACTTGCTTCATTAATCGCCGCGGAGTCTACGGTGATTGATGAGGTAGACTCATTCCTCACGTTAAAAGGTTTACAGCTTATCTACCAGAGAAATACCGAAGCAAAAGGGATATAACAACTAGTTAGACAGCACTGAAAGGAGAAAAAAAGATGAGTGATTATTTAATTAAGGCATTGGCATATGACGGGAAGGTCAGAGCATATGCGATTGATTCTACAAAAACAGTAGGTGAAGCACAAAAACGCCATTATACGTGGCCGACTGCTTCTGCAGCACTTGGTCGGACAATGACGGCGGGTGTAATGTTAGGAGCCACCTTAAAGGGAGAAGCTAAGCTAACAATTAAGGTCGAGGGCGGAGGACCGATTGGGATTATCTTAGTAGACACAAATGCAAAGGGTGAGGTAAGAGGGTATGTAACAAACCCACAAACTCATTTTGATTTGAATGAACATGGAAAACTTGATGTTAGAAGAGCAGTAGGTACTGAAGGGACGTTGTCAATTGTAAAGGACCTAGGGCTAAGAGAACAATTTTCTGGACAGGTACCAATTGTTTCGGGGGAATTAGGTGAAGATTTCACATATTATCTTGTATCATCTGAACAAACTCCTTCTTCGGTTGGAGTAGGAGTACTAGTAAATCCAGATAATTCCATATTAGCAGCGGGAGGATTCCTTATTCAACTTCTTCCTGGTACTGATGAACAAACAATTGCCGCTCTTGAAAAAAGGCTAAACGAAATACCACCTATCTCAAAGATGATTGAAAAGGGATTATCACCTGAAGACGTTTTAGAGGAGATAGTGGGTAAGGGTAATCTGAAAATCCTAGAAAAAATGCCGGTTTCCTTTGTATGCCCTTGTTCTAGAGAAAGAATAGAAAGTGCAATTGTTAGCTTAGGAACAGATGAAATCCAGGCAATGATTGAGGAAGACGGTAAAGCAGAAGCGCAATGTCATTTTTGTAACGAAACCTATCATTTTTCTAAAGAAGAACTAATAGAATTAAAAGACCAAGCGAAGTAAAGGTAATGGGAGATGAGTAAATGAATCGTAAGGTGTGGGGCTCCATTATTATAGCTCTCGTTATCACAAACTGTTTGACGTTAGCTTTCTTTTTTATGGGGAAAACAGGGGAACAACCTAAGGAAAAAACAGTTGAGGCGACGAAACCTGTAGTTGCTAGTGGTGAAGAAGAAGTTGTTGCAACGATTGGGAACAAAAGCATTACGAGACAGCAATGGTTGAATGAACTAGAAGCAAGATATGGAAAACAACTTCTAGAAGAAATGGTAGACAAGGAAGTTGTTCGTCAAATGGCAGAAAAGCATAATATTACATTAGCCGAGGATGCCATTGAACGTGAATTAACACTAATCAAAACGATGTATAATACTATCGACAATGAGAGGATTAATGACGATCAATGGAGAGAGCAGATCGAGTTAAGTATTTTGCTGGAAGAATTACTAACAAAAGATGCTGTTATATCTGAAGATGAGATGAATCATTATTATCAAGAAAATAAAGAGTTATATGCCATTCCAAAGACGTACCATCTTTCTCATATTGTTGTGAAGTCAAAAGATGCAGCAGATCAAGTGCGAGATGAGTTGGAGAATGGTTCAAGTTTTACGGCATTGGCAATGGAAAAGTCGATTGATGAGTTTTCAGCAAATCGGGGTGGGGAACTCGGATATGTAAATGCGGAGAATGGGTATGTCCCTGATAGTTATTTACAAACAGCTGAAACACTTAAGCCGAACGAGTGGAGTGAGCCTATAGAGGTTGAGAATGGATACGCAGTGATTATTCTCCACGAAGTAATTGATGCTGTAACGTACTCATATGAGGATGTAAAGGATCAAATTAAACGTCAAATAGCTATCGACCAAATTAATGGTAACATCTCAATTGAACCCTTTTGGAAAGAGCTAGGGGTGAAGTGGTTCTTTGGAGAAGATAAGTAATTTTTCCTATATGTTACTAGCAAATTCATTGACTTTCGCCAGTAGAATTGATAAATTGTAGATAAAACCAATAAAAATAGTAGGGATTGAGGGTGGAAACATGACAAGAGTAGCAAATTCAATTTATGAATTAATCGGTCAAACACCAATCGTAAAGCTAAATCACTTAGTTGACGAAGATAGCGCTGACGTATATGTGAAACTAGAATTCTTTAACCCTGGAAGCAGTGTGAAAGATAGAATTGCACTAGCGATGATTGAGGCTGCTGAGAAAAAGGGCGATCTAAAACCAGGTGACACCATCATTGAGCCAACTAGCGGAAATACAGGGATTGGCCTAGCTATGGTTGCTGCTGCAAAAGGATTAAAAGCAATTTTAGTTATGCCGGATACAATGAGCATGGAACGTCGTAATCTTTTACGCGCATACGGTGCAGAGCTTGTTCTAACACCGGGTTCTGAAGGTATGAGAGGTGCGGTAAATAAAGCAGAAGAACTTGTGAAAGAAAAAGGTTATTTTATGCCACAACAATTTAACAATCCAGCAAATCCAGAGGTTCACAATGCAACGACTGGTAAGGAAATTGTTGAACAAATGGGAGATCAGCTAGATGCATTTGTTTCGGGAATCGGTACTGGGGGTACAATCACTGGTGCAGGTGCTGTTTTAAAAGAGAAGTATCCTTCTATTAAGATAGTAGCAGTAGAACCAGCAGATTCTGCTATTCTTTCCGGTGAAAAGCCAGGACCTCATAAAATCCAAGGTATTGGTGCGAACTTTGTTCCAGAGGTATTAAATACAGAAATTTATGATGAAGTGATAACTGTGAAGAACGAGGAAGCATTTGACTATGCTCGTCGTACTGGCCAGGAAGAAGGATTTTTAGTAGGGATATCTTCAGGTGCAGCCATCTGTGCAGCACTACAAGTTGCCAAGAAGTTAGGCAAAGGTAAGAAGGTATTAGCGATCGTTCCGGACAATGGTGAGCGTTATTTAAGTACTGCTCTTTACCAGTTTGACGAACAATAATAGAAAGAGAGTCTTATCCATGTTGGGTAAGACTTTTTTCTTTTCTGAGGTGTACCACAGCTCTTATGTCATGTAAAATATATGATATAAGGAGAGTGTAGCATGCAACGAAAGAGAGCCTCTTTTGCGAAGAAAATACCCTATGATGTAGAACAATGGTATGACCGGTACAAAACTTTGACTGAAAATGAACCTTACCATATGCTGCTAGAAAGTGGTCGGGGAGGAAGATACAGTATGATGGGGATAAAACCATTTGCTGTTGTACAAGGAAATGAGAATACCCTGACCATTACAACCGGAAACCATACAACCCATTTAGAAGGCGACCCCTTGACACTTTTTATGGACTGGATGAAGACTTATCAAACGGATCATCAACCTAATCTCCCAGATTTCCAAGGAGGAGCGCTTGGATTTATCAGCTATGATTATGCAAGATACATAGAAAAACTTCCCAAGTTAGCGCGCGATGACCTAGAAACACCGGACTTATACTTCTTACTATTTGATGATGTATTCGTATATGATCATAGTAACCAAGAGTTATGGCTTATCACTCATGATGAAATCAGTAATCAAAAACAAGCTATGGCTAGACTTCAAGACTATATGAACATGTGGTTGCAAGCCAATGATGTAAGTGAAGAAAAGACATTTGAGGGTCGATGTAATGAGTTCTTTTCTGTATCTTTTTCCGAGCAAGAGTTCATAATGGCGGTTGAAAAGGCGAAACATTATATCTCTCAAGGCGATGTATTCCAAGTGAATCTATCTGTTCGTCAATCTAGAGAACTCCGAACGCATCCACAAGCTATTTATAATACATTACGTAAACTAAACCCGTCGCCATATATGGCATATATGCAGGTGCCAGACTTTCATATTGTATGTGGGTCTCCTGAATTACTTGTAAAGAAAAAAGGAAAAGAAGTAAGTACAAGACCAATTGCAGGAACAAGGTCTCGAGGTAAGGATGCAAGTGAGGATAAAAGATTAGCAGATGAGTTAATCAATAACGAAAAGGAACGAGCCGAACACGTCATGTTAGTTGATTTGGAACGAAATGACTTAGGAAGAGTGTGTGAATGTGGAACGGTAATGGTAGATGAATTTATGGTCATTGAAAAGTATTCACATGTCATGCATATTGTTTCTCATGTAACAGGAACACTGGCTGAAGGGAAGGATAGAGCTGATATTATTAAGGCAACTTTCCCAGGGGGTACGATTACAGGAGCTCCGAAAGTGCGAACGATGGAAATTATCGAGGAGCTAGAGCCGGTCCATAGAGGTATATATACCGGGGCTATTGGATGGATTGGTTTCTCAGGAGATATGGAACTAAATATCGCAATCCGGACGATGTTTGTGAAGGATAACATTGCCCATGTCCAAGCAGGTGCAGGAGTTGTTATTGATTCAGACCCAAAGCAGGAATATAAGGAATCTTTGAAGAAGGCAATTGCATTATGGAAAGCAAAAGAGTTGAGTGAAGCAGAGGTAGAAAAAAATATTAGTATGAGGTGAGTAGAGAATGATTCTTATGATCGATAATTACGACTCGTTTACATTTAATTTAGTACAATATGTTGGTGAATTAGGGCAGGAAATCATTGTAAAAAGAAATGATGAAATTACGCTCCAGGACATAGAGAACCTCAATCCAGATTTAATTATGATATCACCAGGGCCTTGCACACCAAATGAAGCGGGAATTAGTTTGGATACCATCTCTCATTTTGCTGGACGAATCCCCATTTTCGGTGTTTGTCTCGGTCATCAATCCATAGCACAGGCATTTGGGGGAGATGTTGTCAAAGCAGAAAGACTCATGCATGGAAAAACGTCTCAAGTAAAGCATGATGGTAAAACGATTTTTACTGGATTGGATGACCCATTTACTGCTACGCGCTATCATTCACTCATTGTAAAAAAGGAAACGCTCCCTGAATGCTTTGAAATATCTGCTGAAACAGAGGAAGGTGAAATTATGGCGATTCGCCATAAGGAGTACCCGGTAGAAGGTGTACAATTCCATCCAGAATCCATTATGACCACTTCAGGAAAACAGTTGATTTCCAATGTCATACAGCAATATATCGGAAATGAGAAAGAATCATGTACCTCTATCTGAATGGAGAAATTGTAAAAAAAGAAGATGCCTGGATATCTCCATTTGACCATGGCTTTTTATATGGAGTGGGGCTTTTTGAAACATTTAGAATCTATGATGGTCATCCGTTTTTACTAGATGACCATCTTATGCGTTTAGAGACAGGGTTACGAGAGCTTCAAATAAATATCACAATCAAACGATCCCGCGTTAACGAAATTCTAAGAAATTTGTTAGCGGCAAATGGTGTAAAGGATGCCTATGTACGGCTCAATATCTCTGCAGGAATTGGAGAAGTTGGGCTGCCGCCAGGTGATTATCAAGAGCCATCCGTTATTGTGTTTATGAAAGAAATCCCACCCCTACTAGAAGAGAAACGGGGGATTCTCTTAGATACAATACGAAACACTCCGGAGGGTGAAGTGCGTCTAAAGTCCCACCATTTCTTAAATAATATCTATGGTAAAAGGGAAGTGGGTAATAATCCACTGATAGAGGGTATTTTTCGTACAAAGGAAGGTTTTCTTGCAGAAGGCATTACTTCAAATCTTTTTTGGATCAAAGCAAATACCCTGTTTACACCAGACTTACGAACGGGAATACTAAATGGAGTAACACGGTTGTTCGTGATAAAGCTTGCCGAGAATCTTGGATTAGACGTGAAGGAAGGTTTCTATCAACCAGATGAATTGTTATCTTGTGATGAGGCATTTATTACAAATTCAATCCAGGAAATCATACCACTGCAACAAATTGAAGAGTATACGTTACCTGGCCAAATGGGCCCGATAACAAAAGAACTACAGTACGTGTATTCAAGATATCGGACAAGCCTCTGGGGAAGACAAGAATTATTGAAGGAGAGTAAATGATGGACCAAGTAAGAAAACCTAGACCAACTAAATTAACTTGTGGTCCTTATCAACTAGATTTTTCTAAAAAAACGATGATCATGGGAATCTTAAATATTACACCGGACTCTTTCTCTGATGGTGGTGCCTATCTTAGTGTAGATGCAGCAATTCGTCATGCGAAGGAGATGGTTGAAAATGGTGCTGATATTATCGATATTGGGGGCGAATCAACGAGGCCTGGATATGAAAGGATTTCTGATGAAGAAGAAATTAATAGAGTGGTACCTATTATAAAGGCAATATCGAAAGAGGTTCAAGTACCAATCTCAATTGACACCTATAAATCAGAGGTTGCGAAACAAGCCATAGAAGCGGGAGCCCATATTATCAATGATATATGGGGTGCCAAAGCAGATGATAAGATGGCAGAGGTAGCAGCATCTTATAATGTGCCAATTATCCTTATGCATAATAGGGACAATAAAAATTATGACAGTCTACTAGATGATATGATAGCTGACCTTGTTGAGAGTATCGAAATTGCAAAGGCGGCAGGTGTGAAAGATGAAAATATTATCTTGGATCCTGGGGTAGGGTTTGCAAAGACATTTGAAGATAATATTGAGACAATCCGTCATCTCGATCGTTTTGCAGATTTAGGTTATCCGCTTTTACTTGGTACCTCAAGAAAATCTTTTATCGGGAAAATTTTTGATTTACCTCCAACAGAACGTGATGAAGGAACAGGGGCTACTACCTGTTTAGGCATTCAAAAGGGCTGTGATATTGTTCGTGTTCACAATGTGCTTATGAATGTTCGACTAGCCAAAATGATGGATGTTCTTATGGGTAAGGGAGAATCACATAATGGATAAAATCTACGTAAATCAGATGGAGTTTTATGGATATCATGGTGTTTTTCAAGAAGAAACGAAATTAGGTCAACGTTTTATTGTGGATCTTGTTGTTGAAGTAGATGTAAAACAAGCAGGGGAAACAGATAATCTGGAGTATTCAGTACATTACGGAGAATTATACAATCTTTGTCGCGAAGTAGTAGAAGGGGCACCATTTAAGTTAATAGAAGCACTAGCAGAAAAAATTACGAAAATGGTACTGCAACATTTCACCTTGGTCTCTTCATGCACAGTGAAGGTTATTAAGCCTGACCCACCTATACCTGGTCATCTACAATCAGTTGCTGTTGAAATAACGAGGAACCGTCATGATGAATAATATTGCATTTATTGCACTGGGAACAAATATGGGAGACAGAGAATACTATTTGGCTTCTGCATTACAAGCCATTCAAGAGTGTAAGGATATGGATATTATCGATTTTTCTTCTATTTATGAAACAGACCCGGTTGGATTTGAAGAACAAGCTCAATTTTTGAATATGGTAATTAAAGTAAAGACAAATCACTCCCCTTTAGATTTATTAAAGGTATTACAAGATGTTGAACTTGACTTTGGAAGGGAAAGGAAGGTTAGATGGGGTCCAAGAACGCTAGACCTTGACATTTTGCTTTATAATCATGAGATTATTGAAACGGAGCGTCTAATCATTCCGCATCCTCGGATGTCAGAACGAGCTTTTGTTTTATTGCCATTAGTAGAGATTGAAAGCAATATTCAAATCCCGACTGTAAGTCGACCAATATCCATACTACTAGATGAACTACAGGATAAAGAAGGAGTACGTATATGGAAGCGGAGAAGTGGGGAAGACGTATTCGAGCTTTTCGAAAGTTAAAGGGCTACACCCAGGAGGGGTTGGCAAAGGACCTCGGGGTTTCTGTATCCCTCGTCGGAGAGATCGAACGAGGTACCAGGGTAGCGAGTAAGCCATTCCTGCAAGAGGTTGCAGATATACTAAATATACCACTTGAAGAGTTAGCTCCAAAAGAGGTAGAGTAATTATATTATAAATAGAATCATGTAAAGGAGGGATACTGTGTTAAAAATTGGAGATATTGAAATGAAAAACCAAGTAGTGCTTGCGCCAATGGCTGGAGTTTGTAACTCGGCTTTTCGTCTAACCGTTAAGGAATTCGGTGCAGGATTGGTTTGTGCAGAAATGGTTAGTGATAAAGCAATCCTTTATAACAATGCGAAAACAATGGGGATGCTCTATATAGATGAACGTGAAAAACCACTTAGTCTTCAAATATTTGGGGGCGAAAAAGAGACACTAGTCGAAGCTGCTAAGTTTGTAGACAAAAATACAACTGCAGATATTATAGATATTAATATGGGGTGTCCAGTCCCTAAGATTACAAAATGCGATGCTGGTGCGAAATGGTTGTTGGACCCTAACAAGATTTATGAGATGGTGTCAGCAGTAGTCGATGCAGTAGATAAACCAGTTACCGTAAAAATGAGAATGGGTTGGGATGAAGACCATATTTATGCAATCCAAAATGCTCAAATGGTAGAGCGTGCGGGTGGAAAAGCTGTAGCCTTACACGGAAGAACGCGTGTTCAAATGTACGAAGGTCAAGCAAATTGGGATATTATTAAACAAGTAAAACAAAATGTAAGTATCCCTGTTATCGGAAACGGAGATGTCAAAACACCACAAGATGCAAGACGGATGCTTGATGAAACGGGTGTTGATGGTGTTATGATTGGCCGTGCAGCACTTGGTAATCCGTGGATGATTTATCAGACAGTTAAATATCTGGAATCGGGTGAATTAATTGATGAACCTTCTGTAAGAGAGAAAATTGACGTGTCAATCCTTCATTTAGACCGCTTGATTAATCTCAAAAGTGAACATATTGCAGTAAGGGAATTTAGAAAACATGCAGCTTGGTACCTAAAAGGTATTCGTGGTCACGCAAAGGTTCGGAATGAAGTTAATACTTGTAATACACGCGACGAGCTAGTTTCACTTCTTCACGCCTTTGTAGAAGAGATTGAAGAAAAGCAACAAAGCGGGGCACAGGTAGTTTGACATCACTATTTCCCTACACTATAATACCCGTAAGTAGCTTACTGCCAGTTAATACTGGCAGTTTTTATGCTTTACGTTTATATTGGAATAAGACAAACTGTTACACAATTAACCATTAATAGTAAATGGTATTGAGTATCATAAGGGAAGATAGTACAGTTTAATGATGATCGGTTGTCGTAGGTGATTTTGGAAGATTCAATGAAGACTAAGAGTTTCACATTAAAGTAACCGTTACTAACTTACGCGAATATGCCAAGGAGCATTAGATAGATTTCAAAGTAGATAATTGCCTCTGGTAACAAAATAGGAGTTGAGAAAAATGAATCATGAGGAATTAAATGACCAATTGATAGTAAGAAGAGAGAAATTACATACTCTACGCGAAATGGGTGTTGATCCATTTGGAAAGAAATACGAAAGAACACATAGTACAAGTGAATTAATTGCTTTATATGATGGTTTTACAAAAGAAGAATTAGATGAAAAAGAAATCAGTGTGACGATTGCAGGACGTATAATGACGAAGCGTGGCAAAGGGAAAGCTGGATTTACCCACGTACAAGATCTAACAGGTCAGATTCAATTGTATGTACGTCTCGATACTGTGGGAGAAGAACAGTACGAGGTATTCAACATTGCAGATCTAGGAGATATTGTTGGAGTGTCAGGTGCTGTCTTCAAAACAAAAGTCGGAGAACTTTCTATTAAAGTAACTTCTTTTGAACTTTTATCCAAGGCATTACGTCCACTACCAGATAAGTTCCATGGATTAAAGGATGTTGAGCAACGTTATCGTCAGCGTTACTTAGATTTAATCATGAGTCCTGAAAGTAAAGATACATTTATAACTAGAAGTAAGATTATAAGAGCAATGAGACGATATTTAGATGATCATGGGTATCTAGAAGTAGAAACACCAATGATGCATTCCATCCCGGGAGGAGCATCTGCAAAGCCGTTCATTACTCATCATAATGCATTAGATATTCCTTTATATATGAGAATTGCGATTGAACTTCACTTGAAACGTTTAATTGTAGGCGGATTAGAAAAGGTATATGAGATCGGAAGAGTATTCCGTAATGAAGGGGTATCAACAAGACATAACCCTGAATTTACTATGATAGAATTATATGAAGCGTATGCTGATTATAAAGATATCATGAGTTTAACGGAAAACCTTGTTGCACATATTGCACAAGAGGTACTAGGAACGACTACTGTACCTTACGGTGAGCACCAGGTTGATTTAAAGCCAGAATGGAAAAGACTACACATGGTTGATGCAATTAAAGAATATGTGGGAGTAGACTTCTGGAAGGAAATGGACATTGAAGAAGCTAGAAGACTTGCCAAAGAACATAATGTTGAGATAAATAACAATATGCAATATGGACATATCGTAAATGAGTTCTTCGAACAAAAAATTGAGGACAAGCTCATTCAACCGACGTTTATCTATGGACACCCTGTTGAAATCTCTCCTTTAGCGAAAAAGAACCCGGAAGATCCTCGATTCACAGATCGTTTCGAATTGTTTATTGTGGGAAGAGAGCACGCAAATGCCTTCACTGAATTAAATGATCCTATTGATCAACGTGAAAGGTTTGAGGCTCAGCTTAAGGAAAGAGAGCAAGGAAATGATGAAGCTCACATGATGGATGAGGATTTTGTAGAAGCGTTAGAATATGGTATGCCTCCAACTGGTGGACTAGGAATTGGGATTGATAGACTCGTTATGTTATTAACAAATTCTCCTTCAATAAGAGATGTATTGCTGTTCCCGCAAATGCGTAATAAATAGTAGATAGATTAATTTTTAGTAAAAATAGAGTGGTTCGCCACTCTATTTATTTTTGATTTCATTATTATTAATTTTTCTAGTATAATTTTTTTGCTAAAATCTATTGCATATAAACAGGAGAGGTGGTATATTGAATATCCGCCGCTGAGATGTGGTGATGAAATAAAATTTATGAAAAAAAGTTATTGACTAACAAATTCATAAATGATATTATAATAAAGTTGCTTCAGTGAGCAACAAACAAAAGTTCTTTGAAAACTGAACACAATACAAGC
>NZ_CDRJTA010000002.1:0-212683 GCF_976954385.1 Ferdinandcohnia sp. Marseille-Q9671
ACTTTGTCCCTGTGAGAGTAGGACGTCGCTAGGCAAACGAAAGATCAGCTATAATGGCTGGTCTTTTTTGATTTTAATAAACCGGAAGGTTTAGTGGAAGCAAAGAATCATTAGGATATAAATAAAGAAAATGAAGAATAAATGGTTGGGTTTCGAGGAGCAAGGAGTTCAAGGAAGCAAGTGAGCGACAACCGGAGTGTACAGCGTACATGAGGATTGGAGGGAGTGAAGCTGACGCAGAAATCCGAAGTTCATCGGAAGCCAACCACCGAACGCGGAAGTTAAGCTTCGGCGCCGATGGTAGTTGGGACTTTGTCCCTGTGAGAGTAGGACGTCGCTAAGCAAACGAAAGATCAGCTATAATGGCTGGTCTTTTTTGATTTTAATAAACCGGAAGGTTTAGTGGAAGCAAAGAATCATTAGGATATAAATAAAGAAAATGAAGAATAAATGGTTGGGTTTCGAGGAGCAAGGAGTTCAAGGAAGCAAGTGAGCGACAACCGGAGTGTACAGCGTACATGAGGATTGGAGGGAGTGAAGCTGACGCAGAAATCCGAAGTTCATCGGAAGCCAACCACCGAACGCGGAAGTTAAGCTTCGGCGCCGATGGTAGTTGGGACTTTGTCCCTGTGAGAGTAGGACGTTGCTAAGCAAACGAAAGATCAGCTATAACGGCTGGTCTTTTTTGTTACATAAAAATACCTAGGAATCCTGCTCTGGGACTTATACTCGTAAATCTATCCATCTCCAGAGTAACCAATATTTCATAAAGGTGCGATATTGTAATCTTTCAAATGTTTTTTAGATAAGCGATAGAATAATAATTACCTTGTTGATTTTGATTTTTCCTGTACTATCAGCACTCATTTTTTCCCCTAACCTTTTCCCCTATTTTTATCTATATATTTTGTACGATTGTCCATGATATAAATGTCTTACTTAATAGGGCAGAAATACTATTCTAAAAATTATCGGCAGAGAACTCATAAAATCACTAATTATCCGTATAAATATAAAACACTATTTTTTTCTGTTTTATAAAGGTGTTTTGGATTACCTATCGAATAAAATACTTAAACGGAATTTTAGAGATAAGACAAGGGGATGTAGGACATGGCACAATTTCTAGCATCTTTTCAAACTGAAGAGTTTTTTACTATGGCGGTTCGCATTTTTCTGGCAGCATTATTATGTGGATTGGTTGGTTTGGAAAGGGAGGTAAATAAGCATCCTGCTGGATTTCGTACCCATCTATTAGTAGGAGTAGGATCATGTTTAATGATGCTGATGTCTATATACGGATTTCAACCATACCTAGAAATGAGTGAAAATGTCCGATTTGATCCAGCTCGTATTCCTTCCTATGTCATAAGCGGTATTGGATTTTTGGGTGCGGGAACCATCCTAGTTAGGGATGCGACTGTTCGGGGTTTAACTACAGCTGCCTCTATTTGGGTTGTTGCTGGACTTGGATTAATAATTGGATTAGGGATGTACGCACCGGCTATTCTAACAACCATTGTAGTTTTACTAAGCCTAATTTTTCTTAACAGATTTGAGGAATACTTTTTTAAATCTACGAAACGAAAAACAGTACATATCATTATTAATGAAAACATTTCTTCGTTCTCTACTATACTGGAAATGTTTAAGAATAATGGCTTTAAAGTGAAGGACTTTAATATCAAGTACTCAAAGGACAAAATTAATAATAACTGTCAGTACACAATTGATATTGAAGTTACAACCAAAAAGGAACGCTTGCGCTTATACGAGGAAATGTCGAAGTTGGAAATAGTACAAAAAATTTTTTGATTTGGTGTTTAGAGCAGTGTGTGAAATGGCAAGTATAAGAAAGTAAATGCCTTTAATACCAATAATGAATGATTGCTGGATTCATTTTCAACAAGCGAAACAGTTGAAAAAATAAAGCGGTCATTTTATATTATAGTTATAGTCAAATATAGTCAAAGTCAGGGATAGGGTGAGGTGTGGATATGATGAGGAATATATCAGATATCATTGAACAGTATCTCAAAAATGTTCTTGATACGAGTGATCGAGCTATTGTTGAAATAAAAAGAAGTGAGATTGCCGATAAATTTGAATGTGTCCCATCTCAAATCAATTATGTTATAAATACACGATTTACCTTAGAGAGAGGATACTTGGTTGAAAGTAAACGTGGTGGTGGAGGCTACATTCGTATCATGAGGGTAACGGCGAATGATGACTCACAAGTCATAAATCAGCTTGTTCGTCTGATAGATAAACGAATCTCCCAAACGAGCGCAGAAGATGTCATATTCCGCTTAGTTGAAGAGGAAGTAATCTCGAAAAGAGAAGCAAAAATTATGCTAAGTGTAATTGATCGTTCGGTGTTGTTTATTGAGTTGCCCCATCGGGACGAACTACGAGCAAGAATGTTAAAAGCAATGCTGACTTCCTTAATGTATAGATAACCACTCTTTAAATTAAGTTTAGAAGTAGGAGAGGTGTTTACCATGATATGCCAAGATTGCAATAAGCGCCCGGCTACATTGCATTTCACAAAAATTATTAATGGCGAAAAGACAGAAGTTCATATATGTGAACACTGTGCACAAGAAAAAAGCGAGATGTTTATGTTTCCAGGCACATCTGGCTTTTCAATAGATAATTTATTAGCAGGTCTTCTTCATATTGAACCATTAGCAGGTTCCAAACAAAATGCATTCCAACAAAATGAAGTTTTACAATGTGATAGTTGTAAAATGACTTTTCAACAGTTTGCAAAGGTAGGACGTTTCGGCTGTTCTAATTGTTATCCAACCTTTGAAAAACAACTTACTCCAATACTAAAACGTCTGCATAGTGGAAATACACATCATTCTGGGAAAATCCCAAAACGAATTGGCGGTTCTTTCCATATCCGAAAAGAGATTGAACAACTAAAGCAAAAAATGAAGGAATATATTTCTTTAGAGGAATTTGAAAAGGCTGCAGAAGTTCGTGATCATGTAAGAGCGTTGGAGAAGAAGTTGAGTGGTTACGAAGAGGGGGAGGTGTAGTCTATGTCACTTGAGCGTTTTATCAATCAAGCACTAAGCTCTTGGATGAGCCAGCAGGGACCCGATTCTGATATCGTTTTAAGTTCAAGAATTAGATTAGCTCGAAACCTGAAAAATGTTCCCTTCTCCACTGTTAATTCAAATGAAGAAGCTCAAAAAATCGTAGATGTATTTCAAAGTGGATTTTCCGGAAAGAGTTTTCCTTCTCTGGGAGAGTTTGAGTTAGTAAAGATGATGGAGCTTCAGCCAATTGAAAAAAGAGTACTTGTTGAAAAACACTTGATAAGCCCTCATTTAGCTGAGGACTCACCCTTTGGTGCATGTCTACTATCAGAAAACGAAGAAGTTAGTATTATGGTAAATGAAGAAGATCATATTCGAATTCAGTGTTTGTTTCCAGGCTTACAATTAACTGAAGCCCTTCAGGTAGCAAATAACCTGGATGACTGGATTGAAGAACATGTTGATTACGCGTTTGATGAGACTAGAGGATACTTAACAAGTTGTCCAACAAATGTCGGAACTGGCTTACGAGCTTCTGTTATGATGCATCTACCAGCGTTAATCCTAACGCACCAAATGAGTCGCATTATCCCAGCGATTAACCAATTAGGCTTAGTCGTTAGAGGAATCTATGGAGAAGGTAGCGAGGCATTAGGGAATATCTTTCAAATTTCCAATCAAATTACGCTTGGAAAGACAGAGGAAGATATTGTTGATGATTTAAAGAGTGTCGTTGCTCAACTTATTTCTCAGGAGAGGTCTGCAAGAGAAGCACTTGTAAAAACATCGAATATACAATTAGAAGACCGTGTTTTTCGCTCTTATGGGGTATTAGCAAATAGCAGGATTATCGAATCGAAGGAAGCTGCAAAATGCTTATCAGATGTTCGATTAGGTATTGATCTTGGCTATATTGAAAATATATCTAGAAGTATCCTTAATGAACTCATGATTCTAACGCAACCTGGATTTTTACAATCGTATGCTGGCGGGGCATTAAGGCCAAATGAAAGAGATGTCAGAAGGGCGTCTATTATTCGAGAAAGATTAAAACTAGAAACTAATAAGACTGACATGGAGGGTGATGGGTTATGATGTTTGGCAGATTTACTGAGCGTGCACAAAAGGTGTTGGCATTGGCTCAAGAGGAAGCTGTACGATTGGGGCATAACAATATTGGAACTGAACATGTATTATTAGGTCTTATTCGAGAAGGCGAAGGAATTGCTGCTAAGGCACTTTTAGCTCTTGGTCTAGGGCCTGAAAAAATCCAAAAAGAAGTAGAAGCTCTAATCGGAAGAGGACAAGAGGGCTCTCAAACGATTCATTACACGCCAAGGGCGAAAAAGGTTATTGAATTATCGATGGATGAGGCACGTAAGTTGGGTCATTCCTATGTGGGGACTGAACACATCCTATTAGGGTTAATACGTGAGGGTGAAGGTGTTGCAGCTAGGGTGTTAAATAACTTAGGTGTAAGTCTAAATAAAGCTCGTCAACAGGTTTTACAACTGTTAGGAAGCAATGAATCATCTTCAGGGCACCATGGCGGAGGAACTGCCAACGCTAACACACCAACACTAGATAGCTTAGCTAGAGACCTTACCGCCATCGCACGAGAAGGAAGCCTAGACCCAGTGATAGGCCGTAGTAAGGAAATTCAACGTGTGATTGAGGTACTTAGTCGACGTACGAAAAACAATCCAGTATTAATTGGTGAACCTGGTGTAGGGAAGACCGCTATAGCAGAAGGGCTAGCACAACAAATTATAAATAATGAGGTTCCTGAAACACTTCGTGACAAGCGTGTCATGACTCTTGATATGGGTACGGTTGTTGCGGGTACTAAGTACCGTGGGGAATTTGAGGATCGTTTGAAAAAGGTAATGGATGAAATACGTCAAGCTGGTAATATTATTCTATTTATCGACGAGCTTCATACCCTAATTGGTGCTGGTGGTGCGGAAGGGGCAATAGATGCTTCTAATATATTAAAGCCATCACTTGCTCGTGGTGAATTACAATGTATCGGTGCTACAACTTTGGATGAATATAGAAAGTACATTGAGAAGGATGCGGCACTTGAGCGTAGATTCCAGCCAATTCAAGTAGATGAACCTACTGTTGAGGAATCAATTTTAATTCTAAAAGGATTGCGCGATCGTTATGAGGCGCATCACCGTGTCTCTATTTCTGATGAGTCAATTATCCAAGCTGTTAAGCTATCTGATCGATATATCTCAGATCGATTCTTACCAGACAAAGCGATTGATTTAATTGATGAGGCAGGTTCGAAGGTTCGCCTTCGTTCATATACGGCTCCACCGAATTTAAAAGAGTTAGAGCAAAAGCTAGAAGAAGTTCGTAAGGAAAAGGATGCCGCCGTTCAAAGTCAGGAATTTGAAAAGGCTGCTTCATTAAGAGATACAGAGCAACGACTTCGTGAACAATTAGAAGAAACCAAGAAAAGCTGGAAAGAAAAGCAAGGACAAGAGAATTCAGAAGTTACAGTGGAAGATATCGCGATGGTTGTATCAAGCTGGACGGGTGTACCAGTATCAAAACTTGCGCAGACAGAAGCAGATAAATTATTAAATATGGAAGAAATCCTACATTCACGTGTGATTGGTCAAGAGGAGGCTGTAAAAGCCGTTTCTAAAGCCGTTCGTCGTTCACGTGCAGGACTAAAGGATCCAAAACGACCAACAGGGTCATTTATCTTCCTTGGGCCAACAGGTGTAGGGAAAACAGAATTAGCTCGTGCTTTAGCTGAGTCCATTTTTGGTGATGAAGATGCGATGATTCGCGTGGATATGTCAGAATATATGGAGAAGCACTCCACATCTAGATTAGTAGGTTCACCTCCTGGGTATGTTGGATATGATGAAGGTGGTCAATTAACAGAAAAGGTACGTAGAAAGCCGTATTCTGTTATACTTTTAGATGAAATTGAAAAGGCGCATCCAGATGTATTTAACATCCTATTACAGGTCCTTGAAGATGGTCGTCTAACTGATTCAAAAGGGCGTACAGTCGACTTTAGAAACACAATTCTAATTATGACTTCAAACGTAGGAGCAAGCACTTTGAAACGTAACAAATATGTTGGCTTTGCCCTCGAGAGTGAAAAACAAGATTATCGGAATATGAAGGATAAGGTAATGGAAGAATTAAAGAAGGCGTTCCGTCCTGAATTTCTAAACCGTATCGACGAAATCATCGTTTTCCATTCTCTTGAGAAGAAGCATTTGAAGGAAATTGTGACTCTTATGGCAGATCAGTTAACCAAACGGTTAAAGGAGCAGGACTTTGAAATCACGTTGACAGATGCTGCGAAGGACCAAATTGCTGAAGAGGGCTATGACCCTGAATATGGAGCAAGACCATTACGTCGTGCCATTCAGAAGCAAATAGAGGACCGTTTATCAGAAGAACTATTACGAGGAAATATAGAAAAAGGCAAGAAGATCGAAATAGACTTCGATAATGGAGAATATGTAATTCGTTCGAAGGAAACTGTTAAGCAAGAAAGATAGATAATGAAATTGTGAGGAGGTATACATTCATTTGATTTATGTATACCTCTTTTTTAAAAGAAAGGACTAACCAAGATGGCGAAAACAAAGACAAAATTCACCTGTCAATCCTGCGGATATGAATCCGCAAAATGGATGGGAAAGTGTCCAGGTTGTAATGCATGGAATACACTAGTTGAGGAAATTGAGCAAAAGTCGGCTAGGAAAGGTGCATTTGCTCATTCAAGTCCCACCATTCAACGCAAGCCTTCTCCTATTACTTCTATCGAAACCGTTAAAGAACCTAGAATGTATACATCAAATAAAGAATTTAATCGAGTACTTGGTGGTGGAATCGTACAAGGTTCCCTTGTACTAATTGGCGGTGACCCTGGGATTGGGAAGTCTACCCTGCTGCTACAAGTATCCTCACAATTAGCCCAACAAAATAAAGTGTTATATATATCAGGAGAGGAGTCTGTGAAACAGACGAAGTTACGCTCTGACCGACTGGGTGTTACTTCAGACCAACTATACGTTCAATCTGAAACTGACCTAGAATTTATTTCCCAGACAATTTTAGAATTAAAGCCTCATTTCGTTGTCATTGATTCAATACAGACGATACATCACCCTGATGTAGCATCAGCTCCAGGCAGTGTCTCACAGGTTCGTGAATGTACGGCAGAGTTAATGCGAATTGCAAAAACCAACGGGATTGCAGTGTTTATAGTAGGGCATGTAACAAAAGAAGGCAATATAGCTGGACCACGACTATTGGAACATATGGTCGATACGGTTCTTTATTTTGAGGGAGAGCGTCACCATACGTATCGTATTCTACGTGCTGTAAAAAACCGTTTCGGTTCCACAAATGAAATGGGAATTTTTGAAATGAAGGAAACAGGCTTGGAGGAAGTTGCGAATCCTTCTGAAATCTTTCTAGAGGAGCGGTCGGCAGGCTCAGCAGGCTCAACAGTTGTAGCTTCGATGGAGGGGACACGTCCGGTTTTAGTTGAGGTTCAGGCACTAATATCCCCCACTAGCTTTGGGAATCCTCGCCGAATGGCTACTGGTATAGATCATAACCGAGTTTCTCTTTTAATGGCTGTTTTAGAGAAAAGAGCAGGGCTTCTCTTACAAAATCAGGATGCATATCTAAAAGTTGCCGGGGGAGTAAAACTCGATGAACCAGCAATTGATTTGGCAGTTGCATTGAGTATTGCATCAAGCTTTAAAGACAAACCGACACAACCTACAGATTGCATTATTGGAGAGGTTGGCTTAACAGGAGAGGTTAGACGTGTTTCGAGAATTGAACAGCGGGTTCAGGAGGCTGCAAAGCTTGGGTTTAAACGGGTGATTCTACCAGAGCGGAATATTGGTGGATGGACAACACCAAAAGGAATTCAAGTAATTGGGGTAAGTGATATTAGGCAAGCCATTAATCATACATTAGAAAAATAACAGAATAAGTGAAACATATTGTCCCATTAAAACGTATAACTAATAGCTGGTGTTTATGTACATACAAACCAAGGTGAATAGATATACAAAATGATTATCGTGCTGCTTTGTATGTAATTTTAAAAATTTCTAATGAAGTAGTAATAATTTTAGCAGGTTTAAAAAATAATATATTGGTATCGTTTTACACATCTATGTCATTCTGTTTACATTTTCAAAAAAGCTATTTATTGCAGGTTTCAATTATTATAAAGTGATTATAATGAATAAGAGGAGGTGAAGGAATGTTAAAACGTATTGTACAGCTATTTTTTCTTATCGTTGGAGGTATGCTTGGTATTGTTTATCTACCAGACTTACTAAAGCTGTTAAATATCGACAATATTCCATATGTTAATAATTCGTATACGCTTGCGATTTTAGGTGCTATTATATTATTTATTGTTACTTTTTGGTTGGTAGATTATATTGTAGGTCTTATCAAGTGGCTTGAAGAAACTTTAATTAAAGCTCCGGTTACAGATGTTCTATTTGGTAGCTTAGGGTTGATATCGGGATTAATTGTTGCATTTTTAATTGTCATTCCATTAGACCGAATTCATTTTTCTGTTGTGAATACGGTTCTTCCTATCTTTATTACTCTTCTCTTAGGTTACTTAGGATTTCAGGTTGGCTTTAAAAAGAGGGATGAACTGGTCAATTTATTCTCCATTAACCGATCAGGTAAGAAGAAGGGTATGGAGGAAGAAGAGGTAAACCAACAAGCCAAAAAGCTAAAAATTTTAGATACTAGTGTAATTATTGATGGTCGCATAGCGGATATTTGTCAAACAGGTTTTCTAGAAGGAACGATTGTAATCCCTAGATTTGTCTTAGAGGAACTACAACATATTGCAGATTCTTCAGATGTATTAAAACGTAATCGTGGAAGAAGAGGACTCGATATTCTCAATCGCATCCAGAAGGAACTATCAATCAAGGTTGATATTTACGAAGGTGATTTTGATGATATTCAAGAGGTTGATAGTAAATTAGTGAAGCTTGCAAAATTGACTATGGGTGTTGTTGTTACAAACGACTTTAATCTTAATAAGGTATGTGAGTTGCAGAATGTTGCGGTGTTAAATATTAATGACTTAGCAAATGCTGTAAAGCCAGTCGTTCTTCCTGGTGAGGAGCTTAGTGTTCAAGTTATTAAGGATGGTAAAGAGCATAATCAAGGTGTAGCCTATTTAGATGATGGCACGATGATTGTGGTAGAGGAAGGTCGCGACTACATTGGAAAACGGATAGATGTACTTGTGACGAGCGTATTACAGACATCTGCAGGTCGTATGATTTTTGCAAAGCCTAAGCTACTCGAAAAGGCCTTGTAGCGTTATTCTACAGTAGACACTAAGGTTTCCAGCTTGGATAATGTAAAAGGCTATAGTATATAGTTGTGATTCAATTCCACTGAATAAAGGTTAAGCCTCCGGTGGATGTCACAGATTTTCAAATGTAGTTTTTCGCACAGTCGAAAATAAACCAAGACTATTTGATTAACTTAATTTATTTATTTGATAGGGGCGCTACAAGATGAATTATCAAGTTGTAATTCCTGCAGCAGGGCAAGGAAAAAGAATGAATGCAGGGAAGAATAAACAATTCATCGAATTGCAAACAGTACCAGTAATTATTCATACATTACAAGTGTTCGAACGAGATCCCCTATGTACGGGAATTGTTTTGGTGATTAACAAAGATGAACAGCTAATGTTTGAAACATTGCTAGAAACGTATAGTATTAAAAAGGTAACTTCATTAGTACATGGTGGTAGTGAACGACAGTATAGTGTCTATAATGGGCTGATGGAAGTCAGTCATACAGACATTGTGCTGGTCCACGATGGGGCAAGACCTTTTGTAAAACAGGAACTTGTTCATGAGTTAGTAAAAGCAGCTTCAAATAAAGGAGCAGCTGTTTTAGCAGTGCCGGTAAAGGATACAATTAAACGTGCTACCGATGATTTATATGTTGATGAAACTGTTGAACGTTCTAGCTTGTGGGCAATCCAAACCCCACAAGCTTTTCATGTTTCTGTCTTAAAAGAGGCTCATGATAGAGCAAGAAACGAGAACTTTCTTGGAACAGATGAAGCTAGTCTCGTTGAAAGATTATCCAAACAAGTTTATATTGTTAAAGGTGATTATTTGAATATTAAACTAACAACTCCAGATGATTTAGTTTTTGCTGAGGCCATTTTACAAAACTGGACAAACTAGATAAGAGAAACGCAAGTCGTCTGGAGATAGATTAAAAAATAGTATTTACCTTTATAAAAGGGGGAGAATTCATGTTTCGTATTGGACAAGGCTTTGATGTTCATCAACTGGTTGAAGGACGTCCATTAATAATAGGCGGAATTACCATTCCATATGAAAAGGGATTACTGGGCCATTCTGATGCAGATGTATTGCTTCATACTGTATCAGATGCTTGTCTCGGGGCTATAGGAGAAGGGGACATTGGTAGACACTTTCCTGACACTGACCAAGCTTTTAAAGATGCCGATTCAGCTGAACTTCAAAAGTACGTTTGGCAACTCGTAAAACAAAAGGGTTATAAGTTAGGAAATATCGACTGTACAATTATTGCACAGAAGCCAAAAATGGCTCCATATATAGAACAAATTAGAGGAAGGATTGCAGAATTGCTAGAAGCAGATCCTTCTCAGGTTAACGTAAAAGCAACAACAACGGAGAAATTGGGGTTTACGGGCCGTGGTGAAGGAATAGCTGCACAAGCAACTGTACTGCTACAAAAGGCTGATATATAATAGCAATGATACTACTACTGTAGAATACCTTATTAGCGGGGTAAAAAACCTGCCTAATAGAGCATAGCCTCCTGGCGGTGCTTCGACTTTTTGACGTTTTTTTCGTGTGAGACTAAAAGATCGGTCGCATCTACGCCAAGGCGCAATTAATTGGAGGGTACATAATATGTCAAATAACGTACGAGTGCGATATGCACCAAGTCCAACAGGACACTTACATATAGGTAATGCAAGAACGGCCTTATTTAATTATTTGTTTGCAAGGAATCAAAATGGGAAATTTATAATTCGTATCGAGGATACTGATAAGAAACGTAATATTGAAGGTGGAGAAGAAAGCCAACTAAAATATTTAAAATGGCTAGGAATCGATTGGGATGAGAGTACAGATGTTGGTGGTGAATACGGCCCCTATCGTCAGTCAGAACGTAATGATTTATATCAAAAGTATTACTCCGAGTTACTTGAGAAAGAACTAGCATACAAATGCTATTGTACTGAAGAAGAAATTGAAAAAGAACGTGAAGAGCAACTTGAGCGTGGCGAAACTCCACAGTATTCTGGGAAGTGCCGCCATTTAACAAAGGAGCAACAGAGTGCATTTGAAGAAGAAGGAAGACAACCAAGCATTCGTTTTATGGTTCCAGAAGGAAAAGTGTATACCTTTCAAGATATGGTAAAAGGAGAGATTTCTTTCGAATCAGAGGGTATGGGTGACTTCGTCATCGTGAAAAAGGATGGTACTCCTACTTATAACTTCGCGGTTGCTATTGATGATCATCTTATGGAGATCTCTCATGTGCTGCGTGGTGAAGACCATATTTCTAATACACCAAAGCAAATGATGGTATATGAGGCTTTCAATTGGGATATTCCAACCTTTGGCCATATGACATTAATTGTGAATGAGACCCGTAAGAAGTTGAGCAAGCGTGACGAGTCTATTATTCAATTTATTGAGCAATACGAAGAGCTTGGCTATTTACCAGAAGCATTGTTTAACTTCATTACTCTTTTAGGGTGGTCACCAGGTGGAGAAGAAGAATTGCATACGAAGGAAGAGTTTATCGAAATCTTTGACCCAGCTCGTTTATCAAAATCACCTGCTGTTTTTGATACACAAAAACTGACTTGGATGAACAATCAATACATGAAGAATATTGATGTAGACCGTCTAGTAGAATTATCATTGCCACACCTAGTAAAAGCGGGAAAAATCAGTGAACAGTTGGATGAGTCACAAAAGCAATGGGCTCGTGACTTGATTGCATTACACCAAGAAAAAATGAGTTTTGGTGCGGAAATCGTAGAACTAACTGAACTATTTTTTAAAGATGAACTTGAACTAGAACAAGAGGCAAAAGAAGTACTAGCAGGAGAACAGGTACCTGAAGTATTGGAAGCATTTTTACAAGAAATTAATGGCTTAGAAGCATTTAGTGCAGAAGAGATCAAAGCATCCATTAAATCCGTTCAAAAATCGACTGGTCAAAAAGGGAAAAACCTGTTTATGCCGATTCGTGCGGCAGCTACAGGACAGCTACATGGACCTGATTTACCACAAGCCATTCATCTGTTAGGAAAAGACAAAATTATTTCTCGTGTAAAGGGTCTAATTAGTTAACATATTGATAAAAATGTAATATAGTATATGTAACCTTATTAAGAAGAAGTCCCTCACTTGTAAAAGTGGTAGGATGATTGCGATAAGAAAAATTAATTCAGTGGGTTCAAACTCGACTGAATAAAGGTAAAGCCTGCGGCGGATGCCACGATTTTTCAAGGAAATTTTCGAGCAAGCTCGAAAAAACCGGATGCAAATACGCCAAGGCGCATTGGAACTTTTAAAATAACATATGTGAAAAATGTTGATAAGGAGAGTAAATAAGTAGTTACCTTACCATATTTGTTCGAGTACCTCGAACAAGTATACACAGAGAGAACCATCACCGGCTGAAAGTGGTTTATGGAGAACGCTTATTGAAATGCACCTTTGAGTCTTTTTTTGAACCAGTTTGGTATTACACATACTGTAGTAGATAAAAGCGGAGTCTCACCGTTATGAGATTAAGTTGAGGTAGTGGAGTATCCCATTGCCTAAACAGAGTGGAACCGCGCAATTTTAGCGTCTCTGTGTGTATACACAGGGGCGCTTTTTATTTTTATTTAAAAAAAGTTATGTCTAGCTCTTGCACCCATAGGCTCATTGGTCTAAGTCAATCACTTCAGAGGGTATTTAGATCCTTCTAAACGTGTACATTTTATTCTTTTAGCCTAAGCTGTGCGCATTAGAGCTTTTCTTATAAGGAGGGTTGGATGATGTTTAAACGAATGAAAGAGGATATCGAGGTTGTTTTTGAGCAGGACCCAGCTGCAAGAACCCACATTGAAGTGATGCTTACCTATTCTGGCTTACATGCCATTTGGGCGCATCGTATCGCACACTTTCTGTTTAAACGAAAGATGTTTTTCCTAGCAAGAGTCGTTTCTCAAGTAAGCCGTTTTTTTACAGGAATTGAAATACATCCGGGAGCCAAAATAGGTCGTCGCTTTTTTATTGACCATGGAATGGGTGTAGTGATCGGTGAAACTTGTGAAATTGGAAATAATGTTACGGTGTTTCAGGGGGTCACACTTGGTGGAACAGGAAAAGAAAAAGGAAAACGGCATCCAACAATCAAAGATAATGCCCTCATAGCTACAGGTGCTAAGGTATTAGGATCAATTGTAATTGGGGAAAATTCTAAGGTAGGAGCGGGTTCGGTTGTTCTGCAAGATGTTCCGCCAAATTCAACGGTGGTCGGGATACCGGGGAGAGTCGTAATCCAGGATGGAATTAAAGTAAAGAATAGCAAAGACTTAAATCATAGCGATCTACCAGATCCGGTTTTAGATAAAATGAAAGAGTTAGAAAAAGAAATAAAAAGTCTAAAAGAGGAAATTAAGAAAAAGGAAGGTGCGAGGGATAATGCCCATTCACATCTATAATACGCTGACACGTAAAAAGGAAGAATTTAAGCCGCTTGAGGAAAATAAGGTAAAAATGTATGTATGCGGTCCGACTGTTTATAACTATATCCATATTGGGAACGCTCGCCCGGCTATAGTCTTTGATACCGTTCGTCGTTATTTTGAATTCCGTGGATTTAATGTTAATTATGTATCGAACTTCACAGATGTAGACGATAAGTTAATTAAAGCTGCAAATGAGCTAGGTGAGGATGTCCCTACCATTGCAGACAGGTTTATTGATGCCTACTTTGACGATGTGTCTGCATTAGGGTGCAAAAAAGCGGACGTACACCCAAGGGTTACAGAAAATATGGATATTATCATTGAATTTATTCAGGCCTTAATTGATAAGGGTTACGCCTATGAATCTGAAGGGGACGTATATTATCGTACAAGGGAATTTGAAGAGTATGGTAAGCTCTCTCATCAGTCTGTTGATGAATTACGCTTAGGTGCAAGGATTGAAGTTGGAGATAAAAAGCAGGATGCACTCGACTTTGTTCTTTGGAAGAGTGCAAAGGCAGGTGAAATCTATTGGGAAAGTCCGTGGGGGCAAGGTCGTCCAGGTTGGCATATCGAATGCTCTGCAATGGCGAAACGATACTTAGGGGATACGATAGATATTCACGCAGGTGGTCAGGATCTAGCTTTTCCACATCATGAGAATGAAATTGCCCAATCAGAGGCTGTAAACGGAAAAACCTTTGCTAACTATTGGATGCATAATGGATATATTAATATCGATAATGAAAAGATGTCTAAGTCGCTTGGAAATTTTGTATTGGTGCACGATATCATTAAAGAAACAGACCCACAGGTGTTACGATTCTTTATGCTTTCTGTTCACTATCGTCATCCAATTAACTATAGCCTTGATCTGCTAGAGAGCACAAAAAATGCATTAGATCGATTACGTACTTCGTATGCAAATTTAAAACATCGCCTGCAAAGCAGTACCAATTTGACGGTCAATGATAAAGAGTGGTTAGAAAAAATTAACGGTCTCAGAGATGAATTCACAGAAGCGATGGATGATGATTTTAATACAGCAAATGGGATATCTGTCTTGTTTGAGCTATCTAAACAAGCGAATTATTATTTACAAGAGAAAAACACGTCAGAAGAAGTTATTACGAAATTTTTAGAGGAATTTGAAGTGTTATTTACTGTTCTCGGACTTACACTAGAGGATGAAACGTTACTTGACGAAGAAATTGAGGATTTAATTGCAAAACGAAATCAGGCTAGAAAAGATCGCGATTTTGCTCTATCTGACCAAATTCGAGATGAATTAAAAGCACGTAACATTATTTTAGAAGATACTCCTCAAGGTACGAGATGGAAAAGAGGATGATCAATGTTATTTCTGTCAGAAGACCAAATTGATAGCCATCAGCTAAATAGTCTTGCACTTGCATATATGGGTGATGCCGTATACGAAATGTATGTTCGGCATTACCTTTTGCACAAAGGAAATGTACGACCAAACCAGCTGCATAATCGTGCGAAGCATTATGTATCTGCGAAAGCACAGTCTGCTACCCTACACCAGATGCTAGATAATGATTTTTTTTCAGAAGAGGAGCTAGCTGTTGTTCGTAGAGGCCGCAATGCCAAAAGTGGGACAGTTCCTAAAAATACGGATGTACAAACTTACCGCTATAGTACAGCTTTTGAAGCTTTGCTTGGCTATCATTATTTGCAAAAGAATACAAAACGAATTTATACCATAATTGAAGAGGTATTTCGAATTATTGAATCGTAAGAAAGGAGGAAACAGGAAATGGCAAGTGATTTTATCATAGGGAAAAATCCTGTTATTGAAGCCCTAAAATCAGAGAGAGATATTAATAAAATTTGGATTGCAGAAGGTTCGAATAGAGGACAGATGAATCAAATTACATCTCTTGCGAAGGAAACCAATGTATTGGTTCAATTTGTACCGAAAAAGAAAATTGATCAGATGGTGGAAGGAAATCACCAAGGAGTAGTGGCTCAAGTAGCTGCATATGAGTATTCGGAAGTTGATGACATTTTAGCTGCTGCTGAGAAACGAAATGAACCTCCATTTATTATTCTATTAGATGAGTTGGAGGATCCACATAATCTGGGCTCCATTCTTCGTACGGCAGATGCTGCTGGGGCACACGGGGTTATTATCCCAAAAAGAAGAGCAGTAGGTTTAACTGCAACTGTTGCAAAGGCTTCAACAGGTGCAATAGAGTATGTTCCAGTAGCGCGAGTGACAAATCTGGCTAGAACGATTGATGAGTTAAAGGAACGTGGCGTTTGGATTGTTGGAACAGATGCTAAAGGGAAAGAAGACTATCGGAATGTTGATGGCAATATGCCAATCGGGCTAGTGATTGGTAGTGAAGGGAAGGGAATGGGACGTCTGATAAGGGACAAGTGTGATTTCCTTTTACGCTTACCAATGCAAGGTAAGGTAACGTCTTTAAATGCTTCTGTAGCTGCTAGTCTACTTATGTATGAGGTATATCGCAAGCGGAATCCATTAGGAGAATAATTCATTATGGATATCCTGCTTGTTGATGGCTACAACATAATAGGTGCTTGGCCAGAGCTACGTCTTCTTAAAATAAAGGACTTTTCTGCTGCGCGTGATCTATTAATCGAAAAGATGGCTGAATATCAAGCATACACAGGATATAAGGTAATCGTAGTATTTGATGCTCACCTCGTACCGGGAATTGAAACAAAGATGAAAAGCCGTAAAATTGAAGTGATTTTCACACGGGAAAATGAGACAGCTGATGAGAGAATTGAAAAACTTGCTAAACAATTAAGTAATATAAAGACCCAAATCCATGTAGCAACTTCGGATTATACGGAACAATGGCAAATATTTGGACAAGGTGCATTACGAAAATCAGCTAGAGAACTCTTAACGGAAATGGAAGTCATTGAAACTCGGATTCAGCGCAAAGTCAAAAAAACCTATCAGGAAAAGAGTGTTTCAAAAATTCCTCTTACTGATGAAATTGCAGAAATATTTGAAAAATGGCGCCGAGGACAACGATGACCTGTTGACGCTTTGAAAAGTACTCCTGTATAATATTTCTAGATAGAGAATTTTATGAACATTACGTATTGTAGAGTAATGTATATCTTTTTTGAAACAACTTCTAAGGCAGGTCGGAGGGATCGGCGTGAGTTCAAGCTTCGATGATTATGGCAACAGGGTATATTATGACCGACTAGAGGATGAAGAAGTCGTAGAATTAGTCCATGCAGGAGAGAGTGAAGCGCTGGACTATTTAATCAATAAATATAAAAATTTTGTGCGTGCAAAAGCCAGATCATACTTTCTAATTGGGGCAGACCGTGAGGATATTGTTCAAGAAGGAATGATTGGTCTATATAAGGCCATACGCGACTTTAAGGAGGACAAGCTATCTTCTTTTAAAGCGTTTGCGGAGCTTTGTATTACACGTCAAATTATTACTGCGATTAAAACTGCGACAAGACAAAAACATATACCTCTAAACTCCTATGTTTCGTTGGACAAGCCGATTTATGATGAAGAATCAGACCGTACATTAATGGATGTCATCTCAGGTGCAAAAGTGTTAGACCCTGAAGAACTGATTATTAATAGGGAAAAGTTTGATGACATCGAATTAAAAATGGCAGAACTCCTAAGCGACTTGGAACGCAAGGTGTTATCATTATATCTAGATGGTAGATCGTACCAAGAGATATCAGAGGATTTGAAACGACATGTGAAGTCTATTGATAATGCACTGCAACGAGTAAAAAGAAAACTAGAACGTTATTTAGAAATTCAAGAGATTAAACTATAAACAATATAGTCATTACCCATTATTTACAGCTAATAGCCAGTATTGACAGATAAATCAAGCCTATGATACATTTTTAAGGATATATAGAGAGTATTTTCAAATTCCTAGAAATTGAATGCAAAAGCATTTTACATGGATGGTGATAAAATGCGAAAAAAAGTCATCTTAGCTTGTGTTGAGTGCGGTAGTAGGAATTACTCAACCATGAAAAATAGTGCTTTAGCTGAACGACTAGAAATGAAAAAGTTCTGTAAGACTTGCAATTCTCACACGAGTCATCGTGAAACGAAATAGATCAGGGTCGTCTTTGATAAAGTTGGAGGTTACATGGATGAAGGGCATAACGCAATTTTTTCGTAATGTAGTACGTGAAATGAAGAAAACAAGCTGGCCAAAGAGAAAAGAATTAACACGTTATACAATTGTTACTTTAACGACAGTTATCTTTGTATCAGTGTTTTTTGCTGTAATCGATTTAGGAATTTCTGAATTAATTCGTTTGGTACTTGAATAAACACGGTACACTCATGGTATAATGATGGATAATAAAGGAATTCACAAAAAGCCCGGAAACGGGTTTTTTTAGTTGCAAAAAAATAGATCTTCAAAGAGTACTGAAAAATATTGTACTTTTCAACAAATTCAGTAGAAGACTTGTTTTCTAACATATTTCGTAAGGAAAGCCCGCAAAATAATAGTAATGGTAATTTGTTCACACAGGGAGGGAAGGACAAGCAGTCCTAACAAATGGAAAAGAATTGGTATGTTGTTCATACGTATTCGGGGTATGAAAATAAAGTAAAAGCAAATTTAGAAAAACGTGTAGAATCAATGGGTATGCAGGACAAGATCTTCCGCGTGGTTGTACCGGAAGATGAAGAAACAGATATTAAGAATGGAAAAAAGAAGATCGTTAAAAAGAAAGTATTCCCAGGTTATGTATTAGTTGAGCTTATTATGACTGATGATTCTTGGTATGTTGTACGAAACACACCTGGAGTTACAGGCTTTGTAGGGTCAGCGGGGTCTGGTTCAAAACCAACACCTCTTTTACCTGAGGAAATAACTTTTATCCTTAAGAGAATGGGAATGGACGAAAGACCTATTGAGGTTGATTTTGAATTAAAAGAAACTGTACGAGTTAAGGAAGGTCCATTTACAAACTTCACTGGTGCAATTGAAGATCTAGATGCAGATAAGCAAAAGGTGAAAGTTCTTGTAAATATGTTTGGTCGTGAAACGCCAGTAGAATTAGACTTCTCCCAAATAGAAAAGATCTAGTAAGTAATTCATGTTCCAAAAGTTGACAAGTCAGAAGTGAAGAAGCCTATAAAAGACAGTTTCGTGGGACAGAATGTATGTAACACATACAGGTAACAGAGCGACGTAGAGATATACAGTCTTATCGGTCGATGACTTTTTGAACATCTTTTTAGAAAAAACTTGATAATCATAAACGAAAGTGGTAATATTGCATAAGTCAGTATGTCTCAAAGATAAAGAGACTAGCTATGCTAATATTCTTTATTAATATATAAAGAATGATGATGAGTGGGAGGGTGAATCCCTATTACCACATCACGGACTTTAAGGAGGTGTGTCTCGTGGCTAAAAAAGTAATTAAAGAAGTTAAATTACAAATTCCAGCTGGTAAAGCTAACCCAGCGCCACCGGTAGGACCAGCATTAGGTCAAGCAGGTGTTAATATCATGGGATTCTGTAAAGAGTTCAATGCTCGTACAGCAGAACAAGCTGGTTTAATTATTCCTGTTGTAATCACTGTATATGAGGATCGTTCATTTACATTTATTACGAAAACTCCTCCTGCTGCAGTTCTTTTAAAGAAAGCGGCTGGTATTGAGTCTGGTTCTGGTGAACCTAACCGTAATAAAGTTGCAACAGTTAAGCGCGATAAAGTACGCGAGATTGCAGAAACAAAGATGCCTGATTTAAATGCAGCAAATGTTGAATCTGCAATGCGTATGGTTGAAGGTACTGCTCGTAGCATGGGAATTGTTATCGAAGACTAATTCCAAATTGTTACATCGTTATGGGGTTGCGGATGGAACAACTATTTCTCTATTCGCAACCTTTGTTCTGTCTAGCGGTAGAAGAACACTTATAGTTTAATATAGGTGTTCTTGCTAGGCGTGGGAGGTTATTCCGTTAAAACCACAATTGAGGAGGAAATTATTATGGCAAAAAGAGGTAAAAAGTACGTTGAAGCTGCTAAATTAGTAGAACGTACAAAAGCTTATTCAGTTGCGGAAGCAGTTGAACTTGTTAAGAAAACTAACACAACTAAATTTGATGCTACAGTTGAAGTTGCATTCCGTTTAGGAGTTGACCCTAAGAAGGCTGACCAACAAATTCGTGGTGCAGTTGTTCTACCACACGGTACTGGTAAAACTCAACGTGTATTAGTATTCGCAAAAGGTGAAAAGGCGAAAGAAGCAGAAGCTGCTGGAGCTGATTATGTAGGTGATAGCGAGTATATCAACAAAATCAACCAAGGTTGGTTTGAATTTGATGTAATCGTAGCTACTCCTGACATGATGGGTGAAGTTGGTAAACTTGGTCGTACGTTAGGACCTAAAGGTTTAATGCCAAACCCTAAAACAGGAACTGTTACATTTGATGTAACAAAAGCTGTGAATGAAATCAAAGCTGGTAAGGTTGAATACCGTGTTGATAAATCTTCTAACATCCATGTTCCAATTGGTAAGATCTCATTTGATGATCAAAAACTAGTTGAAAACTTTACTACAATTTATGAAACTATGCTTAAGGTTAAGCCGTCCGCAGCTAAAGGTACTTACATTAAGAACATAGCTGTTTCTTCAACGATGGGACCTGGCGTAAAAGTTGACGCTTCTACTTTTTAATAACTAACAATTGCTAAATAGTGGATATTGACTTTTGCGATAGCATTTCATATAATAGATTTTGTTGTTAACAAAAGAATAACATTTGTACCGTAGACAGTAGGTGCTTCAATAGCTTAATTTCCTACCGAGGTGTAGTAAACATTACTTGAAAATTACTACCTCTATGTCTACTTGACATAGAGGTATTTTATTCTAGAAAAGGGTTCGGACTTCGGACGCCTTTCAACACCGAACGGTATTAAGTGTCAAAATTACTCGCAGGAGGTGTAAGAATGGGTAATGCAGTTGAACAAAAGAAACAAATTGTAACTGAAATAGCAGATAAATTACGTGAAAGTAAATCAACAGTTGTTGTTGACTACCGTGGTCTTTCTGTTGCTGAAGTAACTGAACTTCGTAAGCAACTTCGTGACGCTGGTATCGAATTTAAAGTGTACAAAAACACTTTAACTCGTCGTGCTGCAGAACAAGCTGAACTTGCTGGTTTAAATGATGCATTAACAGGACCGAATGCAATTGCATTCAGTAATGAAGATGTGGTTGCTCCTGCTAAAATTCTTAATGATTTTGCTAAAAAGCATGAAGCATTAGAAATTAAAGCTGGTGTAATCGAAGGAAACATCGCAACACTTGAAGATGTTAAAGCTCTTGCTGAGCTACCATCACGCGAAGGTTTACTTTCTATGTTGCTTAGCGTGCTTCAAGCTCCAATTCGAAATCTTGCTCTTGCTACTAAAGCAGTTGCAGATCAAAAAGAAGAGCAAGGCGCTTAATCTGATACAAAGAACACAATTCGAAATTCAAATAGGATAAATATTTAAGGAGGATTTTCTAATGACTAAAGAACAAATCATTGAAGCAGTTAAATCTATGACTGTTTTAGAACTAAATGACCTTGTAAAAGCAATCGAAGAAGAATTTGGTGTAACTGCTGCTGCTCCTGTAGCTGTAGCTGGTGGCGGAGCTGCTGAAGCTGCTGCTGAGCAAACTGAATTTGATGTTGTATTAGCAGATGCTGGTGCACAAAAAATCAAAGTTATCAAAGTTGTACGTGAAATCACTGGTCTTGGCTTAAAAGAAGCTAAAGAACTAGTTGACAACACTCCAAAAGCTATCAAAGAAGGCGTTTCTAAAGAAGAGGCTGAAGAAGTTAAAGCTAAACTTGAAGAAGTTGGAGCTGGCGTAGAAGTTAAGTAATAACTAGTAACGTAAGAAAAAAGCTCGCTTTTATAGCGAGCTTTTTTTTACAACTGCAGCTTTTTATTTTTCTAGGGTGTGAAAGGGGTATACTGTCATATACTCTTATGTTGGGAGATGCATGAATGGGCGAACATTATTATACTAGTAAACCAATCGTGGCAAGTGACCAAAAAACATGGCCGTTTGAACTAAAGGGTTATACATTTACATTTACGAGTGATAGTGGAGTTTTTTCGAAAAATGAAGTAGACTTTGGATCGAGGTTGCTAATAGAGGAGTTTGTAACTCCCGAAGCTGCCGGGCCATTTTTAGATGTGGGTTGTGGATATGGGCCGATTGGACTTGCGCTTGCAAAAGTACATGAGGAACGTTTGATTGAAATGATTGACGTGAATGAACGTGCAGTCGATCTCTCAAAGAGGAATGCAGAACTAAATAAAGTTCACAATGTAGAAATTCATATAAGCAATCTCTTTGAAAATGTTGAAAAGCGTGGTTTCGCGGCAATTTTATCAAACCCACCGATTCGTGCGGGAAAAAAAGTGGTTCATCATATTTTAGAAGAAAGTTATCATTATCTAGTGCCTGGTGGAGAACTTTGGGTTGTCATACAGAAAAAACAGGGTGCACCATCTGCCATTCAAAAGCTTGAATCGATTTATGATGAAGTAGAGGTAGTTGAAAAGAAGAAAGGTTACCATATCGTTAAAGCAGTGCGTGCTAAATAGTACGTAAGATATATTGTTGAATCAAAGGAAAAAAATATTTGACTGGTAATTTTTCCTGTGGTAGCATTATATAATGCCGATATGTAATTTTTCCATGTATAACTAAAAAATTAAATATATGTATAAATATAGTATGTATGGAAAAACTAATAAAATCAATAGTTCGTTTTTTGAAAATGTGGTTTTCTTAGTAGAAACCCTTTTTCTTTTTGTCTATAAAAGATGCAAATTTGTATCATATTTAGACATAAAACGAGTGCACGTCTGACTTACATATGTCACGTGATTTCTGATAGTTGCCATAAGGGGTTTCTATCAATTTGGTTCATTTTTTACTTCTTACTATTTAACTAAGTTCTGAAGTAGAAGTTTGTTACTAGTAAGTACTTATAAATTAGCAAGATTAATAACGCTTGATATGAGGGGTGAATGGGTTGACAGGTCAACTAGTTCAGTATGGACGACACCGCCAACGAAGAAGTTATGCTCGTATTAGTGAAGTTTTAGAATTACCAAATCTTATTGAGATTCAAACCTCTTCTTATCAGTGGTTTCTTGATGAGGGTCTTAGGGAGATGTTTCAAGATATTTCCCCAATTGAAGATTTTACAGGTAACCTTTCTCTAGAGTTCATTGATTACAGTTTAGGTGAGCCGAAGTATTCTGTTGAAGAAACTAAGGAGCGAGATGTTACTTATTCAGCGCCACTTCGAGTTAAGGTGCGTTTGATCAATAAAGAAACTGGTGAAGTAAAAGATCAAGATGTATTTATGGGTGATTTCCCACTCATGACAGAAACGGGTACGTTCGTTATCAACGGTGCGGAACGTGTAATTGTTTCTCAATTGGTTCGTTCACCAAGTGTCTATTATAGTGGTAAGGTTGATAAGAATGGAAAACGCGGCTTTACTGCTACGGTAATACCAAACCGTGGTGCCTGGTTAGAGTACGAAACAGATGCGAAGGACGTTGTTTACGTTCGTATAGATCGTACAAGAAAATTACCGGTTACGGTTCTTTTGCGCGCGCTTGGGTTTGGCTCTGATCAAGAAATCATCGATTTGTTTGGTGAAAATGAATACTTGCGTAACACACTTGAAAAAGACAACACAGAGAGTACAGAAAAAGCACTACTCGAAATATATGAACGTCTACGTCCGGGTGAACCACCGACAGTAGATAATGCAAAAAGTTTATTAGAATCACGCTTTTTTGATCCAAAGCGTTACGACCTTGCAAGTGTAGGTCGCTACAAAATTAATAAAAAGCTTCATATTAAAAACCGTTTATTTAATCAACGTTTAGCAGAAACTCTCGTTGATCCAGAAACGGGTGAAATCATTGTAGAAAAAGATACTCTACTTGACCGTAGAGCGTTAGATCGTATCATTCCGTATTTAGAGAATGGGATTGGATTTAAATCCGTTCAACCATCAGGTGGAGTAATAGATGAAGAAATTACGCTTCAATCTATTAAAATTTATGCTCCGAATGATCCAGATGGAGAACACGTAATAAATGTCATCGGAAATGCGTATGTAGAAGAAGCTGTTAAGAATATTACGCAAGCTGATATTTTATCTTCTATTAGTTATTTCTTTAATCTGTTACATCAGGTTGGGGATACAGATGATATCGACCATTTAGGTAACCGTCGTTTACGTTCGGTTGGAGAACTTCTTCAAAACCAATTCCGTATCGGGTTATCAAGAATGGAACGTGTTGTTCGTGAGAGAATGTCCATTCAAGATACGAATACAATTACTCCACAACAATTAATTAATATCCGTCCTGTGATTGCGTCTATTAAAGAGTTCTTCGGAAGTTCGCAGCTGTCACAATTTATGGATCAAACAAATCCATTGGCGGAATTAACACATAAAAGAAGACTTTCAGCATTAGGGCCTGGAGGACTAACTCGTGAACGAGCAGGGTTTGAAGTTCGTGACGTTCACTATTCCCACTATGGCCGTATGTGTCCGATTGAAACTCCGGAAGGTCCAAACATTGGGTTAATTAACTCTCTATCTTCATATGCGAAAGTAAATCGATTTGGGTTTATTGAAACGCCATATAGAAGAGTCGATCCGGAAACAGGAAAGGTAACAGCACGTATTGATTACCTAACTGCAGACGAAGAGGATAATTATGTTGTCGCGCAGGCGAATGCTCGTTTGGATGATGATGGCTCTTTCTTAGATGATGATGTTGTTGCGCGTTTTAAAGGTGAGAACACAGTTGTAAATCGTGATCGAATTGATTACATGGATGTATCTCCTAAGCAAGTTGTTTCTGCAGCGACTGCATGTATTCCTTTCTTAGAGAACGATGACTCGAACCGTGCGCTAATGGGAGCGAACATGCAACGTCAGGCAGTGCCGCTTATGCAACCAGAAGCACCAATTGTAGGTACTGGTATGGAGTATGTATCAGGTAAAGACTCTGGTGCTGCAGTTATCTGTAAAAATCCTGGTATTGTTGAACATGTGGAAGCGAAGCAAGTTTGGGTTAGACGATACGAAGAGGTTGATGGCCAAAAGGTAAAAGGTGACCTTGATAAGTATCGTATGCTTAAATTTATCCGTTCCAACCAAGGAACTTGTTATAACCAACGTCCGATCGTTTCGGTTGGAGACGAGGTTGTAAAAGGAGAAATCCTTGCAGATGGTCCTTCAATGGAAAAAGGTGAGCTAGCGTTAGGACGTAATGTTCTTGTTGGTTTTATGACTTGGGATGGCTACAACTATGAAGATGCTATCATTATGAGCGAAAGACTTGTAAAAGATGATGTCTATACATCTATTCATATAGAAGAGTATGAATCTGAGTCACGTGATACGAAGCTGGGACCTGAAGAAATCACACGCGATATTCCAAATGTTGGTGAAGATGCTTTGCGCAATCTTGATGAGCGAGGAATTATTCGTGTGGGTGCAGAAGTAAAAGATGGAGATTTATTAGTTGGTAAAGTTACACCTAAAGGAGTAACTGAGTTAACTGCAGAAGAACGTCTTTTACATGCGATCTTCGGAGAAAAAGCTCGTGAGGTTCGGGATACGTCCCTTCGCGTACCACATGGTGGTGGAGGAATTATCCTAGATGTTAAAGTATTTAACCGTGAAGACGGTGATGAATTACCACCAGGCGTAAATCAGCTCGTTCGTGTATATATCGTACAGAAACGTAAGATTCACGAAGGCGATAAAATGGCTGGACGCCACGGAAATAAAGGGGTAATTTCGAGAATTCTTCCAGAAGAGGATATGCCATATCTTCCGGATGGAACACCGATTGATATCATGTTAAATCCGTTAGGGGTTCCATCACGTATGAACATCGGTCAGGTGCTAGAGCTACACTTAGGTATGGCTGCTAGATATCTAGGCATTCATGTTGCTTCACCGGTATTTGATGGAGCGAGTGAATCGGATGTTTGGGATACTCTCGAGGAAGCTGGTATGTCACGTGATGCAAAAACAGTACTATACGACGGAAGAACGGGTGAGCCGTTTGACAATCGTGTATCTGTTGGTGTCATGTATATGATTAAGCTAGCACATATGGTTGATGACAAACTTCATGCTCGTTCAACTGGACCTTATTCACTTGTAACGCAACAACCACTTGGTGGTAAAGCACAGTTCGGTGGACAACGTTTTGGTGAGATGGAGGTATGGGCACTTGAAGCTTATGGTGCAGCTTACACATTACAGGAAATCTTAACTGTTAAATCAGACGATGTCGTAGGTCGTGTGAAGACATATGAAGCAATTGTGAAGGGTGAAAATGTACCAGAACCTGGTGTCCCTGAATCATTTAAGGTATTAATAAAAGAATTACAGTCACTTGGTATGGATGTGAAGATCCTTTCAGGTGATGAACAAGAAATCGAAATGCGTGATCTTGAAGATGATGAAGAGGCTAGTCAATCAGAGGGTATCTCCCTTGATACTGACCAACCTAGCGATTCAGAACTAGAAAAGAATGCAGTTGTAAAAGAATAAAAGTACATGTTCAAATAAATAGGTGAAAGAGAATGCGTCGACACGAACTCCACTATGTGTGGGTTTGTCGACGCTTCACTTCCGCTAGAATCTTGAACAATACTTACGAATTAACACTCATTGAGCATATAGGTCAATTAGGGTAATCCTGAAGATCAAAAGGGAGGTAGGCCCCTTGCTAGATGTTAATAATTTTGAATACATGAGCATTGGTCTCGCATCACCAGATAAAATCCGTTCATGGTCATTTGGTGAAGTGAAGAAGCCAGAAACAATTAATTATCGTACTCTAAAACCAGAAAAAGATGGTTTATTCTGTGAACGTATTTTTGGTCCGCAAAAGGACTGGGAATGTCACTGTGGAAAGTATAAGCGTGTTCGATATAAAGGTGTTGTATGTGACCGATGTGGCGTAGAGGTTACTCGTGCAAAAGTCCGTCGTGAGCGTATGGGACATATTGAACTTGCTGCACCTGTATCACACATTTGGTATTTTAAAGGAATTCCAAGCCGTATGGGACTTGTCTTAGATATGTCTCCGCGTGCTCTTGAAGAAGTAATTTACTTTGCCTCTTATGTTGTAACAGAAACTGGAGATACTCCTTTAGATAAAAAGCAATTGCTATCTGAAAAGGAATATCGTGCATATCGTGAAAAGTACGGGAACACTTTCCAAGCGTCAATGGGAGCTGAAGCAATAAGAAAACTTCTGTTTGATATCGACCTTGAAAAGGAAGTAAGTGGCTTGAAAGAGGAATTGAAAACTTCTCAAGGCCAAAGAAGAACGCGTGCTATTAAACGTCTAGAAGTACTAGAAGCTTTCCGTAATTCTGGTAATGAACCATCATGGATGATCCTAGATGTTCTACCAGTTATACCACCTGAATTAAGACCTATGGTTCAGTTAGATGGTGGACGATTTGCAACTTCAGATCTAAATGATTTGTATAGACGAGTAATTAACCGTAATAATCGTTTGAAACGTCTTTTGGACCTTGGTGCACCTAGCATTATCGTTCAAAACGAAAAACGTATGCTTCAAGAAGCAGTTGATGCTTTAATAGACAATGGACGTCGTGGTAGACCTGTTACAGGTCCAGGTAACCGTCCGTTAAAGTCACTTTCTCATATGTTAAAAGGTAAACAAGGTCGTTTCCGTCAGAACCTATTAGGAAAACGTGTTGACTATTCAGGACGTTCAGTAATCGTAGTAGGACCGAACCTCAAAATGTACCAATGTGGTTTACCAAAAGAAATGGCTTTAGAGCTATTTAAGCCGTTTGTTATGAAAGAGTTAGTCGAAAAAGGACTTGCTCACAATATAAAAAGTGCAAAACGCAAAATTGAACGTGTACAACCAGAGGTCTGGGATGTACTTGAATCTGTTATTAAGGAGCATCCGGTTCTACTAAACCGTGCACCTACATTACACCGATTGGGTATTCAAGCGTTCGAACCAACATTAGTTGAAGGTCGTGCAATCCGTTTGCATCCACTTGTATGTACGGCATATAATGCAGACTTTGACGGTGACCAAATGGCTGTTCACGTACCACTATCTGCCGAAGCGCAAGCTGAAGCTAGACTGTTAATGTTGGCTGCACAAAACATCCTTAACCCTAAAGACGGTAAGCCTGTTGTTACGCCATCACAGGATATGGTATTAGGTAACTATTATCTAACACTAGAGCGTCCTGGTGCTGTTGGTGAAGGAATGGTGTTTAAGGATACAAATGAAGCGATTCTTGCTTATCAAAATGGCTATGTTCATCTTCATACAAGGGTTGCAGTACATGCAGGTTCCTTAAAGAACCAAACATTTACTGAAGAACAAAACAATATGTTGTTAATGACAACAGTAGGTAAGTTAATATTCAACGAGATTCTTCCAGAATCATTCCCGTATATAAATGAACCTACTAAAACAAACCTTGAGGTTAAAACACCTGAGAGATATTTCATCCCTAAAGGTGCGAATGTAAAAGAAATTATTCAAAGTCAAGAACAAATAGATCCATTCAAAAAGAAAATACTTGGTAATATTATTGCTGAAGTATTTAAACGTTTTAAGATTACGGAAACCTCCAAAATGCTTGACCGCATGAAGGATCTTGGTTTTAAGTACTCAACAAAAGCTGGTATTACCGTTGGTGTAGCTGACATTGTCGTATTAGCTGAAAAAGAAGAAATCTTAACACAAGCCCAGGCGAAGGTTGACAATGTGTTAAAACAGTTCAGACGTGGTTTAATTACAGAAGATGAACGTTATGACCGAGTTATCTCTATTTGGAGTGCTGCTAAAGATACAATCCAAGGGAAGCTAATGGCCTCACTTGATAAGCGCAACCCAATCTTTATGATGAGTGACTCTGGTGCCCGTGGTAATGCATCTAACTTTACTCAGTTAGCTGGTATGCGTGGTCTAATGGCGAACCCGGCTGGACGTATTATTGAACTTCCAATCAAATCAAGTTTCCGTGAAGGTTTAACAGTACTTGAATACTTCATCTCAACACATGGTGCGCGTAAAGGACTTGCGGATACAGCCTTAAAGACGGCTGACTCTGGTTATTTAACTAGACGTTTAGTAGACGTTGCCCAAGATGTAATTGTACGTGAAGATGACTGTGGTACCGATCGTGGATTACTCGTAGGATCATTGAAAGAAGGTACAGAAATTATTGAACCTCTTGAAGAACGATTAGAAGGTCGTTATGCAAGAAAGAAAGTAGTTCATCCTGAAACCAATGAAATATTAGTAGCAGAAAATGATTTAATTACAGAAGATATAGCAAAGACAATAGTCGATGCTGGTGTTGAAACTGTAACGATTCGTTCTGCATTCACTTGTAACACACGACATGGTGTCTGTAAAAAATGTTATGGGCGTAACCTAGCAACAGGATCAGAGGTTGAAGTTGGTGAGGCAGTAGGTATTATTGCAGCTCAGTCAATTGGAGAACCGGGAACTCAGCTTACAATGCGTACGTTCCATACTGGTGGGGTTGCAGGAGACGATATTACCCAAGGTTTACCTCGTATTCAAGAATTATTTGAAGCGAGAAATCCAAAAGGGCAAGCCGTTATTACTGAAATTAACGGTGTAATAACTTCAATAAATGAAGTGAAAGATAGACAGCAGGAAATTGTTATCCAAGGTGACGTTGAATCACGTTCATACACTGCGCCTTATAGTGCTCGATTAAAAGTGACGGAAGGTCAACAAGTTGAGAGTGGTCAGGTATTAACGGAAGGTTCAATTGATCCTAAGGAACTATTAAAGGTTACAAATAGTACGGCTGTTCAAGAATATCTATTAAAAGAAGTTCAAAAGGTATATCGTATGCAGGGTGTTGAAATTGGTGATAAGCACGTCGAAGTAATGGTTAGACAAATGCTTCGAAAAGTAAGAGTCACTGATGCTGGGGATACTGACGTATTACCAGGTTCATTGCTTGACATACATCAATTTACAGATGCAAATACAAAGGTACTACTTGAAGGCAAAGCACCAGCTACTGGTAGACCGGTACTATTAGGAATTACAAAAGCTTCCTTAGAAACTGACTCATTCTTATCTGCTGCATCATTCCAAGAAACAACGCGTGTGTTAACGGACGCAGCAATTAAAGGTAAACGAGATGAATTACTAGGGTTAAAAGAAAATGTAATTATTGGTAAACTAGTTCCGGCAGGTACAGGTATGAACCGATATCGTCGTGCAGAACCTGTTGTTGTTGAACAACATGAGGATACTGTAGGCGTTGAATAAAGGGTAGAAGAGCATTTCTAAGACAATGGATGTCTACTGGAGGATGAAATAATTTTATTCACATCTAGTTGACATCCTCATCTTAGGGTGTTAATATAGCTAAGGTGCTCCTTTAACCTGATACTTTGGAGGATGTTTTTATGTCTTATGAAAAAGTATTACAGGCAAAGAAGATTATTATTGGTACTAAGCAAACAGCAAAGGCAATCCAGTCAAATGAAGTATCGGAAGTAGTTGTGGCAGAAGATGCTGATCGGCGTGTAATCAATAAAGTATTACAACTAGCTGGTGAACAACAAATTCCTGTCTATAAAGTAGATTCCATGAAAAAGCTTGGAAAGGCTTGTGGAATCGAGGTTGGAGCTTCAGCTGTAGCCATTATTTATTAAAAACTGTTTTTGTGGAGTTAGAGATCTACAAGAACTTTGTTTTTTGCTAAAAAATGAACCACCTGGATATGTGGTCTTGATGAAAAGAGAAGGGAGGAAACAAAAATGCCTACAATTAACCAATTAATTCGTAAGGGTCGTGAATCAAAAGTTCAAAAATCCGACTCTCCTGCGTTAAATAAAGGTTATAACAGCTTCAAAAAGTCACAAACTAACGCAACTTCACCTCAAAAACGTGGTGTTTGTACTCGTGTTGGTACTATGACTCCTAAGAAGCCGAACTCAGCACTTCGTAAGTATGCTCGTGTACGTTTAACAAACGGAATTGAGGTTACTGCTTACATCCCAGGAATTGGTCACAACCTACAAGAGCACAGTGTTGTACTAATCCGTGGAGGACGTGTTAAGGACTTACCGGGGGTACGTTATCACATCGTTCGTGGTGCATTAGACACTGCTGGTGTTAATAATCGTATGCAAGGTCGTTCTAAATATGGTACTAAGAGACCAAAAGCAGCAAAAAAATAATAGACTAACATAATCAAGACTGAAAGGAGGAAATATTAATGCCTCGTAAAGGACCTGTAGCTAAGAGAGATGTATTACCAGATCCAATTTATAATTCAAAGCTTGTAACTCGTTTAATCAACAAAATGATGGTTGATGGAAAAAGAGGTAAATCACAAGCGATTTTATATAATGCGTTTGAAATCGTTCAGCAACGTTCAGGTAAGGATGCAATGGAAGTGTTTGAACAAGCAATCAAAAACATCATGCCTGTACTTGAAGTAAGAGCACGTCGTGTAGGTGGTGCAAACTATCAAGTTCCTGTTGAAGTTCGCCCAGACCGTCGTACTACTTTAGGTTTACGTTGGTTAGTAAACTATGCACGTCTTCGTGGTGAAAAAACGATGGATGAGCGTTTAGCTAACGAAATTCTTGATGCAGCTAACAATAGTGGTGCATCAGTTAAGAAACGTGAAGATACACATAAAATGGCAGAAGCGAACAAAGCGTTTGCTCACTACCGTTGGTAAAATAAAAACTTTATTTAACATATCGTTGTCTAAAGTTAATGTTTGTGGGCACACTACTCTAGTTATCTAACTAGGGTGTGTCGCATGAGCACATTTGATAGAAGAGCTCTGTTAAACTATTTAACAGAGCCATACTTCCATAAAACTATACTTAACATAGGAAAGGAGAAAGACCCAAATGGCAAGAGAGTTCTCCTTAGAAAAGACTCGTAATATTGGGATCATGGCGCACATTGATGCTGGTAAGACAACAACAACTGAGCGTATCCTTTATTACACTGGTAAAATTCATAAAATCGGTGAGACTCACGAAGGTGCTTCTCAAATGGACTGGATGGAGCAAGAACAAGAACGTGGTATCACGATTACTTCTGCTGCTACAACAGCTTCATGGAAGAATCACCGTGTTAACATCATCGATACACCAGGACACGTAGACTTCACTGTAGAGGTTGAACGTTCACTTCGTGTACTTGATGGTGCTGTAACAGTTCTAGATGCACAGTCTGGTGTTGAACCACAAACTGAAACAGTTTGGAGACAAGCTACAACTTACGGAGTACCACGTATTGTATTCGTAAACAAAATGGACAAGATTGGTGCTGACTTCTTGTACTCTGTAGGCACAATTCATGACCGCCTTCAAGCTAATGCGCATCCTATTCAATTACCAATTGGTGCAGAAGACCAATTTAAAGGGATCATTGACCTAATCGAAATGAAAGCAACGTTCTATGGTAACGACCTCGGAACTGAAATCGAAGAGGGAGATATTCCTGAAGAATATGTTGACCAAGCTAACGAGTACCGTGAAAAGCTAATGGAAGCAGTTGCTGAATTAGATGAAGAGTTAATGGAAAAATATCTTGGTGGAGAAGAAATCTCTAACGAAGAGCTAAAAGCTGCTATTCGTCAAGGTACCATTAATGTAGAATTTTATCCTGTTTTATGTGGGACAGCATTTAAGAACAAAGGTGTTCAAAAAATGCTTGATGCTGTAATTGACTATCTTCCAGCTCCAACTGATGTAGAATCAATTAAAGGTCATGTTCCAGATTCAGAAGAAGAAGTTGAACGTCATTCAGATGACAATGAGCCATTCGCAGCTCTAGCATTTAAAGTAATGACAGATCCTTATGTTGGTAAGTTAACATTCTTCCGTGTGTATTCAGGTACATTAAATTCAGGATCATATGTACAAAACTCAACAAAAGGAAAGCGTGAACGTGTTGGTCGTATTCTACAAATGCACGCAAACAGCCGTGAAGAAATCTCAACTGTTTATGCAGGGGACATTGCAGCAGCTGTAGGTTTAAAGGATACTACTACTGGTGATACGTTATGTGACGAAAAGAGTCTAGTAATTCTAGAGTCCATGACATTCCCAGAACCAGTTATTCAACTTTCTGTTGAGCCTAAGTCTAAAGCTGACCAAGATAAAATGGGACAAGCTTTACAAAAACTACAAGAAGAAGATCCTACTTTCAGAGCTCATACTGACCAAGAAACAGGTCAAACAATCATTGCTGGAATGGGTGAATTACACCTAGATATTCTAGTAGATCGTATGAAGCGTGAATTTAAAGTAGAAGCAAATGTAGGTGCTCCTCAGGTTGCTTATCGTGAAACGTTCCGCAGCTCTGCACAGGTTGAGGGTAAATTTGCTCGCCAATCAGGTGGACGTGGTCAATACGGACACGTTTGGATCGAATTTGCACCAAACGAAGAAGGTAAAGGTTTTGAATTTGAAAATGCAATCGTCGGTGGGGTTGTTCCACGCGAATACATTCCTGCTGTACAAGCTGGGTTGGAAGACTCTCTTGAAAGAGGGGTTCTAGCTGGCTATCCATTAGTAGATATCAAAGCTAAACTTTACGATGGTTCTTACCATGATGTTGACTCAAGTGAAATGGCGTTTAAAATTGCTGCTTCAATGGCTCTTAAGAACGCTGCATCAAAATGTAACCCGGTTATCCTTGAGCCTGTAATGAGGGTCGAGGTAGTTATTCCTGAGGAATACATGGGTGATATTATGGGTGGTATCACTTCTCGTCGTGGTCGTGTAGAAGGTATGGAAGCACGCGGTAATGCTCAAGTAGTACGTGCGATGGTTCCACTTTCTGAGATGTTTGGTTACGCAACTTCATTACGTTCTAACACACAAGGTCGTGGAGTATTCACTATGCACTTCGATCACTATGAAGAAGTACCAAAATCAATTTCTGAAGAAATTATTAAAAAAAATAAAGGTGAATAATTGATTTTCATCTTTACTTAAAGTATAACTACTTATGTAGGCCTAGAAAGTGAGGGTTATCTCACTTTCAGGCATATCATACTTACTAATAAAATTACAAATACTTAAGGAGGCTTTTCAAATGGGAAAAGAGAAATTTGACCGTTCGAAACCACATGCTAATATTGGTACAATTGGACACGTTGACCATGGTAAAACTACTTTAACAGCTGCTATTACTTCCGTTCTTGCAAAAAGAAGCGGTAAAGGTGTAGCAATGGCTTATGATCAAATCGATGGTGCTCCAGAAGAACGTGAGCGTGGAATTACAATTTCTACTGCACACGTTGAATACGAAACTGACAATCGTCACTATGCACACGTTGACTGCCCAGGACATGCTGACTATGTTAAAAACATGATCACTGGTGCTGCTCAAATGGACGGCGGTATCTTAGTTGTATCTGCAGCTGATGGTCCAATGCCACAAACTCGTGAGCACATCCTTCTTTCTCGTCAAGTAGGTGTACCTTACCTTGTTGTATTCATGAACAAGTGTGATATGGTAGACGACGAAGAATTACTAGAATTAGTTGAAATGGAAGTTCGTGACCTTCTTTCTGAATATGACTTCCCTGGTGATGATATTCCAGTAATTAAAGGTTCTGCACTTAGAGCTCTTGAAGGAGATGCTGAGTGGGAAGAAAAAATTATCGAATTAATGGCTGCTGTTGATGAGTACATTCCTAACCCACAACGTGACACTGAAAAGCCATTCATGATGCCAGTTGAGGATGTATTCTCAATCACTGGTCGTGGAACAGTTGCTACTGGACGTGTTGAGCGTGGACAAATTAAAGTTGGTGAAGTTGTAGAAATCATCGGTTTAACTGAAGAGCCAAAATCAACTACAGTAACTGGAGTTGAAATGTTCCGTAAGCTTCTTGATTTTGCTGAAGCTGGTGACAACATCGGTGCACTACTTCGTGGTGTTGCTCGTGAAGACATCCAACGTGGACAAGTACTTGCTAAGCCAGGTACAATTAAGCCACACACAAAATTCAAGGCTGAAGTTTATGTATTATCAAAAGAAGAAGGTGGACGTCATACTCCATTCTTCTCAAACTACCGCCCACAGTTCTACTTCCGTACAACTGATGTAACTGGAATTTGTAACCTTCCAGAAGGTGTTGAAATGGTAATGCCTGGTGACAACATTGAAATGACAGTTGAACTAATCGCTCCAGTTGCGATCGAAGACGGAACTAAGTTCTCTATTCGTGAAGGTGGACGTACAGTTGGAGCTGGCGTTGTTGCTTCAATCCAAGAATAATAAATAATATATCTTTAAAAACAGGTGGGGAAACCCACCTGTTTTTTTGGGCAGTAAATTCAAACAAGATCCGTACTTTTAGATGTGAGAAAGAGTCATAATCTTTATTTCCATAATCTAACGTAAAATTAATTCGCATCGTAGGTTGAAATGTCATAACTAGGTGTGTATAATTTAAAAAGTGCGAAACACGTGCATAAAACAAAGAATATGTTGCAATTGTATTTTGTTTTATGTATAATAGACAATGTTGGTCTTTGACTGCGATGATGTGGAAGGTTGCTGATACACCCGGCCGCTTTGCCATGGCGAGTGTAAGGAAATTTCCACGGAGAAGGTCTATTTTAAAAGTAGGCGATAAAGGAGGGAAAATAATGGCAAAACAAAAAATTCGTATTCGTTTAAAAGCATATGATCACCGAATTCTTGATCAATCTGCAGAAAAAATCGTAGAAACAGCAAAACGTTCTGGGGCAGCAGTTTCAGGTCCGATACCACTTCCAACTGAGAAGTCTGTTTATACGATTCTTCGTGCTGTTCACAAGTACAAAGATTCTCGTGAGCAATTCGAAATGCGTACACATAAACGCTTAATCGATATCATTAACCCAACACCACAAACTGTTGATTCATTGATGCGTTTAGATCTACCGTCTGGTGTTGATATTGAAATCAAACTTTAATTTTAAATGAAATATATTGTAAATATTATAGGAGGTGTGACTAATGACCAAAGGAATCTTAGGAAGAAAAATTGGTATGACTCAAGTGTTCGTAGGTAATGGTGAGCTTGTTCCCGTAACTGTAATCGAAGCTACTCCAAACGTAGTTCTTCAAAAGAAATCTGCTGAAACTGATGGATACGAAGCTGTTCAAATCGGTTTTGAAGATAAAAGAGAAAAGCTTTCAAACAAACCTGAAAAGGGCCATGCTGCTAAAGCAAACACTGCACCTAAGCGCTTCGTTCGTGAATTACGTGGAGCAAACTTAGATGAGTTAGAAGTTGGTCAAGAAGTCAAAGTTGATATCTTCGCTGAAGGAGATATTGTAGATGTAACAGGAATATCAAAGGGTAAAGGATTCCAAGGTGCAATCAAGCGTCACGGACAATCTCGCGGACCTATGTCTCATGGTTCACGTTATCACCGTCGCCCTGGTTCAATGGGACCTGTAGCGCCTAACCGTGTATTCAAAAACAAACTTTTACCTGGACGTATGGGTGGAGAGCGTATCACAGTACAAAACTTAGAAATCGTGAAAGTAGATACAGAGCGTAATCTTCTTCTAGTAAAAGGTAATGTACCGGGTGCGAGAAAATCAGTAATTACTATTAAAAGTGCTGTTAAAGCGAAGTAATTTACTAGGAAAGGAGGAAAATTGAATGCCTAAAGTATCATTGTATAACCAAACTGGTTCAGCTGTTGGAGAAATCGAATTAAACGATTCTGTATTCGGTGTAGAGCCAAATCAACAAGTATTATTTGATGCAGTAATTATGCAAAGAGCTTCCTTACGTCAAGGAACTCATAAAACAAAGATTCGTTCTGAAGTAGCAGGCGGAGGACGTAAGCCATGGCGCCAAAAAGGTACCGGTCGCGCTCGTCAAGGTTCTATTCGTTCACCACAATGGCGTGGCGGTGGAACAGTATTCGGTCCTACTCCAAGAAGTTATAGCTATAAATTACCTAAAAAAGTACGCCGTTTAGCAATCAAATCAGCTTTATCAACTAAGGTGTTAGAGGAAAACATTCTAGTATTAGACAATCTACTATTAGAAACTCCTAAAACAAAAGACATGGTTGCGGTACTGAAAGGGTTAAACGTAGAACGCAAAGCGTTAATCGTAACTGCTGATGTAAACGAAGCAGTTGAACTTTCAGCTCGTAATATTCCAGGAGTAACTGTTGTTACTGCTAACGGAGTAAGTGTTCTTGATGTTCTAAACCATGATAAGCTTGTGATTACTAAAGCTGCGGTGGAAAAAGTAGAGGAGGTGCTCGCATAATGAAAGATCCTCGTGATATTATTAAGAGCCCTGTTATTACTGAACGTTCATCAGACCTTATGGCTGAAAAGAAATATACGTTTGAAGTTGACGTGAAATCTAATAAAACTGAAGTTAAAGATGCTATACAGCAAATCTTTGGTGTGAAGGTTGAAAAAGTTAACATCATGAACTACAAAGGTAAGTTCAAGCGTGTAGGACGTCACAGTGGTTACACAAATCGTCGCAGAAAAGCAATCGTTAAATTAACTGCAGATAGCAAAGAAATCGAATTCTTTGAAGTTTAATTTTATAGAGAAGGAGGGAAATAGAGATGGCGATTAAAAAATACAAACCAACCTCTAATGGTCGTCGTAATATGACAACTCTTGATTTCGCTGAAATCACTACAGACAGACCAGAAAAATCATTACTTGCGCCTTTACACAGAAAAGGTGGACGTAATAACCAAGGTAAATTAACAGTACGTCATCAAGGTGGCGGTCATAAGCGTCAATACCGTGTAATCGACTTTAAACGTGATAAAGATGGTATACCAGGACGCGTTGCTACAATCGAATATGATCCAAACCGTTCAGCGAACATTGCATTAGTCAATTATGCTGATGGAGAAAAACGTTACATTCTTGCTCCAAAAAACCTAAAAGTAGGTATGGAGGTAGTTTCAGGTCCTGAAGCTGATATCAAGATCGGTAACGCACTACCATTAACAAACATTCCAGTAGGTACAGTTATCCACAACATCGAACTTAAACCTGGTAAAGGTGGACAATTAGTTCGTTCTGCTGGTACTTCTGCACAAGTACTTGGTAAAGAAGGAAAATATGTACTTGTACGTTTAACATCTGGTGAAGTTCGTATGATTCTTGCTACTTGTCGTGCTACAGTAGGTCAAGTAGGTAACGAACAACATGAACTTGTTAATATTGGTAAAGCAGGTCGTTCTCGTTGGTTAGGCAAACGCCCAACAGTACGTGGATCTGTAATGAACCCTAATGATCACCCACACGGTGGTGGTGAAGGTAAAGCGCCAATCGGACGTAAGTCACCAATGTCTCCATGGGGTAAACCAACTCTTGGATTCAAGACTCGTAAGAAGAAAAACAAATCAGATAAATTTATCGTACGTCGTCGTAAAAAATAACGGGATTTGCTGCGGTTCACTTAAGAACCGTACGCAATCACGAAGGGAGGTTCACTTATGGGACGCAGCTTAAAAAAAGGACCTTTTGTAGATGACCACTTAATGAATAAAATTGAGAAGGCTAACGACTCTGAAAAGAAGCAAGTAATTAAAACTTGGTCTCGTCGTTCTACTATTTTCCCTCAATTTATTGGTCATACAATCGCGGTATATGATGGTCGTAAACACGTACCGGTCTATGTTACTGAAGATATGGTAGGTCACAAACTTGGTGAATTTGCACCAACTCGTACTTACAAAGGCCATGCAAATGACGATAAGAAAACAAGACGTTAATGAGAGGAGGATTATCTATGCAAGCTAAAGCTGTTGCGAGAACAGTTCGTATTGCTCCTCGTAAGGTTCGACTAGTAGCAGATTTAATTCGAGGCAAGCAAGTAGGTGAAGCAATTGCAATTCTACGTCTTACACCAAAAGCTGCTTCTCCAGTTGTGGAAAAAGTATTAAATTCTGCGATTGCGAATGCAGAGCATAACTACGAAATGGACGCTAATAACCTAGTTATTACTGAGGCATATGTAAACGAAGGTCCAACATTAAAAAGATTCCGTCCAAGAGCTATGGGACGTGCAAGTCAAATTAACAAACGCACTAGCCACATTACAATCGTGGTATCAGAAAAGAAGGAGGGATAAGTAGTGGGTCAAAAAGTTAATCCAGTCGGACTGCGTGTTGGGATTATCCGTGATTGGGAGTCAAAATGGTACGCAGGAAAAGACTATGCAGATTTATTACATGAAGATCTTAAAGTACGTGAGTATATCACAAAACGTTTAAGTGATGCTTCTGTTTCTAAAATTGAGATCGAACGTGCAGCTAATCGTATTAACGTTACTGTCCATACTGCTAAACCAGGTATGGTAATTGGTAAAGGTGGTACAGAAGTTGAAGCACTTCGTAAAGCTTTAAATCAATTAACTGGCAAACGTGTACACATTAATATCCTTGAAATTAAAAGAGCTGACATCGATGCTACTCTAGTTGCAGAGAATATTGCTCGTCAATTAGAAAATCGTGTATCATTCCGTCGTGCACAAAAGCAAGCTATCCAACGTGCTATGCGTGCTGGTGCTAAAGGTATTAAAACACAAACTTCAGGTCGTTTAGGCGGAGCTGATATCGCTCGTGCAGAACACTACAGTGAAGGTACAGTTCCACTTCATACACTTCGTGCAGACATCGATTACGGTACTGCTGAAGCTGATACAACTTATGGAAAGATCGGCGTAAAGGTATGGATCTATCGTGGAGAAGTCCTTCCTACAAAGAAGAAAACTGTGGAAGGAGGAAAATAATATGTTGTTACCTAAACGCGTTAAATACCGCAGAGAACACCGTGGAAAAATGCGTGGTCAAGCAAAAGGTGGTACCGAAGTTCATTTCGGCGAATACGGTTTACAAGCTCAAGAAGCTTCTTGGATTACAAACCGTCAAATCGAAGCTGCTCGTATTGCTATGACACGTTATATGAAACGTGGCGGTAAAGTTTGGATTAAAATTTTCCCATCTAAGCCATATACAGCAAAACCTCTTGAAGTACGTATGGGTTCCGGTAAAGGTGCTCCTGAAGGATGGGTAGCTGTTGTTAAACCTGGAAAAGTAATGTTTGAAATTGCTGGTGTATCTGAAGAAATAGCTCGTGAAGCTCTTCGTCTAGCATCTCACAAACTACCAGTTAAAACTAAGTTCGTAAAACGTGAAGAAATTGGTGGTGAATCAAATGAAAGCTAATGAAATCCGTGACCTTACCACTGCCGAAATAGAACAAAAAGTAAAATCATTAAAAGAAGAATTATTTAACCTTCGCTTTCAACTAGCTACTGGTCAGCTTGAAAACACTGCACGTATCCGTGAAGTACGTAAATCAATCGCTCGCATGAAAACAGTAGTCCGCGAAAGAGAAATCGGTCGTAAATAATCGATAACCAGGAAGGAGGTTTACTATAGTGAGTGAACGCAATCAACGAAAAGTCTATACTGGACGTGTTGTATCTGACAAAATGGATAAAACGATCACTGTTCTTGTAGAAACCTATAAGAAACATTCTCTTTACGGCAAACGCGTAAAGTATTCAAAGAAATTTAAAGCACATGATGAAAACAATGTTGCGAAAACTGGCGACATCGTAAAAATTATGGAGACTCGTCCATTATCTGCTACAAAACGTTTCCGTCTTGTTGAGGTAGTAGAACAAGCGGTTATTATCTAATCATATTTTGTTCGGATCAATCAAAAATCCGAAGGGAGGTTTCATGAATGATTCAACAAGAAACTCGTTTGAAGGTTGCTGACAATTCAGGAGCACGTGAAGTACTAACTATTAAAGTATTAGGTGGTTCTGGTCGTAAAACAGCGAATATTGGTGATGTTATTGTATGTACAGTAAAACAAGCAACACCAGGTGGCGTTGTTAAAAAAGGTGATGTAGTAAAAGCTGTAATCGTACGTACGAAACGTGGTGTTCGTCGTAATGACGGAACATACATCCGTTTTGATGAAAATGCTTGCGTTATTATCCGTGATGACAAGAGTCCGCGTGGAACTCGTATCTTCGGTCCTGTTGCGCGTGAATTACGTGATAGCAACTTTATGAAAATTGTTTCATTAGCTCCAGAAGTACTATAATTCGAAAATGATTGGCCTTTAAGGAGGTGCGAGATAGATGCATGTAAAAAAGGGTGACAAAGTTCAGGTTATTTCAGGGAAAGATAAAGGTAAACAAGGTGTAATCCTTGAAAGCTTTCCAAAGAAAGACCGTGTACTTGTAGAAGGCGTTAATATCGTTAAAAAACACTCAAAACCGTCTCAAGTGAATCCACAAGGTGGAATCATTAGCCAAGAGGCACCTATCCATGTATCAAATGTTATGCCATTAGATCCTAAGTCTGGTACACCGACACGTGTTGGTTACAAAGAAGTAGATGGCAAAAAGGTACGTGTATCAAAAAAATCTGGTGAACTTTTAGATAAATAGTAAATGAAGAAAGGAGGTACTTACATGAACCGCCTAAAAGAAAAATTCCAAAGTGAAATCACACCTGCTCTTATGAGTAAGTTCAACTATAAGTCTGTAATGCAGGTTCCTAAAGTAGAAAAAATCGTTATCAACATGGGTATTGGTGATGCTGTTCAAAACTCTAAAGTATTAGACAATGCAGTAGAGGAATTAGCTGCTATCACTGGTCAAAAGCCAGTTGTAACAAGAGCTAAAAAATCAATCGCTGGTTTCCGTCTTCGTGAAGGAATGCCTATCGGTGCAAAAGTTACATTACGTGGTGAACGTATGTATCAATTCTTAGATAAGTTAGTTTCAATTTCACTTCCACGTGTACGTGACTTCCGTGGTATCTCAAAGAAATCATTTGATGGTCGTGGAAACTACACTCTAGGTGTTAAAGAACAATTAATTTTCCCTGAAATAGATTACGACAAAGTAAGTAAAGTACGTGGTATGGATATCGTTATCGTAACTACTGCTAATACTGACGAAGAAGCTCGTGAGTTATTAACAGGATTCGGAATGCCGTTCCAAAAGTAAAGGAGGCGAAAATGTGGCTAAAAAGTCAATGATTGCGAAACAAAAACGCACACAAAAATTTAAAGTACAAGAGTATACACGTTGCGAACGTTGCGGACGTCCACACTCTGTATTACGTAAATTCAAATTATGCCGTATTTGTTTCCGTGAACTAGCTTATAAGGGTCAAATTCCTGGTGTAAAAAAAGCAAGTTGGTAAACCCCGAATTGGGAAGGAGGTAAAAATACTATGGTGATGACAGATCCAATTGCAGATATGCTTACTCGCATCCGAAATGCGAACATGGTACGTCATGAAAAACTTGAAATCCCTGCTTCAAAAATTAAGAGGGAAATCGCTGAAATTCTAAAGCGTGAAGGTTTCGTTCGTGACGTTGAATTTATTGAGGATGATAAACAAGGTATTATCCGTATCTTCTTAAAATACGGTGCAAACAATGAACGCGTAATTACTGGTCTAAAACGTATTAGTAAGCCTGGTTTACGTGTATATGCAAAGTCTACTGAAGTACCACGTGTATTGAACGGTTTAGGAATCGCGATCGTTTCAACTTCACAAGGTGTATTAACTGATAAAGAAGCTCGTCAAAAGCAAGCCGGCGGAGAAGTATTAGCTTACGTTTGGTAATAGCTTGATAAGAATGGAGGTGTAGTACATGTCACGTATTGGTAAAAAACCAATTGAAATACCATCTGGTGTTACTGTAACTTTTAACGGTAATACTGTTACTGTAAAAGGACAAAAAGGCGAATTAACTCGTACTTTCCATCCTGATATGAATATCAGTGTTGAAGAGAACATACTTACTGTTACTCGTCCAACTGACAACAAAGAACATCGTGCTCTTCACGGCACAACACGTAGCCTTCTTGGTAACATGATTGAAGGAGTACACAATGGTTATGAAAAAGGCTTAGAGCTAATCGGGGTCGGATACCGTGCTCAAAAAGCTGGTAACAAACTTGTACTAAACGTTGGATATTCACATCCAGTTGAAATCGTTCCTGAAGCTGGAGTCGAAGTTGATGTTCCTTCTAACACTAAGATTGTTGTTAAAGGAATTGACAAAGAACGTGTTGGAGCACTAGCTGCTAATATTCGTGGTGTACGTCCGCCTGAACCTTACAAAGGAAAAGGTATTCGCTACGAAGGTGAATTTGTTCGTCGTAAAGAAGGTAAAACTGCGAAGTAAGCCTTTTTAGGTAAAAGAAAGGAGAGACGTAAATGATTACGAAACAGGATAAAAATGCAGTTCGTAAAAAAAGACATGGTCGTGTTCGTTCTCGTGTGTCAGGAACTGCCGCTCGTCCTCGCCTAAATGTGTTTCGTTCTAACAAACACATTTACGCTCAATTAATCGATGATGTTAACTCAGTTACAATCGCAAGTGCTTCTACTTTAGATAAAGAGCTTACTGTTGAAGTTGGCGGAAACGTAGATGCAGCACAAAAGGTTGGCGAACTAGTTGCAAAGCGCGGAATTGAAAAGGGAATCAAAGAGGTTGTATTTGACCGCGGAGGTTACTTATATCACGGACGTGTTAAAGCACTAGCAGATGCTGCTCGTGAAGCTGGATTACAATTTTAGTAAAAAGGAGGGACATTTAGATGCGTAGCATTGATCCAAATAAATTAGAACTTGAAGAACGCGTAGTTACCGTTAACCGTGTTGCTAAAGTTGTAAAAGGTGGACGTCGTTTCCGCTTTGCAGCATTAGTAGTTGTCGGTGATAAAAACGGACATGTTGGATTTGGTACTGGTAAAGCACAAGAAGTACCAGATGCAATCCGTAAAGCAATTGAAGATGCTAAAAAGAACCTTATTTCTGTACCAAAGGTTGGAACAACTATACCTCACCAAGTAATTGGTAAATTTGGAGCAGGAGAAGTTTTACTAAAGCCTGCATCTGAAGGTACTGGTGTTATCGCTGGTGGACCAGTTCGTGCGGTACTTGAATTAGCTGGTGTTGGTGATATCCTTTCTAAATCTTTAGGAACAAACACTCCAGTTAACATGATTCGTGCAACTATTGAAGGTCTAAGTCAATTAAAGCGTGCTGAAGAAGTAGCTAAGTTACGTGGTAAATCAGTAGAAGAACTGTTAGGATAGGAGGGAAAACATTATGTCAAAGAAATTAGCAATCACCCTCACTCGCAGTGTAATTGGACGTCCTGAAGACCAACGTGTTACTGTTCGTACTCTTGGATTGAAAAAATTACATCAAACTGTTGTTCATGATGATAATGCTGCGATTCGCGGTATGGTTAATAAAGTTGCTCACCTAGTTACGGTAAAAGAACAATAATCGAATTTTTTTTTGAAATAAGGAGGTGCCCAAATGAAACTTCATGAATTACAACCGGCTGAAGGATCTCGTAAAACACGTAACCGTGTTGGACGTGGAACTGGTTCAGGTAATGGTAAAACATCTGGTAAAGGTCATAAAGGTCAAAAAGCACGTTCTGGTGGCGGAGTACGTCCTGGATTCGAGGGTGGTCAAACACCTTTATTCCAACGCCTACCGAAGCGTGGTTTTACAAATATCAATCGCAAAGACTTTGCAATTGTTAACCTTGAAACATTAAATCGTTTTGAAGACGGTACAGAAGTAACACCTGAACTATTAATTGAAACTGGTGTTGTAAGTAAACTGAATGCTGGAGTTAAGATCCTTGGTAAAGGTACTCTTGATAAAAAGCTAACAGTTAAAGCTCACAAATTCTCCTCTACTGCTCAACAAGCTATTGAAGCTGCTGGCGGAAATACTGAGGTGATTTAATGTTTCAGACAATCTCCAATTTTATGCGCGTTGGTGATATAAGAAACAAGATTATATTCACCTTACTTATGTTAGTAGTATTTCGAATTGGCACCTTTATTCCAGTACCAAATGTAAATGCGGATGTATTAAAGGCTCAAGATAGCAATACTGCGTTCGGATTATTGAATACATTTGGTGGTGGAGCGTTGTTTAACTTCTCTATCCTTGCAATGGGTATCATGCCATATATCACTGCTTCGATTATTATACAATTGTTGCAAATGGACGTTGTTCCTAAGTTTACGGAATGGTCAAAGCAAGGTGAAGTTGGACGTCGCAAATTAGCTCAATTTACTCGCTATGGAACGATCGTTCTCGGTTTTATCCAAGCGCTTGGTATGTCTTACGGATTTAACAATATGTCAAATGGTATGTTAATTGAAAATCCAAGTATCGGTACGTACCTTTTAATAGCTGTAGTTCTGACTGCTGGTACTGCATTCTTAATGTGGTTAGGTGAGCAAATTACCGCTAAGGGTGTAGGGAACGGAATTTCAATTCTTATCTTTGCAGGTATTGTTGCCGCAATTCCTACTGCTGTGAATCAAATTTACATTCAACAATTTGAAGATGCTGGAGATCAATTGTTCTTACGCATCATTACTGTTGTTTTACTGCTAATTGCTGTTATAGCTGTTGTTGTAGGTGTAATCTTCGTACAACAAGCTTTACGTAAGATTCCAATTCAATATGCAAAGCGGTCAGCTGCTAATAGCCCGGTTGGAGGACAGTCTACCCACTTACCATTAAAGGTAAATGCGGCTGGTGTCATTCCTGTAATCTTCGCGGTTTCCTTCATTATCACACCACCAACGATTGCATCGTTCTTTGGTCCTAATGAAGTGACTAACTGGATTGAAACGTATTTCGATTATACTCGTCCAGTTGGGATGATCATATATATCGCGCTAATTATTGCTTTCACATATTTCTACACATTTGTTCAAGTGAACCCTGAGCAAATGGCTGAGAACTTGAAAAAGCAAGGCGGCTATATTCCAGGGATTCGCCCAGGAAAGAATACGCAAGAATATGTAACAAAGATTCTGTATCGATTAACTTTTGTTGGTTCTATTTTCTTAGCAGCCATCTCTGTTCTTCCTGTATTCTTTATAAACTTTGCGAATTTACCGCAGTCTGCACAAATTGGTGGAACTAGCTTGCTAATCGTTGTCGGTGTTGCACTTGAAACGATGAAGCAGCTTGAAAGTCAGCTTGTAAAACGTCATTATAAAGGATTTATCAAATAAGGTACTGGGAATAAATTTTCCCAGCACCTCTAGATAAGAGGCTGAGGGGGGAAATCACTTGAACTTAGTATTAATGGGGCTTCCGGGTGCTGGTAAAGGTACTCAAGCTGAAAAAATCGTAGAAAAGTATAATATCCCTCATATCTCAACGGGAGATATGTTCCGTGCTGCAATAAAGGATGGAACTGAACTTGGGCTACAAGCAAAATCTTTTATGGATAAAGGAGAGCTTGTTCCTGACGAAGTTACGATCGGAATAGTTCGTGAACGATTAAGCAAGGATGATTGCAAACAAGGATTTTTACTTGATGGATTTCCACGTACGGTTCCACAAGCAGAAGCACTTGAAGCAATTCTTACTGATCTCGATAAAAGAATTGATTATGTAATTAATATTGATGTAAATCAAGAAATATTACTTGAGAGATTAACAGGTCGCCGTATTTGTAAGAACTGTGGTTCTACCTATCATTTAGTATTTAATCCTCCTAATCAAGAGGGTACATGTGATAAATGTGGTGGAGAACTTTATCAACGTGCAGATGATAATGCGGAAACTGTCGGAACTCGTCTACAAGTAAATGTCGAGCAATCTCAGCCACTTCTTGACTTTTATCAAGAAAAAGGCTATCTTCGCAATATCGAAGGACAACAAGAAATAAACAAAGTTTTTGGTGATATAGAGGAGCTCCTTGGGGGACTACAATAAATGATTATTTGTAAGACACCAAGAGAGATCGATATTATGCGTGAAGCTGGTAGGATCGTGGCTCTTACACACCAAGAGTTAAAGAAATATATTGCTCCAGGGATTTGTACGAAAGAACTGGATACAATTGCTGAAAAGTTTATTCGTGGATTTGATGCAATTCCTTCTTTTAAAGGGTATAATGGTTTTCGCGGTAGTACCTGTATTTCTGTTAATGAAGAACTGGTACATGGTATACCTGGCGAGCGCGTCTTACTAGATGGTGATATTGTCAGCATTGATATTGGCGCGAAGTACAATGGGTATCATGGTGACTCAGCTTGGACTTATCCAGTAGGTACGATTACGTCCGAAAATCAGAAGCTTCTTGATGTGACGGAAGAGTCTCTTTATAGAGGGTTAAAAGAAGCAAAGCCTGGTGAGCGTCTTTCTAACATTTCTCATGCAATTCAAACATATGCGGAGGCTAATGGTTTCTCGATTGTTCGAGAGTATGTTGGTCATGGTGTAGGGCAAGAATTACATGAGGATCCACAAATTCCACATTATGGTCCTCCTAATAAAGGACCACGTTTAAAACCAGGAATGGTACTTGCCGTTGAACCGATGGTAAATGCAGGTAGTCGATACGTGAAGACGTTAGCAGATAACTGGACTGTTGTAACAGTCGATGGCAAAACGTGTGCACATTTTGAACATACGATTGCTATTACAGAAACAGGGTATGAGATCTTAACAAAATTGTAAGGCATGAACCCTACTCATTAGAATAACATTCATCTATATTTTGATTACGTATCTCCGGAAGTTCAGAGCAGTATTAAGGAAACTGGTCGATGGCAAACGAAGCTAACGGATGTGTTAACGGTGTTTGTCAATGAGCAAGTTACTGATTTGAAGAAGGGAGAACATTCCAATGGCGAAAGACGATGTAATTGAAGTTGAAGGTACTGTTTTAGAAACATTACCAAATGCAATGTTTAAAGTTGAATTAGAGAATGGTCATACTGTTTTGGCCCATGTTTCTGGTAAAATTCGCATGCACTTTATTCGTATTTTACCCGGAGACAAGGTAACGGTTGAGTTATCACCATATGACTTGACTCGCGGTAGAATTACGTACCGTTTTAAATAAATGCGCTCCGTACTATCAAGGAGGTTTGAAAAATGAAAGTGAGACCATCAGTAAAGCCTATCTGCGAAAAATGTAAAGTTATTCGTAGAAAAGGAAAAGTAATGGTGATTTGTGAAAACCCAAAACATAAACAAAAACAAGGTTAATAAATAAGGAGGTGTACGTCTAAATGGCACGTATTGCTGGTGTTGATATTCCACGTGAAAAGCGTGTAGTAATATCTTTAACATATATTTTCGGGATCGGACGTCCAACTGCACAGAAAATCCTAGCAGAAGCTGGTGTTTCTGAAGATACACGTGTTCGTGATCTTACTGAAGATGAATTAGGTAAGATTCGTGATATCGTTGATCGTTATAAAGTAGAAGGTGACCTTCGTCGTGAAGTATCACTAAATATTAAACGTCTTATTGAAATTGGTTCATACCGTGGATTACGTCATCGTCGCGGATTACCTGTAAGAGGACAAAATACTAAGAACAATGCTCGTACACGTAAAGGACCTCGTCGTACTGTAGCAAACAAGAAGAAATAGTAAGGGAGGTAATGGTTAAATGGCACGTAAAACGAATACTCGTAAACGTCGTGTGAAAAAGAATATTGAAACTGGTGTTGCACATATCCGTTCAACATTCAACAATACGATCGTAACAATTACAGATTCACACGGAAATGCAATCTCTTGGTCAAGTGCTGGTGCACTTGGATTCAGAGGATCTCGTAAATCTACTCCATTCGCTGCACAAATGGCTGCTGAAACTGCTGCTAAAGCATCAATGGAACATGGTATGAGAACTCTTGAAGTAACTGTAAAAGGACCTGGTGCAGGTCGTGAAGCTGCAATTCGTGCTCTTCAGGCTGCTGGTCTTGAAGTTACAGCTATTAAAGATGTTACTCCAGTACCACATAATGGATGCCGTCCGCCAAAACGTCGTCGTGTGTAATATTATTCAGTTGAAGTTACACTTCGACTGAATAATAGCTGACATCCGGCAATGCCATAGGTTTATCTAGCAAATCTCTCGAGTTTGTTTGATAAAAATGTGGGCGCAAATACGCTTCGGTGTATTTGACTTTTTTCTGTATTGTATAAGACCTATTATCCATGGCTATAATGGATTAATGGGATTTGATAAACTTTTTTACAGTGTAGGAAGTTTTGATACTTTCTTAACTTATAAGTTCTTTACAGAATAATTAATCGAGTTGTTGTGCACAGATAGGGAACTTAACTTTTAGGAATTTCGGTTAGATGGATACACATTCAATACTCTAGCCGAGGTTTCGACGTTTTGAAGGAGGGTTTATAAATGATCGAAATTGAAAAACCAAAAATCGAAACGGTTGAAATCAGCGAAGATACCAAATACGGTAAATTCGTCGTCGAGCCACTTGAGCGTGGATATGGAACTACTTTGGGTAACTCCTTACGTCGTATCCTATTATCTTCACTCCCTGGTGCCGCTGTAACGTCTATCCAAATAGATGGTGTACTGCACGAGTTCTCAACAATCGAAGGCGTCGTCGAAGATGTAACATCTATTATCTTAAATGTGAAAAAATTGGCTCTCAAAATCTACTCTGATGAAGAGAAGACACTTGAAATCGATGTACAAGGTGAAGGTCCGGTAAAAGCTTCTGACATCACTCATGATAGTGATGTTGAAATTTTGAATCCAGATTTACACATTGCTACACTTGCTAAAGATTCACATTTACGAGTGAGATTAACTGCAAAGCGCGGACGAGGATATACTCCAGCTGATGCAAACAAGCGTGAGGATCGGCCAATTGGGGTAATCCCGATTGATTCAATCTATACTCCGGTATCACGTGTTTCTTACCAAGTTGAGAATACACGTGTAGGACAGGTCGCAAACTTTGACAAACTGACTTTTGATGTATGGACAGATGGCAGTACTGGTCCAAAAGAAGCGATTGCACTAGGAGCGAAAATCCTAACAGAACATCTTAACATTTTTGTAGGATTAACAGATGAAGCTCAAAATGCAGAAATTATGGTCGAAAAGGAAGAGGATCAAAAAGAGAAAGTCCTCGAGATGACAATTGAAGAATTGGATCTCTCTGTTCGTTCATATAACTGCTTAAAAAGAGCAGGTATTAATACCGTACAGGAACTTGCTCACAAAACTGAGGAAGATATGATGAAGGTTCGAAACCTTGGTCGTAAATCTTTAGAAGAAGTTAAGGCTAAACTAGAAGAGTTAGGTTTAGGCTTACGTAAAGATGACTGACTAGTTTTGGATTATGCGAATTAGGCATCTTTCGCTGGCACGTCTAGTCATTTTTGTTACAAGAGCCTAGTTATCTAATGCTTTGTCTTTCATAATAATTCAACAAAGGAGGGAATACCTCATGTCATATCAAAAATTAGGACGTACAAGCGCGCAACGTAAGGCGTTATTACGTGACCTTACTACTGACTTAATCATCAATGAGCGTATCGAAACAACTGAAGCTCGTGCGAAGGAATTAAAGTCAGTTGTTGAAAAAATGATTACATTAGGTAAGCGTGGAGATCTACATGCTCGTCGTCAAGCTGCTGCATACATTCGTAATGAAGTAGCTAATGAAGAGTCTGGTCAAGATGCGCTTCAAAAATTATTCAGTGACATCGCTACTCGTTATGAGGAGCGCCAAGGCGGATACACTCGTATCATGAAGCTTGGGCCTCGTCGCGGTGACGGTGCACCAATGGTAGTTATCGAATTAGTATAATTTTTTCTCCAAAGGGCGGGACAGTTTTGTAAACTGGTCTAAGCCCTTTTTTCTTTTATATATTCTGTTTTTCTAAAACATAGAATTATCTACAAATAGTATTTTACACCGTTATGAAACTACATAAAAACATCTGCTATGCTGACTTCATGAAACAAACTTCTTATTACCTTGACAGATGCGGAAATAACGAATACTTTGATAGTAACCTTATACAACTAATAAAATCAGGTTGCATAAGGGGTCTGCCCTTGTGAAGTCTATGGATTTCAATGGTTATTCTTCGAGGTAGGTCAAATGGTTTGTCAGAAATACATTCCGTTCTACGTAGTTTACGTAGAGTTGAGATTTCGTATTATTTCTATGGAAATAATATTTTTATTTAGCACTTTAGTTGGACAACATATAAAACCTCTGGCTTATGCCACTTATTTCACAGGTTTTTAGGAACAAGGTCAAAGAGTAAGAATGCCAGATACTTATGGCACAGTTTCTTTGAGCGGCTACGTGTGTATGATATACCTGGGTGCAAATACTTAGATGCAATTGATTTTAGAGGGTGATGAGAATGAGTACGAACCTGTTAGTGGTTGATCAAATAAGTTTTAAATACTCGGAAGAAGCAATGCTAGCATTAGAAAATCTTTCATTCTCTGTCCAAAAAGGAGAGTGGCTTGCAATTGTCGGTCATAATGGCTCAGGGAAATCGACATTAGCGAGAATCCTAAATGGGTTGCTATTACCTCAGACAGGAACTGTTACGATAGAAGATATTCAGCTAAATGAGAATACAATTTGGGAAGTCCGTAAGAAAATTGGTATGGTATTTCAAAATCCAGATAATCAATTTGTTGGAACCACTGTAAAGGATGATATCGCTTTTGGAATGGAGAACAACGGCATACCAAGAGAAATTATGACTTCTAGGATTGATAGAGTTATTAATATGGTAAAGATGGGTGAGTTCCTTGAACATGAGCCACATCAGCTGTCAGGTGGTCAAAAGCAAAGAGTTGCTATAGCCGGTGTATTAGCTGTTCAACCGGATTTAATTATACTAGATGAAGCGACATCTATGCTTGATCCAATTGGTAGAATTGAAGTTCTAGAAACAATAAAGAAAATTAAGAATGAGAGTAATATAACTGTTTTATCGATTACACACGACTTGGAGGAAGCAGCAAGAGCGGACCGAATGATTGTCATGAACCAAGGTAAATTATTTGCAGAAGGTTCACCGGATGAAATTTTTGCTCTTGACGAAAAGTTAGTAGAAATTGGACTAGATCTTCCTTTTTCTGTGAAGGTATCGAAGAAGCTACGTTCAATGGGAGTACCTCTCACGAAGAATCATATAACAGAAGAAGGTTTGGTGGATGAGCTATGGACATTACAATCACAAATTTAGAGCATCGTTATCAAATTCGTTCACCTTTTGAAAGGCTAGCTTTGTATGATGTGAATGCTTCTATCCAATCCGGTTCTTATGTTGCAATTATTGGACACACGGGTTCAGGTAAGTCTACGATACTCCAACATTTAAATGGGCTCCTACAACCTACCTCTGGTTCAATTACCATTGGGGACCGTACAATAAGCTCAAAGCAAAAAGAAAAAAACCTAAAGCCTATTCGTAAAAAGGTAGGAGTTGTCTTCCAATTTCCTGAACATCAATTATTTGAAGAAACAGTAGAAAAAGATATCTGTTTTGGCCCATTAAATTTTGGTGTCTCAATAGATGAGGCAAAGAATAGAGCAAGACAAGCTATCGATATGGTTGGCCTCTCACATGAGTATTTATCTAAGTCACCCTTCGATTTAAGTGGCGGGCAAATGAGGCGGGTTGCTATTGCTGGAATTCTTGCGATGAATCCTGAAGTGTTAGTATTAGACGAGCCAACAGCCGGCTTAGATCCTAGAGGTCGTTTTGAAATCATGGAGATGTTTTATAAGCTTCACAAAGAAAGAGGACTTACCACAATTCTAGTAACTCATAGCATGGAAGATGCATCACGATATGCTGATCAAATCCTAGTAATGGAAAAAGGTACGATTAAATTTCAAGGAAGTCCGGTTGAAATTTTTTCAAATCCAGAAAAAGTGATGAACCTTGGGTTAGATGTACCTGAAGCTGTTAGGCTTAAAGGATTGCTCGAAACTAAATTAGGAATTGAGATCCCTGCTTCAGCAAGTTTATCCCTGGATGAAATTACGCGGTACGTAGGAAATGCTCTGAGTAGAAAGGGTGGCAACTTATGAATATCATCATAGGCCGGTACATACCGGGAAACTCTCTCATTCATCAAATGGATCCAAGGGCTAAGCTCCTACTAATTTTCTTTTATGTGTTTATTGTATTTTTAGCAAACTCAGTACTTACTTACGCTTTATTAGGACTCTATACATTAGTGATTGTACTGTTAACGAAGGTACATATCCGCTATATCCTTTCAGGACTTAAACCGATTTTATGGGTTATTCTTTTTACCTTTATCCTTCATATCTTTTTAACAAAGGAAGGAGATCTAGTAGTTGACCTTGGTTGGCTTCAAATCTATGAGGGTGGTATCACGCAAGGTATTTTTATTTCAATGCGGCTATTATTTTTAATTATTATGACTACCATATTAACATTAACGAGTACACCAATAGAAATAACGGACGGAATGGAAAGCTTACTAGCACCTTTTAAAAAGCTTGGACTTCCTACTCATGAGCTTGCATTAATGATGTCAATTTCCCTACGGTTCATACCAACACTGATGCAAGAAACAGAAAAAATCATGAGGGCACAAGCTGCTAGAGGGGTTGAATTTACGAGCGGCCCTTTAAAGGACCGTATGAAGGCTGTTGTTCCTTTGCTAATACCTTTATTTATTGGGTCATTTAAACGCGCTGAAGAGCTTGCCATTGCGATGGAAGCAAGGGGATATAAAGGAGGGGAAGGTCGTACAAAACTGAGAGTATTACAGTGGCGCATGATTGACACTTCTATGTTACTTCTTCTATTTGCACTTGCTGCTGTATTATTTTTATTACGTGGATAATGAGGGAAATCATGAGTCGATTTAAATGTATCATATCGTATGATGGAACAAATTTCTCAGGATATCAAGTACAACCTAATAAACGCACAGTCCAATCAGAATGTGAACGTGTCCTTCAGAAGATCCACAAAGGCTGGCCTGTAAAAATAGTAGCATCTGGTCGTACAGATGCAAATGTTCATGCAATAGGACAAGTCATCCATTTTGACTCCGACCTGGGAATGCGTGTTGAAAGCTGGAAACGTGCCTTGAATGCCATGTTACCTGACGATATACGAGTTCGTTCTATTGAGCAAGTACATCCGGATTTTCATGCTCGTTTTGATGTGAAGGCGAAGGAATACCGCTACAAGTTACTACTGAGACAAGATGCTTCTGTCTTTAGTCGCCATTTCACCTACCATTATCCATATCCTTTAGACATTGATGGTATGAGGGAGGCGGCGCGGAATGTGATAGGCACTCATGACTTTACTAGCTTTTGTGCATCTAGAACAGAAGTCCAGGATAAAGTCCGTACCATTTACCAGATTAAGATTGAGAAACATGATGACGAATTAGTATTTTCGTTTGTTGGAAATGGCTTCTTATATAATATGGTTCGAATTTTAGTAGGTACACTATTAGAGGTAGGTAGTGGTAAAAGGGAACCAAGTTCACTTGCTACGATCGTACGTGAGAAAAATCGATCACTAGCAGGAAAAACCGCACCTGGACATGGTTTATACTTATGGAAAGTATTCTATCAGGAATGGGAAGAATGAATGAATGGAAAAAAAATATATGACAACTAAACCTGGTGTAACATTTTCTTGACATTGTACCCTGAAAGTTATATTATATTTTAGGTATGATATTTTAAATCCCACGTTAAAGCCCCGGAACTTTAATCGTGATTGAATAAAATATGAACTGTTAGAATTTAGGAGGGAAACTCATGCGTACAACATTTATGGCAAATGCTAATAATATAGAGCGCAAATGGTATGTTGTAGATGCTGAAGGTAAAACTTTAGGCCGTCTATCAACTGAAGTTGCTACATTACTTCGTGGAAAACATAAACCAACGTTTACACCACATGTTGACACTGGTGACAATGTAATCATCATCAACGCTGAAAAAATCGAACTAACTGGTAATAAATTAAACGACAAAATTTACTATCGTCACAGCCAATTCCCTGGCGGACTTAAATCAAGAACTGCATTAGAAATGCGTACTAACTATCCAACAAAAATGCTTGAACTTGCAATCAAAGGCATGCTTCCAAAGGGTTCTCTTGGTCGTCAAATGTTTAAAAAATTGCACGTTTATGCTGGAAGCGAACATCCACATCAAGCTCAACAACCTGAAGTTTACGAACTTCGCGGTTAATTATTAAGGAGGGTATTAATTTGGCACAAGTACAATATTATGGCACTGGTCGTCGTAAAAGCTCTGTTGCACGTGTACGTTTAGTTCCTGGCGACGGACGCATTGTGATCAACGGTCGTGACATTGCAGAGTATATTCCATTTGAAGCTTTAAGAGAAGTTGTAAAACAACCTCTAGTTGCTACTGAAACTGTAGGACGTTATGACGTTCTTGTAAATGTTGATGGTGGTGGTTACACAGGTCAAGCTGGCGCAATCCGCCACGGTATCGCTCGTGCGTTACTACAAGCTGATCCTGAATTCCGTCCAACTCTAAAGTCAGCTGGACTATTAACTCGTGACCCACGTATGAAAGAGCGTAAGAAATACGGTCTTAAAGGTGCTCGTCGTGCACCTCAGTTCTCAAAGCGTTAATTTTGGGATTATCAGGGCTCTCAACCAATTGGTTGGGAGTCTTTTTGTTTAGTCTACAATTTGCTTATTGTCTAACAGGGGCTTTCAACTTGTATTAATATAAAATCATTTACTACAACATCAAAGGTAGAATCGCAATTGGATAAAAGTTAAGATAACATAAATTAGCGTTCATAGGTTACGAACTGTTAAAATAAGTACATGCTTACTTTTTAACAAAGAAAAAAATGGATATGGTGTATTACGTGTTTCCTATTAAAAAAAGAGGTACGATGAAATAAGCCAGATTTATTGAGGAGGTACAAAAATAGATGAGTAGGTTTCCAAAAGATGCATTACGTATGCTAAAAGAGACCAGTCGTACATTTTATATTCCTATTACCTTTTTGCAGAAAGAGTTAAAGTATTCAGTTGCATCTGCCTATTTAGTTTTTCGAGCAATTGATGAAATCGAAGATCATGCAAATTTGGACAATGCGGTAAAATACACGATGCTAATGCAAATAAGTAAATTATTAAACAAACCCTTTAATAACGATGAGTATTTACAACTACTCAGTCTTGCTAATGTTGAAATGCCAGAAGTCACAATTCGTTTAGAGGAATGGCTTAACGCTTGTCCAAAGGATGCTCTACCTATTGTAACTAAGTCTGCAAGTGAGATGGCGTTTGGTATGGGAAAATGGACAAAAGCAAATTGGGAGATACACACCCGAGATGATTTGGATGACTATACATATTATGTTGCAGGGTTAGTAGGGGTCATGCTTTCAGACCTTTGGGAGCACTATGCTAATGAAATAACAGATAGAGAACTAGCGATTGGGTATGGACGTGGACTTCAGGCAGTAAATATATTGCGTAATGAGAAGGAAGATTATGATGAACGTGGGGTGCGTTTTGTACCAGATGGTTGGACCCGAGCTGAATTGTTTACTTATGCAGAGGAGAATCTAGCAAAAGCAGACGAATATATGAAATCTCTCAAGTCAAAAAGTATCATTTTATTCTGCCGACTGCCGCTCGCTCTCGCCCATAAGACGTTAAAAGCGTTGAAAGAGGGACGAGAAAAAATGTCACGAGAAGAAGTGGAACAAACAGTGGAAGAAGTTCAAATCGATTAATGGTAAAATAACCCTTCAATTTGAGAGTTTTACCGTCTAAAACAAAAGGAGACGGTGTTAGAGATAAATAGAATCTTGATGACAAAGGCGGGTGTAATGCATGGAAAACTCAATTGAGCGGAGAAAGTCTGAACATATACAAATTGTACTTAATGAAAAGGTAACTGGAGAGTCCATTTCAACTGGATTAGATTCCGTTATGTTCATCCACAATGCACTTCCAGAAATTGATTTTGATGAAATTTCTTTAGAAACCAGATTTCTTGGTGTTGAATGTAGAACGCCATTTCTTATAAGTTCCATGACAGGTGGAACGGCCCTAGCGGGGACAATTAACCGGAACCTGGCAGAAGCAGCAGAGGAACGAGGCTGGATGCTCGCTCTAGGATCCACACGTGCACTCCTTGACAGTGGTAGAGATTCCGACTCTTTCATGATTAGGAAGTATGCACCGAGTGTTCCAATCATAGCTAATTTGGGAGCTGTTCAATTTAATTACGGATATGGTGTTGAGGAATGCAAGAAAATCATTGAATTAACCGAGGCGGATATGCTTGTCCTTCATTTGAACAGCATTCAGGAAGTAATTCAAGAAAACGGAGATACCAATTTTAAAGGATTATTACATAAAATAGAACAATTGTGTAGCACGCTAGAGGTTCCAGTCGGAGTTAAGGAAGTTGGATGGGGAATTGATAGTCAGACAGCGAAAAAGCTAACTGAGGCCGGTGTTGCGTTTATCGACGTTGCTGGGGCAGGAGGTACATCCTGGAGCCAGGTGGAAAAGTTCCGTGCTAAAGATAAAATCCGTAGAGCTGCAGCCGAGGCATTCAGAGAGTGGGGGATTCCTACAGTGGAATCAATCAAACTGGTTCGCGAAGAGATGGAGAACCTACCTCTTATTGCTAGTGGCGGAATGCGGACGGGACTTGACGGTGCAAAGACTCTTGCATTGGGAGCCGATTTGGTTGGATTTGGACGTTCTATCCTTAAAGAAGCAACCCTAAGTACAGCAGATGTTATTGAAACGATGGAAATTCGTGAAATGGAACTTCGTATGTCCATGTTTGGAATTGGTGCGCAAACTATACAAGAGTTAAAAAATACTAAGCGCTTGAAGGAACGATAATCGAAATTTTCAAAGCTAGGCAAGAATGGTTCAACTCACCAATGTTGGAATTAAAAATGTTTGTGAATAGAATAGTTTTTACGAAAATGTTGTCGTTTATAAGGGACCCTTAACCAAACCGGTTGAGGGTTTTTTTACATGGACGAGAGACTTTTACTTGTTTTTCTAAAACACATCCAAATTATTATATTTATGTAAATTGTCAAAACATTAATGTTTACAAAACCAATCGGAATTACTATAATTAATTCCATTGGACTACAAAGTAGGTGAGAAATTGAAAAAAAACAGCAAATGGTATAACAATCAGATCGTCCCGTGGATAGTACCAATTATCCTAATAGTTATTTGGCAAGTATTTGGTCAGTACAAAATCATTGCTTCCTCCATACTTCCAACTCCCTTGGAGGTGGTGCAAGCAGCAATTCGTTTATTCAAAACGGGAGAATTACAGGAGCATGTGTTAATTAGTACACAACGTGCCTTAATTGGTTTTGTCATAGGCGGATTTGTAGGGTTTGTTCTTGGATTATTAAATGGAACGGTTCTATTTTTTGAAAAAACAGTTGATACGACCATACAAATGGTACGTACAATTCCCCATTTGGCATTAATTCCACTTGTGATCCTGTGGTTTGGAATAGACGAAAGCGCCAAGATATTTCTAGTAGCACTCGGGGTGATGTTTCCAATCTACATTAATACATTTAATGGAATTAAAAATGTGGATCATAAGCTAATAGAAATGGGTTCTGTCTATGGTTTATCAAGATGGAAGTTATTCACAAACATTATCTTACCAGGATCTCTGCCTTCTATTCTTGTAGGGATTCGCTATGCTCTAGGAGTAACGTGGATATCATTAATCGTTGCTGAAACAATTGGAGCTAATTCAGGAATTGGATTCTTGGCAACGACAGCTCGTGAATTTATGCAAATGGATATCGTTGTCCTTACGATAGTACTATATGCGATCTTAGGTAAGTTATCTGACTTCATTGCGAAGTTATTTGAAAATCGATTATTAAAGTGGAATCCATCCTACAACAGAAAATAAAAATTGAAATGAGAATGGGGTGGTACGATGTTCAATATTGAGCTAAAAAATGTAGCTAAAAGCTATGGGGAAAATATAGTCCTTCGTGATATTAATCTTTCCATTGAGCAGGGAAGTTTTACTGCCATCGTTGGACGAAGTGGCTGTGGCAAGAGCACACTGTTACGAATTATTGCTAAGCTAGAGGAAATTACAAAAGGAGAATTATCGTTTTCAGGAACAGAGGCGAAGGATCCGAAAATTCGCGTTATGTTTCAAGATGACCGGCTAATTCCTTGGAAAAGCATTCTACATAATATTAACCTTGGAGCAGTCAATAAAGAGGTTGCAAAAGCATCGCTAGAAAAGGTCGGACTGATTGAGAAGGAAAATGACTGGCCAGATCAATTATCAGGCGGACAAAAACAGCGGATTGCTCTTGCGCGTGCACTTGCAAGCAATCCTGATATTTTACTATTCGACGAACCGCTTGGGGCACTTGATGCACTTACTCGTATTGAAATGCAAAATTTAATTGAAGGACTTTGGCAACAGCAAAAATTTACATCTCTTCTTGTTACTCATGACGTAACAGAAGCTGTGCGTTTGGCTGATCGTGTCATTGTAATAGACAAAGGTGTCATTCAACTGGATGAACAAATTGATTTAGCGAGACCTCGTGAACGTGATGAGAAATTCACATATTACGAGAAAAAAATACTAAACGAAATTCTAGGGGGGTACTAACATGAAAAAGTCATTTTTAGTATTTGTATCGGTATTATTTTTATTTATTATAGCAGCTTGCGGAAGTGATTCTAGTAGTGGAACATCAACGGAGGGTAAGTCAAGTGAAAGTGATAATAGTGAAAATGAAGTAATTAGAATTGGCTACCAGAGAGGTAACACGTTAAACATTTTGAAAGAACATGGGAATCTAGATGAAGCTTTAAGTAAAGAAGGTTACGCAATTGAGTGGAAGGTATTCCCTACTGGTACAGTTTTATTAGAAGCGTTAAATACGAATAATATTGATTTTGGACATGCGTCTGACGGTAATGCAGTGTTCATGCAAGCGGGGGGTCACCCGTTACACTATATCGCTTCTGAAGCACCATATCCAAACGGTGTTGCATTAGTTACGAAAGCAGATTCAGATATTGAATCAGTTGAAGATTTTAAGGGTAAAACGATTGGTGTAACAAAAGGCGGGAACCAGCACTATTTATTATTAGTAGCTTTAAAGGAAGCTGGTATCTCATTAGATGAAGTAGAAATAAGATTTTACAAAGATGCAGCTGAGGGACTTTCAGCTTTTACAACCGATCAATTTGATGTTTACGGAACATGGGATCCGTATCTAGCAATTGTTGAAAACAAAGTAGAAACTCGTACGATTGTGAATGGTTCTGATTTAACAGAGAACCGTACGTTCTATTTTGCGGCGGAAGAGTTTTTGGCTGAAAAACCAGATGTGATAAAAATTATTCTAGAAGAACTACAAGAATCTAACCAATGGGCAAATGAGAATAAGAAGGAAGTTTCTGAGATTCTTTCAGCTGAATTAGGTCTAGAAGTAGAACCTATTCAACAGGCAAATGACAGACGTACATTTGGTGTAGAAAAAATAGGAGAAGAAATTATTAATAGCCAACAACAATTAGCAGATACGTTCTATGAAGCGGGCTTATTAGAAACTGAAATTAGTATTGAGGAAGCAACCAATGTAGACGAGGCACTTATTCCTGACAACATCAAATAGGAGGGTTTCATATGGCAAAGGTAATTGAAAATGCATTCTTGAGTTACGGCAATCCAGATGCTCCTGTAAAGGTTGAAGTTTTTTTAAATCTAGCATGTCCTTATTGTGCAACATTTTTCGAAGCAGCAGATCAGACACTAACACCTTATATAAAAGATGGTAGAGTTCAATACGTAATTAAACATTATGACAAACCTCGTGAAATGCTGTTATATGGTACATTGGTTAATTTGTTTTTTGATTACAGCCAACCTGAGCAAATTTATAAGATTATGAAGGAACTGTTTGAGAAACAAAGTGAATGGAGTGAGTCTGATAGTGACTCCATTAAAAAGATGTTAACGGATCAGTACGGATTGAAAGAAGAACCAGAGACGATTGACATCAGCTTAAAGATTACAGCTGAGGCTATTAAACGTCAGGTGAAGATGGTACCAACCGTTTACATTAATGAAAAAGAATTTCAATTTCCAATTGAAATTGATGCTGACCAATTACAGGAAGAAGTTGAAAAGGCATTAGCTTAAGTTCAAAGGGTTTTACAAATGAATTAACGATTTCGCGGTTCTCGACCATTTGGTTGGGAGCCGTTTTTTTAAAAATGAAAGTAGGATGCTGTCATTTACAGCATCCGTTTCAGTCAACTAATCGATGTTTCACTGCGTAAAGTGCTGCCTGGGTCCGGTCAGCCAATTCAAGTTTTGCCAGGAGGTTTGAAACATGTGTTTTTACGGTTTTTTCCGTAATAAATAAAGTTGATGCAATTTCCTTGTTGCTCTTTCCACTAGCAATTTCTTTTAACACATCAAGCTCCCTTTTGGTTAGCTCCTCTTTCATATGGTTTTGTTTATTGGACAAGTTGGCTAATACATGTGACGTTGCTTTTGGATGAAGCTGATTCTCACCATTCATGATTTTTTTAATCGCTGTAACAAGTTCATCAGGCTGGATGTCCTTTAATTGGTATCCTGAAGCACCTGCTTCAAGAGCAGGAATAACATGGTCTATATCGGAAAAACTGGTAAGTATCATGATTTTTATCTTAGGCAATTCCTTCTTTATTAGCATTGTTGCCTCAATTCCGTCCATTTCAGGCATGACTAAGTCCATTAGAATCAAGTCAGGCTTTAAAGATTTTGCTAATTCAAGTGCTTCTTTGCCGTTTGCGGCTTCTCCGATAATTTCAAGTTCATTCTGTGTCTTAAGAAAAAAAACGAGACCGCGTCTCACTACATGGTGGTCATCTGCGACTAAGATTCGTATACTCACGACACTTCCCCCCTAGATTGGAATATGAATCTTTATTTCTGTACCGTTCCCTGGTTTGCTTTTTAGAAAAAATGAGCCGTTTAATGCTTCTGTACGGCTTTTCATATTGCGCAGTCCTAAGGTAGGGATTTCTTGACTTTCCTGATAATGAAAACCACAACCGCTATCCTTAATTGTCATGGTAACCCCTTCGTTGGAAGCTTCAAAACATAATGTTGCCTCAGTGGTGTGAGAATGTTTCTTACAATTTGCTAGGGCTTCCTGACCGATTCGCCACAATGCTTCCTCTACCTTACCAGGAATACTTGTTGCACCCGATACCTTTGTTTCAATTGTCAGCCCCAACATATTGGCATAGCTTCGTAATGCGCTGACTAATCCATTCTCCAGTCCCTGTGGTCGTAACTGCCAGATTAAAGCTCTCATTTCCCCAAGTGCCTCTTGTGATAAATCTTGCATATAGGCGAATGTTTGTTTGAGTTGTGTATTATCTGTCATTTCTACGCCGGCTCTAGCTGTTAAGCTAAGGGAAAAAAGAAGTTGATTTACAGAGTCATGTAGATCCCTAGCCAAACGGTTTCGTTCAGCTACAAGTGCTGTCTCCTGCTCACGTTGGGTTAGTTTGATTCGTTTTAGTGCTGATCCTATTTGGTAAGCGATTGCTTCAAGTAGGGCAAGTTCATTTTTTTCGAAGTGGGTTTTGCTTGGTGCACCGACATTCAGAATTCCAAACTGTTCCTCTCCTGCACGGAGCGGGACGGTTGCATGATATGTCAGATTACCCGTATCACCTGCTTTTTCTGCAATGGCTTCCTCAATTCTTTTACATTCGATTATATTGGTTGCTTTATCTAGTTGTTGGTTGTTGTATTTATTAACACACCAGCACTTGCCTTGGCACATTCTTTTTTTGTTATTACTAGCCAATGCAGGTGGAAGGGCTTCGTCAGCGACAAGGTGATGTGTTCCAGTTTCATCAATGAGAAAAATCCATCCAGAATGAAGCCCAGTTACCTGAAGGAGTTTTTTCAAAACATCTGATAACACACCCTTAGTGTCGGTACCTTCGTTTAAAAGTTCGGCAATTTCCTTTAATATACTAATTTCTTCAAATCTAGCGTCTACGGACATTGTGTTCCCTCCACCGTGAAGTATCTGCTTCCATTATAGCTGATTTGCAATTTTAAGACTTGATTTTATGGTGTAGTGAGCTGTAAAAACTCAAGTATGTGACCATCAGTACCTTCGTAAAAGACCGTTCGCCAACCATTAGCAAGTTGGTAGGGACCTTCTACTATAGAAAAATTCGAGAATTGAAACATAATCTTATCGAGATCGCTAACTTCAAAACAGATATGAGCATGTAGCTCTCCAACCTGTTTACCAGAGAATAACTCAAGCCGAAAATTACCTAACCTTAAAAACACAAGTTCTTCTTCCATAAACATGAGGCGGCTCTCTTCCTCAAAACCGAACTGTCTTTTATAAAAATCGACTGTTTCCACCAAATTTCTTACCTCAAACCCATAGTGATGAAGCTGCATGGTCGTACCTCCATTCAAATAATGAGGTTCATATCCCCAAATTCATGCCAGAGGTAGCCGGCATCAATGGCTTGATTATATGCCTGAAGCAGGTGTTCTTCAGAGATAAAGGCGGTAAGCATATCGAGATGGCTAGCCTGCGGTTCATGAAAACCGGTAATAATTCCATCCGCCATTTTTAAAGGAAAATGTTGATTGATGTATAGAGTGGTTTTACCCGATAGTTCACCTGACATTGCCGCACTCTCAAGGGCCCTAACGACAGTCGTTCCCACAGCAATCACTCTATTACCAGCCTTTTTCGTTTGCATAACTTTTTCTATTGTTTGTTGTGAAATATAGTACTCCTCCTCGTTTGCTTCTGGGCCCAGATGCCACTGGTCATCAAGTAAGTAGCTGAGTCCAGTATGGAGTTGAATAAATTCAACTTGTATTCCCTTTCTCTTTAATGAGAAAAGTAACTCCCAGCTAAAAGCTCTACCGGCAGATGGCATTTCTACTGAACCTGGATGGCTGGCGAATGCCGTTTGATAGTATTCCAACTCCCATGGTTGATCAATGTATTCATACCGAACCGGTTCCCCGAGTGTATAAATACTATTTAATAGATCTGTTCCTTTTTTAGTAAACCTAATCATCTTTAATGGCGAGTTCTTTTTATTGCTTATAACAGTTGCTGATAGTTCAGGTGAAAAAGATAATGTATCTCCAAGTTGTATTGAATCTTGAACAATAAGCGCCTCCCATGTATCATCTTGCTTGCGCCTTGCGAGTCTGACTTCAACAGTAGTGGGGGGAAGGTTCATATCTCTACTCCATTCAGCGTGTAAAACAGCAGGTATAGTTCGGCTGTTGTTTAAGACAACTAGATCTCCTGATTGAAGGTATGTTGGCAATTGATTAAAACGTTCGTGTTTGATATCACCATATATTCTATCTAGCACCATTAACCGTACGTGATCTCTCCTCAGGCCTCGCTTTTCTGGAGGGTGAGAAGCATTCAATTCATTCGGCAGGAAAAAATCCAATGTCTTTGCTTCCATCGATTACACCTCCTCTTGGGACTGAGCTGAAAGTCGCTGGCCATGAATACCTGCTGACCGATCTGAAGCTAGATATAAGAATATGTCAACAATCTCTTCTGGCTTTGTTAATGGGTAATCACAGTCTGGTACAGCTAAACGGTGCATATCTGTATCCATTTCACCTGGATCAACCATATTCATTCGTACACCAGTTTCTTTTAATTCGTCTGCCCATGTTTGAGTTAGACCTTCAACAGCAAACTTAGATACTCCATATGCCCCCCAACCGGCATATCCAATTTGACCAGCTTCAGAGGTTACATTAATGATTGATCCTTGGTTTCGCTCAAGCATTCCTATACAAACCCTTTTCGTAATGGAAAATAATGAAATGGTATTTACTCTTAGTACCTCAGCGAAGTCTCCTACCGGGTAATCAAGAAGTAGTGGCATTGGACTTGGTCCTAACATCGACGCATTATTAATTAACACATCAATATGGCCATATTCCTCTTCGGTCATCGCGACAAAACGCTCGACATCCCTGGAATTCGATACATCAGCAGTAACCGCTAACACCTGTGCTCCAAGTTTTTCAGCTTCTTGTTTTACCTGTAGAAGACTATCTGTTGCTCGTGCACAGATAGCAAGTTTTGCCCCTTCTTTAGCAAATGCCAATGTTAAAGCCATTCCTAACCCTTTAGACGCGCCAGTAATCATTACTACTTTACTCATTGAATATCTCTCCTTTTGTAGTTGATATAGTAAGCATACTAGTTATTCCGAAGGCTTTCTTCGTAGAAAAGCTTGAGATTTATCTACAACTTTAGGATGAGAGGAAGGGTTTTTGACGATGGAAGAACCCTAGTAGTAAAAAAAGGTTACGACAACATTTGGACAACCATTCGCCAAAATTCAAGTAATTTCGAGAGGGTTGCCAACATATGATGGATGTAGGAATGAACTCCGATTAGGAGTATCAATAATATTAGGGGTGAATGAAGAGAATGAGTCGTATTCAAAAATCACTTATCGGTGCAAGTATTGGTGCATCTTCAGCTGGTGTGTGGTTAATTGTTGATCTATTGCTCCCAGAACCAATTGGAGATTATCTGTTATTTATGATCATGGGTGTAGTCAATATGGTCATTGGTTGGCAATTTGGAAGGTTAGTGGGGAAAGAAAAGGAGAAACCAGCGCTTGAAGTGTCAGATAATCTTAAGCCATCATAGGATAAAGTAAGGGAAGGCTCTCGGAAAGTGAGAGTCTTTTTCTATGTGCTTTTTTTTGTTACTATGCATAGTTTATTTTGGCAGTTAAGGTAGTTTGTGTTGGACGCATGTTTACGTTGATACAGTAAGAAACTAGTTGTCAAAGGGGGGTTCTAACTAATGAATGTCATTACAACCTTCAAAGAAAAGCGCAAGGAGAAGCAAATTACGTATGAACGCAAAATGCTACGTGAGCTCTCACTAGAAGGATTAAAAAAGAATGTAGCAGATACCTTTGGCAGTTTTTTTAGAATGGGCACAATGCTTGGAAGTGCCATTGAGGAAGGATGTTTGGATGTTGCCATAGAAGCTTATTTACTAGGAGCCAAATATAGTCGATTTGGTTATTATGGAGAATCTATCGAGGATGTAAGAAGACGCTGTTACCAATATGAGAAGAACCTAATAGATGCACTCTATGAATTCATTTGTTACTGGGGACATATTGGAGATCAAGGCTTTGTAAATGAGTCTCTTTATTATGCGTGTGAGCATTATATCAACTATTGGTGGATGGAAGGATTTCAAAAGGGAGAAAAAAGACACCGCCTAAAATTGCATTAGAGTTTTTAATCATATATACTCTCCTTGTCCCATATAGTAAATTGTAGGGACGCGCAGGAGGGAAAATGGTGAATAAGAAATTAAAAATTGCTGGTATCCTGGTAGGTACTATCGTTTTATTTTTGTTTATTCAATATAAATACATGGATAAAGATGTTTGGAACTCATGGAATTTACCTCTTTCAGGAAAGTTTATTATTATTGACCCTGGTCACGGTGGGGTAGATGGAGGAGCAATGAATGGTGACATTCAGGAAAAAGATATTGCTCTAGAAATATCACTCAAGCTTCGTGATTACTTGCAACAACAGGGTGCTTTGGTTCAAATGATACGGGAAGATGATACAGATTTAGCGCCAGAGGGAATGAAAGGCTATAGTCGAAGAAAAACAGAGGACTTGAAGAAAAGGGTAGAGATCATTAATGAATCAGAAGCGGATTTATTTATAAGTGTTCATCTTAATGCAATTCCATCTCCAAAGTGGAGCGGGGCACAAACCTTTTACTATGGTACCTTTAAGGAAAATGAGGAAGTAGCTAAGTTCATTCAAGATGAATTACGAACCAATTTAGGGAATACCACTAGGAGTGCAAAAGCAATCAATGGAGTGTATTTATTGAAAACTGCTAAGAAGCCCGGTGCCCTTGTAGAGGTTGGATTCCTTTCAAACCCACAGGAGAAATCTTTACTGATCCAAGATAAATATCAAGATAAAGTAGCAGCGTCAATTTACACCGGTATAAACCGATATTTCTCAGATGAATCAAACCCGCCTGACTAATTAGGTGGGTATTTATTTTGTCTTTTAAGGACTGATATTTTTTTACAAAGCTATGAGACACCTCACACTGTATTGTCGGACAGGTATGTTATAATGAGATAGAGTGAAACCGAATACAATCCAGGTGGTGTCTATTATGTTAAATGAACAACAAGTTATTGACGTGTTACACAAAATGCAAGATCCATTCTTACATAAAACTTTCGAGGAAACCAATGCAATCCAAGAGGTTAAAATAAAAGAAGAAAAAAAACACGTTAGTGTGAAGATTGCTTTATCAAAGACGGGTTCAGCTGAACAATTGCAGCTACAAACAACAATTGTAAATGCACTAAAACAAGCGGGTGCAGAATCGGTGGGACTTCGCTTTACAGACCTATCACCAGAAGAGTTGGCTAAATTTAAGACTGATACAGGGGAATCCGCATCCTTATTGTCACCAGTAAATGAAACAACTTTTATTGCGATTGCGAGTGGTAAGGGAGGCGTTGGGAAGTCAACTGTATCTGTAAACTTAGCAGTGTCATTGGCTAGACTTGGTAAAAAGGTTGGTCTAATTGATGCAGATATCTACGGGTTTAGTGTTCCAGATATGATGGGTATTACGAAACGACCTGTCGTTCGTGGGGAAAAAATTATCCCTGTCGATAGAAAGGGAGTAAAAGTAATTTCTATGGGCTTCTTTGTAGAAGATAATTCCCCTGTTATTTGGCGAGGGCCAATGCTTGGAAAAATGCTAAATAATTTCTTTAATGAAGTTGAGTGGGGAGATCTAGATTATCTACTGTTAGATTTACCACCAGGAACTGGAGACGTTGCTCTTGATGTTCATACAATGCTTCCACATTGTAAAGAAATTATTGTAACAACACCACATCCTACTGCAGCATTTGTAGCAGCCAGAGCGGGTGCCATGGCGCTTCGTACAGAACATGAAATACTGGGTGTTATTGAAAATATGTCTTACTTTGAGAGTAAAGTAACTGGAGAAAAGGAATATGTGTTTGGTAAAGGTGGAGGCAAGAAACTAGCAGAGGACCTCCAAACCACATTACTAGGGAACATACCGTTAGGACAGCCAGACTGGAACGATGAGGATTTTGCCCCATCTATTTATGAAGAAAGCCATCCAACTGGAAAGATATATAATGAGATTGCCCAAAAAGTAATTAGTGCTTTATAAGGCAAAAGAACCTCCCTATTTCCCGGAGGTTCTTTTCTATTAGGGGAAGTGAGTTAGCTATTACCGCTTCCTTCACCTTCACCTTCTTCTTTTTTTGCTTTTTCGGCCTTTTGCAAGTCTTCAGCTGCTTTGATGAGAATATCTTCAATCTTCGCCTTGTATAATGGACTCTCTAGAGTTTCGCTAATTACAGATTGTAGATGTTTTCGGTATTCCTGGCTCTTCAGAACTTCGACTAGTTGTTCTTCCATTTCAGGATTTTTCAAGATATCCATCATCATTTTTTGGTAATCAGGATCCTTCATTAAGTCTTTAATGAGTTTTTCGTGCTCCGTCTGCATACTTTTTGCGAAATCCTCTACAAACTTCGTATCCTCAAATGTTTTTTTCCAAAACTCAACTCCATTTTCGGAGGTAAGAGTTTCTCGGATGGAATCTTTTACAACTGCTTGGTCCATGATTAGATGTTGTTTTATCTTTTCATCACGCATGAGTTCCTCAATTGCTTTCTTTCCATCATCAGTTTTTAATATATCGACAACCATTTTCTTGGTTTCTTCATAATCCATTCGATCTTGTTCAACATTGGCTGGGGCACACCCTACCATACTAAAAATGAAACTAGAAATGAGGAGGAGCGACATCCATTTTCTCATTTACAAAGCTCCTTTCATAAGGGATCCTTAGTTGTTAATATGCTTTTTTTGTTGAAAAATATTCATGTAATGCATGTTTTGGAACTGGCATTCATCCCCTGCACTTGATACAATCATATAGTGAATCTTATTGAGTGGGGGATTTTGTAGTGAAGAGTCGAAATTGGGTAAGGTTTTTTCTATCTACCTTACTTGTAGGCGCGATTAGCACAATTATTGTTGGATTTGCCGTTAAATGGAGTGAATATAAAGAATTGTTCATAGCATCAGATGTAGTTGAGATACTCCTTGTTGTATTTTGGCTCATCGGTGTTGGATTTATTTTTAGTATTATTAGCCAAATGGGCTTCTTTGCTTATTTGACTGTTCACCGTTTTGGTCTAGGGTTATTTAAAGGAGCATGGAATCCTGCGCAGATCGTGTTAATTGCATTTGTATTATTTGATTTGATTTATTTCCGTTATAAGGTATTTGCAAATGAAGGAGAAGCAATTACTTCATATGTATTGATACCGATTGCTGTATTGGTTGTTGCTATAATTGTTGGCTACTTAAAAAGTAAGCAGACAAATAGGAGCGCGTTTATACCAGCTATATTTTTTATGTTTGTTGTTTCTGTTATTGAATGGTTTCCAGCTATTCGTGTAAATGAAAACAGTTGGCTATATTTAATGCTTTTTCCACTATTAATATGTAATGCATATCAATTATTAATACTACCAAAAATAACAAACCAAAAAAGCTGACCAAAAGGTCAGCTTTTTGTGTCTATCTCAAGGCGCCATCGGCGCTCGGCTCTAAACCAATCGCTTCGGAAGGTAAAAGGCACCTTCTGTCAGCGCTCGTCTTATGCATGTCGCCAAAGTTAGGGCGCCTTGCGCTTTTCCCTATTCTACTACTTCACTCTTCACATCAGCATTGTTCAGCATATCGTTAACTGTTACAAAGGATAGGCCTTTCTCTTTAATACCTTTTAATATGGATGGAAGAGCTTCTGCGGTTTGTTTAGCTGAATCGGAAGCATGTAATAAAATGATATCTCCACTTTTAACCTTATCCAATACATTACTCGTAATTTTAGCAACGCCGGGATTGTTCCAATCATTTGAATCAATACTCCAATGTACAAGAGTATATCCGAGTGAGTCAGCAATTTTCACAACCCTTGAATCGAAATTCCCATCAGGTGTTCTAAGGAAGGCAACGGTTTTGACACCTAATTTCTTAAATGTATCCTGGGCCTTATAAATATCCTTTTTTATCTGAGCATCTTCAAGTTCAGTATAGTTTTTATAATCGTATCCCTTTATCCCGATTTGGTGTCCATCTTTTACGATTCGACTAACAATATCAGGATGTCTTTCTGCCCAAGAAGCAGAAAGGAAAAACGTAGTGTTCGTAATCCCTTCTTTTTTCAATGTGTCAATAATCGGTAAGGCTTTTGTATCTCCCCAGCTAATATTAAAAGTAAGAGCAATTGCTTTTTCGCTCTTTTCGCCGGTATAAATTACACGAGGTCCATTTTCAGTAGAGAAAGCGGGAGCGATATTACCCTTTTCAATATAGAAAATACCTGCTGTAAATATTGAAGCAAAAAGAATAATTAAGGTTTGTTTAATCTTTTTGCTACTAAGGATGTAGAAAAAATTCATTTTAATCCCCCTTGTCCATAGATCTTCTGTCTAAATAATATGCTTGTCAGCAAAAATTATGTGTAAAGTCTTATGAAAAACCAATCATAAAACAACCAATATTGGAAATAACTAGAATTACAACATACTTGAGGTGAAACTATGATTGGATTATTAGTTGATCAGAAAGAAGTTAAAGAGTTAGAATATCTCCTAAAAAGAGAGATGGATGAAATATTATTTGATATAGAAGATAATAGGATAGACCATATCGTAAAAAGAGCCATGGAGGAAAGATATCAGATATTGTTTCGGTTATTTAAAAGAATTGCTGATCCAACTGAATGCACTAGATACATTAGGACGAAAAAGGTAAATAGAAAAAAAGGATAGAACAAAGGTGGAGGATTGTATCAACTCAACTGAATATAATCCTCTTTAATATATAATTTTATTTTTTTTAATAGGTTGTTGACACAGGGTTATTATGATGATATATTAATTATCGTCGTCGCTGACGATAAAATAATTCACTAAAAACTTTTTAAAAAAATCTTGACTTCAAAAAGTCAGCATGATATATTAAGAAAGTCGCTTACGAGCGATATTTCAAAAAAGTTCTTTGAAAACTGAACACAATACAAGCGTCAACGTTTTAATTCTAAGTAACAAATTATTGAGCAATCAATACTCTTATTGGAGAGTTTGATCCTGGCTCAGGATGAACGCTGGCGGCGTGCCTAATACATGCAAGTCGAGCGGATCTTTGGGAGCTTGCTCCCAAAGATTAGCGGCGGACGGGTGAGTAACACGTGGGTAACCTGCCTGTAAGACTGGGATAACTTCGGGAAACCGGAGCTAATACCGGATAACATATAAGACCACATGGTCTTATATTAAAAGATGGCTTTTAGCTATCACTTACAGATGGACCCGCGGCGCATTAGCTAGTTGGTGAGGTAACGGCTCACCAAGGCGACGATGCGTAGCCGACCTGAGAGGGTGATCGGCCACACTGGGACTGAGACACGGCCCAGACTCCTACGGGAGGCAGCAGTAGGGAATCTTCCGCAATGGACGAAAGTCTGACGGAGCAACGCCGCGTGAGCGATGAAGGCCTTCGGGTCGTAAAGCTCTGTTGTTAGGGAAGAACAAGTACCGTTCGAATAGGGCGGTACCTTGACGGTACCTAACCAGAAAGCCACGGCTAACTACGTGCCAGCAGCCGCGGTAATACGTAGGTGGCAAGCGTTATCCGGAATTATTGGGCGTAAAGCGCGCGCAGGCGGTCCTTTAAGTCTGATGTGAAAGCCCACGGCTCAACCGTGGAGGGTCATTGGAAACTGGGGGACTTGAGTGCAGAAGAGGAGAGCGGAATTCCACGTGTAGCGGTGAAATGCGTAGAGATGTGGAGGAACACCAGTGGCGAAGGCGGCTCTCTGGTCTGTAACTGACGCTGAGGCGCGAAAGCGTGGGGAGCGAACAGGATTAGATACCCTGGTAGTCCACGCCGTAAACGATGAGTGCTAAGTGTTAGAGGGTTTCCGCCCTTTAGTGCTGCAGCAAACGCATTAAGCACTCCGCCTGGGGAGTACGGTCGCAAGACTGAAACTCAAAGGAATTGACGGGGGCCCGCACAAGCGGTGGAGCATGTGGTTTAATTCGAAGCAACGCGAAGAACCTTACCAGGTCTTGACATCCCATGACAACTCTAGAGATAGGGCTTTCCCTTCGGGGACATGGTGACAGGTGGTGCATGGTTGTCGTCAGCTCGTGTCGTGAGATGTTGGGTTAAGTCCCGCAACGAGCGCAACCCTTGATCTTAGTTGCCAGCATTCAGTTGGGCACTCTAAGGTGACTGCCGGTGACAAACCGGAGGAAGGTGGGGATGACGTCAAATCATCATGCCCCTTATGACCTGGGCTACACACGTGCTACAATGGATGGTACAAAGGGCAGCGAAACCGCGAGGTTAAGCAAATCCCATAAAACCATTCTCAGTTCGGATTGCAGGCTGCAACTCGCCTGCATGAAGCCGGAATCGCTAGTAATCGCGGATCAGCATGCCGCGGTGAATACGTTCCCGGGCCTTGTACACACCGCCCGTCACACCACGAGAGTTTGTAACACCCGAAGTCGGTGGGGTAACCGTAAGGAGCCAGCCGCCTAAGGTGGGACAGATGATTGGGGTGAAGTCGTAACAAGGTAGCCGTATCGGAAGGTGCGGCTGGATCACCTCCTTTCTAAGGAAACTGAAGTTCTACGAACTTCATAAAAAGACGCTTTGTATTGTGGTCAGTTTTGAGAGTGCTTTTTCTCTCAAAGGTAGATTTTTGCTTGTTGCAAAAATCATTGCGCTTGCGTCTACAAGATGAATCGAAGATGATTGATTCCTCAGCGCAAGGCAGCATGATGCCGAAACACTGATGATTAATCACGATGTGATTGAAGTCAGTAGCCTCGTTCCTTGAAAACTAGATAACGTAACAAAACATTCATTGAAGTAAGTAAAGTTCTTTAAAACTTAAAGGTGAACGAGAAGCGAGAAGGTCGAGGAACCGATGGAGGAATCACCGGAGCGTACTTTAGGGTACGTGAGGATGATGACGACAGCGGTGACAAAGAGATTCGACGCTTATCAAAGCCGAATAGGTTAAGTTATGAAGGGCGCACGGTGGATGCCTTGGCACTAGGAGCCGATGAAGGACGGTACTAACACCGATATGCTTCGGGGAGCTGTAAGTAAGCATTGATCCGAAGATTTCCGAATGGGGAAACCCACTGCCCGTAATGGGGTAGTATCCATACCTGAATTCATAGGGTATGAGAAGGTAGACCCGGGGAACTGAAACATCTTAGTACCCGGAGGAAGAGAAAGCAAACGCGATTTCCTGAGTAGCGGCGAGCGAAACGGAAGATAGCCCAAACCAAGAGGCTTGCCTCTTGGGGTTGTAGGACACTCTATACGGAGTTACAAAAGAGCGAAGTAGACGAAGCGACCTGGAAAGGTCCGTCAGAGAAGGTAACAACCCTGTAGTCGAAACTTCGTTCTCTCTTGAGTGGATCCTGAGTACGGCGGGACACGAGAAATCCCGTCGGAAGCTGGGAGGACCATCTCCCAAGGCTAAATACTCCCTAGTGACCGATAGTGAACCAGTACCGTGAGGGAAAGGTGAAAAGCACCCCGGAAGGGGAGTGAAATAGAACCTGAAACCGTGTGCCTACAAGTAGTCAAAGCACATTTATGTGTGATGGCGTGCCTTTTGTAGAATGAACCGGCGAGTTACGATCCCGTGCAAGGTTAAGTTGAAGAGACGGAGCCGCAGCGAAAGCGAGTCTGAATAGGGCGAAATAGTACGTGGTCGTAGACCCGAAACCAGGTGATCTACCCATGTCCAGGGTGAAGTTCAGGTAACACTGAATGGAGGCCCGAACCCACGCACGTTGAAAAGTGCGGGGATGAGGTGTGGGTAGCGGAGAAATTCCAATCGAACTTGGAGATAGCTGGTTCTCTCCGAAATAGCTTTAGGGCTAGCCTCGAGTATAGAGTCTTGGAGGTAGAGCACTGATTGGACTAGGGGCCCTCATCGGGTTACCGAATTCAGTCAAACTCCGAATGCCAAAGACTTGATTCTCGGGAGTCAGACTGCGAGTGATAAGATCCGTAGTCAAGAGGGAAACAGCCCAGACCACCAGCTAAGGTCCCAAAGTATACGTTAAGTGGAAAAGGATGTGGAGTTGCTTAGACAACCAGGATGTTGGCTTAGAAGCAGCCACCATTTAAAGAGTGCGTAATAGCTCACTGGTCGAGTGACTCTGCGCCGAAAATGTACCGGGGCTAAACGTATCACCGAAGCTGTGGATTGTTCTTACGAACAATGGTAGGAGAGCGTTCTAAGTGCAGCGAAGTCAGACCGGAAGGACTGGTGGAGCGCTTAGAAGTGAGAATGCCGGTATGAGTAGCGAAAGAGGGGTGAGAATCCCCTCCACCGAATGCCTAAGGTTTCCTGAGGAAGGCTCGTCCGCTCAGGGTTAGTCGGGACCTAAGCCGAGGCCGAAAGGCGTAGGCGATGGACAACAGGTTGATATTCCTGTACCACCTCTTTACCGTTTGAGCGATGGAGGGACGCAGGAGGATAGGGTAAGCGCGCTGTTGGATATGCGCGTCCAAGCAGTTAGACTGGTAAGTAGGCAAATCCGCTTACCGCGAAGGTTGAGCTGTGATGGCGAGGGAAATATAGTACCGAAGTTCCTGATTCCACACTGCCAAGAAAAGCTTCTAGCGAGGTAAATGGTGCCCGTACCGCAAACCGACACAGGTAGGCGAGGAGAGAATCCTAAGGTGATCGAGAGAACTCTCGTTAAGGAACTCGGCAAAATGACCCCGTAACTTCGGGAGAAGGGGTGCTTTTTAGGGTGAATAGCCCTGAAAAGCCGCAGTGAATAGGCCCAGGCGACTGTTTAGCAAAAACACAGGTCTCTGCGAAGCCGCAAGGCGAAGTATAGGGGCTGACACCTGCCCGGTGCTGGAAGGTTAAGAGGAGGGGTTAGCTCTAAGCGAAGCTCTGAATCGAAGCCCCAGTAAACGGCGGCCGTAACTATAACGGTCCTAAGGTAGCGAAATTCCTTGTCAGGTAAGTTCTGACCCGCACGAAAGGTGTAACGATCTGGGCACTGTCTCAACGAGAGACTCGGTGAAATTATAGTACCTGTGAAGATGCAGGTTACCCGCGACAGGACGGAAAGACCCCGTGGAGCTTTACTGCAGCCTGATATTGAATTTTGGTACAGCTTGTACAGGATAGGTAGGAGCCTTGGAAGCCGGAGCGCTAGCTTCGGTGGAGGCGTCGGTGGGATACTACCCTGGCTGTATTGAAATTCTAACCCGAAGGCCTTATCGGCCTTGGAGACAGTGTCAGGTGGGCAGTTTGACTGGGGCGGTCGCCTCCTAAAAAGTAACGGAGGCGCCCAAAGGTTCCCTCAGAATGGTTGGAAATCATTCGTAGAGTGTAAAGGCACAAGGGAGCTTGACTGCGAGACCTACAAGTCGAGCAGGGACGAAAGTCGGGCTTAGTGATCCGGTGGTTCCGCATGGAAGGGCCATCGCTCAACGGATAAAAGCTACCCCGGGGATAACAGGCTTATCTCCCCCAAGAGTCCACATCGACGGGGAGGTTTGGCACCTCGATGTCGGCTCATCGCATCCTGGGGCTGTAGTCGGTCCCAAGGGTTGGGCTGTTCGCCCATTAAAGCGGTACGCGAGCTGGGTTCAGAACGTCGTGAGACAGTTCGGTCCCTATCCGTCGTGGGCGTAGGAAATTTGAGAGGAGCTGTCCTTAGTACGAGAGGACCGGGATGGACACACCGCTGGTGTACCAGTTGTTCTGCCAAGGGCATCGCTGGGTAGCTATGTGTGGAAGGGATAAGTGCTGAAAGCATCTAAGCATGAAGCCCCCCTCAAGATGAGATTTCCCATAGTGTTAAACTAGTAAGATCCCTCGAAGATGACGAGGTTGATAGGTCAGAGGTGTAAGCATGGTGACATGTGTAGCTGACTGATACTAATCGATCGAGGACTTAACCAATTAAGGTTCGCAGACTAAGTACGCCACATCCTGTGGCAACGTCTGCATGACCCACTTCCTGTGGGCCTAAGTGTAGGCGACTGTACAGCCTCGACAAGCGCTGGAACTTCTGTCGGAAAAGTCGTAGACTTTGACAGAAGAAGTGAAGCGACCTCGAGAGGCTAGGAGCCGAAACTGGACATAAAAAAACTTCATGAATGTTTTAGTTATCTAGTTTTGAGGGAATGAATCCTTCTAATAGTCTAGTGACGATGGCGAAGAGGTCACACCCGTTCCCATACCGAACACGGAAGTTAAGCTTCTCAGCGCCGATGGTAGTTGGGACTTTGTCCCTGTGAGAGTAGGACGTCGCTAGGCCTTTATTCCGCAGTAGCTCAGTGGTAGAGCTATCGGCTGTTAACCGATCGGTCGTAGGTTCGAGTCCTACCTGCGGAGCCAACTTTTTTGCTTCCATAGCTCAGCTGGTAGAGCACTTCCATGGTAAGGAAGAGGTCAGCGGTTCGAGCCCGCTTGGAAGCTTAGTAGATGGAAAATTTAGAATGGCCCGTTGGTCAAGCGGTTAAGACACCGCCCTTTCACGGCGGTAACACGGGTTCGAATCCCGTACGGGTCACCATTTTATGCCATAATTGTGACAATGTGTCATATTGGATTCACATTACATGTGTTGGAGGATTAGCTCAGCTGGGAGAGCACCTGCCTTACAAGCAGGGGGTCGGCGGTTCGATCCCGTCATCCTCCACCATTTAAAAATAAGAATAATTGCCGGTGTAGCTCAGTTGGTAGAGCAACTGACTTGTAATCAGTAGGTCGTGGGTTCGACTCCTATCGCCGGCACCATTTCTAACTTAATAGTGGAGGGGTAGCGAAGTGGCTAAACGCGGCGGACTGTAAATCCGCTCCCTCCGGGTTCGGCGGTTCGAATCCGTCCCCCTCCACCATTTTCAAAGTAAAAATGCTATATTCTCCCTTTAGAATTGTTGAAAAGGATAGAGTGAGCTATTTTTATGTCAGAAGATGATAAATGAAGAAAATAATGCTTATAATTTCTTTTAAATTACACATGATAAGAGAGTAGTCATTTAAGTCTATATCTGATCATCTTTTAAAAGTAAGTATTTAATAAGAATACATAGTATTCGACAATGTTTTACATGAAGTTTATTCAATGGGCTATAGCCAAGTGGTAAGGCAACGGACTTTGACTCCGTCATTCGTAGGTTCGAATCCTGCTAGCCCAGCCAATTTTTCCTATTACTTTGCACGAGCCATTAGCTCAGTTGGTAGAGCATCTGACTTTTAATCAGAGGGTCGAAGGTTCGAGTCCTTCATGGCTCATCTCATGCGGAAGTAGTTCAGTGGTAGAACACCACCTTGCCAAGGTGGGGGTCGCGGGTTCAAATCCCGTCTCCGCTCCACTAGCTACTTCCTTTCTATATGGGGCCTTAGCTCAGCTGGGAGAGCGCCTGCCTTGCACGCAGGAGGTCAGCGGTTCGATCCCGCTAGGCTCCACCAATTCTATTACGTTTTACTTAATAAACCAAGTAGGTTTATTTTTTTTTGCATAGAAAAGGTATTTTACTCGTTTTTACTAGCCTCATTACGTATATATATACATGTTTTTGTCGAGTTGAGTCATTCTATTAAAAGTAGGTACAATAGATGTATATGGGAGAAGGAGGTACATAATCGATGAAAAAAGATATTTCTATAATAGGTGTTCCAATGGATCTGGGTCAAATGCGTAGAGGAGTAGATATGGGGCCGAGTGCCATCCGTTATGCAGGTGTTGTTGAACGATTAGAACGACTTGAATATGATATAGATGATTTAGGAGACATTGAAATTACCCGACCCACCCGTGAAGAAATTGCAAATGATGAAAATTTAAAAAACCTAAAGAAGGTCTCTGAGGCTAGTGAAAAACTTGCAGCAACAGTAGACAAGGTTTTACAAAATGGAAGATTTCCTCTTGTGTTAGGTGGGGACCATAGTATTGCAATCGGCTCCTTATCCGGGATTGCGAAGCACTACCAGAACCTAGGTGTTATTTGGTACGATGCACATGGGGATTTAAATACAGCGGATACTTCTCCAACTGGAAATATACACGGTATGCCCCTTGCAGCAAGCTTAGGGCTCGGTCATAAAGCATTAACACATATCTCAGGATATAGTCCGAAAGTTAGACCAGAGAATATTGTACTTATCGGAGCAAGAGCACTTGATGATGGTGAAAAAGAGTTAATTAAACAGTTAGGCATTAAGGTTTATACTATGCATGAAATTGATCGTTTAGGTATGACAAAGGTGATGGAAGAAACGATTGCATACTTGAAAGAAAGAACAGATGGCGTGCATTTATCATTAGATTTAGACGGTCTTGACCCACATGATGCACCTGGGGTAGGTACTCCAGTATTAGGTGGTATTAGTTACCGCGAGAGTCATCTAGCTATGGAAATGCTAGAAGAATCAAAACTAATTACATCTGCTGAATTTGTGGAAGTTAATCCTATCCTAGATGATAAAAATAAAACAGCTTCAGTAGCAGTTGCTTTAATGGGATCTTTATTTGGTGAAAAGCTTTTATAATAAGAAGAAACAGTATCTCATACTTTGAGGTACTGTCTTTTTTATCTACTCTCCAAAAATGTTTTAAATTCCTCCCACATTGTTAGCCAAAATTTGTTAAAATTAAATTTATGAAGAAAATGAAACCTTTATCAAATTGAATCGTAAATAATGTTACCCGCGAGTAGAGCGGAGGTATAAAATGGAGACAATCATTAAAAACAGAATAAGGCAAATAAAAAATGGAGATCAAAGTGCATTTGCGGAGATAGTGGAATTTTACAAGGATAAGGTATTTCAGCTAAGCTATCGTATGCTAGGAAATCGACACGAGGCCGAGGATATTGCACAAGAAGCCTTTATTAGGGCATATGTGAATATTCATAGCTATGATATGAACAAGAAATTCTCCACATGGCTATATCGTATTGCAACTAATCTGTCGATTGATCGCATACGAAAGAAAAAACCGGATTATTATCTTGATGCTGAAATTGCCGGGTCGGATGGACTAACCATGTACTCACAGGTTGCCGCAGATGTCACGTTACCTGAGGACGAGCTGGAGACTTTGGAGCTACAGGAATTAATTCAAGCAGAAATATTAAAGCTCCCGGAGAAATACCGTTCTGTGATTGTATTGAAATACATCGAGGAGTTTTCACTAAAAGAAATTGGCGAGATTCTTGATCTACCAGTTGGTACGGTAAAAACAAGAATTCATAGAGGCCGAGAAGCATTAAGAAATCAGCTTCGACATGTATAGGGGTGAGAAAAATGAACTGTTCAGAAAACTACATGGTTGAACTAATTCACAAATACCTTGATGAAGATATTTCTGAAGAGGAAGAGAAGATACTTCGTGAGCATTTGCATACTTGTCATACTTGTAATCAGCATTTTCATGAGTTAAAGAAATCTATTGCGTTAGTACAAAGTACTTCTCATATTTCTGCACCTGCTGATTTTACATTAAAAGTTATGCAAAATTTACCGAAGGAAAAAAGAACGGTAAGTACGAGACGATGGTTCAGAGAGCATCCAATGCTAACAGCTGCCTCACTTTTTCTCTTGTTAATGGCAGGGAGTCTTTTCTCAGTCTGGAATGAGAATGAGCAATTTTCTGTTTCGAAGCAACCGAATTTAATTGTTGAAAATAATACAGTCATAGTACCTGAAGGTGAAACAGTTAAAGGAGATGTAATCGTTAAAAACGGTAAGATTGTTATTGAGGGTGAAGTTGAGGGGAATGTCACAGTAATCAATGGTGAAAACTATATGGCATCTGCCGGAAATGTCACAGGTGACATTAAGGAAGTAAATCAAATGTTCGAGTGGCTTTGGTACCATATAAAGAAGATAGGAATAGATGCAATACACATTTTTGATAAAGAAGAATAGGCCATCGTAAAGGGTGGCCTTTTTCCACCTTCAAATCAAGCTTTTCCGTCTATGAATTTGTAATCGGTACAGGAAAGATATATGATATAATATTATAGCTATAAGTATGTGTTTTTGGATTATTTCATAGAGGAAGTGTGAGAATGTCATTTAATGAACTCCCATTGTTAGGTTACCTCGGCATTTTTTTAGATGTTCTCCTTGTCTGGTATGTAATATATAAATTACTAACACTGATCCGTGGTACAAAGGCTGTTCAACTATTAAAGGGCATCATCGTAATTGTCTTTATTCGATTGTTGAGCAGTCTATTAGAGCTACATACTCTGTTTTGGTTAGTCGATCAAGTAATGGATTGGGGATTTTTGGCGATTATTGTCATCTTCCAGCCTGAATTAAGAAGAGCACTTGAACAGCTTGGTCGCGGAAAGATTTTTTCTAGAAGTAGTAATGATGAAGATGATCAACAGGTGAAATTAGTGGAAGCCATTACGAAGGCAACCGACTATATGGCAAAACGACGAATAGGTGCACTCATTTCAATTGAACGAGAAACAGGGATGGGAGATTATATCGAAACAGGAATCCCATTACATGCATCGATATCTTCAGAGTTACTCATAAACATCTTTATTCCAAATACACCTCTTCATGATGGAGCAGTAATCATCCAAAAGAACCAGGTGGCTGCTGCAGCTTGTTATTTACCATTGTCAGAGAGTCCATTTATTTCAAAGGAATTGGGAACGCGTCACAGGGCAGCTCTGGGAATAAGTGAGGTAACAGATAGTATTACCATCATAGTTTCAGAGGAAACAGGAAGTGTATCACTAACGAAAAACGGAGAGTTGCATCGAGACTTAAAGCAGGATGCATTTCGAGAGCTATTAAAACAAGAACTAACAACGACTGAACGAATTACCTCTCATTCATTATGGCAATGGAGGGGGAAGAAAAATGGATAAATTTATCGATAATCGGTGGGTTACACGTAGTATCGCATTGATGATTGCGTTGCTGTTGTTTGCTTCTGTCAGCTTTGAAAATCAACCAGCTTCTCAAAGTCCTTCTGGTATACCGTTATTTTCAAATTACACAGAAACTTTAACAGAGATTCCGGTAAATACATACTATGACGATCAAAATCTGGTAGTATCAGGAGTACCCCAATTTGTAAATGTAACGATAGAAGGTCCTTCAGGTGTTACAAAAAGGGAAGGGCTCCAAAAGGAAATTGAAGTGTATGCAGATCTTACACAGTTATCAGTTGGTACTCATAAGGTAAAACTACAGTATCGAAATATTTCTGAAAAAATCAAGGTGAAAATTGATCCTGCTGAAATTACAGTCGTCATTCAAGAAAAGGTAACAAAAGAATTCCCAGTTGAGGTTGACTTTGTTAACCGGGACCAAGTAGAAGAAGGATACACCGTAGAACAACCTGTTATAGAACCTAGAGTCATTAAGATTACTGGGGCATTGGAGGATATTGAAAGAATTGCGTTGGTTAAGGCTGTTGTTGACCTTAAAGGGGTAACAGAAACATTTACGCAAGAATCAAGGGTAGCTGTTTATGATAAGAATCAAAACGTATTATCAGTGACAGTCGAACCGAATGTCGTTGAAATAACTGTTCCGATTACAAGCCCACATAAATCGGTTTCATTTACGCTTAAGCAAACAGGAGAGCTTGCAGAAGGATTAAGCTTATTTAACGTAATTCCTAAACCAAGTCAGGTTACAATATATGGACCTAAGGATGTCATTGATGCCATCGATTCCATTGAAGGTGAAATCGATCTTGGTAAAATAAAAGAGGATTCAACTTTGGAAGTGAAGGTTCCGATACCAAAAGGGGTCAGTCAAGTATCCCCTGCAACTATTGAAGTTACAGTTGATGTTGAAGAGCAAATATCGGAAACCTTCCCTGATTTATCAATAAGAAGTCAAGGGCTGGGACCAAACTACTCACTTGCTTTTTTAAATCCAGAAGCAGGGATACTTTCAGTGGATGTAAGTGGTGCTCCTAGTGTTATAGAAGGGACAAGTCCTACAAATCTTGATGTGTATATTGATGTTACGAATCTAGGGATTGGCGAACATGACGTAGATATAAAAGTGAATGGACCAGAAAATATAACTTGGACATTACCTCAAGAAAAGGCAAAAGTACGAATTACCGAAAATGAAGGTAATTGATGTATTTGCAAAAGGAGAGATTATTCGAAATGGGAAAATATTTTGGTACAGATGGTGTACGTGGTGTTGCAAATAGTGAACTAACTCCGGAACTTGCATTTAAGGTTGGAAGATTTGGTGGTTATGTATTAACAAAGGATAAAGAACGTCCTAAGGTAATTATTGGTCGTGATACTCGTATCTCAGGACATATGCTAGAAGGTGCACTTGTAGCTGGTCTATTGTCAATTGGTGCAGAGGTAATGCGTTTGGGTGTTATCTCAACACCAGGTGTTGCCTTTTTAACAAAGGCACTAGGTGCTGAAGCTGGTGTCATGATTTCCGCTTCACATAACCCCGTACAAGATAACGGGATTAAGTTTTTCGGTCCAGATGGCTTTAAGCTATCTGATGCGCAGGAAAAAGAAATAGAGGATTTATTGGATTTACCTGAGGATCAACTTCCACGCCCAGTGGGTGCCGATTTAGGTCAAGTAAATGACTATTTTGAAGGTGGTCAAAAGTATCTGCAATTCTTAAAACAAACGGTTGATGAAGACTTTACTGGTATTCATGTGGCGTTGGATTGTGCACATGGTGCAACATCTTCCCTAGCTACGCATTTATTTGCTGACCTAGATGCTGATATTTCAACAATGGGAACTTCACCAAATGGTTTAAATATTAATGATGGTGTTGGGTCTACACACCCTGAGGCTCTTGCTGCATTCTTGAAGGAAAAAGGTGCAGATGTTGGGCTTGCGTTTGATGGGGACGGAGATCGCCTTATTGCTATTGACGAAAATGGCGATGTGGTTGACGGTGACCAAATCATGTACATATGTGCTAAGTATATGAAAGAACAAGGTAGATTGAAGCATCAAACAGTAGTATCGACGGTTATGAGTAATTTAGGTTTTTATAAAGCGGTAGAAGAAAACGGCATTGAGAGTGTTCAAACAGCAGTTGGTGACCGCTATGTCGTGGAAGAGATGAAAAATAGTGGTTACAACCTAGGTGGAGAACAATCAGGTCATATTATTTTCCTTGATTACAACACGACTGGGGATGGGTTATTAACAGGTCTTCAATTAGTGAATATCATGAAAATAACGAAGAAACCATTATCACAGCTTGCTAATGAAATGACAAAATATCCACAGCTATTGGTGAATGTAAAGGTAACTGATAAGTATAAGGTTGCTGAAAATCCTGTGATTAAAGAGGTTATCGATCAAGTTGAAGCTGAAATGAATGGAAACGGCCGTATCTTGGTACGTCCTTCTGGTACAGAACCATTAGTAAGGGTAATGGCAGAAGCGCCATCTGAAGAGCAATGTAAAGAATTTGTTGACCGTATCGTTACAGTTGTTGAACGAGAAATGGGATTAGAATAATACAATTTTATTAAAAATATGCATACCTGGCACAATTCAGTCCAAGTATGCATATTTTTTAGTATACATGGAAAGTTTTTACCATGTAATGATTGACGATAGTAGAGTTTCTGTTGTATGATTGTTTTTGTTCTTTTCAAATTGATTGAAGGAGGGTTGTTAGACTAACAGTTTCATCCAAAAGCGCCAGAACTAAATCTATGTACGGAAAACATGGCAGTAGCAAACCTACTGTTACGGATTTAGTTGACGAGGTGGAGGTTTATCGAAATTTCGGCGGATGCCTCCCGGTTGCCAATCAATCACGGCCGTAAGTCCTTTTATGTAAAACAGAGGGGTAACTCTCTGCACAAACGAAAGGATCTGATTGATATAAAAAATAAAATACTGAAAAATAGGGGCAAGAAGAGCCCCGTGCTTTCTTGCTCCCTTTTTTAGGGAGGACACTTATTATGTGCGGAATTGTAGGATTTATTGGACAGCAAGACTCTAAGGAGATTTTGTTAAAGGGACTCGAAAAGCTAGAGTATCGTGGTTATGACTCTGCTGGAATTGCAGTAATGAATGATGAAGGTGTTCACGTCTTTAAAGAGAAAGGTCGTATTGCAACTTTACGTGAGGTTGTCGATAACAATGTGTTTGCAACAGCTGGTATAGGACACACTCGTTGGGCAACACATGGAGTACCAAGTAGAGTAAATGCACACCCACATCAAGCATCAACTGGACGATTCACCCTTGTCCATAATGGGGTAATTGAAAACTATGCACAATTGAAGGAAGAGCATCTACAAAATGTTGAGCTAATTAGTGATACAGATACTGAAGTAATTGTTCAAATCCTAGAGAAATTCGTTCTCGAAGGAACTGAAGTAGAAGCAGCATTCCGTAAAACATTAAGCCTACTAAAAGGTTCATATGCGATTGCCTTACTAGATCAACAAAACAACGAAACGATTTATGTTGCTAAAAACAAAAGCCCATTACTTGTAGGACTCGGAGATAACTTCAATGTTGTAGCAAGTGATGCAATGGCAATGTTACAAGTAACAGATCAATATATAGAACTAATGGATAAAGAGATTGTAATCGTGACAAAAGAGTCTATTACAATTAAAAGTTTAGCGGGAGAAACAATCAACCGCGATCCTTATACAGCAGAACTAGATGCGAGCGACATTGAAAAGGGAACTTACCCACATTATATGTTAAAAGAAATTGATGAACAGCCTTTAGTAATGAGAAAAATCGTTCAGGAGTATCAAAATGATAATGGCCAATTATCCATTGATCCTTGTATTGTAGAAGCGATGAAAGAAGCAGACCGTATTTATATCATTGCTGCTGGAACGAGTTATCATGCTGGTCTTGTTGGGAAGCAGTTCATTGAAAAAATGGCAGAGATTCCTGTTGAGGTTCATATTTCAAGTGAATTTTCTTACAACATGCCGTTGTTATCCAAGAAACCATTGTTCATCTTCATTTCACAAAGTGGTGAAACAGCAGACAGCCGTGCTGTATTGGTACATGTAAAAGAAATGGGACATAAATCTATTACGATTACAAATGTGCCGGGATCAACACTTTCTCGTGAAGCTGATTTCACATTGCTATTACATGCAGGTCCGGAAATTGCAGTTGCATCAACAAAAGCGTATACAGCACAATTAGCGGTTCTTGCCATTCTTGCGTATGTAACAGCAGAATCTAAGGGAATAAAAGTTTGTATGGATCTAGTAAAAGAGCTAGGTATCATTGCAAACAGCATGGAGGTTCTGTGCGGTGACAAAGAAGTAATGGAAGCTATCGCTTGGGAGTATCTAACAACAACTCGCAATGCTTTCTTTATCGGTCGTGCAATGGATTTCTTTGTTGGTTTAGAAGGTGCCCTAAAGTTAAAAGAAATCTCCTACATCCAGGCAGAAGGATTTGCTGGAGGAGAATTAAAGCACGGAACAATTGCCTTAATTGAAGATGGAACACCGGTTATTGCTCTTGCCACTCAAGAGCGTGTTAACCTAAGCATTCGTGGAAATATAAAAGAGGTTGCGGCACGTGGTGCACACCCATGTATTATTTCAATGAAGGGCTTAGAAACAAATGAAGACCGTTATGTGATTCCAGCTGTTAACGAAATGTTAACACCACTGATCTCAGTCATCCCATTACAACTTATTTCATACTATGCAGCACTTCACCGTGACTGTGACGTAGATAAGCCACGTAATTTGGCGAAGAGTGTGACTGTTGAATAAAGTAAAATGAGAAGTTATAGATTAAATTCCTTTAAGGGTAACCTTAAAGGAATTTTTTTACCTATACAAAATTAGTTGTTTAAAAAGTTTTTGCATTACAGGTTGCATGTTCTTAGAAGGAATATGGCCGTTTTTGTTGAATTCCTTACTGAGCTATTAGGTAAGGTATTTTTTTTATGGCGAGAGGTTTAATGGAATTGTTCCTCCTTTGTATTGAAACAGTATGATACTAGAAATAGTAGACACGTTTAGGAAATAAGTAGATAAGGAGTTTCTAAATGAAAAGCAAAAGTAAGATAATAATATTTTTCATTACAATCATGCTTTTTATTCTTTTTCATCCTACCTGGACACCAAAGATAAACGGGGAAAACAGCATTGCTATATTAGAGAGCATAGAAATAAACGGAACAGAACTTGAAGTAATGATTAGAGGTGTGGATAGAGATAACCCAATTGTCATTTTCGTACATGGTGGACCAGGGAGTTCTGAAATTCCTTATGTTAGAAAGTATCAAGATTTACTAGAAGAACATTTTACTATTGTTCATTATGACCAGAGAGGAAGCGGAAAATCATATCAGTTCTTTGAGGATTATTCTACTATTTCCTCAGATCAGCATGTTGAGGACCTATTGGCTTTAACAGACTATGTGAAAAATGAATTTTCTAAAGAAAAGGTTCTATTAGTTGGTCATTCTTACGGTACATATATAGGAATGAAGGCTGCAGATAAAGCTCCTGAAAAATTTGCTGCTTATATCGGAATTGGTCAAGTTTCCAATTATATTACAAGTGAAGTAGATAGCCTCACCTATACAATTAGTGAAGCACAACAAGCTGGGAATCAAAAGGATGTAAATAAACTCAAACTTCTTGAAAACTCGGTTAAAAAAGGGGAAGCATCTACCCCTAGAGATATGGTTCGGAAGTATGGAGGGGCGTCAAGGTTAATTAATGATAATATGGACTATTTTTTAGGGTTTTTAATGAACCCGGAGTATAATCCATTAGATGTAATTCGTTATATAAAAGGGATTTCGGCCACACAGGATATATTACTTACAGAAGAAAAGGAGAATGATATAACAACAATCGTTAGTAGCATAGATATCCCTCTTTATATAGTTATGGGAAAATATGATTATATGACATCTACAAATGCAGCAAAGCAGTATTTTGATAGCATAAAGGCTCCTTTTAAGGATTTTATCGTCTTTGAAAAATCTGCACATTATCCTCAATTTGAAGAAGAGCTTGTCTTTAAAGATTGGTTGCTTCAAACATGGGAGAATTTAGGTCACTATTAAAAGGAACTAAAAAAAGTCTTTCTGGTAAAAACAGGATAGACTTTAGTTTTGATGGATATCTCTTTGCCAAAATAAATGGCTCTATAAAAAGAGTAATGTAAAAATTACTTTGCAACTCGAAGGTATTGCCGTTGCTTTTCTGGCATGCCTTCGTTTTTTTTTTTCAAAATTGATGGAATGGCAAAATTCATTCCAATATATTCATAAGTTCACTAATGTCATACGGGTCCTTATTTGGAAAATGGGAAGAATAAGTAAAAGTAATTTGAGTTAAGTATGCGAATAAATATAAAATTTAATTGACTGGACACTAATTGGTGTCATATAATAAATGACACCAGTTAGTGTCCGATTTAAAAAAGGTGGGAGGATTATGAACACTACTATCCAAGAACGTGATGTATTTGTTGCAATTGCTGATCCAACTAGACGTAAAATCATACGTTTGTTGGCAAGTGCAGAAGAATTACCACTTCACGAATTAACTTCTCAATTTCAAATGGGGCGTACAGCAGTTTCTAAACATTTGGCGATTCTTAAAGAGGCTGATTTAGTAACTAACCGGAAATTAGGTAGAGAAACAAGGTATAAACTAAATCCGGCTCCCTTACAGGAGGTCAAAGATTGGCTATCCTTCTACGAGGAGTTTTGGAATGAAAGAGCGTTGTTACTAAAGAATATATTGGAGGAATAGGAAATGGCAGATTTATTATTGGACTTTCAATTTAAAAGTCCCATCGATAAGGTATGGGGTGCTTTAACAAATTCAGATACGCTAGCACAATGGGTAATGGAAAATAATTTTAAGCCAATTGTTGGGTACAAATGCCAGTTTTGGAATGAGGCTATAAATCTAACTGTTGATAGTGAAGTTTTAGTAGTGGACGAGCCTAATAAACTATCTTACACATGGGTTGGTGGTCCGGTAGAAACTGTAGTTACTTGGACACTAAAGCAAGAGGGCGAAACAACCTACTTACATCTTGAACAAACTGGATTCAACGAAGTAAATCAAGCGTTCAATGGTGCAAAATTTGGTTGGGCGTATAAGATTGAAGAACTTAAGAAAATGTTAGGGGACATGTAAAGCTTTTAGTAGGGTATTAAGTGGTACAACTTTATTTTGAACCTGTTTTATTATCATGGTTTGTATTTTAGTGTGCCTTAAGAATTTATGTAAAGGATTATAAATCCTATAAAGTTACATGAGGAGGGAACAACATGAAAGATTTTGCTGAGTTTGTAGCGGGGATTGACGACCCCTTCCACCGAGAAAGAACGGAAGAGGTGCTCGCTTGGGTGAAAAATAAATATCCAAAACTAAAACCAGAAATCAAATGGAATCAACCGATGTTTACGGATCATGGAACATATATTATTGGTTTTAGCGTATCGAAAAAACATTTAGCCGTCGCTCCAGAAAGTGTGACGATTACTCATGTAGAGGATGATATTGTGAAAGCTGGTTATGACCACACAAAGGAGATTATCCGTATCCCTTGGAATACTCCGGTTGAGTACTCCCTACTTGAGAAAATGATTGAGTTTAATATTGAGGACAAGGCAGACTGTACAACATTATGGCGAAAGTAGATTAAATAGATAGCCCTTATAGATCTTGTAAGGTCTTATGAGGGTAAAGGAGTTTTCAAGATGAGTTTTTTTCAAGATATGTTATCAATATTCAAAAAGAAGGAGTTAGTATTCCTAGAAAGATTAAAAGAAGCAGAAGATGTATACACCTTTCTTTTTGAAAAAGAGAATGATATGACCTGGAAAGCAGGGCAACATGGTTTGTTTTCTATTACACATAAGAAAATAAAAAATGCAACGCGACCATTCACTTTGGTATCTTCACCCAAAGAGAATATTGTTAAAATCACGATGAAGATTAATGATAATCCGAGTGAGTTTAAAAAAGCAATGTTAGAATTAAATCAAGGCATGAAAGTAAGCATGGCTGGACCTGTAGGATCATTTTATGTAAAAGATAACAGTCCTGCGATCCTAATTGCAGGTGGAATTGGGATTACACCATTTCGATCGATAGCAAAGGAATTAGAGATGGAGGGAAATGGCATCGAAAAGCCAATCCATCTACTCTACATGGATAGTAGTAAATCATACATATTTAAAGACGAACTTGATAATATTGCTAACTCTGCTTCAATACAAGTAACGTACCTTGATTCTAGGGATGACTTACAACAGGAGATAGATAAATCTATCAACTTATATAAGAACGATGGAAAATACTTTATTGCAGGACCGAAGTCAATGGTTGATTCAGTTTCGAGTCATTTACAAGCTAAAAATATACCAAAACGGAATATTAAAAAGGATGCTTTTTTTGGATATTAGGTAAGAATGAATAGTAGTGGGTATTATTATGCTAGTAAAGTATCTATTTTAAATTTACTTATGTGTAAGCCGTTAGGAACAACACTAATAAGGGGGTATTTACATGACAATGAGTGAGACCAATAAGGAGTTAACACTAGAAGTACGTGAAAAATTTATAAATGTATTGAAATCCCGTTTTGAGAAGAACATGCACCGCCATAAGGGACTAGAGTGGAATAAAGTTCAAGAAAAGCTGGAGGCTAATCCTGAAAAATTATGGTCACTCAGTGAAATGGAAAGAACGGAAGGTGAACCGGATGTAGTGGGGTATGATAAAGAGAAGGATGAATACGTCTTTTATGATTGTTCGATTGAAAGTCCTAAGGGTCGCAGAAGTGTTTGTTATGACCGTGAAGCACTTGAGTCAAGGAAAAAAAATAAACCAGAAAATACTGCGATTGATATGGCAACTGACATGGGCATCGAGCTATTAACGGAAGAACAATATCGAGCGTTGCAACAACTTGATAATTTCGATATGAAAACGTCGAGTTGGGTACAAACACCCTCTGAAATTAGAGAGCTTGGAGGTGCACTGTTTTGTGATCGGCGGTTTGGACATGTGTTTTTGTACCACAACGGTGCGGACTCTTACTATGGTGCAAGAGGATTCCGTGGATCGCTAAGGGTCTAATCTCTTTGAGACAGTATATATATGAAGTACTTACATACGAGCTTAGTCTAAAGTAAGCTCGTTTTCTATTGGATGGGGGAATAAAAGTGAAACATGCTTTCTATAATAACCCAGAATTATGGTTTGGCGGCTACTACGAACTATCATTAGAATATCATCCGGTTGGTAATGATGAAAGACTGAACAAAGCTATGAACGCATTGTGTACGTGTGGATTCATCAACGGATTATGGAGAGAAAAGAAAGATTATTATAAGAAAACTATGACTCTACCAGTAACTATTGAAGACTCTGCATTTTACGGAACTATATCAGTCTCAGAACAAAGTGAATTGCCTTGTATGCTTAGCATCATAAGAGTAAATGGTGAGTCAGATTGGATAGATATTGGAATACCAAGAGCTAGTTTTGAAAAGAAATATCCATTCCGATACCCACTTACAAAAGAATTAAATCCATGGTTACAAACAATTAATGAACGATATACTGAGTTGGCTGAAATAATCTTTGGTGACTCCCCATTTGACTTTGCCATGATAGGAGAAGAAATATCAGGTTATACGAATCAAGAAGAGCTTTCTGTTGAAATCATTGATGAAATCACTTGCTTATTTCCAGAAGGTTTACAAACTAGATTAGGAATAAAAGACATGGGGAGAAAATTATGTAACGGACTTAGAATAGTAGAGAAATGAACGATTACATCTAAAACGGAGTGTGGTTCCTATGGAACTATTAGAATTGTATTATAAAAAATATACAAGCAATGTCCAAGCCTCAGATTATGTAGAGTGGGCTACTCGTCATTTGTATATGGACGTGAGGGAGATTCAAAAATTAGCGGGTATGGTCTTGGTTGAAAATCAAAATATATTTGAAATCGAAGATATGTTTGCTGATGTGATGACGGTATTACAAAGAGAAGAGCCATCGAAAGAAGAATGTGTAGCTTATCATCTGAAACACCTCCATTCTCTATTGTTGATCTCCGTTGAAGATCCTATATTGCTTGTGAAGGAGATTTATGATTGTACAATCGAACATAGCTTGTTTGAGGAGCAGATGAAATGGCAAGAAGTCAGTGATGCCATTGATGACTTCCAGTACGGAGATAATAGGAATGAGTATGCGATAGAAGATATCAAAGAAATGATTAGGTATCATGCACGAAAACTTTGGCATACCAAGATAAGTAAGGTTACCTTTACCGAATTTATTGGGCAGAAAGTGACGGCTGTTGAATCAAATCCAAATTTTATTATAGAGTTCGAAAAAGGCGCGCTTATTATCGAAAGTCCATGGCGAGTTCGCGATGCTAATGAGATTTTGTTGGGGGAAACAGATATCCAGTCCAATCAGAGGGAATGGAAAGCAATCAAAGAGTTGCTGATTGGAAAAACGATAGAAGATGTACAGCTGTTAGAACAATGTCCACTTCTTATTGTACAATGTGACAATCTCTTTTTAGACGTGTTTCATGCTAGTTCTTTTTTTGATGGCTGGACACTAACAGATGAAGAAGATTTCTATATGTTTTCTATGCATGGGGGAAGCATTGCATGAATGGTAAGATAGCTAGTTTATTACAAAGAGTGAAGCAAGGGTTTTAATCCTTGCTTCTTTTTATTGAATCGATTCAATAAATTTTTCAATGGTTGACGTTAAGTAGGTATCGGTTCTTCTAATAAAAACGGTTTTGAGTTTGCTGTATTTCTCAGGAAGAGGGTGACATTGGATAAGTCCACTTTGTTCCATATGGCTGACCGCTGACTTAGGAACAAACGTAATGCCAAGCCCGACGGCAACACTACGTAAAATCGTTTCTAAGGTTCCAAATTCCATCACTCTTTGTGGGGTAATATGTTGATCTTTAAACCACGATTCAAGACGAGCTCGGTACCCACACCCTTTACTAAAACATAAAACTGGTTCCTCAATCAGATCCTCAAGTGAACAGGTACGCCTATCAGAAATTAGTACAAGCTCTTCCTGGAATACTTCATGTGATACGAGATCAGGATGGAAGTTTGCCTCACTTACAAACGCTCCATCTAACCTATGATTTAATACCTCTGCTTCTAATGTTTCTGTAACGCCAGTGGTTACCGACAAATCCACATTTTTATATTTTTTTATAAAGGTAGATAAAATGGTAGGTAATTGAATCACGGTTTCGACTGTGCCAATTTCTAATTTTCCAGACGGTTCGGTGTTGTCTTTTATTGCTTTTTTCATTTCATCTGTTAACAGTAGAATCTTTTTACTATATGTTAATAACTTTTTTCCCTCAGGAGTCAAGCTCATGCCGCGTCGATGTCGATTAAATAAAGGAGTATTCAATTCAGTTTCAAGCTTGTGAATTCTTGAGGTGATATTCGATTGAACATACCTTAACTCTTTTGCAGCTTCCGTGATTGTTCCTTTTTCAACCACCATTTGAAAAATCTCTAAATCTTTAAATTCCACGATCATGCTCCTTTACTTATAGTGACAACTATATGGTATCACAAAAAATGATGGGTAACATTATAATTATTCATTTTACGAGATATCAAGTTAAGTAGATAATGAATATGTCAGTTTAGGTAAGGAGGCAAAAGAGATATGAAAAACAATATGTTGTTTGGTGCAATTTTGTGCTTTGTTGCTGCAGTTTCTTGGGGAGCAATGTTTCCTGTAGCACATGCTGCATTCAAATTTATAGATCCCTTTTATTTTACAATTATTCGATATGGAACAGTTACGGTTATGTTAGTAGCAATCCTTTTATGGAAAGAGGGGAAGGGGGCATTTCGTTTTGAAGGTAAAGGCCTCTTACTATGGTTCTTTGGTACTATGGCATTTACTGTTTATAACCTATTTATTTTCTGGGGAGAGGATTTATTAGGTGAACCTGGAGTGATGGTTGCGTCCATTATGGAATCATTAATGCCGATGATATCAATTGTGATTGTGTGGCTGGCGTTTAAAAAACGTCCGCATTTTTTCACATTCCTATGTGTAATTATTTCATTTGTCGGTGCGATGTTGGTTATTACAAAAGGAGATGTTAAGTCGTTTCTGGGAGCAACGGGGCATATTATTCCCTCTCTCCTCATATTGATTGCTGTTATTGGCTGGGTGATTTATACGATGGGTGGTAGTGTGTTTAGTGGCTGGTCCGCTTTACGTTATTCAACGTTAAGTTGTTTACTTGGAACGATTACAGCTATCGTTATTGTTATTGTAGCAACATTATTTGGCTATATTTCTGTCCCATCTGAAGAGGCAATCATTGCGGTAAGCCCGCATTTATGGTTTATGATTCTTTTTCCTGGTCTCATTGCGTTGCTTGGGTGGAATGTTGGTGTGAGCATTTTATCTCCAATAAATGCACTTTTGTTCATTAACTTTGTACCTGTTACAACTCTAGCCATTTCTATTTTTCAAGGGTATTCTGTAACATTGTTTGACCTTGTAGGAACGGTTCTAATTATCCTTTCACTTTTGTCCAATAATTTCTATGTAAGATTAGCAAAGAAAAGGAAAGAATCAAAACATGTACAGGTAAGGTTGCGAGAACGGGTATCATAACTCGATTGACATTTAAAAAGAAGCAGGGGGAGACCCTTGCTTCTTCTATTTCTTCGTTCTTAGATAATACGAGTTGTTACGATTCCTTCAATGTTGTTGATTTTTTCGACTAACCCAGGAACAATTTCACCGTTTACTTCATTATCAATGTCAATCATTGTATAGGCAAATTCACCACGACTTCTGTTAACCATGTCTGCAATATTTAGCTGAAAGCTTGAAATTGCAGATGTGATTTGGCCCACCATATTCGGAACATTTTTATGAAAGGCTGTTACACGTGTCTTTCCTGTATAGGGTAGAGATGCGTTTGGAAAGTTTACAGAGTTTTTAATATTACCTGTTTCTAAGTAATCCTTGACTTGACGAGAAGCCATGATTGCACAATTTTCCTCAGACTCATTTGTTGATGCACCTAGATGAGGTGTGCAGATAGTATTTTTCATTTTTAATACATTTTCATTTGGGAAATCAGTCATATACTTCCCAACAATCCCATCTTCAAGTGCAACTGCCATATCAATTTCATTCACAAGCTCACCGCGTGAGAAGTTGATAATATGAACACCTGGCTTCATGATGCTAAAGGTGTCTTTATTAAACATGCCCTTTGTATCATTTGTTAACGGAACATGTACCGTAATATAGTCAGATTCTGCATAAAGCTGTTCAAGGGTCATTGCACGCTGCACATTGCGTGATAAGTTCCATGCTGTATCAACAGAGATGAACGGATCAAAGCCAATGACATCCATATCTAAGTTGAGTGCATCATTTGCAACAAGAGCGCCAATCGCACCTAACCCTATAACACCTAGTGTTTTCCCTTTGATTTCTTTTCCTACAAATTGCTTTTTTCCCTTTTCAACAAGCTTAGGTATTTGGTCACCTTCATTTTCAAGCGTTTTTGTCCAAGCAATACCCGCAAAGACATTGCGAGATGTACCCATTAAAGCTGTAAGCACCATTTCTTTTACTGCATTTGCATTAGCTCCAGGCGTATTAAAAACAACAATACCTTTTTCGGTACATGTATCAACTGGAATATTATTCACACCTACACCAGCACGAGAGATCGCCTTCAAGTTACTGCCAAATTCATACTCATGCATATTAAAACTACGTACAACAATGGCATCCGGATTCTCGCTCTGATCATTCACTTCAAAATAATCCTTATTGAATACCTTTAGCCCACTTTCTGCAATATTATTTAATGTTTTAATCGTTTTTACCTTGTTCTCAATGAGTGTGCTCATTTTGTCTACCTCACTTTTGATAATAGATTTTAGTAAAAATGCTGACATTATATGAAATTTTGAAAGTCTGGATCTGCTAAAGTTAGGAATAGCGTCGCCTTACAATAAACAGAAAGAGGTAAGGAATAATCCCTTACCTCTGCCCAGGCGAACGGCTCCGATACTATATGCTCCCTCGCGGTTATCCGCGTTCGCCAGTTACATATAGCCTTTTTATTTTCTGTATAATATCAAATTTTCCGAAAAATTTCAAGCTATAAAGAGTCTTAAAAACTATTTTTTATCTCGAAAAAAACAAGATATTATAGGAATATATTTATATGTTTACTTATAACTGAAAAGGTTTTGTTTCTCCTTTTCCTACAGGATAGAATTGGTTTGCGCCTGTTTCATCATCAAATCTACGGTAAAGGTCAACATCTACTATCTCAGACAAGATGAGGTCAACAGTGATGACCGGATTTTCCCCTTTGACCATATGTCCACCATATACCTTTCCTTCCTTATCACAAAATGTACCATGCAAATGTGTCTCGTAAATCCCATCTCGCATACATACAATCCCAGTACCATTTAGAAACTCGACGGGTCCTTCTATAGTAGTTAATTCTCCATATCCAGCACCAGCCTTGCTCTCGGGCTTTGGAACTAAATAGAAATATCCTGCTTTTCGAAAGCTGCCAAAACAAGTAACAATTGAAGCGTATGTTATGTCTGTCTTCTTACAAAGTTCCTCGATTCCGGTTAGTAAATCTGTACCTGGTAATAATCTAGCAGTTACCGTTTTGCCTGTATTTCCTACTGCGTAATTTGCTCTCACATTCCCATTCATTAGATCTTAATCTCCTTTTTTTGTGCTCGTACTATTATTCTAATAAAATAATAGTGTAACAATTAAAATGTTTCAAAAATTATTGACAATCATAACATTATCCTGTAAATTTAAAAACTATAAAGTTAAAAAACTTCATATTTGAAATTCTCTTATCAAGAGTAGCGGAGGGACTGGCCCGATGAAGCTCGGCAACCGTTCATGTATCGACATGAAAAGGTGCTAATTCCAGCAAAACATTTGTGTTTTGAAAGATAAGGGGGGACGAACATTTTCGTATGCTCACATGCCTCTCTTTCTTTTGAAAGAGGGGCTTTTTGTTTATCTGATAAGAATTTCAAATCAACTTACAAACAAACTAGGGGGAAAACAAAATGAAAAAAATTGCAATCTTTTTATCATTGTTACTATTGGTTGGTGTATTAGCAGCGTGTGGGGGAGAAGAGGCTTCAAGTGAATTAGATAGCAAGAAACTACTTATTGGAGTTACTGCTGGACCACATGAAGAAATCGTGGAGAAGGTAGCAGAAGTTGCTGCAAAGGATGGCCTAGAGCTTGAATTAAAGGTGTTCTCTGATTATGTAATGCCTAACACTGCGTTAGATGAAGGAAATTTAGATGTAAATAGCTATCAGCATTTACCATTCTTAGAAAAATTCAATGCGGATCACGGTACTAAATTAGTTACAGTTGGAAAAACAATATTAAATCCAATGGGTGTGTACTCAGATAAATACGAAAGCCTAGAAGACCTACCAAAAGGTGCAAAGGTTGGACTTCCAAATGACCCAACAAATGGATCAAGAGCATTATTCGTTTTTGAAAGTGCTGGATTAATCAAAGTTAAAGAAGATGTAAAGGAAAATGCAACGATTTATGATTTGGAAGAGAATCCAAAAGAAATCGAATTTATTGAGTTAGATGCTGCGCAAATTCCGAAACAATTAGGTGAATTAGACGCTGCCGCCATCAACACGAACTTTGCACTTGGCGCGGGATTAAATCCAAAAGAGGATTCAATTGCATTAGAAACAACGGATTCACCTTATGTAAACTATCTAGTCGTACGTGAAGAAAATAAGGATGATAAGGTACTAGAAAAATTAAGAAAAGCGTACCAATCAGATGAGGTTAAGAAATTTATCGAGGAGCAATACAAGGGATCAGTTATCCCTAGCTGGGATGAATAATAGGATTTGATAAGAAAATTTCTAAACCATATGGCGCAATGCTATATGGTTTAGAGCTTATAGGAGAGGAAGTGACACCATGATTGTATTAGAAAACATATCAAAGGAATTTGTATCGAAAAAAGGGAAAGTTGAAGCCGTGAAAAATGTGAGCATTCATGTAGAGAAGGGCGGCATACATGGTGTAATTGGATATAGTGGAGCCGGAAAAAGTACGCTAATTCGTTGTGTGAATTTACTTGAAAGACCTACTAGTGGAAAAGTGTATATAAACGGTAAGGAAACGACTTCTTTTTCAAAAGAAAATCTTCGTGAAACTAGAAAAAAAATCGGGATGATCTTCCAAGGATTTAATCTGCTTAAAACAGCAACCGTGTATGACAACATTGCAATTCCACTGAAATTGCAGGATGTGCCGAAAGAAGAGGTGGCTAAGCGAGTTGAGAAATACCTCGAGATTGTTGGATTATCAGATAAAGCAAATTCCTTTCCGAGTCAATTATCAGGCGGACAGAAACAGCGGGTTGCCATTGCAAGAGCTCTATCACAGGAGCCTGAAGTGTTGTTAAGTGATGAAGCAACAAGTGCTCTAGATCCTGAGACAACAGACTCCATATTGGAATTACTTTTAAAAATCAATAAAGAACTTGGAATTACAATATTATTGATTACTCATGAAATGCATGTGATTCAAAAAATATGTGACTATGTATATGTGATGGAGAATGGCAAAGTTGTTGAACAAAATACAGCAATTGAGTTATTCACAAACCCAAAACATGAAACATCAAAGAAGTTTTTAAATACAATCGCACAACGAAAACTTTCCGATTCTCTTATTAAACAGTTAAAGGTGTCTGGGGCAGTTACACGACTCACATTTGTAGGAGAGTCCACTGGTCAGCCGCTATTAGCAACAGTGAGTAAGAAGTTTGCTATTAAACCAAACATTTTAACAGCAAATATTATTGAACTGAAAAATGGTATTGTTGGAAATTTAGTTGTTCATTTAATGGGAGAACAAAGTGAGATCGACTCTTCACTTCAATTTTTAAAGGAAAATGGAGTCGGGATTGAGAATCTGGAGGGATAAAAGACATGAATCGATTTGCAGAATTTACAGAATGGTTACCCGTTATTGGAAAGTCAGTAGTGGAAACCTTCCAGATGGTAGGAATCTCCTTATTATTTTCAGTACTTATTGGAATCCCACTCGGAATTTTCCTCGTATTAACTCGACCAGGACAATCATTGGAAAATAAATGGGTCTATGAAGCTCTTAATTTAGTGATAAATATTATCCGATCTGTACCATTTATTATTCTATTATTTTTCATTCTTCCATTTACAAAACTAATTGTTGGGACAACGATTGGGGTAAAAGGGGTTATCGTTCCGTTAGTAATTTATACGGCCCCTTATATTTCGAGATTAATGGAATCCGCTTTACTCGAGGTTGATGCAGGTGTAGTCGAAGCCTATCAAGCAATGGGAATTAAAACCAGAAAAATTATTTGGAATGTCATGCTAAGAGAAGCAAGGCCGTCTATTATACTAGGGCTAACAATTGCAACAGTCAGTTTAATAGGAGCAACTGCAATGGCTGGACTTGTAGGGGCTGGAGGACTTGGGGACCTTGCATATCGCTTTGGTCACCTCCGTTACGAAGTGGATGTCATGTATGCCACTGTATTTATCCTAATTGTCCTTGTTCAGTCTATCCAGACAATTGGTAATAAACTTGCAGCAAACTTGAAGAAGGATTAGAGAGGGTGTTCAAAAGGTCCGGTGAAAATGGCACATCAGTATAGGATCTTCGACTAAATACCGACACGTCCTGTGTCGAACGTCGAAGTCACCACATCCTGCGGAAGCTCGTTGGCTTGCCTTTCCGCTCCTCACGTATTAATTGCATACGCTCCGGTACGCGGGAGCTTCGCCGCCTCAAACTTTCGACGCACAGGATGTGCTAGTGTCGACATTGCCACAGGACGTGGCGTTCTTGTCAACGCGGTCCTTTTCATCCTCCTTTTTGAATACGTATTTAAGGGGTGAGGTTTTATGTCAAATGAATTATATATTGAACAGAATGGCGCCATAGCAACTTTGGTGATTAATCGACCTGAAAAGCGCAACGCTTTTACACTTGCCATGTTTGAAAGGTTAACCACGCTATTAGAGGAAGTCGAAAATGATTCTAGCGTTAAGGTCCTACTTGTTAGAGGTGTCGATGAGACTTCTTTTGCATCTGGTGCAGATATAAGTGAATTTATGGATAATCGTTTTTCGGTTGAGAAAGCAAAGCATTACAATGATAAGGCGCTTGAAGGAATTGATAAACTTACACGTTTTAAAAAGCCAACCATTGCAGTTGTTCGCTCGTTTGCAATTGGCGGTGGACTTGAATTAGCGAACGCTTGTGACTTTCGGTTTGCATCAGACGACAGCCGATTTGGTATCACAGCCTCTCGAGTAGGAATCGTCTATAACTTAGCGAGTACTAAAAGGCTTATGGATATAATTGGACCAGCTAAAACAAAAGAACTCCTGTTTACAAGTAAATTAATCAGTGCAAGTGAAGCCAAGGATATTGGCTTACTTCATTATATATATCCTGGAGATTCGGTTCTTGATAAAGCAACTACATTTGCCGAACTTATTGCTTCAAGGTCCTCAGTGGCTAATAATGGGATGAAACAAGTTATTAGAGCCATATTGGATGGAGAGACAGAGGAAGATGAAGATCTTTCGGCTCTTATTTTGGAATCGTTCCATTCGGATGATTATATCGAAGGAATTAATGCCTTTTTAGAAAAAAGAAAACCAAATTTTAAATAGTAGATTAGTTTTACATTTAATATGTAAGGAAAGAAGGCTCTTATTATGACTACATCAAAGGTAAAGGATGCTTATATAGGAAAGATTGTGAATGAGGAGTATTTTCCAGTTTCCTATGAAGAACTTGAACAAGTAGCCCAAAAAAATATGTCCGTTGGTGGTTTTGGATATGTTCGTTCAGGTGCGGGTGGGGAGGAAACCTTACGAAAAAATCTTGACTCATTTTCAAAATATTCTCTTGTACCAAGGGTTTTACGTAACGTATCAAATGTAGATACAAGTATAAACTTGTTTGGAAAGACATATCCGTATCCATTTTTACTTGCTCCAGTAGGAATGCAAAAGCTCGCGCATGAAGAAGGGGAATTAGCAACTTCCAAGGCTGCAGCTACCTTTAAGGTGCCATTTGTTCTTAGTACAGTTGCAAGCTACTCCATTGAGGATGTTGCAGCGGTATCAGGGGATAGCCCGAAATGGTTCCAACTCTATTGGTCTAATAATAAAGAGGTTTCCTTTAATATGGTAAAACGTGCTGAAGCAGCGGGGTACGAAGCGATCGTTCTTACTGTAGATACTGTTATGTTAGGTTGGAGAGAAGAGGACATGAAAAACCGCTTTTCTCCACTAAAGCTTGGGTATGGTAAAGCAAACTATGAACAAGATCCTGTGTTTTTAGCCTCTCTTGACAGTCGTGATCAGGAATCAATCGTACAAGGAATTTTAGATAATGTTTTCCATCCTACTTTAGATTGGAATCACATAGCAGAGTTAAAGGAACACACTACATTGCCAATTCTATTAAAAGGGATACTCAGTCCAGAAGATGCAAGATTAGCAGTGGATCAAGGTGTAGATGGAATTATAGTCTCTAACCATGGAGGCAGGCAGCTGGACGGCGTGATAGCAGCAATTGATGCTTTGCCACTAATAGTAGAGGAGATAAAGGGGGATATCCCTGTCCTGTTTGATAGCGGCATCCGTCGAGGCTCAGATGTTGTAAAGGCACTTGCGTTAGGTGCAGAAGCGGTCTTTATTGGTAGGCCGTTTGTATATGGTCTTGCAGCCGCAGGTAAGGCGGGTGTTGAGAAGGTGATCGGAAATTATATTCAAGATACAAAGGTATCCATCGCATTAGCTGGAGCTTCCAGCATTAAAGACCTTCCTACTATCAAACTAAGAAAATCATAAATTAGGAGGTATGTGAATATGAAACAAGCGTTAGAAGGAATGAAGGTTCTCGATCTTTCACAAATCCTCGCAGGCCCCTATTGTACGATGGTGCTCGGGGACATGGGAGCAGACGTCATTAAGATTGAAAAGTACCCAAACGGGGATGATACTCGTAAAATGGGACCTTATTTCGAAGAAGAAAGCTATATGTATATGATGGTTAACCGAAATAAAAGAGGAATGTGTTTGAATCTGAAAGAAGAAGAACAGCGAGACATTCTTTATAAGTTAGTTGAAACAGCAGATGTGTTTGTGGAAAACTACCGTCCCGGAGTGACAAAAAAGTTACACATAGACTATGAAACATTGAAAGAAATAAACCCAAAACTCATTTATATTTCAATCTCAGGTTATGGGCAGACAGGTCCGTACGCCCAAAAGGGTGGGTTGGATATTATGGCGCAGGGACTTTCCGGAATCATGGATATGACAGGTGACAAGAACGGAAAGCCTGTTAAGGTAGGCCTCGCTATTCATGATATTGCAGCTGCCCAAACAGCCATTCAATCGATCTTAACGGCCTATATCCACCGATTAAAAACGGGGGAAGGTCAATATATTGACGTTTCCCTTGTTGACTCGGGTCTTGCGTGGACAGTGTGGGAAGCGGCTGCTTACTTTGGAAATGGTGATGTTCCACAGAGAAATGGAACGGCACACCGTGCAGCAGCGCCTTATCAAGGTTTCCGAACGAAAGATGGGTTTATTTTAATAGGTGCGGCTAACCAAAAGCTTTGGGAGAGGTTCTGTCTGCAAGTCGTTGCTAAACCGGAGTGGTTAGAGGATTCACGATATAGTACGAATAGTTTGCGCAAGGAGCATGTGGAAGAGCTTGAGCGAGAGATTGAGGCCATATTAGTCCATCATACCTCAGACTACTGGTTAGATTTATTAGATAGAGAAGGTATACCATCTGGCCCAATCTACTCCTATGACCAAACCATGCAAGATCCACATATTCGAGCAAGAGACATGGTGCTAGAGATAGAACATCCAATTGCAGGGAAAATCAATACCCTTGGATTTCCAGCAAAATTTTCAGAAACGCCAGGTCAGCTAGTAAAGCCTGCTCCACTACTCGGACAGCATAATGAAGAAATTATAAAAGAATTAAACCTGAAAAAAGAACATATTACGAAATAGGATGCCGATTTTTGGCATCCTATTCTTTATTTGGTCCATATACTCGATTTTCGATCGACTTTGATTCACCATCGAGTCGTTTTGTTAATGTTTCCTTCCAACTTGAAGCCAAATATTCACAAGCGGCCAATTGTCCAGCAGCCTCTAAATCATTTTTTCTTTCATGCATAATTTCGTTGCAACGCGCAATCGTCCATTCAGGGTAAGGTCGTTTGATCAATGTAACTTGAACATCTTCTTCTACAGACCCTTCCTGCAAAACCCTGAAATACCAGCCCGTTCGGCCGCATTTTTGGATACGTAATGCAAAGTCTAGTATTTTAAAACGGCGAGCGGGCTTCCAGCAAGGCTGACGAGGCTGAGAAACCTGAACTGTTGCCTCTCCAATCTCATATATATCCCCAATACACACATTGGTTTCGTCTAGACCAACGACTGAAAAATTTTCTCCCATTGCGCCTGGTTCAATCTGGTCATTACCGAGTTCGCTTTGCCACTTTTGATAATGACCTGCTGTATAAGCGAGGACTGCCTTTTCTGGCCCACCATGGTTTTTTAAATCGGCTTGCCCATCTCCTTCTAATTGCACCTTGCTAAGCCACACTGGGTGCTGAACGGGTTCTTTGAAAATTCCACTTGTCCACTCTTTATCCATGAGTTTTGTAGCGTTCGGATTTCCAACCGTTTTTGGTTTGCCAATAAACAGTTTTTCTATGTAAGGTTGTTTTTCCATCTAAATTTCCCCTCCCATTTTAGTGTACCATGTTAGGGACAAACCAGGCATATTCCGCTCTCCCTAAAAACTGATATATATCGACGATTCCTGCAGGGACAAGGGGCCTGTCCCTCTGTCCCAAAAATCTGCAAATTCTATCTTCTGCTCTTATTTTTGAGCGTAATGCTTGATTTGAGGGAGTTAGCTTTCTTTGTTAACGCTTACACTAACTAATTGAATGATATGCGCATGACTTTCCTTGAAGTCCTTGATAATCATTTTATAGATGTTACGATAAGGACGTTGCAAAAAAACTTAAATATAAGTGTATGTTTAAAAAGGAGGATGAAAGGACCACGTCGACAATAACGCCACGTCCTGTGGCAATGTCGACACTAGCACATCCTGTGCGTCGAAAGTTTGAGGCGGCGAAGCTCCCGCGTACCGGAGCGTATGCAATTAATACGTGAGGAGCGGAAAGGCAAGCCAACGAGCTTCCGCAGGATGTGGTGACTTCGACGTTCGACACAGGAAGTGTCGGTATATAGTCGAAGATCCTATACTGATGTGTCATTTTCACCGGACTTTTTAAACATCCTCTACAAGGGAGACATTTGATGTTACATGAGAAAACAATCGCTTTTATAGGGGCAGGTTCCATGGCAGAGGCAATGATTTCTGGTATTGTTGCAGCTGAAAAAGTCCCGAATAACCAGGTATATGTTACAAATAAAACAAATAAAGCACGCTTAAAAGAACTTGAAGCGGAATATAGAATTAACGGTTTAGAGAGCCAAAACCTAAACTTGCAAGATATTGATATTATAGTCCTCGCAATGAAACCTAAGGATGCTGAAGTCGCATTACAATCCATCAAAGATTCACTTCTACCAAATCAACTCGTGTTATCTGTATTAGCTGGTATTTCTACATCCTTTATGGAGAAGAATTTACCATTAGGTCAACAGGTGGTTCGAGTGATGCCAAATACATCTAGTATGATTGGAGAGTCCGCAACTGCCATTTCTGCCGGCACTTATACCACAAAAGAAAACATGTCACTTGCGACAGAATTACTTGAATCCATTGGTAAAGTCTATGAAATTCCTGAAGATCAAATGGATGTCTTTACAGGAGTAGCTGGTAGTGGCCCAGCATACATTTATTACCTTATGGAACACATGGAAGCAACTGTAAAAAAAGCAGGTTTGCATGAATCAGTTTCGAGGGACATCATCGCACAGACAATCGTAGGAGCAGCAAAAATGATTCAACAGCAGGATGCAACGCCTACTACTCTACGTGAAAATGTCACTTCACCAAATGGCACAACAGCTGCAGGTTTAGCAGCATTAGAAAAAAATGGTGGAGGAAAAGCAATCTCACAAGCGATAAAGCATGCGGCGAAACGTTCCGAAGAGATAAGCTCACAGTTAGAGGATACAGCTGTTGAAGCTAAGAAAGTAAGAGCTGTTTAATAGAGGTAGTGGGGTAGTTAAACGCAAGATTTGGTACGTACTTATCGACTACGTAAATAAGGAAAAACCTTCGGTGAATGCCTAGATTTTAGTTTATCTGAATAGTTGAGTTAAACACGTGAAGGCATAATTGATTAACAAAAATAGATAGGATTGATCGGATGTCCGCTGAAAAAAGAGTTGTCATAAAAGTCGGAAGTAGTTCCTTAACAAGCCGACATGGAGAAATTAGTAAGCGAAAACTAGAGAAATTAGCCAACGAGATTGCTGAGTTAAAGGATAATGGGCATGAAGTTGTCCTTGTATCATCAGGTGCAGTGGCTGCAGGATATAGAAAACTAGGATGCCTAAAGCGTCCAGATACGTTACCGGAAAAGCAAGCCGCGGCTTCTATCGGTCAAGGTTTGTTAATGGAGTCGTATTCTAATCTCTTTTTATCACATGGTTATGTAGCCTCACAAATTTTAATTTTACGTAGTGACTTCTTAGATGAATCACGCTATCAAAATGTTCGAAACACAATGAATGTACTATTAGAACGTGGGATAATCCCAATCGTCAATGAAAATGATACGTTATCTACGGAACGATTGAATTTTGGGGATAATGACACGCTGGCAGCTAAGGTTGCTGGTTTAGTAGATGCAAATCAGCTCGTCATATTATCTGATATAGATGGTTTGTATGATCATAACCCGGTAAAGAACAAAAATGCCAAGTTAATAGAGCGAGTCCACGAAATTACTGAGGAAATTGAGATGGCTGCAGGTGGCTCCGGAAGTGCAGTTGGTACAGGTGGAATGAAGTCAAAAATAGAAGCAGTAAAGATTGCCATGGCTTCTGGAATTTCAACATTTTTGGGAAATGCTAACACAGAGAATATACTTGTGGAAGCAGTGAATGAACAGGCTACAGGTACGTATTTTTCGTCAGGAGAACCTGTGAACATGTTAAATCAAAAGAAAAAGTGGATAGCCTTTCACTCAGGTATAAAAGGAGACATCCATATAGCTTCCCATGCTACATATCGCATGGTTGAAAAGAGAAAAGATTTACGAGCAAACGAGGTGATTCGAGTGACTGGTCGATTTGAAGAGGGCTCTGTTGTTCGTGTGTTGGATACGGATGGTGAAGAAATTGGCCGAGGAGTTGTGAACCTTTCGTCTGTAGAGATTCAACAGGCTATAAAAGATAAAACCGAAAAATCATTAGAATCAACCATTGTAGTAGATATGAGCGATTTTGTTTGTCATATTGATGCTCCTATTACAATAGGAGTGTAGGAGATTATTAGATTAGGGAGGAATTTGGTGACTTTATTAAAGGAAAACCTTGATATTATTGAACAGGCGCGTAAAGCAAAAAAAGCATCTAAGCAGATTGGTATACTATCAACAGAAGATAAAAATAGAGCATTATATATATTAGCGGAAATACTTGAAGCGGAATACAAAACAATTTTGGAAGCGAACAATGTAGATTTACAACATGGAAGAGAATCAGGATATTCAGAAAGCTTTATGGATCGATTAACTTTAACGAAAGAAAGAGTCTATGACTTTGCTGACGGTTTACGTCAAGTTGCGGAGTTAGAGGACCCAACTGATCAAGTGATTTCGGATTGGACATTGGATAATGGCTTACAGGTTACAAAAGTAACAGTACCACTGGGCGTAATTGGCATGATTTACGAAGCCCGTCCTAATGTAACAGTCGATGCGACAGGTCTTGCTTTAAAGTCAGGAAATGCCATTATTCTTAAGGGTGGTTCCTCTGCAATCCATACGAACAAAGCAATTGTGGAAGTTATCCAGTATGCTTTAGAAAAAACAAAAATCCCGATGGAAGCCGTTCAATTCATTGCAAGTACTGATAGAAACGCTACACAACAGCTATTTACAATGAAGGAATATATAGATGTTCTAATTCCTCGCGGGGGAGCGTCACTGATTCAAACTGTTGTTAAATATGCAACTGTACCTGTACTCGAAACAGGTGTAGGAAACTGTCATATTTATATTGATGCCAAAGCTAATGTTCATAAGGCATTATCCATCCTCGTGAATGCCAAAACCGATCGTCCAGCAGTTTGTAATGCGGCAGAAACAGTTCTTATTCACAAGGATTGGCTGACTGTAAATAAGGAAACGCTCGTGAATACATTACAGGCTCACTCAATTACGGTTCACGGAGATGAGACGACATTGTCAGTCATTCCAAACGCAATACCAGCCGGTGAAGAAGATTGGGTGAACGAGTATTTAAGCCTAGACATTGCAATGAAGGTAGTTGATGGTGTGGATGAGGCAATTGAGCATATTGAAATATATGGAACAAAGCACTCGGAAGCCATCGTTACGGAGGATGTGCAAACTGCTAAAGCATTTATGAAGCTGGTAGACGCTTCTGCTCTTTATCATAATGCTTCCACAAGGTTTACAGACGGAGGAGCTCTTGGATTCGGTGCTGAAATAGGGATATCAACACAAAAACTTCATGCTCGCGGACCAATGGGATTACCAGCTCTAACAACTGTTAAATTTTTAATGTCTGGCAATGGGCAGGTTCGATAAATAAAAAGAAAACAACGGCAAATTGCTTATGGTTAAAAGCAGTCTGCCGTTGTTTTTATAGTTTAAAGTACCTGCCAACTAGATAAGAAATCCATTTGCATTGTGGATTATTTCTTATATTTTCTACCAGTCCCTTTATAATTGCGGGACTAAAGGTTTGTTCAAGGACTTGTTCTTTTAGTAGTACAAGTGACTCCTTATCAATTGAGTCTTCCATATCATGTAATGCTGGGTCAATGATTTCAACTAATTGCTCTCTCGTTACTTCTTCTAACTTATGGAATTCTGATATTCGGTTAAGTTCAGGTGTTATAAAGGGGACTGTCATCCCTCTTGCAAGTAAGTCTGTTTTTTCTACAAGTGACTGACATAACAAATGAAGATCTAATGGTACATCATCGAATAAAAGGAGTTCTGAATAGATCCGCATAAGTCCTTTTATACAGTACAGAAGGTCGTATTTTGTTGTCAGTATGTCATCCCCGTAGATTTGTTCTATCATTGATAGTATAGAATTATCAACAAGCCTGTCATAATAATACATTTTAACTAGTAGTTCTTCGTTGAATGATTGAGTATTTTCTTTCATGAGAACCTTCGCAAAGTTTGAATGCTTTTCAAAGGATTGAAAGCTTACATAATAATAGTTAAAGAGTAAGTTTTCTTCATTTTCTTTATTTTTGACTAGATGGTCAATATCGGATGTGATTTGTTCCATAAAATGGTCAATGAGTGCTAAAATAAGTTCATCCTTTGATTTGAAAGAAAGATAAAAGGCACCCTTTGAAATTCCCGTATGTTCTGTTATTTGCTGAACAGATGTTGCTTCAATACCCTGTTTTGCAAAAAGCTCAAGAGCCTTTTCCATAATAAGCTGTTTTTTTACCATCTTAGTTATTCTCCCCTAGTTCTTCGTTGACAAATGACTGATTGGTCATTATTATAAGTAAATGGGATAAATAAGTCAATCTAGGGTAGGTGTAAGAGTGAGAGGTATAGTAAATTTCGTACTAAAGAATAAACTAGCAGTTTGGTTACTTACCATTATTGTGACAGTATCTGGAGTATATTCAGGTACACAAATGAAGACAGAAACCATTCCTGATATATCAATTCCGTTCCTAATGGTAATGGATGTATATCCTGGGGCAACCCCTGAACAAGTAATGGAAGATGTCTCCATGCCGATTGAAAGTGCAGTCGAGGGACTTGAAGGAGTAAAATCAGTCTATTCAAATTCATATTCAAACATGGCGAATATCCAAGTGGAATATGACTATGGTGAAGATATGGATGAGGCCAAACGTGCCTTACAAGCTGCGTTAGACGCAGTAACTTTGCCAGAGGGTGCGCAGGAGCCTGTTATAACAGCGATAAGCATGAACATGATGCCTGTTGTAGCCCTTAGCGTGAGTAGTTCAACAGAGGATATTGTAGAATTAACTTCTACAGTTGAAGATATCTTGCTTCCAAAACTTGAAAAGCTAGATGGTGTTGCGTCTGCAACAATTACCGGTCAGCATATAGAGGAAGTTGAACTTACTTATAACAAGGAAGAAATGGCAAAATACGATCTAACTGAGGATTCAGTCAAGCAAATGATCCAAGCGAGTGATATGGCTGTATCTTTAGGGTTATTTGAGTTCGAAGAAGGGGAACAAGCTGTTGCCATTGACGGTAAATTCATGACAGCAGATGAATTAAAGAAAATGTTAATTCCTGTTACACCTTCTGAAGAAAACCCAGTTCCATTTGTAGAGCTTGGTAAAATTGCTACGATTGAAGAGGTTGGTAGAGTTCAGTCAGTATCACGTACAAATGGCAAAGATGCAATTGCGATTCAGATTATTAAAGGACAACAGGATAATACAGTCGATGTTGTAAATGAAGTGAAAGACCTAGTAGAAGAAGAACAAAAAAATATCGAGGGTTTAATTATTGATGTGTCACTTGATCAAGGTGAGCCTATTGAAAAGTCCGTATCAACAATGGTTGAAAAGGCGCTATTTGGTGGACTAATTGCCGTTCTAATCATCTTATTGTTCTTACGTAACTTTAAGTCTACGATTATTTCAATTGTATCCATCCCTGTTTCTATATTTATGGCATTATTGCTACTGAAGTGGTTGGATATCACATTAAACTTGATGACACTAGGAGCGGTAACGGTCGCAATTGGTCGTGTAATCGATGATTCAATTGTTGTAGTTGAAAATATATATCGCCGACTCCATCTAAAAGAAGAGAAACTAAACGGACGTGCCTTAATTCGTGAAGCAACGCTCGAAATGTTTAAACCAATCCTTTCATCAACTTTAGTAACGGTTGCTGTTTTTGCTCCACTTATCTTTGTTGGTGGTATGGTTGGAGAATTATTTATGCCGTTCGCATTAACCATGACATTTGCATTAGGTGCTTCGTTATTAGTTGCGATTACCATCGTTCCAGCATTGTCACATACCTTGTTCAAGAAGAAACTTTATAGTGAAAAGGTAGAAGGATCACATAAGGAAGCTGGAAAACTAGCAAATTGGTATAAGGGAATTTTAGATTGGTCTCTTAACCATAAAATTATCGTCTCAGTTCTATCTATTTTATTATTAGTGGGCAGTTTAGCGTTAACTCCACTCATTGGATTTAGTTTCATGGGTAGTGAAGAGGAAAAGGTTATGTACTTAACCTATACTCCAGGTACTGGTGAATTAATGGAAGAAACATTGGAAAATGTTGCTTCAGTTGAAGAGGAACTTTTAAAACGAAAAGATATTGATATCCTTCAGTTATCAGTGACTGAAAGTGGAGATCCGATGGCCGCGATGATGGGAGGCGGCGGTGATGGTGCGTTAATGTACCTCATCTTTGATCCAGAAATGGATAACTTCCCTGAAGTGCGTGAAGAAATCGAGGATTATGTATTTAACTTAGGACAATCTGGAGAATGGAAGAGCCAGAACTTCTCTGCTATGTCAATGAGCACAAATGAAGTTAGCTATACATTCTACAGTGAAGATTTAGATAAGCTGTATGAAGCTGTTCATATGGTAGAAGATGTAATGAAAGAAAATGATGGCTTAGAGGATGTATCTTCAAGTGCAGAGGATGCATATGTAGAATACACATTTAAGGTGGAGCAGGATGAACTGCTACAATATGGATTAACAACTGGTCAAATTCTCATGATGTTAAATCCAGACCGTACGCAAGAAGTCCTCACAACTGTTGAGAAAGACGGAAATACTCTTGAGGTTATTGTGCAGAAGGATCAAGAAGCTACTCAACCTACATCAATTGAGGATATGTTAGCAACTCCTGTTCAAACGGCAGTTGGAACAACAATGCCGCTTTCTGATCTAGTGACTGTTGAAGAAGGAACTGCTTTAAATACACTTGCCCGCAGTAAAGGTGAGTACTATGCATCTGTATCAGGAACCATTATTGGTCAAGATATCTCAAAAGTATCTTCAGAAATAGGTAAAGATATTGATGAGTTAGATTTACCAAAAGGTGTGACAACAGATATTGCTGGTGTTCAAGCAGATATGACAGAAACATTTACTCAGCTAGGATTAGCAATGCTTGCAGCAATTGCAATTGTGTACTTCATCCTTGTAGTAACATTCGGAGAGGGAGTTGCACCATTTGCAATTCTATTCTCACTTCCATTTGCTGTGATCGGTTCATTTGTTGGATTGTTAATTGCAGGGGAAACAATCTCTGTTTCTGTTATGATGGGACTCTTGATGTTAATAGGAATAGTTGTCACAAACGCAATCGTTCTAGTAGACCGTATTATTCATATGGAACGAGATGGAATGACAATGCGTGAGGCTATCTTAGAAGCAGGTTCTACTCGTTTACGCCCGATACTAATGACGGCAATCGCGACAATTGGTGCGCTTATTCCATTAGTACTTGGTGAAGGCGGTGGCGGTCTAATTTCGAAGGGACTTGGTATTACCGTAATCGGCGGTTTGGCAAGCTCTACGCTCTTAACGCTACTTGTCGTACCAATCGTATATGAAGTACTATCTAAGATGTTTAAGAAAAACCGTAAAGACATTCAAGAAAACTAATCGTATCCGCCCTACAAGGTACTATCTATCTTGTAGGGTTTTTTTTTGTTTCTAACTATTCGAATATGGATAAAAAATAGTTCTATCCGATCTTAGAGTTTGTTCTACCATATAGTAGGTGTTTAGCGTGTGTACCGGTTCCGTGTAGTCGGCTGCCAAAAGCATACACAAACTACTTTTGCGAATGGTTTTACTGGATATTTGTTTAAAAACCATTCGAATCTGGAAAGTAATTACAGTTACAGCTGATATCATAGCTAAATTTACCACATACTGGATGCTGCGAATGTATTTCTTATAAACTAGCGGTCAAAAGCATGCGTAAACTAAATTTGCGAATGGTTTTGGCTGAAATTTGTTTAAAAACCATTCGAATCTGGAAAATAATTACAGTTACAGCTGATATTATAGCTAAACTTACCACATACTGGAAGTTGCGAATGTGTTTCTTATAAACTAGCCGTCAAAACCATGCGTAAACTACATTTGCGAATGGATTTACTGGATATTTGTTTAAAAGTCATTCAAATCTGGAAATTAATTACAGTTACAGCTGATATCATAGCTAAATTTACCACATACTGGATGCTGCGAATGTATTTCTTATAAACTAGCGGTCAAAAGCATGCGTAAATTACTTTTGCGAATGGTTTTACTGGATATTTGTTTAAAAACCATTCGAATCTGGAAAGTAATTACAGTTACAGCTGATATCATAGCTAAATTTACCACATACTGGATGCTGCGAATGTATTTCTTATAAACTAGCCGTCAAAAGCATGCGTAAACTACATTTGCGAATGGTTTTGGCTGATATTTGTTTAAAAACCATTCGGAACTGGAAAGTAATTACAGTTATAGCTGATAATATAGTCTAATTTACCACATACTGGAAATTGCGAATGTATTTCTTATAAACTAGCCGTCAAAAGCATACACAAACTACATTTGCGAATGGTTTTACTGGATATTTATATAAAAACCATTCAAATCTGGAAAACAATCACATCTTCCACACGACTCCAAAGCAATTTTTACCATACGTTGGATATTATTTGCAAAGCCCTCTACCCATAAACCAAAATGCATTCTTTTAAAAAGTTTAAAATAATATAGATTATCGTGTTGACCTTACCGTTGCGTAAAGGTGTAAAGTGAAATTATCAGGAGGTGGTGCAGATGGAATACACAGTACAAAGATTAGCAAAGTTAGCTGGAGTAAGTACAAGGACATTACGATACTACGATGAAATCGGGATTCTTAAGCCGGCAAGAATCAATTCATCGGGGTACAGGATATATGGCCAACATGAGGTAAACCGGCTACAGCAAATTCTCTTTTACCGTGAGCTAGGTATCAACCTTACTGATATAAAAAACATAATGACAGATCCAGCTTTTGATGAATCCAAAGCGTTAAAAGAACATCGGGAGCAACTTCTTGATAAACGAAAACAGCTAGATGCCTTAATTGCTAATGTTGAGAAGACAATTGCGCAAAGTGAAGGGAGAATAACGATGAGCGATAAAGAAAAGTTTGAAGGGTTTAAGAGGAAAGCCCTTGAAGATAATGAGAAAAAGTATGGAAAAGAAATTCGGGAGAAGTATGGTGAAGAAACAGTAAAGCAATCAAATGAAAAATTCATGAATCTGTCTAAGGAAGAACATGATGAAGCTGTTCAAATTGAGGCAAAGTTAAGAGAGACCCTTGCCGCCGCTATAAAGGTTGGAGACCCTGCTGGAGAGCTTGGACAAAAGGCGGCCGAATTGCATAAAAAATGGCTTCTGTTTTTTTGGCCACAATACAGCAAAGAGGCTCATGCAGGTTTAGCGCAAATGTATGTGGATGATGAAAGATTTACTGCGTATTACGACAAAGAACAACCTGGAACAGCTGAATTCTTAAGAGACGCAATACAAATCTATACTGGTAGTAAGAATGTATAAAATAAAGTAAAAAGAGGAATGCGGGGTAACTCGTATTCCTTTTTTAATACTCAAGGAAATTCAATTACATTCAAAAAATAGTAATCATTACCACAAATTAGCCACTATATATTAAAATATAATGTAAGGGATTACTTGGGCCAAAGGGACAGGTTCCTCGACCCAAAATCTACGCAAACATGGGCTAAAGGAGAGGTAGAAATGGAGAAAGCGAATCAAATTCCGAGTGCACTCATGGATTGGATTATAAAAACACTAAACAGTGGCGTTAAACCAGAAGCGATTGTAGATGCAATGATTCGAAAAGGGTATGACTCGAGGCTCTCATATACGACTTTATTTCGAATTGTTAACAATAAACCAACTAATATACAAGGTGTACATGCTCCATTTGAATACGAACAGCCCGAGATAGCCAAGAAAGGAAATCTCATACATACAAGTGATCGCAACGTTAAGGTCCTTTCGAAAGTAGAAAAGCCTTTTATTTTACATTTAGATAACGTGTTAACCATAGAAGAGTGTGACCAGTTAATTGAATTATCGAGGAAGCGTTTAAAACCTTCAACTGTCATTGACCCAAAAACAGGTGAGGAAAAGGCAGCAACTGGTCGGACTAGTAAGGGAATGTCTTTTTATTTGCAAGAAAATGAGTTTATCACCAAAATTGAAAAAAGAATTTCGGAACTTACAGAATTCCCAATTGAAAATGGAGAAGGACTTCAGGTTCTGAATTATGGTATCGGTGAGGAGTACAAAAACCATTTTGATTACTTTCCTTCCAGTAAGGTGAATCCAGATAAAGGTGGCCAGCGGGTTGGAACTTTTCTCATTTACCTAAATGATGTATCTGCAGGAGGCCAAACTGTCTTTCCTAAAGCGGGGGTCTCAATCGTGCCTAAGAAGGGCTCTGCCGTATATTTTCAATACGGTAACAGTAGGGGCGAGGTTGATCGTTTGTCATTGCATTCAAGTATACCTGTATCAACGGGTGAAAAATGGGTTGCAACGAAATGGATTCGTCAGGGGAATATATATATCAAAGAGGATAAGTAAAATCGAAGCTACCTAACCGGAGCTCTAGCTTTGGTGGCTGAGCTGGCCTAAATAGAGCTAGGACCATTCTGTACTTTGTCTACGTGCTTTCTACGTTCATGCTTGCCTTTGCTATGCTTTTTTATATTTGTGCATACAATTAGAATTGTCATTATAATCATGATATAGTTAGAGTAGTTTTAGACATGGAAAATTAGTAAGATATAGATAAACAGTGCTCGATTTTATAGAAAGGTGTGTGAGTATGGATAAAAATACGAAAACACAAGACTTTAAGGCTGTAATGGGAAATTATCCTACAGGTGTAACAGTTGTCACTACAACTGATGAAAATGGAGTGCCACTTGGCCTTACCGTTAATTCATTTGCTTCTGTTTCATTAGACCCATTATTAATTTTATGGTCGATTGATAAAAGTGTATCTACTTACGATATTTTTACGAAAACAGATAAATTTGCAGTACATGTGTTAGCGGGTGACCAAGCAGATATTTGCACATTGTTTGCAAGTAAAGGTACAGATCGTTTTGGCAGTTGTGAATGGAAGATGTCAGACAATGACCTTCCAATTATTGAGGGTGCTTCAGGGGTTTTACATTGTAAGACCTTCCAAACAATTGAAGCCGGTGACCATACGATTTTAATTGGTGAAGTGGTTGAAATTGAGAACTACAGCAAGCCGCCACTTCTATACCATAGTCGCAAATTTGGACCTATTCCAGAAGACTTTTATAAGTAAGATCCTTGATACCTTTCCTTCCATTTTGGAAAGGTTTCTTTTCTGTAAAAATATTAATTCATAAAACGAAGTGAGTGGCTCTTGGTGAAACTTTTTTCAACATTATCGGATAGTTGGCGTTTGCCAGAAAAGACAGCTATGAAGCGGTTAAATCGGTTGGAGATGAGAAATACACTAGTATTCCTCCTTTTATTATTGTTTATATTAGCTCTTCCAATTGAAATAAATTTACTGTTGGATGAATCCTATAAAGAAAATGACATTCCTCAAAACGTCTACTTTATCCAAGTCCTCCTATTTTATCCCTTTTTAATGCTTTTTCTAGGGATTCTCGGCATTTCTTTAGTAGCTGGGGTTGGAGTTGCAGTTAGCAGACTAGTACATCGACAATTAAAATTTCAATTTTTATGGAAAATGTGTGCCTTTGCTTTAACAAAACCTATTATTATTTTTGCAGTTGCAAACTTGTTCATCGGTACTCATTGGGTTGTTAATGCATTTGTTTTTATTCTATTATTCTATACCGTACTTAGGATGATCTTTCATTATCCTAAAAGGAAAAAATCATAATTAAAAAAGAACTGGAAGTTGGTACTATCCCATACTTTCCAGTTCTTTTTATTTTGGAGGAACGCCTTTTGTCCACTATCCTAGTTAAAAACTTGAAACCTTTTTTTGGAATAATCGTACATACATAATGTGATAGAAAACGATAATCATACATAACTTGTTCAACGTGTAACTCCTCGTCGAATAAAGTAGTAGGGAGGAATGAGGAATGAAGATGGAAGCTTTTTTAAAAGTGGATCATTTAAAAAAATCCTTTAAAGACACCCAAGTCTTAAAGGATATTTCATTTGAAGTATATAAAGGTGAAATCATGGCCATTCTTGGTCCAAACGGAGCGGGTAAATCAACAACCATCCGTAACATCATGGGGATTATGTACCCAGATGAAGGAACAATTATGTTTCAAGGACATAAGGAAATTCCCCGTAGTAAAATCGGGTATTTGCCAGAGGAACGAGGACTTTATAAAAATGTAAAGGTTATGGATATTCTTCTTTATTTAGCTGAACTAAAGGATTATCCAGTGAAAAAGGCAAAAGAACGTGCTCTAGCTTATTTGAAAAAGTTTGGATTAGAGGGCAAGGACAACGCTTCAATAGAAGAACTTTCAAAGGGAATGGGACAAAAGGTTCAATTTATCGCATCCATTTTACATGAACCGGAGTTCTTAATCCTCGACGAACCTTTTTCAGGATTAGACCCAGTAAGCCAGGAGTTATTTAAACAAGAAATACGTGACCTCGCTGCGAAAGGAACTGCTATTCTATTATCCTCGCATCAAATGAACCTAGTTGAGGAAATGTGTGATCGATTATTTCTTATCCACCGTGGCCAAAAAGTGATAGCAGGTTCAATGGATAATGTAAAAAAGGAATACGCCAACTTCAAATGCACCATTCGTGGAAAGAATACAATAGCGAATTTACAAGGACTTCCTGAGGTTCAGCGTGTGGAACAAAATGAAGATACTTCTATTTTATACCTTTCAAAGGATGTTTATGTTGCAAGCTGGTTAAAGCATCTACCAGAGAATTTGGAAATCAATGAATTATCCATTGATCGAATATCCCTCCATGAAATATTTATTGATATCGCAACTGATAAGAATATGTTAAGAGGGGAGGTAGATGTAAATGCGTAATGCAATGAAGGTAGCGAAGTGGGAAGTAAAAAGGAATATGAAAAATAAATCCTTTCTAATCGGATTATTTTTAACACCTGCGATCTTTTTGGCATTTATGTTTTTGGGAACTATCTTTGGGGATTCTGAAATTGAAGAAGAACCTAGAACTCAGGTCTACATCAATGATGAGTTAGGGGCGTTTGAAACGATTCAGGAAGCAGTAAATGCTCAGGATTTGAATTGGGACATAGAGGATACTGATTTGGTTGCAGAGGATATCCAGGTTGAACTAGTAGGTGCTGAACATACAGCATATATATTGTTAGAGGAATCAAGCCTCGAAAGTGGTATTATCCCAGTTTACACAAGTGATGAAATAAGTCCATTTTTTATCAATCAGGTTCAGGTTTTAGAAACACCTTTAAAAGCACTACAAATGCAGAAACTCGGAGTAACAGAAGAACAACTTTCTGCTATGTCTAAGCAAATCATTTTTGAAGAACCTTCCCTTGATGAGGGAGACAGTATAGTAGAAGAAGAGTCATCTCTACTTGGTGAAGATCCTTTAAAAAGAATCGTACCAGGAGCTTTTGCAGGAATTATTTTATTATCAATTATTTTTTCAGGTATGTATATATTCCAAAGTGCTTCGCAAGAGAAAAAGGAAAAAGTTGCGGAAATTATTTTATCCTCTCTTACGCCAGGTGAATTAATGCAAGGGAAAATTATCGGGTATTTCATTTTAGGTATGATCCAAGCGGTTGTCTTTCTTGGATTTGGAATCCCAATTGCACTTTGGAAATTAGATATTCCTATCTTAGAATATTTATTTGTACCGGAAGTGTTGTTATTTGTCTTAATTGCAATCTTGGGGTATCTCTTATTCTCAGCCCTATTTGTTGGTGTAGGTGCGACGATGGCAGATATGTCCTCAGCTGGTAACTTCCAAGGTCTTGTTATGATGTTACCGTTCCTACCGTTCATATTTATCGGACCAATTGTCGGAGATCCGAGTGGATTGTTTGCAAAGGTAGGAACATTTATACCATTCGCAACACCTGGAGTGCTGCTGTTGCGACTTACATTATTAGAAGAATGGCCGTGGATGGAGATTGGGATTGCGTTACTCATACTCGTATTGAGCATCTGGTTGTTTATGAAGTTAGCAGGAAAAATCTTTAAGACGGGCATTCTTATGTATGGGAAAAATGCAACACCGAAGGAAATCTGGAAGTGGATCCGTTCGTAAGAGAATAATATCGGGGATGAAATGAAGAAAAAATTAAAACCCTTTTTAGTAATAGAATGGATAACAATTATAGGTGCTACAACTGCAGCCTATATTCGTTGGGATGTCCCACTCTATATTTGTTTGGGAATCATTATAGTAGTGTCATTCTAACCCTCTATTTCTCAAAAGAAAACAACAAAAATATAGACCATAAGTAAATTGTCAGAGAGACGTGCATAACATAATTTCTTTATCCTGTGAAACACTATTCATATGAAAGTGTTAGGAGGAGCAACATGGATAAAGACATGCAATACGGAAGTGACTATAAATTTATACCTGCTACGTCTATTGGTAGTGGAATAGGAATACAGGTTTTGCCGGATATATATTCCCATACGGTCCAAATTGTTAATTTTATGCTCGTGGGGGAGCAAAACTCGTCAGACTTTGTCATTATTGATGCTGCGATGCCGGGATCAGCTGAGGAAATAATCTCTGTTACGGAAGAACGTTTTGGTCCAAATAGTCGACCAAAGGCAATTCTTTTAACACATGGTCATTTTGATCATGTCGGTGCCATTATTGAATTAATTGAGCATTGGAATGTACCTGTATATGCTCACGAGCGGGAAATGCCATTCTTAACCGGGGTAAAAAGCTACCCAGAACCAGACCCGACAGTAGAGGGGGGGATGGTTGCGAAAATGTCTCCAATGTTTCCAAATGACCCAATAAATATAAGTGGGCATGTTGAAAAACTGCCTGCTGATGGAACAGTTCCACATTTGCCTGAGTTCCGCTGGATTCATACACCAGGGCATTCACCTGGCCATGTATCCTTCTACCGAGAGAATGATGGTGTCCTAATTGTGGGGGATGCGTTTGTGACAGTAAAACAAGAGTCGCTATACAAAGTATTTACACAGGAACAGGAAATTAGTGGCCCTCCTCGTTATTTAACAACAGATTGGCAGGCAGCAAAGAGCTCAGTTGAAACTTTACATAAGTTAAAACCAAACGTTGCTGTAACAGGTCATGGTTTGCCGATGACAGGGGAGCTATTAACAGATTCCTTAGATAAATTAGTGAAAGAGTTTGACAGCATTGCGATTCCAGACTATGGAAGGTATGTAGATAAAAACATACATTAAACTAGAAAACCTGGCGAACTAGCCAGGTTTTCTTACACTTGAATACAACTCAAAGATATATTGTTTCATAAACGTTACCTTCTATAGTATATTGTAATGTAGAATGAATCGGTGAGAGAGGGAAATATGGTGAATATTTCTTCATTATTACTTAGTTTGGTATTGATTTTAAATATTGTATTTGCGGTAGTAGTCATCTTTCGAGAACGCAGAGATGCTAGTTCTACTTGGGCGTGGCTTTTGGTCCTTTTCTTTATACCTGTGGCAGGATTCATACTGTATTTGCTATTAGGTAGAAATTTAACTCGCGACCATTTATTTCAATGGGAAGATTTGAAAAAAAGTGGATATGAAGAAATGTTAAAGGAACAAAAGCATCAGCTTCGGACACAGCAATTCCACTTTAATAAATGGGTGACAAAGAATAACCAGGACCTTATCTATATGAACCTTGTGAATGATCAAGCTTTATTCACAGAAAATAATGCAGTCGAAGTTTTTACCGATGGTCAGGAAAAGTTCAGAAGTTTATTCCAAGACATTGAAAATGCAAGGGAATTTATTCATTTGCAATACTATATTATCAAGAATGATAATTTAGGCAAAAAGTTAATGGAGGCATTAACAAAAAAGGTAAAAGAAGGCGTTAAAGTTCGTGTACTGTATGATCAACTTGGATCAAGAACATTAACAAAGCGTTTTTTTAAGGAATTCACTGAAGCCGGGGGTCTTGTAGAAGTATTTTTCCCGTCGAAGTTACCTTTTATTAACCTCCGAATGAACTTTCGAAACCACCGGAAATTAGTAATCATCGATGGAAAAATCGGGTATGTGGGTGGCTTCAATGTTGGTGATGAGTACTTAGGTTTAAATAGAAGATTTGGATACTGGCGAGATACACATTTACGAATTAGGGGTATTGCTGTTGATGCCATGCAAGCGCGCTTTATTCTAGATTGGAATCAAGCTTCTCGTTATTTCGATATTGTGTATGATCCAAAGCTTTTTCCAGTCGAGAACTATCGCCTTGGAGATGTTGGGATTCAAATTGTAACAAGTGGACCTGACTCAGATTTCGAGCAGATAAAAAATGCCTATATCAAAATGATATACTCGGCTAAAAAATCAATTTATATTCAAACTCCTTATTTTATACCAGATAAAAGTTTGCTTGATGCACTAAGGGTTGCGTGCCTTTCAGGTGTGGAAGTAAATATAATGATTCCTGATAAGCCGGACCATCCTTTTGTGTATTGGGCAACATTGTCACATATTGGTGAGCTTCTTCCGGTAGGGGCCAATGTTTATATTTATAGCAATGGCTTTATCCATTCAAAAACACTTGTTGTGGATAAAGAGATATCATCTGTTGGTACAGCAAATATTGATGTAAGGAGCTTTCGCCTCAACTTTGAAGTAAATGCTTTTTTATATGATGAGGACATTTCAAAAGAGTTATCGGAAATTTTTAAAGAGGATATAAAGCTATCAAAATTATTAACCTATGAAGAATATGGAAAAAGAGGTCTTAACGTGAGATTCAAAGAATCCATTTCAAGGCTTTTGTCGCCGATTTTATAACTGCGTTTTCGGTGCGGCTTACATTTTTGTAATGAAAATGTAAGCTATAGCGCTGTTTTTATGATCTGATATGCAATATATTCTCCTTAGTAAGTAGTATGGAGGAGATGTATGTGATTAATATGTTTGACATGAATATTGAATTATTTCACCTAATTAATGATAAGGGGAAAGAACTCTCATTTTTGAACCCCCCTATGATCATTATTACGGAATACTTGGCATTTTTTCTTGCATTTGCTGTTCTTGTATTTTGGTTTAAAAGGGATCAGCCAAATCGTATCATGATTATTAGTGCAGGTTTTGCATTTATAGTAGCGGAGATACTTGGGAAGCTGGCTGGCCAGCTCCATTCACATTACCAGCCATTTGCAGTTCTAGAAGATGTGAACCAACTCATTGACAAAGCGATAGATAATTCATTTCCAAGTGATCATACAATACTCTTTTTTGCCTTTTGTTTTACCTTTTTTCTGTTTAATAAGAAGAGTAGATATTTTTGGATGGTATTGGCTTGTTTAATGGGTTTTTCTCGTATTTGGGTGGGTGTGCATTATCCTGTAGATGTTTTGGTAGGAGCAATGATAGCAATGATTTCCGCCACCATTTTCTACGTGATCGTAACAAGGTTGTCCATAATCCAACGTCTATTAGCTATCTATGAAAAATATGAACAACTTGTCTTACCTACTAAACTGAAAGATAAAAACTTATAAAGAGAAGTAGCTATTGTGGGGGGAGTTTCTTGAAGGTAATGGACATAAATATTGACTTGTTTTATCAGATTAACGGCCTAGGAGAAGTAGTGCCATTTCTAAACTTGCCAATGGTGCTTATTGCGAGTTATACTCTATATTTCCTGATAGTTGCTGTCATTTTTTACATGATCACAAAGAAAGATCGAATGATGAGTCTAAGTGCATTGCTTTCAGTCGGTTTAGCAATAGTAATCGGAAAATTAGTGGGGCAGCTGCATTCAAATCAACAACCTTTTGCTGAATTGCCGAATGTAAACCAGTTGGTTGAAAAGGCAGTCAATAATTCGTTTCCAAGTGACCACACAATGATCTTTTTTGCAGTTTGTTTTACCTTCTTTCTATATAAGAAAAAGGGCAGATTTCTTTGGATCATACTTGCTTGTTTAGTTGGATTCTCTCGGATTTGGGTGGGGGTACATTACCCTGGAGACATTCTTGTGGGTGCGCTCATTGCAATGGCCTCAGCATATCTCATATTTAGTATAGTACGTAAGAATCCGTACTTGCTAAAGAAAAACGAAGATAGAGACCAAGAACGTGCAATTTAAAACAACTGAATAGAATTTTAAAAAAGGAATTGGTTCCTGTGAGGAATCAATTCTTTTTTAGTTGCTTTCCTTCAGATTGCTAATTCGTAAAGTAAAAAAATAAACCGGCAGAAAAAAGATTATTTGTAAACGAACTGCTAAAAATAGAATATTCGTCATATATTTTTGTATGAAATGGAGGAGTATTTGTGAAGAATCATTTAGTGTTGCAAACTGACTTTGGAACAAGTGATGGGGCAGTTAGCGCAATGTATGGTGTCGCCCTTTCTGTTCACCCGTCACTTCATGTTTATGATATAACGCATGACATACCTCAATTTAACATATGGGAGGGCTCCTACCGTTTATTCCAAACTGTTACTTATTGGCCAAAGGGGACTGTTTTTGTATCAGTAGTTGATCCAGGTGTAGGGACTGATCGCCTTAGTATTGTAGTGATGACAGAAAACAATCAATATATCGTAACACCTGATAATGGGACAATCACTCACGTAAAGCATAGGTTTGGGATTAAAGAGGCAAGGGTAATTGATGAAAGTAAAAATCGGTTACCGTTCTCCGGTGATTCATACACGTTTCATGGAAGAGATGTGTATGCGTACACAGGAGCTAGACTTGCTTCAGGTATCATTACATACGAAGAGGTAGGACCAACCATTTCGTTGGATTCCCTTGTTGAGTTACCGATATGTAAGGCAGCAGTTCAATATAATATGGTGACTGGCACGATTGATATTCTGGATATTCGCTTTGGTAATCTATGGACGAATATTGATCGTGAGCTCTTTAAACAATTGGACATTACTTATGGTGATACAGTTGAAGTGACCATAGAAAAGGAAGATGAAACGAGATACAAGGGTGTCATGACATTTGGGCGCTCCTTCGCAGACACCGACTTAGGGAAGCCATTATTGTATATCAACTCGTTAGATAAAATTGGTGTGGCTTTAAACCAGGATTCCTTTGCATCGGCATATGACATTGGAACAGGTGTAAGCTGGAAAATAAAAGTTCGAAAGGGATAGGCATCGCAGCCTAGCAAAAAAGAATACCCAATTCGGGTATTCTTTTTGTGTTATTAGGTTAATGGAGTTTTGTTTTGCTTTAAAAGGTTTGATGCCGGAAGTGTGATGATTTTCCCGCCAATTTGAACATGAATTGAATCATTGAAGATTGCTTTCACTATCCCTTTTAATTGGACAGTTGAATTAACCGTGATCTCTTTTTTGGAATCGTGATTAGTGGTCAAGGCAATTCTCCTCTCAGGTTATGTTTATATATATAGAGGTTAAAATTAAAAACATTATATACAATATTTATGAAAGTCATACTAAGAAAATATCGTTATTTTATATTTTACATGTATTCTTTTTTATTGTGCAAGTCTCAAGAATTGGGATTAATCCTTTTTGGGTGCACCTCTGTAGATAGCCTCTCTAAGCTCCTTTGCGTATTGGTCTAGATAAGGCAAATCCATTTCAGTAGCAATTTGTATTTCCTTTTCAATGTCATATGGAACACGAACAATTTCAATTGAAAAAGGAGCCACCTCTTTTGAGTGATATTCCCCATGTAAAATTGCGTATGTAGCCTGTGTCAGATCAAGAGGGTTGCCAACGCTGCCGACGTTTAATAGAGTCAAATCTGTCTCAATTGGTTCAATTAGTGCGGCATGAATATCTCCAAAACCTATTACATCTGGAGTCTTTTCTGTCAATGGTTTAATCCACTCGGATAAATCAAACATTGCTCTTTTTTCCTCATCAGAATGGATCATTGGGACAACGCGATGGTGGACGCTTTTTGCAGAAGCATGATATAACCGTATATACTTTCCGCTCATATAAAAATCATAATGAAATGGTAGTGTACCTAGATAAGACAATCGTTCTTCCCCCAACTGATTTCGATGCCAGGTGATTGCTTTATCTGGATGCTCCTTTTGAATAAAATCGTCCCAATTTCCCAATAGTACAACCTCACACGATTCCCGAATGCGATCCACAGCCTCACTTGAATTTGGGCCTTTCCCTACAAGATCACCAAGACAGATAATTGTTTGGATTCCACGCACTTTTATATGCTCTAGAACTGCTTCTAAAGCTGTCATATTTCCGTGAATATCGGAAATGAGTGCAATACTCATAATGAAGGCCCCCTATAGTAAATGTTGGTATTTTAATAATAAAGTAGATTGAAAATTTTGTCATTACTAATTTGCGTATTCTTGTTACTTATTCAAGATGGTTAGTCTTTGTAAAGGCATCCTCCAGTATTCATGGTGCGTGTATAGTTGTAGGAAATGGGCGGGAAAAATTGACCAAGAACAGTCATGGGAACCTGTAAATCAATAGAGTTCCCTATCCCAATGGGGAGTGCCTTTTTAATTTAATAAAAATTTAAGAATTGGTTTAGATTATAGTAACAGTTTACCTCTACGCTATAGTAAGGTTGGAGCAGGTAAGGAAGGTGAAATATGTCCATTCGAAAAAGGTTAATTCTATCAAATGTTGCAATGATTCTAATTCCCGTTATCGCCTTTTTTGTAATTGAAATTTTTTTGAGTATTCTTCTCTTTCACATACTAGGCGAGGATCCTGAGGGTAATCAAAAGAAGTTTCTGCAAATACGCTATTTTCTATTTATTGCTGTACTCATTATTACAAATGCACTGCTAACGTACTCGGTTTCCAAAAGTATATTGAAGCCTATTGAAAAGCTTTCAATTGCAGCTCATGAAATCAGTAAAGGAAACCTGGATTTTCCTATAAAACCGATGAGCAGAGATGAACTAGGGAAGTTATCGGAAACCTTTGAACTAATGAGGATGAAATTAAAGGAATCTGCGGATATGCAGATGAAATATGAAGAAAATCGGAAGGAGCTTATCGCAAGTATCTCCCATGATTTAAAAACGCCCATTACGTCAATTAAGGGCTATGTAGAAGGAATCCGTGATGGTGTTGCCAATACCCCAGAAAAGATGGAACGCTATATTCAGACGATCTATACGAAATCTTTAGATATGGACCATCTAATTGATGAGTTATTTTTATACTCCAAGTTGGATTTGAACCGAGAACCTTTTCAATTTGAAGAAGTAGACTTACGCTGTTACTTTTTAGATTTCATGGAGGAGTTGCAATATGAGCTTGAGAAGGATCATATCGCTGTATCAGTACATGCAAATGAGAATGAAACCTATAAGGTAGTGGTAGACAGGGAACAGCTAAAACGCGTTGCTATGAATATTATTCATAATAGCTTAAAGCATCTGGATAAGGAGAAGAAGACACTACATATCTACCTATCAGTAAAGGATGAGATGGTAGTAACACAGATTCAAGATAATGGGAATGGGATTTCTGAAGAAGCACTCCCTTATATATTTGAGAGGTTTTATCGTGCAGACCAAGCAAGAAACACTCAAACAGGTGGAACGGGGCTCGGTCTTGCAATTGTAAAACGTATTATTGAGCAGCATGGAGGAGAAATTTGGGCTGAAAGTAAGGTGGGGGAAGGAACAAGTATTACCTTCACGCTGAAACGGGCTTAAGTAAGGATGTGGAAACATGAAGCAAATCTTAATTGTTGAGGATGAAACGAGCATTGCAGAGTTAGAAAGGGATTATCTAGAGGTGAATGGTTTTGTGGTGGAAATATCCAATGATGGTAAACAGGGACTTCAAAAGGCACTTCATGAAAGCTATGATTTGCTGATACTAGATGTCATGTTACCTGGGATAGATGGATTTGAAATTTGTAGGGAGATTCGAAAAGAGAAGGAAATACCCATTTTAATGGTCACTGCTAAGGTAGAAGAAATTGATAAGATCCGAGGACTAGGAATTGGTGCAGATGATTACATCGTAAAGCCGTTCAGTCCAAGTGAATTAGTTGCACGGGTTAAGGCACATCTTGCTCGATATGAACGATTAAAGCGAGTCGTAAATACAGATGAGATTGAAATCAGAGGACTCCACATCGATAAGGAATCGAGAAGAGTTACTGTTAATGGAGAAGAACGAACTTTTACGGCAAAGGAATTTGATTTACTTGCTTTTCTAGCTACTCATCCTAACAAAGTGTTCAGCAAGGATCATCTTTTCGAAAGAATATGGGGGTTAGATTCAATAGGTGATATCGCGACCATTACGGTCCATATTCGCAAGATCCGTGAAAAGATTGAGTCTGACCCATCAAACCCAGAATATATTGAAACGGTGTGGGGAGCGGGATACCGCTTTAAACCTTAATAAATGACGTAGGATTCGTAAGTAGACGAATTCCTACGTTTTTTTGTTTGTCGATATTAGAGTCATTTAATAATTATTTAAGAATTTACTAAGAGTGTGTTTAGAAAATACTTGTATCTTAAAAGAGTAGAAAAAAGGAGGAGAAAGAAATGAATCAACTAACACAATCAAGTAGGGTTAGGATTGGCAGGGGTGCGTATCTTTTATTTTCTGTCATCTTTGCCGCTTTACTTATTATACAGGTGCTTTTAGCGGGAATGGCTGTCTTTGTAGGAGCTGAGAATTGGCTGCGTCATTCAACTCTCGTTCATCTATTTGGGTTTAATCTACCACTATTCATGTTACTTACAGCCTTTATTGGAAAAATGCCAAGGTGGGCCTACTGGAACGTTCTTGGATTACTTGTTTTGATTGTTGGGATGTACTTTACGGCGAATTTTATAACAGTGGCACCATGGGTGGGAGCGATACATCCGGTACTAGCAATGGTTTTGTTTGTTTTTTCCGTCGGTATGGTTAGCAACACATGGAAATTTGTTAGGAAAAGGGGATTGGAATCATGAGAATGTTTATTGCAGTTATTGTAGGAATTATCGGTGGTTTTGTTTTGGGGATTGCACTATCAAGCTTTATTGGAATCGTTGGAATAACATTATTTGATAAACCTATCGGAATTAAATATTTGTCTTACTATTGTTCGCTCATTTGTGCAATACTTGTACCAATTCTTGACAATAAAAGTAGAAAAAAATAAGAAAAGCGCAATGCGCTTTTCTCATTGAATGCTAGCTTTTCCGCTATTCACTTTGATGTTTACTTCATGCGTGCCAGCACCATGCTTTCCTCGGACTTCTTTTTTGTCTCTCACAGAGTCATCAAGGGATAAATCACTAGAAATATATCCACTGTTTACTTTACCATTTAATGTGAAATCAGCATCGTTCGGGACATCGAGATCAAGTAGTCCAGAATTCACTCTAACATCAATAGTGTCTGTTAAGTCTTCGATAGTTGCTTTTAAACGACCAGAGTTAATTTCAGCATCTAGTTTTCCAGTATATTTCTCTAATGTAACGTTTCCGGAACGCACTTCTATTTCTCCACTTTCAGCTGTGATGTTCTCAAGTTTAGAATTTCCAGAAGCTACATCTTGGTCCAACTTGTTAACGACTATTTCTTGAAGGTGTACATTCCCAGAATGAACCTCTACAGTAAGCTCGTTTAGCTCCATTTTCGAACCAGCGAATTCTATATGGCCAGACCCAAGCCGAAGCGACATATCGCGGTTATAATCCTCAGGGATATATACTGTAAGCTTAGAGTTATTAAAGAATGGTAACCAACTCCAGTTGAAGAAACCTCGCTCATATGTGACCTCTACGGTATCACCACTTTTTGAAACATGAACTTCACCTTTGCCTTTAAGTTCAGCCTTGATATCATCGCGATCTTCGGGTATTACAGTTGTACTAATTGACGAGATATCAACTTCAATCTCTTCAATTTTTTCCGTAATCGGTAAGGAGTCACCGGAATTTCCAAACGGTAACCAAGGAATACGATAGAGATTCGTCCAGATCAAATATAGCCCAACAAGTATCAAAAATATCACCAATATTTTTTTCACTGTAAAAACCTGCCTTTATCATTTATTCTACCTTAATCGTAAAGGAAGAAAGGGAGATATGTAATGCACTACCGATATATATTCAAATAGGACCTGAGGCGTAATCAATTGGTGTATTTTGCTCCCGATTTATTTGATTCAAAAATAAAGCAGATTGTTAAACGTACACAATCTGCTTTCCCGTGATGTTATGATTCTATCTTTACCCAGTCCTGTGACCATTTTTGGATTTCATCCATAAGAGGCTTTAAAGCCAATCCTTTTTGGGTTAAGGAATATTCAATCCGTACAGGGGTTTCTGGGTACACATGTCTTTTGATAATTCCCTGATTTTCTAAGTCTTTAAGTCTATCCGAAAGAACTCTTCCACTTATACCAATAGAAGATTCAAGTGTACAAAAACGTTGTGGACCTGAAAGAAGCTGATAAATAACAAGACCTGTCCAGCGTTGGCCTAATAAATTCATAGCTTTTTCAAACTTTGGACAAATTACATTTGTATCCATTATTCCATCACCTCTACGATATATATTATAGCGCATTGTGAGAAATAATAAACTTACTTGACATAATTTAATTACAAAAATATAATTACTTACATAAAGTAAGTGAATTTAAGATAAAAATAGGAGGCTGGGAAGAATATGAAATATCAACGCCCACCATATACATTTGTTGGCCAGGTAGACCTAAAGGTATCGGACTTACAACGTTCACTCGCGTTTTATCAACATATAATCGGGTTTCAAATTTTAGAGCAATCTGAGAAAAAGGCACTTTTAACAGCGGATGGAAAGACGGCATTGTTAGCGCTCGAACAACCAGACGGTATCAAACCAAAAGAACCACGCCGCACAGGCTTATACCATTTTGCACTACTTTTGCCTACTCGTGCTGATTTAGGGAAAGTATTGTATCATTTGGTTCAGAATAATGTTCAGATTGGAGCATCCGATCATGATGTTAGTGAGGCGCTCTATTTAGATGATCCTGATGGAAATGGTATTGAGATTTATGCCGATCGTCCAGACGATACATGGAAATGGGTTGATGGACAAGTGGTAATGGTAACGGAGCCCTTAGACGGCCAGGGTGTCCTTGCTGCAGCAAACGGAGAGAAATGGACTGGACTTCCATCTGACACCGTAATGGGACATATTCACATGCATGTATCAGACCTAAGTAAGACAGAAGAATACTATACAAAAGGTCTCGGATTTGACGTAGTCACCCGTTATGGAGGTATGGCATTGTTTATCTCAACAGGCGGTTATCATCATCATATTGGACTTAACACATGGAATGGAGTCGGTGCTCCATCGCCGTCCGAAAATAGTGCTGGAATAAAGTGGTTCACACTTGTGTTGCCAGATGAAAAGGCGTTACAGCAAACAGTTGAAAACTTAAAGACTATTGGTGCATATATTGGAGAAGAAGAAGGAGAAGTGGTCACAAAGGATCCTTCGAATAATAAAATTAGACTTGTCATTGCAGCATAACGGATAAGTAAATCGGTCAAGGGCATTTGCCTGGTGTGTATCAATCGAAATCAGTAGCTACTACAGGGGTAGCTACTATTTCCTATGGGAAAAATTGAAGTGGGATATTACGAGATACCTAGTTTAATTGGAAAATATATGCTATGATTGGGAATGAATGGTAGACCTTTCTTTGTAGGGAAGGTCTATCTTTTTATATGTAACATTGTTCAACTTCTTCTTAGACCTCAATATAGGTATAGAGGAAAATAGACTGAACAATGTGATGGCCTCAGGAAGTCTGTATTTTTAATAATAAGAGCTCCAAATCTAAACAAAACTAAACTGAGGTTACTAGAAAATGAGGGAAGGGGAAATTAAATCATGGTAGAAATGAAGTTTTGCACGGTGTTTGATCCTAGTAAGGAGGTTATCTATTATGAACCATAATCTTGAGGCGTTTTTTGTAGAGCAGCGAGGATATCTTGAACAAAATTATCAGGAACTAAATAAACTTTATTTAACCTCAACACCGCAAAAGGAAATCGTAAAAGATTTTTTTCGGTTATATATAGGTCATCTAGAAAACTTTGTAAAGGATATTCAAAAAAATGTAGATCAAGTACCAATCCCTAAGGTATTCATAGGTACAAAGGTTACTGTGATATTTGATGGGGAAGATGATACAGAAGATTATTATATTTGCTTACCAAAACAATCTGATCCTGATGCTGGGTGTATTTCATTTTTATCGCCTGTCGGAAGACAATTGCTGTTACGAGAAATTGGTGATGAAATTCTACTATCCACACCTGCAGGAGGAGTGCCTGTTACGATTCAAAACATATCGTTTGCAGGGAATCTGATTTTACAGCAATAAAAATTAGAAGCGCTTACATTTTTGGGGTGGTTGAAAATAAAAGAAATTTCCACTTGTTTAATAGCAGACAATCCGCTAGAATATCCTTTATATAATTGGATAGTAAAGTGTAGATAGGAATAAGTAGCTATATATCTCCCTGGAACAGAGAGTCGGTGGTTGGTGGAAACCGGTGCAAAGATATAGGTGAATTACCTCCTTGAGCTTTCTTTGTGAACCTCTCTTTTTGGATAAGTAGCAGAGAACGGACGAACCGTTATTCGACTTGAGCGGAAGATAGATATCTTCAACAAGGGTGGTACCGCGTGCAACCACGTCCCTTTTTTAGGGGCGTGGTTTTTTGTGTTTACTTTTATTTTATGGTGGCTGTCTAGCTGACAAAGCCGGGCAAGAAATTAGAAGAAATGTCTATGAGGAAGTGTTCTCACGGACACAACCTTGTCAAAACCTAGAAAAATGTCCTTAATGCACAAAATGAACAGGAGGAGAAATAATGGAAAACTTTATTGAGAAATTAACTGCCGAACAAAAACTAGAGCTAGAGAGACAATTTGCAATCTACACAAATGGTGTTCAAGAGGTAGTTCCTGCACATGAACTAAAGAATAAAATTGCCAAATCGATTGTCACGAATACACCACTTAAGGTGAAATTGGGTCTTGACCCATCCGCACCAGATGTTCACTTAGGACACACGGTTGTCCTTAATAAGTTGAAACAATTCCAGGAAAATGGGCATGTGGTTCAACTCCTAATTGGTGATTTCACGGGGAAAATCGGGGATCCAACTGGAAAGTCAGTTGCCCGTAAGCAACTAACAGATGAAGAAGTGAAACATAATGCAGAAACCTATTTTGAACAATTTGGTAAGGTCCTTGACATGGAGAAGATCGAGCTCCACTACAATTCAAAATGGCTTTCTTCCTTGAATTTTGAGGACATTATTAACCTTGCAGCAAGTATAACTGTAGCTCGTTTACTAGAAAGAAATGACTTCTCTGATCGATTAGCGACAGGAAAACCCATTTCACTCCATGAATTTTTCTACCCGCTCATGCAGGGGTATGACTCTGTCGTGCTAGAAAGCGATATTGAACTAGGTGGAAACGACCAGCATTTTAATGTCTTAATGGGTAGACACCTACAAGAGCATTTTGAAAAAGAGAAGCAGGTTGTCATTCTTCTTCCACTTCTAGAAGGACTAGATGGGGTAGAAAAAATGTCCAAGTCAAAAGGAAATTATATTGGAGTGGACGAGGCTCCAAATGATATGTATGGAAAAACAATGTCGATACAAGATGAGATGATGGCTAAATATTTTGATTTAGTCACAGATTTGTCTCTTGAAGAAAAAACTGAAATAAAAACACAACTAGAAAATGAAACCTTACACCCACGTGATGCCAAAATGCTACTTGGACGTACAATTGTCAGAATGTATCATGGTGAAGATGCCGCACATCAGGCAGAGGAACATTTTAAGACAGTTTTCCAAAAAGGTGTCATGCCAACGGATATTCCAGAGGTAACATGGTCTGGCGAAAATACGGTATCCATCATAGATTTATTAGTTGAATTGGATTTACAGAAATCAAAAGGGGAAGCTAGAAAAATGATCCAAAATGGCGGTGTTAAGCTAAATGGTGACAAGGTGGATGATATCCAATTACAGGTTGAAATAGAGAACGATTTAATTGTTCAAGTGGGTAAACGGAAATTTGCAAAAATCAAAAAGTAACTAGAAACCGGGACTAAATTAGTCCCGGTTATTTTTATTTTCCAATAAACATTTGTGTCCAATAGTTACCGTTCTTTTGGTGACCTACCCCGATATGTGTGAAATTTGGATTTAGGATGTTTTTACGGTGTCCTTCACTATTCATCCAAGAATTAACAACTGATTGTGCGGACGACTGTCCCTTAGCGATATTTTCACCAGCTGTTTTATACGATACTCCAAAATCCCTCATCATATCAAAGGGAGACCCATGTGTAGGACTTGTATGGGAAAAGTAATTGTTTTGTTGCATATCGTTTGACTTAGTTCGTGCGACATTGCTTAGTGATGTATCAGCTTGAAGTGCAGGTAGACCGTTCTTCTTACGCTCAGCGTTTGTAAGGTCAATTACCTGTCTTTCAATTTGGCTAATTCCTGCCGTACTACCTTGATTTGTAGGTGCAGCAGGAGCTGGAGCTGGTTTCTGTGCTTCCGGCTGGCGCTGTTGTTCTCTAGGTGCAGTTTGCTCCTGAGGATAGTTTGGCGTTGGTGCAGGAACAGGTGCTGTAGCATTATTTGGTGCTCCAGCAAATTGTTGATCCCCACCTGGGTTTCCATTCGTGCTACCTGGTTGACGTACTACAATCTTCTTATTGATAAAACGAAAATATTTTCGTTCCCCTTGATTATGTTGAACACTTGTTGTATGGGGATATTTATCACTAGAAGTGGTTGTTCGGTATGGATGATCTTCTTTTGTGATATAGCCGTCATTTACGTTTTGGACATTAGCTGTACGGTTTTGATCTGCTGCGTTATCATCATTATTATTACATGCTGATAACAAAAGCATAGCAGATCCAAGTATAGCCATTCCTGTTTTTGTAAACCTCTGCAATGAAAATTCCTCCTTTGCTAATTAGCGATTTACCTTTCTATTTTGTGATTTTTTGAATGAGATATAGGTGGTAATAAAAGAGAGAGGGCAATGTAAGCCGGAATACGTGCGGTGGGTAATACTACCACAAAAATAAAGAGCAGATTCGGTTAGGAATCTGCTCACGTTTGCCATGTACTACTAACAATTATCTGCTTTATTAATGTGAAGAGGAGGAGGTACAAGCCACCCTTTTTCTTTATTAATACGCAGAATTCTTGCGCCAAATTGTGCCTTTTTCATATGGAATTGGCCAAACATTGCTGCGATGTCTTCTCGAATGGATTGACCAATGATTGTACTGCACCCAACTAAACCTGCAGCAATATCAGCTGAAACTTTTGCTGCAATTTCAGGGTCCATAAAGCGAGCCCCTGGAGGTATATTCTCGAGACAAGCGCTAGGACGCTCGGGAGGTGCCGGTGGTAAGCCAACCCCATTCTCTTTTAACAATGTTTCAACCTCTTCAATCTCAAGCTTTATCCCATTTTCAATGATGTCTTCTAAAAGTTTCTTTAAATCATCGTCACCTGTGTGATTAAGTAATGTTTGATAGGCAGAAACCATTCCTTTTGCCGTTAATAGGTGTGTCCAAACAGCAAAGACTTCACCATAGTGCATCGGTTCTTCTTTTGGATTTCCACTTAAGATTCCCATCATAAACCTCCTCAATGGTTGTATTCTCAACACATCACCTTCTTTTTAAGAAGACACTACTAGAATTCGTCATGGGAGGTCGTTTTATGTTAAGAAGAAAATGACAGATTTTTATTTCTGTGTCGTATACTTAAAATAAGGACAAAGAAAGGGAGGTGATACTATGAAGATTATCGATATTTCTCAACCATTAAGTGAAATGACGCAAGAATGGCCAGGAGATACACCCTTTGATTATGTTATTAACTGGCCGAAGGAGGAATCCAACTCTGTAAATGTTGGGAAAATCACGACAAGTGTACACATCGGGACACATATTGATGCCCCTTTCCACTTTGACAATGAAGGGAATATGGTGCATGAACTGGACCTGGAGGTGTATGTTGGAAAAGCAAGGGTTATAGAAATTGTTGGCAAGAAGGAAATAGGTATAGAAGAGTTTAAAGACGTGGATCTAACAGGGATAAATCGCTTGTTGATTCGTACAAACTCATGGCAAAACAGATGTGAATTTCCAAGCTCGATTACAAGCCTACATCCAGAAATTGCTCCTTATTTAGCTGAAAAGGGCATAGAATTGGTAGGAGTTGACAACCCCTCAGTTGATCAGCTTTCTAGTAAAGAATTACCAGCACATCATAGTTTAAGCGAGCATGGTATTTTTATCCTTGAAGGACTTGTGCTAGAACATGTTCCATTAGGGGATTTTGAATTAATTGCTCTGCCACTACCTATTGTAGGTGGAGATGGAAGTCCTGTAAGAGCCGTTTTAAGAGAATATTAAAAAACCATTGCTGCGCAATGGATTTTTTTGGAAGTTATATTAAATTGCAATAGGTACAATCTCATTCTCATTAACGAGCTCTACGTTGAATAGGAATTCCATTTGTTTGATTTCATACATTCCATTTTCGTAAGCGTATAAAACTTCATATAAATCATTTTTATATACAACTTTATCACCTTGTTTCATGGAAAACCTCCTAATCAATGGTTTACTGTAAGTGTAATATATATTAATTCAATCTTCTATACACCTTTAGTTTTATTATCATAGATAAAAATAACGATTTAATAGAGAAACTCGAAGGTTTTTTGATTTCTACGATTATACAATAAAGTGGTATAGACAACTACACAAGACGGTGTTAAAATAGGTTTCTGTAATAATCCTACCTATCCTTTGGTTACACTAGTATGTAAGCGTTAAACTAACTGATATTATTTCTTTCTTTTTTTAATAGCTTTGATACCAAAGACATAGAAGGAAATACAATTATAGGAGGAATTATCATCATGATGAAGTATCTTCAAAACCTTGGTCGCTCCTTGATGTTACCGGTTGCTGTGTTACCAGCAGCGGCGATTCTGATGGGTATTGGTTATTGGATAGACCCTGCAGGTTGGGGTGGAGGAAGTCCAATTGCTGCTTTCTTAATTAAAGCCGGTGGCTCAATTATTGACAATATGTCTTTTCTTTTTGCAGTAGGTGTTGCATTAGGAATGGCAAAAGACAGGGACGGTTCAGCCGCACTTAGTGGTTTAGTCGCGTTTTTAACTGTAACAACTGTGTTATCAAGTGGATCAGTAGCGATGCTTTTAGGGATTGATCCGGCAGAAGTAAATGCCGCATTTGGAAAAATTGAGAATCAGTTTATTGGGATTTTATCTGGTATTGTAGCCTCAATTATGTATAATCGTTTCAGTCATGTACAATTGCCAGATGCACTGGCTTTCTTTAGTGGAAAACGACTTGTTCCCATTATGACGTCTGTTGCGATGTTACTAGTATCACTAGTATTGTTATTTGTATGGCCTGTTATTTATTCAGGATTAGTTTCCTTTGGTAAAGCAATTCTTGATTTAGGTGCTGTTGGTGCTGGTCTATACGGATTCTTTAATAGACTATTAATTCCAACTGGTCTTCACCACGCATTAAACTCTGTATTCTGGTTCGATGTTGCTGGAATTAATGATATAAATAATTTCTTAGCTGGTGAAGGTGAAAAAGGGATTACTGGTAGATATCAAGCTGGCTTCTTCCCAGTAATGATGTTTGGTTTACCAGCTGCAGCACTTGCTATGTACCACACAGCTAAAACAACAAGAAAGAAACAAGCTGCGTCCTTACTAATGGCAGCAGGATTTGCATCATTTTTTACAGGTGTTACTGAACCGCTTGAATTTGCATTCATGTTCTTGGCACCAGCATTATACGTTGTCCATGCAGCATTAGCAGGTATTTCCCTATTTATTGCGGCTACCTTCCAATGGACGGCAGGATTTGCATTTAGTGCAGGGTTTGTAGACTTTTTCTTAAGTCTGCGAAATCCTATAGCAAACCAGCCATGGATGCTGTTAGTACAAGGTCTTGTAGTTGGTGTAATTTATTACCTGTTATTCCGTTTCCTAATTGTTAAATTCAACCTTAAGACTCCTGGTCGTGAGGATGACGATGCTGTAGAAACAACTACACAGGAAGGCGGTTCTTCTAAGTTTGCTGCTATGGCTGCGCAAATTTATGAAGGCTTAGGTGGAGACGAAAACGTTACTTCAGTAGATAACTGTGTGACACGTCTTCGTTTAGAAGTAAAAGATATGGATAAAGTGGATCAGAAGAAAATTAAAGCTACGGGGGTTCCTGGAATTAATGTTGTTGGTAAAAACAGCATTCAAGTTATTGTGGGAACAAATGTACAATTTGTGGCTGATGAGGTTCATAAAATTCGTAAGAAGTAAAAAACATAAAGAAGGGACTATCCGCGGATGGTCTCTTTTTTCATTGGGATCTTACAATAATTCATATTAAAATGGGAACATTAAGTAGATAATACCGGAGATTTAAGTGGTATAGACAACTAGCTTAGGTTATAATGAATAGAGATACATTACATAAAGGAGTCCTATTATGTTTATTACAAATCTTACTATATTTGCAGAAGATGGAATGATTGAAAACGGATATATAGAGATCGCTGGCGATAAAATTAAAGCTGTTGGGAAGATGGAGGATTTTAAGGGAAGTGACAGTGACGATAACATCGCGCTTGATCAGTCCCTCTCACTTTTACCTGGCATGATTGACCTTCATATTCATGGTGCCGATGGTTCTGATGTTATGGACGCTACTTCAGACGCATTGCAAACGATGGCAATAGCTTTACCCAAAGAAGGTACAACTAGCTTTCTTGCAACAACAATGACAAAGTCAAAAGAGGATATTGAAGATGCGCTAGGTGCGATTGCGGCTTTTATTCCAAATCAAGGCCCTGGACAAGCTGAAATAATAGGCGCTCACTTAGAAGGACCATTTTTGTCTCCAAAGAGAGCGGGAGCACAACATCCAGATAATATCATTAATCCGAATGTAGAGTTGTTTCAAAAATGGCAAGACTTAACAGGAAATCAAATTAGATTAGTGACATTGGCGCCAGAGGAAGATGGTGGGTTAGAGTTAACTGCTCATCTGAAAAGCACTGGTGTAGTAGCTTCAATTGGACACTCTGATGCAGTGTATGAAGAAGTAGTAGCTTCAATTGAGGCTGGGGTCACACATGCAACCCATTTGTTTAACGGTATGCGTGGAATTCATCATAGAGATCCTGGTGTAGCAGGTGCAGTCCTTTTACATGATGAAGTGAAGTGTGAAATGATTGTAGATGGTATCCATGTAGCGCCAAAGATGGTGAAGTTTGCATACAAAAACAAAGGAAGCGAAGGCGTCATTCTTGTTACGGATGCTATGCGAGCAAAATGTCTTGGTGCTGGTTTATACGACCTTGGGGGTCAAGAGGTTATTGTAAACGAAGAAAGAGCGGTACTAAAAGATGGAACGTTAGCAGGAAGTATTTTGAAATTAAATGATGCAGTGCAAAATATGATGAAATTCACTGATTGTACACTTCAAGACATAATTGAAATGACTGCAATCAACCCAGCAAAGCAAATTAATATATTTGACCGAAAAGGAAGCATTAAAGTTGGCAAAGATGCTGATTTAGTAATTGTGAATGACAAACTAGAGGTAGTGATGACATTTTGTCGTGGGAAACTAGCTTATTCAAACACGGAGGGGTAAAGACATGAAGGTAATAACGGTTAAAAACTATGATGAGATGAGTCAAATGGCAGCAGCTATGATCTCTCACCAAGTTCAGCAAAAACCAGACTCAGTTCTAGGTCTTGCGACAGGAGGGACAGTGGTTGGAACATATAAGGAATTGATAGAGGACTACCGCAAAAACAACACTTCATACGAAAAAATCCATACTGTCAATTTGGACGAGTATCTAGGAATAGATGCCAGTCATCCGAATAGTTATCATCATTTCATGATGGAGAATCTTTTTTCTCATATTAACATTGAAAAGGATAATATCCATATTCCTAATGGATTGGCAAAGGACTATGAGGAAGTTTCCAAGGAATTTGAAAGCACAATCGCTGATCTAGGTGGCGTTGATCTTCAGTTGCTAGGAATTGGGGTAAATGGCCACATTGGGTTTAATGAACCGGGGACACCATTCCATTCTGTAACTCATGTCGTTGAACTAGAGGAGTCCACGCGCCTAGCAAATAAGCGCTTTTTCAATAGCCTTGAAGAGGTTCCTACACATGCAATTACCATGGGGATTCAGACAATCATGAATAGCAAAAAAGTTCTTTTGCTAGTTTCGGGAAAAACAAAAGCAGAAATCCTTGCAAAAGTGTTGAATGAAGAAAAAACTGAAGATATTCCGGCAACTGTATTAAAGAGCCATCCAGACGTAACCATTATTGCAGACGAGGAGGCACTTTCTTTGTTGGATGAAGAGAAAAAGAGGAGCTTTGACCTTGATAAAAAAGAGTTCACCAGTACCTATTTATTTTCAACTTGAACAGACGATAAGAGAGCAAATAGAAAAAAACGAGCTTAAGCCCGGTGATATGATTCCGTCTGAAAGAGAGTTTGCCCAGAAGTATCAAATTAGTAGGATGACGGTACGTCAAGCCATTAATAATCTTGTGAATGACGGTTTTTTGTTAAGAGAACGAGGAAAAGGCACGTTTGTTGCGATGAAAAAGTTTGAGAAAAGTGTGAAGGGGTTAACGAGCTTCTCTGAAGATATGCGATCAAGAGGGCTTGAACCTGGTACAGAAGTACTCGACTTTACAATCATTGAAGCCGACCCTTTAACTGCATCAAAGTTAAGAGTAGAAGAAGGGGCAAAGGTATACCAGATAAACAGGCTGCGACTTGCAGATCAACGGCCGATTGCCTTTGAGGAAACGTACATTTCAGTAGACCTGGTACCTGGTCTAAAAAGGGAAGTGGCTGAGCATTCCATTTATCAATATGTGGAGGTAGAAATAGGTCTACATATTGAATCAGGGATTCAGGAACTTGAAGCAACTGTGGCACGAAAGTTAGAAGCATCGGCCTTAGGCATTAAGGCTGGTGACCCTGTACTCTTTATTCAGCAAATTACATATATCGAGAACAATACACCATTGGAATTTGTAAAATCCTATTACCGAGCCGACCGGTATAAATATAAAGTTGAAATGGCTCGGATATAATAAATGCCTGGAGGTCATCATGAAACGCTTATTAGATTGTACAGCTTCAGATTTTAAAAAAATGAACGGACAGGATTTAAAGCAATCAATCAAGGCTTCGGAAGGTAGAGTCATTTTATCAGAGGTAATTGGTTCATTCCAGCCTATGTATCCAAGTGTAACAAACGCAGAAATGGCATCGGCCTTTGGTGCAGATTTACTAATCTTTAACTATTTTGATGTTTTTTCTCCGTTTGTTGAGGGATATCAACCAGCAGAGGGAGAATCTATTGTCGAAAAGCTAAAAGAGCTTACAGGCAGACCGATTGGGTTGAATCTAGAGCCTGTCGACCCTAATGCACAACAGCTTGAAACACTGAACCAGCTCCCAAAGGGACGATTGGCTACAGAGGAATCGTTACGGGAAGCTAAAAAATTAGGGTTTGATTTTGTATGCTTAACGGGAAATCCGAAAACTGGGGTAACCAATGAAGAAATCGTTGTTGCCATTAAGAAAGCACGTGAGGTCTTTGGAAACGAGGGCCTTATCATAGCAGGTAAAATGCACGGTGCGGGTGTTGCGAACGAATCTGGAAGCGGAATTATTACCGAGGCCGCACTAGAAAGTTTTGTTGGAGCAGGTGCAGACGTTATTTTGATGCCCTCACCAGGAACAGTACCAGGAATTACGCTAGAAACAACAGAAAAGCATGTGCGGTTTGTCCATTCAAAAGGAGCGTTAGTTATGCTAACAATCGGTACTAGCCAAGAGGGTGCAGATGAAGCGACGATACGCCAGATTGCATTAACAAATAAAATGGCAGGTGCTGATATTTGCCATATCGGTGATGCGGGCTATCATGGCATTGCAATTCCCGAAAATATTATGGCATATTCAATCGCAATTCGGGGGAAACGCCATACCTACATAAGAATGGCTTCATCAGTAGCGAGATAAAAAAGAAGATGAGATCACATAACCGTAAAGGTATTGGATCTCATCTCTTTTTTTTCCTTTTTTTATTGGACCGTTTATTTATTCTTGCTTTGTACAGGATGAACCCAATAATCGCACCAATTGTGTTAAGAATAATATCATCGACATCAAAGCTTCCTAATTTGCTAAAGAGTTGAAGGACTTCAAGTGAAAAAATGCCGAGGACAAATCCAATAATAAATAAAAAGAAATTCGATAGTTTTGGGAAAAGCACGGGAAGCACAATCCCAAATGGTATAAAAACACCTACATTACCAGCAATGTTGATTAGCCAAATGAATATAGGAAAATGGTCGTAATATGTAAAATAATTCTTGATTGTAGAAAAAGGGGTAATGTTATACCGAAATTCCTCACTTTTTGTACGGGAAAATGCAAAAAACATCCAATATAAAAGGAACAGTAAATAGACAACAAATACTATTCCAGCAAAAAATCGTTTCGAAGCCTGTCCCAATTTAGTAATTTCTCCAATCCTATTTAAATGCGCCTAGACTCCCTGTATTTAGAAACCTGAAGCGAGTTTCCACCCATGACTTATCATCTTTAATAAGGGTTACATCCCTCTTTTACACGCAAGAACAAATACGTAATATGTATACTCTATCGCAAAAAGGCATGAATGTCACACCGTTGGGTAACATCCCTCGATTTTATGTAGAGGTATGCTTTATAATAGGTGTAATACTGAAGTAGAAGGATGTCGAAAAATGGATATAATTACAATCTTACAAATCGGATTGGGGATACTTTTAGTAATTATGATAATTGATTCCTTTAGACCTGTAAAAAATCTAGAGCATTTATCGGAATCTGAGTTTAAGGAACGAATGAAGAAACCAGACAATGTTGTGCTAGTGGATGTACGTAATCCGTATGAATTTCAAACAAAGCACATAAAAGGAGCCATAAATTTTCCTTTATCTCAAATCAGACGAAAGAAAGTTGATATTCCAACTGATAAAGATGTCATTTTATATTGTCAAACAGGAGTAAGAAGCAAGCAAGCTGCAAAAGTTCTTAGAAGAAGAAATAAGGAATTGCCAATTGCCCATCTACAGGGCGGTCTTTTTAGCATAAAAACAACCGATATCCAACCAAAGAAACAGAAATAAGGATGAACCATACAGAAAAACCGTAACGTTTGACTGTATGGTTTTTTAAACATATAATAAGAGAGTAGAAGTTTAATAGAAGGGGTGAAGTCGTTGGGAAGTTATACCGTATAGGAGAATTAGCAAAGGAAACAAATGTATCAAAGCGTACCATTGATTACTATACGAAACTAGGTATCTTAACTCCTGAACGCTCAGACTCTAACTATCGGTTCTATGGTGAGGAAGCAGTTGAAACTCTTCATCTCGTTTCTCAATACAAGGAGTTAAATTTTCCCTTAATGGAAATTAAGGAAAAGGTCGAGTTATTTAAAACAAATCGTGTAGAACAAGATAAGGTTATGAAATATACACAAGCTCTTTCCAAGAGAATGGAGTATTTAGAAACCGAATTAAAGGAAATAAAGCCAATGCTTGCATCTCTTCCAGAAGAACAACAAAAATCTGTTATGAGCAAAATGTCTTCACAAAGCATGGCACTTGCTAAATTAATCATGATTATGTTTCCGTAAATTAAAAAGAGTCCTGGCGTATCTGGGCCTAAATTGTCTAGAGCTAAAAGTGGTGGCCTTTGCCGAGACTTTCAATTTTAAAAATAGGATTGCATATGTAAAACGAAAATATTCACACAATTGTGAAACTTAAAGAATAAAACATCATTGTCATAAATACGTTGTATAAATAACATTTCTTTAAGGAAATGGAAAAAACTAACTTACCTGTTTAGGAGGTGGAATCCTTACTCGTTTCGTACGATGTAAGGAAACTATTTGGAGATATTTAATTTGGTCATGGTTGCAATTTTGATTGCGTTAACTGCCTTTTTTGTGGCGTCTGAGTTTGCGATTGTAAAGATTAGAAGTACTCGTATTGACCAGCTCGTACAAGAAGGGAATAAAAGCGCACTTGCTGCTAAGACTGTCGTCTCAAACCTGGATGAATATCTATCTGCCTGCCAGTTAGGTATTACAGTAACTGCTCTTGGGCTTGGTTTTCTTGGAGAATCTACCTTTGAGAGTTTACTACATCCATTATTCGGTATGTTGAATATACCAGCTTCATTTTCAACTGGATTATCTATAACGTTAGCATTTCTCATCATTACTTTTTTACATGTGGTGGTTGGGGAACTCGCACCAAAAACAATTGCCATTCAAAAGGCAGAAAGAATTACATTGTTTTTTGCCAGACCATTAATCTTTTTCTATAGATTAATGTATCCGTTCATTTGGCTATTAAATGGTTCGGCGCGCTTATTGACTGGAATGTTCGGTTTTAAGCGAATTTCAGAACACGATATTGCCCATACGGAAGAAGAATTGCGCCTAATTTTATCCGAAAGCTATAAAAGTGGTGAAATCAACCAATCTGAATATAAGTATGTGAATAAAATCTTTGAATTTGACGATCGTGTTGCAAAAGAAATAATGGTTCCACGTACAGAAATCATCGCTCTTGATAAGGAAAAGTCAGTCCAAGAAATTTTAGAAACAATGACGAGTGAAAAATACACACGTTACCCAGTTGTTGATGGGGATAAGGACCATATTATTGGATTGATCAACCTAAAAGAAGTGCTTACTGATTATGTAACAGGAACTGGTACAAATGAAAAGTCACTCGAAGATTATACAAGAACTATTATCCATGTGATTGAATCAATCCCAATTCAAGATCTATTAGCAAAAATGCAACGAGAACGTGTTCACATGGCGATTTTAATAGATGAGTATGGCGGAACATCAGGGTTGGTTACCGTTGAAGATATCCTTGAAGAAATTGTTGGTGAAATCCGAGATGAATTTGATATCGACGAAAAGCCGGCAATTCAAAAGATAAACGAAACAACAACTATTGTTGATGGAAAAGTACTAATTGGCGAAGTAAATGATATATTTGGATTACAGATTGACGATACGGATGTTGATACTATAAGTGGTTGGATTCTAACTGAACAACTTGATGTCCATCCGGGTGACAAAATTCCTTATGGAAACTATGAATTTAGGATCCTCGAAATGGATGGTCACCATATTAAATCACTCGAAATCCAAAAGATGATTCAACAAGAACATGTATATACACTGGGCCAAAGTGCAGTGCATTAAAATAAATAAGAGTATAAACCTTGACGGTGTGCGTTGCGTCAAGGTTTTTTGTGATTATTGGTGAGTTGGATACCCTTTTAGATATTGTCAAAAATTGACGAAAAAGGTTCGTAATGTGCAATTAATCCTTCTCAAGGCGCAATTATAGAATAAGAGTACAATTCCATGCTGCGACGGATCAATTCATGATGAGTGAAGGTGCAATTATGCTAAGGAACGGCGCAATTCCCTCCCATACAGGTAACCAGCTCCGCAAAAAAACAATTCCATTGACAAGAATGAGCCTAGACAGACACATTTCTAGACTCATGTAATAATTTATAGAAATGTTATGTAAATGTTATATAATATAAAAGCGTGTTAATGTTAAAATAAAGGGTATATTGACTTTTTAGGAGGAAGCTTATGAAAGTGAAATTAGGCTTACTATACGGAGGGAAATCAGCTGAGCATAAGGTTTCTTTACAAACTGCATTAGCTGTTATAAAAGCATTAGATCATTCAAAATATGATATACATCCTATTTATATATCGGAACAAGGTGAATGGATTCGTGGAAATCAACTTACAGGTCCAGTGGATGATGTGAAGAAGTTGGTCCTTAAGGAAGAAGGAACACCTGTATCACCCGTTTCCTTAAATGCTGCGTTATTTCCAGCACAACAATCAGAAGCTCATGAAGCAATCGATGTTGTGTTTCCATTGCTACACGGACCAAATGGTGAGGATGGAACGGTTCAAGGTTTGCTTGAACTAGTGAATATTCCGTATGTAGGAAATGGAGTGCTAGCATCTTCTGCAGGTATGGATAAAGTTATTATGAAAAACATTTTCGGTCAAGCAGGATTGTTACAAGCTAACTATGTTTCATATGTGCGTAGCGAGTGGAAGCAAAATCCTGAAGTAGCGTATACGAAGGTCGAAGAGGAATTAGGATATCCTTGTTTTGTGAAGCCAGCAAACCTTGGGTCAAGTGTTGGGATTAGCAAGGCTACTGATCGTGAAAGTCTTGAAAAGGCATTTGAAGAAGCATTCATGTTTGATCGCAAAGTTATTATTGAAGAGGCCATTATTGGTCGAGAAATCGAGATAGGCGTACTTGGAAATGACAACCCAAGTTGCTCGGTTGTTGGGGAAATCGTTCCGAAAAAAGATTTTTATGATTATAAAGCAAAATACGAAGACGGGGATACAGCGTTAATTATTCCAGCTGACATTACCGATGAACAATACGAAACAGTAAAAACAGAGGCAATCAAAGCATTTAAAGCACTCGATTGTTCTGGTCTAGTAAGAGCGGACTTCTTCTTAACGAAAGAAGACAAAGTAATCATTAACGAAGTGAATACGATGCCAGGTTTTACGCCGTTTAGTATGTTCCCGTTACTTTGGCAGGAGGCAGGCGTTAGCTATCCGGAATTAATTGAAAGATTGGTACAGCTAGCACTTGAGCGCCATGCAGAAAAACAAAGTATCAAATATACGATTTAACTTTTTTTAGCAAAATCCCCACTTCTATATGTGGGGAGATGAATGTGAAAAATCAGTGAGGATATAAATTCCGTGAATAAAGTTAAAGCCTCCGGCGGGTGCCTAGATTTTTTAGTGGAAGCTTTTCAGCAAAGTATCAAAGACTAAGAACCACCCTGTGGCAACGTCTTTGTGACCCACCTTGTGTGGTCCAAAAGAATTCTGGGCATAAATACGCCAAGGCGCTTCTGATAGGCAGACAACTAGAAACACTATTCTACTTTGAATAGTGTTTCTTCGTGAATAACGATAAAAGGAGAGAATCCTGTGATAAAAAAAACTCTACATCAAATTGAAAGAATGGCAAAAGGTGAAAGATTAGAACAACGCTATCAAGACGTTGTTATTGAAGGTGTTTCCATCGATACAAGAACAATTAAGCCCGGAAATTTGTACATACCGATCATAGGTGACACATTCAATGGGCACAAATTTGTTGATGCAGCAATTACGAACGGTGCAGCTGCTGTTCTTTGGGGAAGTGACCAACCGAATCCACCAAAAGAGATACCCGTTATATTTGTAAAAGACACATTAGAAGCACTTCAAACTCTTTCGAAGAGTTATCGTGATGAGCTATCGGTTAAAGTAGTTGGAATCACAGGTAGTAATGGAAAGACAACAACAAAGGATATGGTGACAGCTGTTTTATCAACTAAGATGCGAGTTCAAAAAACAGAAGGGAACCTGAACAACCATATCGGTTTACCGCTTACAATATTAAGGCTGAAAGAAGATACAGAAGTAGCCGTACTTGAAATGGGAATGAGTGCACGTGGAGAGATTGAATTTCTTACTCTACTAGGCCGTCCCGATGTAGCGGTAATCACGAATATTGGGGAATCTCATATGCTTGATCTCGGCTCTCGCGAAGGAATTGCAGAAGCAAAGCTTGAAATTGTTGATGGATTGGCGCAAGATGGTTTATTGATTTACCACGGTGATGAACCTTTATTAACGGAACGCGTAAAGAATATGGAAATATCTACTGTTACATTTGGAGAATCTAAGCAAAATGACCTTTATCCACTAGTTATCAAACAGGAAAACGAAGGTACCCATTTTTCAATAAATGCTCAGGCAGATAAACAACTCTATGTTCCTGTACTAGGAAAGCATAACGTGAATAATGCCATGGCTGCCATTTCGGTAGCACAATATTTTCATTTAACATGGGATCAGATTGAAAGTGGTTTAAAACAAATTAAAATCACAAATATGAGACTAGAGTTAATTGAAGGAATAAATGGAATTAAATTAATTAATGATGCTTACAATGCAAGTCCATTATCAATGAAAGCTGCAATAAGCTTAGTACATGATTTGCAAACGAACGGTAAAAAATTCGTTGTGTTAGGGGATATGCTAGAGCTTGGTGAAAATGAAAATGAGTACCATCAGGAAGTTGGACGTTTTATTGAACCAGAAAAGGTTGATTATGTGTTCACCTTTGGTGCTTTAGGTGAGCATATAGCTATAGGAGCACAACAGAAGTTTCCAAACGAACGGGTATATGCATATCAAGACAAATCACAATTAATTGAGAAGTTAAAAACCATTTTATCTGAAGAAGATATCCTTCTAGTAAAAGGCTCAAGAGGTATGAAACTAGAAGATGTTATAAATGCCTTTAAAAAGTAATCCAAAGAAAAAAGCTCGCCAGTTGGAGAGCTTTTTTCTAGTTAATTAATGGCAGGATAAGTAAGATAGTTAGTAGGATACCTAAGGAGTATGAGAAGAGTTCTTTGATAAAGTCTTTTGAGTTTTCGTTGAAAAGCCTGTCCATTAATATACCTCCTAAAATAGTTCTTATTAATTAGTACGTTTGAAAACGAGAAATGTTACAAAAATATTACGATTATTTCATTTTTGTCATAAAGGGGAGTTTTTTCGTGATTGGCTGTCTATTCATACATGGATTTACTGGGGCTCCATATGAGGTAGAACCACTAGCAGAGTATATCCGTACTAAAACTGATTGGATTGTAAAAACGCCTACTTTACCTGGGCACGGGGAGACCCTTCATTTAAAAGGGGTTCGTCATTCAGAATGGATTTCTTATGCGGAGAAGGAATTAGTTTCACTCCTCGATACATGTGAGAAGGTATATGTAATTGGTTTTTCGATGGGGGGGCTTATTGCCGGATATCTGGCAACTCGTTATCCAGTTCAAAAATTAGTCTTACTCAGTGCGGCAGCCTATTATATTAATCCCAAGCAGCTAGTAGCTGATGTGAAGGGAATGATTCGTGAAGGTCTAGGAAGAACGCTGAACCAAAATGAGTTATTTTTACGATATAAAAAGAAAATAGTAGACACACCGCTATCTGCGACTATTGAATTTCGAAAATTAGTGAAGAAAATTCGACCCCAGCTTCACCAAATACATACCCCAACCTTAATTGTTCAAGGGGAATGCGATGGAATCGTTCCGGTAAAAAGTGCGCATTACCTCTATAACGTAATTGGATCTTCAGAAAAAGAACTGGTTTTATTGCCATGTGCAAAGCACCATGTCTGTTATGGCGAGGACCAAGAAAAACTTATTAACGAGGTTGATTCATTTTTACATGAATCACAAAGAGAATGTCTATACTAACTGTAGATTGACAGATTGACTTATTACTACGTATTGACTGGTGTTATGTCCTTGTACTTAGGGCTTTTAAAATGAGTGTCGTATAACCAGTGCAATGTAAGATCATACTTACAAAACCATGTCTTTTACTAAGATCACTGGTAAGTGAATTTTCACTTTATTGCATTTCGTAAGTGGTAGTGGTAAGATAACAACTACAGTGTTAAAAAGGGCATAGTATGTTATACATGTGGAAGACGCCCTTTTATTAACTTTTTGGACGTGAACCCTGAGGGCATTACTTCCGTAATTTCACGGAAAATGTCCTTTTTTTAAGCAGAATTTGATTCTGGTCTACTATATATACTAGGCAGATGCCTACCTATCACATCTATCTTCATGTGTAGGTTTTGTGATCATGATACAGACATTTGTATCCAGCTTAAACGATTTTTCGAGGCGTAAGCCCAGTGTCTATACAGATTTCCCGTCTAAATAGTCAATTTGTCATTGTACAAATAGATTAGCAAAAGGAGTATGAAAAAATTGGCAACATTTAATGAATTAGGGATTAGTCAGGATTTAATGAAATCGATTAGCAAGATGGGGTTTGAAGAAGCAACTCCAATCCAAGCTCAAACGATTCCATTAGCACTTAAAGGGAATGACGTAATTGGTCAAGCCCAAACAGGAACAGGAAAAACAGCAGCATTTGGAATACCTCTTATTGAAAATATTGATGTAAAAAACGATAATATTCAAGGGATTGTTATTGCGCCAACGCGTGAGCTTGCAATCCAGGTTTCGGAAGAACTCAATAAAATAGGACACTTTAATCGCATCCGTATTTTACCAATCTACGGTGGGCAAGATATTTCTCGTCAAATTCGCTCGCTTAAAAAGTACCCACATATTATTGTTGGTACACCGGGTCGTGTTATTGACCATATCAACCGTAAAACTCTAAAGCTTCAGAATGTAAAAACAGTGGTATTAGATGAAGCGGATGAAATGTTAAACATGGGCTTTATTGAGGACATTGAGGCAATCTTAAAGGGAATACCTGATGAAAGACAAACATTACTTTTCTCAGCAACAATGCCAGGACCGATCCAACGAATCGCTGAGCGTTTTATGCGCGATCCTCAAGTTGTTAAAGTAAAGACCAAAGAAGTAACTGTACCGAACATCCAACAATACTACCTAGAGGTACAAGAAAAGAAAAAGTTTGATGTGTTAACTCGTCTATTAGATATTCAATCACCTGAATTAGCTATTATTTTCGGACGTACAAAGCGTCGTGTAGACGAACTTTCAGAAGCATTGACTCTAAGAGGTTATGCAGCAGAAGGTATTCATGGTGACCTAAGTCAGGCAAAACGTATATCTGTCTTACGTAAATTTAAAGAAGGTTCAATCGAAGTATTAGTTGCAACAGACGTTGCTGCACGTGGATTAGATATTTCTGGTGTGACTCACGTGTACAATTTCGATATTCCGCAAGACCCAGAAAGCTATGTACATCGAATCGGCCGTACAGGTCGTGCAGGTAAACATGGTATGGCTATGACCTTTGTTACACCGCGTGAAATTGGTCAACTTAAAAATGTTGAAAATACAACTAAACGCAAAATGGACAAAATGAAGCCACCAACATTAGATGAGGCTTTAGAAGGTCAGCAAAAAATGACGATGGAAAAAATCGTTTCAACAATTGAGGCTAATAACCTTTCTTATTACACTCGTATTGCTGAAGAGCTTTTAGAGGAGCATGATTCTGTATCTGTTGTGGCAGCTGCGATCAAGTTAATGACGAAAGAGCCAGACGCAACACCGGTCAAATTAACTGAGGAAGCACCTGTTCGTTCAAAGAGCAGTAGAGATAATCGTGGAGGAGATCGAGGCGGACGTGATCGTGGACGTTATAAAGGTGGACGTGACCGTGATCGTGGACGTGGAACAGGTGGACGTCAAGGTTCAGGCGGAAACCGTCCTTCTTCAAGTAGCAATCGTCGTGGAAACTTCCGAAAAAATGAACAGTAAATCCGAAAAACAGTGCAGCTCTGCACTGTTTTTTTTTTGCGAACTAAAAATATACAATTCCAGTTATCGACAAAATCCATTATACTGGTAGGATGAATAAGGAAAAAATTACTATGCGGGTGTGGGAGAGAGGTTAGCTATTTTATGAGAGACATACCAAAGAATCGAATAAGCGAACGCGCCTTAACAGTCTGGAAAACGGCAGCAATTATATCATCCATGATCGGTTGGGTAATAACAATCGCAGTCTTGGTCCTCACGATTATTTTTGATTGGGTGTTTTGGATTTTCGGGATATTAATCGCCCTTTCAATTATTGAGTCAATTCTATCTATATTTATTTTGCCGAAGCTAAAGTGGAAGCGATGGAGATATGAGGTACATGAACATGAAATCGATCTTCAACGTGGCGTTTTTATAGTTAAAAGAACGATTATCCCGATGAATCGAGTGCAACATGTTGACACACAGCAGGGTCCATTGCTTCGAAAGCACCATTTAGCAACTGTTACTATTTCAACAGCAGCAACTGTTCATGAAATACCTGCTCTTGATTTAGAGGAAGCAGATCAACTGCGTGATTCAATTTCAAGGTTAGCGAGGGTGGATGAAGATGATATCTGAACCACGTAGACTGCATCCGGTAGCGGGTTTTCTAAATTTCCTCAAAACATTGAAGGAAATGATACTGCCATTTATTTTTCTTTTTTTTGTGGGACCTGGAGACTCAGATGTTTACGATAAGTATTATCTATTGGGGGCATCTGTCGTTATTATCTTATTGCTTGTATTTGGTATTTTACACTGGTATAAGTACACCTATCGAATTGAAAATGGAGAATTGCGAATTGAATATGGTGTTCTCATCCGAAAAAAGCGGTATATTCCAATTGAACGAATTCAAACTATAGACGTTTCAGCTGGTATCATTCAACGTATATTTGGGTTGGTAAAGCTTCAGGTGGAAACTGCTGGCGGGGGAATGCAGGCAGAGGCTGTTCTATCAGCTATTAAAGAAGAAGAGGCCAGTCAATTACGTGAAATTTTATCAGGCTCAAAAAATAAACAGCAGCAAGAAGAAATAGAGACAGAGCAAACAAGGCCCACCTACCAGATAACCTCGAAAGAGCTATTGGTTCTTGCATCAACCTCAGGTGGAATTGGTATTGTTATTTCCGGCGTATTGGCCTTTCTGAGCCAATTTGCTGAGTATTTACCTTTTGAAAAATTATATGATACCGTAGAAAAATATGTTAGTTTGTCTGTATTAGTTTATATCGCTGTACTTGTGGCTGTGTTCTTATTGATTGCTTGGTTTGTTGGAATTTTGATAATGACACTACGGTATGCAAATTTTACAGTTGTAAAACGAGAAGACGAGCTCATCATTTCACGGGGTCTTATTGAAAAAAGACAATCAACGATACCTCTAAGTCGTATCCAAGCGATTCGAATCGGGGAAAATCTAATCAGACAACCGTTAGGATTTGCCACGGTGTACATTGAGAGTGCTGGAGGTTCACTGGATAAAGGGGAAGACTTTTCAACTGTTCTTTTTCCATTGGTGAAAAAAGCTGTCATCAATAACTTATTACAGCATTTTGTGCCTGATTATCAGATGCAGGAGATTGAAAATTATGTACCAACAAAAGCAAAGTGGAGATATATGATAAGGGGGATGCTACCTTATCTAGCACTTGTTCCAGGAATTGTTATGTTGTCTTATGTTTTTAGTTCTTGGGGTTACCTTGGCCTTCTTCTTTTACCACTAGGACTGTATTTTGGCTATAGTCGATACAAAGTAGCGGGTTGGAGGATTGAAGATAACCAGTTAACCTTACAGTTTCGTTTTTTTAGTAAAATAACGGTCCTTCAACACAAAAAACGTATTCAATCCCTGGATATGAAACAATCAGCTTTTCAAAGGAAAGCAGAACTTAGGTCGGTTCAAACCTTTATTAAATCCACCATAGGTGGCAAGAATTTTCAAGTTAAAGATTTGAATGACGCTGATTGCTGGAAAATATGGGAATGGTATAGAAAACGTAAGAACCAAATAGGCAAGGATATATCGATTGAATAGTAAAAAGGAGCTAAAGTCTATAAACTTTGCTCCTTTCTTTTATAGGAAAATTCCTATAAGCACTAAAATAATGATGATAATCCAGAATACATGTTTGAGTGAAAACTCTCTTGGAATTCTCATTCGCGGTCGATATGAGGAATCACCGGCTGTAATAATAAGTGATTGACTAGACGATTTGGGTAATACAAGTGGTGCTACTGCAGCGCCTGCCAGGAACCCAAATATATGGGCAACTATATTAACGTTTGTGTTTATGAACGTCATGACTAGACCAATCACTAGGATAGTGACGATAAGCTGTGAATTCATATGATTAATTAAATCTTTACGGAATACGACCATATACAGGTAAATACCAAACAATCCAAAGATAGCACCCGAAGAACCGACGTGAGCAAATTGGAGTGGCTCAATGTAGAAGGTTGCAAGGTTTGCAAGTACTCCTGTGATCAGATAAGCAAGAATAAATTTAGTTCTCCCTAACATCTTTTCTAAAGCAGGACCAAATAAGACAAGTGAGAAGGAGTTAAATAGCATATGTCCAAATCCACTATGGACAAAAATTGGTGTAACTAGTCTCCAGTACTCTCCCTCAGAGATTAAATAATTGAAACCAATCATATGTTGTAAAAGGGTTGTACCGAAGGGTAAAGGTAATAGTATCAAAAGCCAAAGAAAAATATGTATCCCGATTATTATTGATATAATAGGATATAATCGTAAAAATTGACGAAAGTTTTCAGTCCGTATAAACATCTTTACTCTCCTTTTAGTTGTTTACTTATCTTACTATATTCTCCAAAGGCAAGCTAACTTCCTGTTTCTCAATAACGAGTGAGATTGTAACACTAACTAAAGTTACTACTTGAGAAGTTGCGAAGATTAAATGTTTGTACAATCATATGTTAGTAAGTTTATTTATAGAAGAAGGGATTCTAAAATGATAATTGGAACAGGTATAGACATTGTTGAGCTTGAAAGGATTAAAAAAATTCTTCACAGGCAAAAAAAGTTTGTTGACCGAATTTTGACTCCGAAAGAAAAAGAAAAATTTTATAAACTTTCAGGGTCTCGTCAAATTGAATTTCTCGCGGGCCGCTTTGCAGTGAAGGAAGCTTATTCAAAGGCAGTTGGGACAGGGATTGGTGAGGGGTTACGTTTTTTAGATATTGAAGTTTTATCAGATGAAAATGGGAAGCCAATACTCACAAAACCTATGAATCATAAGGCCCATTTATCTATTTCACATAGTAGGGAATATGCAATTGCACAAGTAATTCTTGAAAGCTTGTCAAGCTAGTCTGCATATTACGCAACTTTGCCTCATATATTTTTAGTGCGGTAGGTGAGACAAGGTGTACGAGTATGGTGAACAGCTTTATTTAATCCGGTTACTGCTTCGGTAGGTAAACCAGAAGAAATGTATAAAGCTCAAAATGTGGGGGTCCTTATATGCACGGAAAGATTCCTTTTACTTTCATTCAACGAAGGGTCAAACTCCAATGAATGAAGTAAAGCCTCTGGCGAATGTTTCAGATCTTCAATCTGGTACAATACGCCAAGGTGTGTTTTATACTGTTCATCGTATCATACACTTTGTCTCGACCATAGTCGATAAGAGGCAAAGGGGTTGAAGAGGAAATGAAGAAAAAAGTATCATTGTTGTTATTAGGGCTACTCATTGCCCTTGTTCTCGCTGCTTGTGGAGAGAAATCACAGGAAGATGTGGTTAGTGCGTTAGATGAAAAGGTGCAAAAAATGACAGGCTATAAAGCAGATGCAAAGATGACGCTTCAAACTGGCAATGATCCACAGGTGTATGAAGTGGAAATCTGGCATAAGGAACCTACTTTTTATCGCGTTAACCTTAAGAACGCAGAAAAAGACCAAAGTCAGATGATTTTACGTAATGATGAGGGTGTGTTTGTGCTTACGCCTGCTCTTAACAAGAGCTTCCGTTTCCAAAGTGAATGGCCAGAAAATAGTAGCCAGGCATATCTCTTTGAGTCTTTGGTTCATGATGTAAAAGAGGATCCTGAGGCGAAATTCACGGCAACGAAGGACCATTATGTTTTTGAAACAAAAACGAATTACAAAAATAATAATATGCTGCCAACACAAGAAATTACATTTGATAAAAAGAACTTGTCACCATTGTCTGTAAAGGTAATGGACCCTGATCGCAAAGTGCTTTTACTAGTTGAATTCTCTAAAGTAGAATTTGATGCAAGCTTCGATAAATCAGCATTTGATGTTGAGAAAAACATGTCATCTGCACAAATAGACGAAATCCCTGTAATGGGTGAGGCTAACAAGGAGCCGTTACAAGTTCTTTACCCTGCAGAGGATGCAGTTGCTGGAGCTGAGTTAGTAGAAGAAAAAGAAATCGAAACAGAGAATGGCACACGCGTAATTATGACATTTGGTGGAGATAAAAACTTCACTTTAATCCAAGAAAGAGCCCGTGTTGCAGAGGTTGGTACGACAATTTCAGTTAGTGGTGAACCTGTCGACCTAGGATTCACAGTTGGGATTCTTTCAGATAAAGCACTAACTTGGACACACAATGGAGTAGAGTTTATGGTAGCGTCTGATGAATTAACACAAGAAGAGTTAATTTCAGTTGCCCGAACTGTACAAGGGAAAGCAGTAAAATAACACGAAACAGGCCTGGAGAACTAGGCCTGTTTTTTTATTTCTATAAATCTCGACAGTTTATTATATTAAAAACTTCATAAACCGAAGGATGTTGTCGGCTGAAGGTGATTCAACAATGAAAATAGCGAAAGAAAAATATTCTGCATATAGAATTTCTACAAATTTTTTCTAAAGTTCTTGATACAGTAAGTAAGCTGGCTAGTCCGAAAATGTGAGGGGTCTAGATAACTTACTATTTAGGCGGAAAAGGTACGGATTAAATAAACAATTACTAGGAGGGAATTGAAATTGAAGAAACAAAAAATTTTTACCACAGCACTAGCTTTATCTTTAAGTGTTGGACTATTAGCAGGTCCAGCAATATCACCCAATGCTAACGCATCAGATTTATCCTCAAAATTAGCTTCGCAAGGTTCACCAGTTGATCTTGGAATTGCAAATGACGAACGACTTATTGAAATGCTGAAGAAGAACGGAAAAATAGCCAAAGATGCTTCGCCGGCAGAAGCAGAAAAAGCCTTGGGTAAGTTTTTGAAGGCAAAGGCAGCCAACACTGGTCAAACAAAGGACAAGCTACCGAAAGGACTTGATGCAAATCTTAAATCTTCCGAAAAGTCAGGTGACAATGGCTTGAAGAACGGCAATGGTAACAAGCTTGGACAAGCTAAGAAAAATAAGGTTGATTCAGTTAAAGAAGAAGGTTATGACGGTGAGGTACGTAGTGACAAGGTTTTAGTCCTTGCTATCGATTTTCCGGACTATGAAAAAAGTTCGATTACTAAAGAAGAAACGGATATGTGGTATGAGGATTACACCGATGAACATTTCCAAAATATGATCTTTGGTGAGAATGGCTATGAAGGGCCGAATGGCGAAAACTTTATCTCTATGAAGCAATATTATGAACAACAATCAGGCGGAAGCTATACAGTTGCTGGAACTGTAGCTGGCTGGTACACGGCAGATCATCCTGCTGCTTATTATGGTGGGAATTATCCGACTCCAGATGGATCAGATTCTCGACCACGTACGTTAGTCTATGAAGCACTGAAAAAGGCTGGTCAGGACCCCAATGTTAATTTAAGCGAGTACGATGTTTGGGACCGTGATGACTACGATGGCGATGGTGTTTTTAATGAGCCAGATGGTATTATTGACCACCTCATGGTTATCCACGCAGGAGTAGGTGAAGAAGCTGGTGGTGGTTCTCTTGGAGGAGATGCGATTTGGTCCCATCGTTGGAACCTAGGCCAATTAACTGCAGTACCAGGTGGGAAATCTGATAGTGATCGTTTTGGTGGTCTCTTAGGTGCCTATGATTACACAATTGAACCTGAAGATGGAGCTGCAGGTGTATTCATCCATGAATTTGGACATGATTTGGGTCTTCCAGATGAATATGACACGGTTTATAGTGGATCAGGGGAAGCTGTTGCTTATTGGTCTGTAATGGCAAGCGGAAGTTGGGCTGGAGACATTGGAGGGACGGAGCCACCAGGTATGAGTCCATATGCAAAGGAAAAGCTTCAAGCTTGGCATGGCGGTAACTGGTTAAGCGGAACAGCGTTAAATGCTGACGAAATAACAAGTGATGGTACGACTGTACTCCTCGATGAGGGAGTAACAAAGGGCACGAACAATGATGCGGTGCGTATTGATTTGCCAGGAAAGCTAAATGTATTAAATACCCCTGCTGAAGGATCATATGAGTACTACGGTGGTAAAGGTGATGAAGCAGATCATAAAATGGTAACAACAGTTGACTTAACCAATGCAACAAATGCAACTCTTGATTTTGATGCTTGGTATAACATCGAACAAGATTGGGATTATGCTATGGTTCAGGTATCAACCGATGGTGCAGAAACTTGGGAGTCCCTTTCAAGTAATAGAACAACAAGTACGCTTGACCCTGATGGCTACCCAGAAATTTTGGAAAACCTACCAGGCTACACAGGTTCAAGTGATGGCTGGGTTCATGAAACAATAGATTTAAGTGCATATGCTGGTCAAGAAATTCAAATTCAATTCCGTTCAATGACAGACTGGGCGACAAACCTTGATGGATTCTTTGCAGATAATGTAAAGGTAACAGCAGATGGCACAGAAGTATTCTCTGACGGCGCAGAAGGTGAACCGAAATTTACATTAGATGGTTTTGAAAAGCATGACGGTAAATACACTACTAATCACTACTATTTATTAGAGTGGAGATCCCACAATGGTGTGGATGAAGGACTTGCTCATATTCGCCGTGGAGCGAGTTTAATGTCCTATGACCCAGGCTTAGTTGTATGGTATGTAGATGAAAGCTATGATAACAACTGGACAGGTGTACATCCTGGTGATGGCTTCCTTGGGGTTGTGGATGCTGATCAACATACTCTGTATTGGAGTGATAAAGCTGTAGCATCTTCTCGTTATCAAGTCCATGATGCTGCGTTTAGCCTAGATAAGTCGGAAAAGATGTTGTTAGATTATACTGACTTACTAGGAGTTACAATGAAAGATAACTTTTCACAACGTACACCTTTATTTAATGACAGTGCCGACTACACAAATGCAGGACATGTCGACGCAGGACGTAACGTCCCAGAATACGGACTGAAATTCCGAGTTGTTGGACAGAGTGATGATGGTACAGTTGGAAAGGTATTGATTTTTAAATAAAAATTAATAAGTAGACCCCTTTGAGTGAATCAAAGGGGTCTTTGAAGTGACATAAAATATATAATGTGTTATTTACAACATATTTTCTTTTTCCCAACATATGTTAAGATGGGTATGAAGAAAAACGACCATTGACATGGACACAAGCAAGTTTAATAATCGAACTATATAAAGTAGCAATATGTAATTAATCTAAGAAGGTGTTAGGAATGGATTCTACCCATTTTTATCGTGATACTTGGGTTGAAGTTGATTTAGATTGTGTATATGAAAACGTAAAGAATATGAAGAACTTCTTACCGAAACAAATTGATGTTATGGCAGTTGTTAAGGCAAATGCTTATGGACATGGAGATGTCGAGGTTGCGAAAACGGCACTTGAAGCGGGTGCATCGTACCTTGCGGTTGCCTTTATTGACGAAGCTATTTCCTTACGCCATGGAGGGGTAGAAGCTCCTATTCTTGTACTTGGTGCTTCACGTCCAACAGATGTAAGGATAGCTGCCGAACACAACATTGCTTTAACAATCTATAGTCGGGAGTGGCTTGAAGAGGTCTTGGAGGTTTATCACGACGATACACCACTTACTCTTCATATTAAGCTTGATACCGGGATGGGTCGCCTGGGAGTGAAGGCGAAAGAAGAGCTGCAATCGATATTACAGACGATTGAGCAAACCCAAAGGTTAAATCTCGAAGGCGTGTTTACCCACTTTGCCACTGCGGATGAAATTGATACTTCTTATTTTGAGGAACAGTATCAACATTTCGTGCAAATGCTTGAGTGGATTCCAAACAAACCGAATATAATACACTGTGCAAATAGTGCTACTGGTTTACGGTTTCCACAGAAAGTGTTTAACGCAGTTAGACTTGGCATAGGTATGTATGGTATGACACCATCACTTGAGATAAAGGACCAACTTCCATATAAGCTTCAGGAGGCTTTCTCCTTCCATAGCAAGCTTGTGCATGTGAAGTGCATTGAAAAAGGTGAGAAGGTGAGCTATGGAGCGACCTTTACAGCTGATGAGGATATGTGGGTCGGTACTGTTCCTGTGGGATATGCGGACGGATGGGTTCGAAAGCTTCAAGATACACATGTGCTAGTCGAAGGAGAACTCTGCCAAATTATTGGTCGAATCTGCATGGACCAATTTATGGTCCGACTACCAAAGAAATTTTCAATGGGTACAAAGGTCACGTTAATTGGTAGGCAAAAGGATCAATTCATTGGTGTAGATAATGTTGCGAAGGCGCTGGAGACAATCAATTATGAGGTTACATGTACAATTAGTTTTCGGGTTCCACGTATTTTTTTGCGAAATAAGAGAATAATTGAAGTGAGAAATCCGTTATTAAGACATTAATAGTAGACATAAGTAGTACAATGGTAATAGAAATCATATACGTTTCTTTTTTTATGCATGTACCTTACTTTTAAGAAGTCCAACATTTATTGAAAGGGTTCAATTACAAGGGTATTCACTTCGGTGCCACAGATTGTAAAGGGGGTTCGAGTAGAAAAATGACTAAGAACTCCACATCTTTTGTGATGTTTTATTAAAAAGCACAACGTGGAGTCGAAGATCTGGTAATAGGTACGCTAAGATAACATGAAGGTTTTGGAAGTTTTGTAAAAGATGTGCATAAAAACCAATTCTAATTGTAGATAATAAGTTAGAATTAATGGATTAAGCTTTGCATCCAATCATAATGATGGTATTATTAAGATTGGAGTAGAATATTGGTGGCAAGTTGGTGGAGGTGTATGTTTGTGTCTGAATCCAGCGCAACAACAGAAATTCTTGTACGATTACCACAAAATCTAATAAGTGAGTTGGATGGCCTTGTGAATCAGGAGAATGGTAACCGTAATGAACTTATTTATCAAGCTACAAAAATGTATCTACGTGAGAGAAAGAAACGTCAAATTACAGAGTCTATGAGACGCGGTTACATGGAAATGGCGAAAATCAACCTTACTATTGCATCGGAGGCTTTTTTAGCTGAATCTGAAGCTGACCACACCGTAGAACGCTTAGTTAGCGGGGGGTAATCAATTGATTGTAAAACGTGGCGACGTTTATTTTGCAGACCTCTCCCCAGTTGTTGGCTCTGAGCAAGGAGGCGTTCGTCCTGTTCTTGTCATTCAAAACGATATCGGGAATCGGTTTAGTCCCACAGTCATTGTCGCAGCTATAACTGCCCAAATTCAAAAAGCAAAGCTCCCAACACATGTTGAAATTGATGCGGAGCGTTACGGATTTGAACGTGATTCAGTTATCCTGTTAGAACAAATACGTACAATCGATAAGCAGCGTCTAACCGATAAGATAACACATCTCGATGAAGAGATGATGGACAGAGTGGATGATGCCTTGCAAATCAGTTTAGGACTCATCGATTTTTAATTATTTATTTATATGTGATACGACTATTAGAAGTTACCACTCGGTAGCTTCTTTTGTTTTTTTGTTCATGTTACTTCAGTTATTATAATATATTACAAAACTATTTTACTTTTGTAACAAATGATCAAAATGGCAGGGTATAAACATTATCTTAGCGAAGTACATAGTAAAGGACTATCCTAAAAAATCTTTTTGACAAAATTAATAAGAGAGCGGTGGAATAAAATGAAAAAGCAATCTACAAATCCAAAACAAGAGAGTGTAGAAAAGCTCGTACATGACTTCCAAACAACTGGCTCAAGAGTACTGCAAAGTAAAATAGTTGAGAAATATGAAAACGTGATAAAATCGATTGCTAGGAAATACTCTAAAGGGACGATGTTTCATGAAGATATTGAGCAGGTAGGTAGAGTTGGACTTTTGAGTGCGATAAGAAGATTTGACTCATCGGTTGGTAAGAGCTTTTATTCATTTGCCATACCCACAATTATTGGTGAAATAAAGCATTTTCTACGCGATAAAACCTGGAGTTTGCACGTGCCTAGAAGAGTAAAGGAAATGGGAACAAAGGTTAGAAAAGCTGAAGATGAACTTACAATATCTTTACAGAGGAAACCTGATGTGCATGAGATCGCCAGTTACCTAGAAGTCGATAGCAAGGATCTATTGAAAGTTATGGAATTAGGACAAGCTTACAATACAATGTCGGTTGATGCTGAACTAATTAAAGATGGAAAAACTGCGACTATTCTAGATATTGTCGGGAAAAAGGACAATGGCTTTGAAACTGCACTGCGAAAAATGGTTATAAAGAATGCACTTCATGTTCTTACAGCACGTGAAAAGTTAATTTTACACTATACATTTATTAAAGAGAAAAGCCAAAAGGAAACAGGAAGACTTGTTGGGGTCTCGCAAATGCATGTTTCTCGAATCCAACGAAATGCTCTTAAAAAGCTTCAACAAGCCGTACTTGGATGACTCAAATTTGGTAATATAGATATAGGTAGAAGTAAAGTAGGAGGAAATGATTTTGACAACATTAACATCACAAACAAATGACATGATGGTAAAAATAATCGCGAAAGAAATTGGAATAAGTATTAAACAGGTACATAGTGTAATCAACCTCTTAGAAGAAGGAAATACAGTCCCATTTATCGCACGTTACCGGAAGGAAATGACGGGTTCTTTAGACGAAGTGCAAATTAAAGATGTTCAAGATAAGTGGGCTTATCTGCAAAATTTAGAATCCCGTAAGGAAGAAGTAATCAGACTTATCGCTGAGCAAGGTAAACTTACAGAAGAGTTACAGGCACAAATTGTGAAGTCTACTAAGCTACAGCAGGTTGAAGATTTATATAGACCATACAAGCAAAAGCGTCGTACAAAAGCAACAGTGGCGAAGGAAAAGGGATTGGAACCTCTTGCTGAATGGTTGTATACATTCCCGTTGAATGTAGATATTGAACAATATGCTAATCAATTCATTTCAGAAGAAAAAGAGGTTCTTACCGTTGAGGATGCAATCCAAGGGGCTAAGGATATTATAGCTGAATGGATATCAGATGATCCTACTTTCCGTCAATGGATACGTACAGAGACCTTCAAGGTCGGTACAATCGAAACAATAGTTAAGAATCAGGAGAAAGACGAAAAAAATGTCTTTGAGATGTACTATGAGTATAAGGAACCTATTCACAAGGTTGTACCGCATCGAGTACTTGCGATGAATAGAGGAGAAAAAGAGGATGTATTACGAGTAACCATAGAACCACCTCTTGACCGTATTTTATCCTTTTTACAAAGGAAAATTGTAAAAAGGGAAAACTCCCCTGTCACTCCTTATGTTGTTGAGACAATTGAAGATAGCTATAAAAGGCTTATTCAGCCTTCGATTGAAAGAGAGATTAGAAAAGAACTAACGGAAAAGGCGGAGGACCAAGCGATACATATTTTTTCTGAAAACCTTCGCAATCTCTTATTGCAGCCACCACTAAAAGGAAGGATTGTTTTGGGGGTTGACCCAGCATATCGGACGGGGTGCAAATTGGCTGTAGTAGATGAAACGGGGAAAGTACTTACTATAGGTGTGATATACCCACATCCTCCAGTAAATAAAAAGGACGAGGCTGTCAAGAAGATAAAGGCAGTGATAGAAGAGTTCAAGGTTGAAATGGTGGCTATTGGAAACGGGACTGCTTCTAGAGAAACAGAACAATTTGTTGCTGACGTATTAAAAGAAATTAAGCAAGAAGTATTTTATATCATCGTTAATGAAGCGGGGGCGAGCGTATACTCAGCGTCCGAGTTGGCCAGAGAAGAATTCCCTGATTTCCAGGTAGAAGAAAGAAGTGCGGTCTCTATTGCAAGAAGGCTTCAGGATCCGTTAGCTGAATTGGTTAAAATTGATCCAAAATCAGTTGGTGTAGGGCAGTATCAACATGACGTATCAGAGAAAAAACTAAATGACCAATTAACATTTGTGGTGGAAACGGTAGTTAATAAGGTGGGTGTGAATGTTAATACAGCGTCATCATCCTTATTGCAGTACGTAGCCGGTCTATCAAAAACTGTGGCGAATAATATTGTGAAAAAACGTGAAGAGCAAGGGAAGTTCAAGAATAGAAGCGAATTAAAAGATATCCCGCGTCTGGGAGCAAAAACATATGAACAATGTATTGGGTTCCTACGTGTTGTAGATGGAGACGAACCATTAGACCGCACAGGCATACATCCGGAAAACTATAAAGAAGTAAAGAAGCTCTTATCTACTTTTGGACTATCAAGTAAAGAACTGGGTTCCGATAAACTAAAGGAAGCAATCTCTTCCATTGTTACTGAAGAAATTGCAGCCGAATTAGGGATTGGTGAAATTACAATACGTGATATAGCGGATGCACTTGTTCGACCAGAACGAGATCCTCGTGATGAATTAGCTAAACCATTATTGAAAAAGGATATTCTAAAACTTGAGGACCTTGCAAAAGGAATGGAATTAGAAGGAACTGTTCGTAATGTTGTAGATTTCGGGGCGTTTGTAGATATAGGAGTTAAGCAAGATGGGCTAGTTCATATATCGAAGTTACGTAATGGATTCGTTAAGCACCCACTAGATGTTGTTTCTGTTGGAGATGTTGTGACGGTTTGGATTGACGATGTTGATGTAAAGAAAGGTAGAGTAGCGTTAACAATGTTACCGCCTCAAAATAATAACTAAACAAAGTAAAACACTGCTTTTAGGAGCAGTGTTTTTTTCTATAGAAATACCAACATTGATTCAATAATTTGATTTGATATCTATTCTTTTCGTAATAAGCGCGCATCATTTGGTTTTGCAGCCAACTAGGCATAAGTAAACCTCCCTATGTTAAAATCAATCTTTTATCATTTAAAAAGAAAATAGTGATATTATAGAGATTGGGTATTTAAGTACAGATAAGAGTATTGGCGAGATCCGAAAATCTCGTTTGAGTATAAATAGTGTATGCACATATAGTACGTCCTGTTCGTAGAAAGAAAGGAAGAAAGAAATGGAACAATTTGAACTTCAAAAAATTGTTGAAGAGGTTTCCCTCACATACTTTGGAAAACCTTTTATCCACCAGGCGACTTTTAATAATCGTTTACAAACTACAGGTGGAAGGTATCTGTTGAAATCTCATAATATTGAACTAAACCCAAAACATTATCAAGAACGTGGGATAGATGAATTAGTCGGTATTATTAAGCATGAACTATGTCATTACCATTTACATTTAGAGGGTAAAGGGTACCAACATCGTGATCGTGATTTTCGATCTCTTTTAAAAGCAGTAGACGCACCACGATTCTGTAAACCTTTAGATTCAGTAAAAAAAAGAAAGGTTTCGAAACAATATTTGTATACCTGTAAGAATTGTGGGTTAGGATATGTTAGGAAGCGAAAAATCGATATTAAAAGGTATGTCTGTGGGAAATGTTCTGGTAAATTAGTAGAAGGAAATTAAGTGTTGACTCTCCGATTTACTTATGATAAATTATAAAAGTCGCCACAAAAACGGCTAGACAAAAATTCAGATACTCTTGACAACTAGAAAGTCTGTTTTTATAATAAGTTATGTCGTTACATTATTCCACAGTAGCTCAGTGGTAGAGCTATCGGCTGTTAACCGATCGGTCGCAGGTTCGAATCCTGCCTGTGGAGCCAATGGGGAAGTACTCAAGTGGCTGAAGAGGCGCCCCTGCTAAGGGTGTAGGTCGCGTAAGCGGCGCGAGGGTTCAAATCCCTCCTTCTCCGCCAGTCTTTACAATGGCCCGTTGGTCAAGCGGTTAAGACACCGCCCTTTCACGGCGGTAACACGGGTTCGAATCCCGTACGGGTCATACAACAAATGGGATGTGAGATGCATCAATTCTCACCTCCCATTTCTTTCTCTTAAACAATGGAGGATTAGCTCAGCTGGGAGAGCACCTGCCTTACAAGCAGGGGGTCGGCGGTTCGATCCCGTCATCCTCCACTCCACCATGAACTACTTATTTATTAGTTTATTAGCTTGCGATTGATTTGAAACATTCTGAGTGAAATGAAGTTTTAAGGATATGATATATAGAGTCCTACTATCCACTCAGTGATGTCGGCGATATTCCGCAAAATTTCCTTTTGGAATTTTACAGAATATCCGTTTGCGGAGAAGTTGATGTAGCTATTCGAAGATGATTTTCGTTAAGTTTAATCAATGGGCTATAGCCAAGTGGTAAGGCAACGGACTTTGACTCCGTCATTCGTAGGTTCGAATCCTGCTAGCCCAGCCATTTTAATTTTAGCACGAGCCATTAGCTCAGTTGGTAGAGCACGAACGAGTAAGCTTCGAAGCGATGCTTCAGCGTACCAATCGAACTGCTACTTGCAATAACTTCCTGAGATTGGGACGTCGTAGATGTACCTAATACGAAAGTTATACTTCGTTATCTAAATTATTTTAGCACGAGCCATTAGCTCAGTTGGTAGAGCATCTGACTTTTAATCAGAGGGTCGAAGGTTCGAGTCCTTCATGGCTCACCATTTTAATTAATATGCGGGTGTGGCGGAATTGGCAGACGCGCTAGACTTAGGATCTAGTGTCTTTGACGTGGGGGTTCGAGTCCCTTCACCCGCACTTATAACGCGGTCGTGGCGGAATGGCAGACGCGCTAGGTTGAGGGCCTAGTGGGAGTTGATCCCGTGGAAGTTCGAGTCTTCTCGACCGCACCAAAAAAAGTTTTAAAAAACACTTGCATTTGTTTTTGTAAGGTGTTATTATAGAAAAGTCGCTTCTTACAGAGCGGACATCAAAAATGCGCCCGTAGCTCAATTGGATAGAGCGTCTGACTACGGATCAGAAGGTTATGGGTTCGACTCCTTTCGGGCGCGCCATTATATTGCGGGAAGTAGCTCAGCTTGGTAGAGCACTTGGTTTGGGACCAAGGGGTCGCAGGTTCGAATCCTGTCTTCCCGACCAGACGAAACTTAATATTGCGGGTGTAGTTTAATGGTAAAACCTCAGCCTTCCAAGCTGATGTCGTGGGTTCGATTCCCATCACCCGCTCCAAAATTAGTTCTTTGAAAACTAAACATAATACAAGCGTCAACGTTTTAATTCTAAGTAACAAATTATTGAGCAATCAATACTCTTATTGGAGAGTTTGATCCTGGCTCAGGATGAACGCTGGCGGCGTGCCTAATACATGCAAGTCGAGCGGATCTTTGGGAGCTTGCTCCCAAAGATTAGCGGCGGACGGGTGAGTAACACGTGGGTAACCTGCCTGTAAGACTGGGATAACTTCGGGAAACCGGAGCTAATACCGGATAACATATAAGACCACATGGTCTTATATTAAAAGATGGCTTTTAGCTATCACTTACAGATGGACCCGCGGCGCATTAGCTAGTTGGTGAGGTAACGGCTCACCAAGGCGACGATGCGTAGCCGACCTGAGAGGGTGATCGGCCACACTGGGACTGAGACACGGCCCAGACTCCTACGGGAGGCAGCAGTAGGGAATCTTCCGCAATGGACGAAAGTCTGACGGAGCAACGCCGCGTGAGCGATGAAGGCCTTCGGGTCGTAAAGCTCTGTTGTTAGGGAAGAACAAGTACCGTTCGAATAGGGCGGTACCTTGACGGTACCTAACCAGAAAGCCACGGCTAACTACGTGCCAGCAGCCGCGGTAATACGTAGGTGGCAAGCGTTATCCGGAATTATTGGGCGTAAAGCGCGCGCAGGCGGTCCTTTAAGTCTGATGTGAAAGCCCACGGCTCAACCGTGGAGGGTCATTGGAAACTGGGGGACTTGAGTGCAGAAGAGGAGAGCGGAATTCCACGTGTAGCGGTGAAATGCGTAGAGATGTGGAGGAACACCAGTGGCGAAGGCGGCTCTCTGGTCTGTAACTGACGCTGAGGCGCGAAAGCGTGGGGAGCGAACAGGATTAGATACCCTGGTAGTCCACGCCGTAAACGATGAGTGCTAAGTGTTAGAGGGTTTCCGCCCTTTAGTGCTGCAGCAAACGCATTAAGCACTCCGCCTGGGGAGTACGGTCGCAAGACTGAAACTCAAAGGAATTGACGGGGGCCCGCACAAGCGGTGGAGCATGTGGTTTAATTCGAAGCAACGCGAAGAACCTTACCAGGTCTTGACATCCCATGACAACTCTAGAGATAGGGCTTTCCCTTCGGGGACATGGTGACAGGTGGTGCATGGTTGTCGTCAGCTCGTGTCGTGAGATGTTGGGTTAAGTCCCGCAACGAGCGCAACCCTTGATCTTAGTTGCCAGCATTCAGTTGGGCACTCTAAGGTGACTGCCGGTGACAAACCGGAGGAAGGTGGGGATGACGTCAAATCATCATGCCCCTTATGACCTGGGCTACACACGTGCTACAATGGATGGTACAAAGGGCAGCGAAACCGCGAGGTTAAGCAAATCCCATAAAACCATTCTCAGTTCGGATTGCAGGCTGCAACTCGCCTGCATGAAGCCGGAATCGCTAGTAATCGCGGATCAGCATGCCGCGGTGAATACGTTCCCGGGCCTTGTACACACCGCCCGTCACACCACGAGAGTTTGTAACACCCGAAGTCGGTGGGGTAACCGTAAGGAGCCAGCCGCCTAAGGTGGGACAGATGATTGGGGTGAAGTCGTAACAAGGTAGCCGTATCGGAAGGTGCGGCTGGATCACCTCCTTTCTAAGGAAACTGAAGTTCTACGAACTTCATAAAAAGACGCCTCTGTATTATGTTTAGTTTTGAGAGAGCTACTTTGTTCTCTTATATGTGTGAATGGGCCTATAGCTCAGCTGGTTAGAGCGCACGCCTGATAAGCGTGAGGTCGATGGTTCGAGTCCATTTAGGCCCACCATTCATTTAAATAATTTGGGGCCTTAGCTCAGCTGGGAGAGCGCCTGCCTTGCACGCAGGAGGTCAGCGGTTCGATCCCGCTAGGCTCCACCAAATCGTTCCTTGAAAACTAGATAACGTAACAAAACATTCATTGAAGTAAGTAAAGTTCTTTAAACTTTAGGCGCATGAGAAGCGAGAAGGTCGAGGAAGCAAAGTTCTGGAGGAACGGAGCGTAGTTTTCGCTACGTGAGTACCGGAAGAACGAAGCTGACGAAGAGATTCGACGCTTATCAAAGCCGAATAGGTTAAGTTATGAAGGGCGCACGGTGGATGCCTTGGCACTAGGAGCCGATGAAGGACGGTACTAACACCGATATGCTTCGGGGAGCTGTAAGTAAGCATTGATCCGAAGATTTCCGAATGGGGAAACCCACTGCCCGTAATGGGGTAGTATCCATACCTGAATTCATAGGGTATGAGAAGGTAGACCCGGGGAACTGAAACATCTTAGTACCCGGAGGAAGAGAAAGCAAACGCGATTTCCTGAGTAGCGGCGAGCGAAACGGAAGATAGCCCAAACCAAGAGGCTTGCCTCTTGGGGTTGTAGGACACTCTATACGGAGTTACAAAAGAGCGAAGTAGACGAAGCGACCTGGAAAGGTCCGTCAGAGAAGGTAACAACCCTGTAGTCGAAACTTCGTTCTCTCTTGAGTGGATCCTGAGTACGGCGGGACACGAGAAATCCCGTCGGAAGCTGGGAGGACCATCTCCCAAGGCTAAATACTCCCTAGTGACCGATAGTGAACCAGTACCGTGAGGGAAAGGTGAAAAGCACCCCGGAAGGGGAGTGAAATAGAACCTGAAACCGTGTGCCTACAAGTAGTCAAAGCACATTTATGTGTGATGGCGTGCCTTTTGTAGAATGAACCGGCGAGTTACGATCCCGTGCAAGGTTAAGTTGAAGAGACGGAGCCGCAGCGAAAGCGAGTCTGAATAGGGCGAAATAGTACGTGGTCGTAGACCCGAAACCAGGTGATCTACCCATGTCCAGGGTGAAGTTCAGGTAACACTGAATGGAGGCCCGAACCCACGCACGTTGAAAAGTGCGGGGATGAGGTGTGGGTAGCGGAGAAATTCCAATCGAACTTGGAGATAGCTGGTTCTCTCCGAAATAGCTTTAGGGCTAGCCTCGAGTATAGAGTCTTGGAGGTAGAGCACTGATTGGACTAGGGGCCCTCATCGGGTTACCGAATTCAGTCAAACTCCGAATGCCAAAGACTTGATTCTCGGGAGTCAGACTGCGAGTGATAAGATCCGTAGTCAAGAGGGAAACAGCCCAGACCACCAGCTAAGGTCCCAAAGTATACGTTAAGTGGAAAAGGATGTGGAGTTGCTTAGACAACCAGGATGTTGGCTTAGAAGCAGCCACCATTTAAAGAGTGCGTAATAGCTCACTGGTCGAGTGACTCTGCGCCGAAAATGTACCGGGGCTAAACGTATCACCGAAGCTGTGGATTGTTCTTACGAACAATGGTAGGAGAGCGTTCTAAGTGCAGCGAAGTCAGACCGGAAGGACTGGTGGAGCGCTTAGAAGTGAGAATGCCGGTATGAGTAGCGAAAGAGGGGTGAGAATCCCCTCCACCGAATGCCTAAGGTTTCCTGAGGAAGGCTCGTCCGCTCAGGGTTAGTCGGGACCTAAGCCGAGGCCGAAAGGCGTAGGCGATGGACAACAGGTTGATATTCCTGTACCACCTCTTTACCGTTTGAGCGATGGAGGGACGCAGGAGGATAGGGTAAGCGCGCTGTTGGATATGCGCGTCCAAGCAGTTAGACTGGTAAGTAGGCAAATCCGCTTACCGCGAAGGTTGAGCTGTGATGGCGAGGGAAATATAGTACCGAAGTTCCTGATTCCACACTGCCAAGAAAAGCTTCTAGCGAGGTAAATGGTGCCCGTACCGCAAACCGACACAGGTAGGCGAGGAGAGAATCCTAAGGTGATCGAGAGAACTCTCGTTAAGGAACTCGGCAAAATGACCCCGTAACTTCGGGAGAAGGGGTGCTTTTTAGGGTGAATAGCCCTGAAAAGCCGCAGTGAATAGGCCCAGGCGACTGTTTAGCAAAAACACAGGTCTCTGCGAAGCCGCAAGGCGAAGTATAGGGGCTGACACCTGCCCGGTGCTGGAAGGTTAAGAGGAGGGGTTAGCTCTAAGCGAAGCTCTGAATCGAAGCCCCAGTAAACGGCGGCCGTAACTATAACGGTCCTAAGGTAGCGAAATTCCTTGTCAGGTAAGTTCTGACCCGCACGAAAGGTGTAACGATCTGGGCACTGTCTCAACGAGAGACTCGGTGAAATTATAGTACCTGTGAAGATGCAGGTTACCCGCGACAGGACGGAAAGACCCCGTGGAGCTTTACTGCAGCCTGATATTGAATTTTGGTACAGCTTGTACAGGATAGGTAGGAGCCTTGGAAGCCGGAGCGCTAGCTTCGGTGGAGGCGTCGGTGGGATACTACCCTGGCTGTATTGAAATTCTAACCCGAAGGCCTTATCGGCCTTGGAGACAGTGTCAGGTGGGCAGTTTGACTGGGGCGGTCGCCTCCTAAAAAGTAACGGAGGCGCCCAAAGGTTCCCTCAGAATGGTTGGAAATCATTCGTAGAGTGTAAAGGCACAAGGGAGCTTGACTGCGAGACCTACAAGTCGAGCAGGGACGAAAGTCGGGCTTAGTGATCCGGTGGTTCCGCATGGAAGGGCCATCGCTCAACGGATAAAAGCTACCCCGGGGATAACAGGCTTATCTCCCCCAAGAGTCCACATCGACGGGGAGGTTTGGCACCTCGATGTCGGCTCATCGCATCCTGGGGCTGTAGTCGGTCCCAAGGGTTGGGCTGTTCGCCCATTAAAGCGGTACGCGAGCTGGGTTCAGAACGTCGTGAGACAGTTCGGTCCCTATCCGTCGTGGGCGTAGGAAATTTGAGAGGAGCTGTCCTTAGTACGAGAGGACCGGGATGGACACACCGCTGGTGTACCAGTTGTTCTGCCAAGGGCATCGCTGGGTAGCTATGTGTGGAAGGGATAAGTGCTGAAAGCATCTAAGCATGAAGCCCCCCTCAAGATGAGATTTCCCATAGTGTTAAACTAGTAAGATCCCTCGAAGATGACGAGGTTGATAGGTCAGAGGTGTAAGCATGGTGACATGTGTAGCTGACTGATACTAATCGATCGAGGACTTAACCAAAAACGAAAAGTGTAGGCGACTGTACAGCCTCGACAAGCGCTGGAACTTCTGTCGGAAAAGTCGTAGACTTTGACAGAAGAAGTGAAGCGACCTCGAGAGGCTAGGAGCCGAAACTGGACATAAAAAAACTTCATGAATGTTTTAGTTATCTAGTTTTGAGGGAATGAATCCTTCTAATAGTCTAGTGACGATGGCGAAGAGGTCACACCCGTTCCCATACCGAACACGGAAGTTAAGCTTCTCAGCGCCGATGGTAGTTGGGACTTTGTCCCTGTGAGAGTAGGACGTCGCTAGGCTATATATTATTATCGCGGGGTGGAGCAACGAGCGTTACTTCACAGCAATTACTGCGAGTTGTCCCGACGGATATACCTCCTTGAATAAGCTTGCAGAGGAAGGGACAGTCAAGTGCTACCTTAGCGCATGGCAAAAAATAATATAGTTTCTATTATCGCGGGGTGGAGCAGTCTGGTAGCTCGTCGGGCTCATAACCCGAAGGTCGTAGGTTCAAATCCTGCCCCCGCAACCAAAAAAATGATTGACGTCATACATACAATATATTAGAATAATAAATGTCTAATAAATGGTCCCGTGGTGTAGCGGTTAACATGCCTGCCTGTCACGCAGGAGATCGCCGGTTCGATCCCGGTCGGGACCGCCATATTTTTTAAAGCATACGAAACATATTGTTTCGTTTTTTTTATATCTTTTTTTGAAGAATTTGATGAAATGCTGTAAACTTAATTATGCATCTAGGTCCTTAGGAGTTGTCCTAAGGATTTTTTTCACGAACCGGATTTTTTTAAGTTTATTTCTTTTGATATATAGTAGGAGTGACTATAATGTCCATAAAGGATGAGTTTTATTTTATTAATCAAATTAAACCAAATCGGGTCTTTCAATCCGGTCTAATTACAGGAATTGGTGATGATGCAGCACTTGTTCGCCCTACAGCCAATATGGAACAAATCGTTTGCATGGATACGATGGTAGAAGGTGTTCATTTCACTTCATCTACTATGAACCCTGTCCAAATCGGATATAAGGCATTGGCCGTTAATATAAGCGATATTGCGGCAATGGGAGGCATCCCCCTCTATTATTTAGTGTCAATTGCCATTCCAAAGGGATGGAATGAATCCGATTTGTTATCGATTTACAAAGGTATGGCAATGCTAGCAGATAAGTACAATATCGATTTGATTGGTGGAGACACTGTTTCTATTTCTGACACATTGGTTATCACTGTTACTGTACTCGGTGAGGTTGAACAGGGAAAGCATTTATTACGTAGTAATGCGAAGCCAGGGGATGTTGTATTTGTTACAGGCACAATCGGGGACTCTGCTGCTGGTTTAAATTTATTATTACATAAAGGCAGAAATCATACCTTCACTGAGTCAGAGCTGACTCTGGTCCAAAAACATCAATATCCACAACCAAGAGTTGAAATTGGAAGACTTTTATCGGTACTTGAAAGAGTCTCCTTGAACGATATTAGTGACGGTTTGGCGAGTGAGGCAAATGAGATTGCCAAGGCTAGTAAGGTTTCTATCATAATAGATCAAGATAAACTACCTTTACATGAACACCTTACGAAAGAGAAAAGTGGTAAATCAATCGAATTTGCACTTTATGGTGGAGAAGACTTTGAATTAGTCGGAACCATGGGAGTTTCTGACTGGGAGCAGGTTCAAAAACATGCGATTGAAAGTGGATACACACTTACGAAAATCGGAACTGTCACAGAAGGTGGACCAAGTGTGTTTTTAGACCATAATGGAGAATTACATAGACTTGATATGAAGGGATATAACCATTTTAACTCTAGTCAAGAGTAGTTTCTCTACTCTAATCGCTTAAAAATGATTGCATAACATGTAAAATAGGTAGGGGTTAAAACTAATTACTGAACAAATAAAAGTAAAGCCTCCGGCGAAGCCTCAACTTTTTCGAAAACGGGCGTAAAAATGCCAAGGCCATTTGAATAAATAGGGTGTGATTTTACGAATGAAAAAATTTGAGTTTATTACAAATACACCTGAGGAAACGGATAGCTTTTCTTATCGTTTAGCTGAAAGGCTAGAACCTGGGGATGTAATAACCCTAGAAGGGGATTTAGGTGCAGGAAAAACAACGTTCACCAAAGGACTTGCGAAAGGAATTGGGGTCATAAGAACGGTCAATAGCCCGACATTTACTATTATTAAGGAATATAAAGGTCGAATCCCTCTTTATCATATGGATGTATACCGCTTAGAGTACAGTGATGAAGACCTAGGTTTTGATGAGTATTTTGAGGGTAATGGTGTGACGGTAGTAGAATGGGCACATTTGATTGAGGACCGCCTTCCAGAGGAGCGACTTACGATAAAAATCGAGCACATGGGAGATTTCAAGCGCAAGATTTCTGTTATTCCATTGGGAGAGCGGTATGAACAATTATGTGAGGAGATATTTGCCTAATGAAAGTATTAGCAATTGATACATCGAATTATGTATTAGGTGTTGCATTAGTTGATGGGGAAAAGGTTCTTGGTGAAATGATTACAAATTTACCGAAAAACCATTCGGTTCGTGCCATGCCAGCAATTGAACAACTAATGAACGAATGTGGGATCAAACCTGGAGAGTTAGATAAAATTGTAGTTGCGAAGGGTCCAGGATCATATACAGGAGTTAGAATAGGGGTGACCATAGCAAAAACGCTATCATGGTCACTTCAAATTCCGATAGTAGGTGTTTCAAGTCTAGAAGTAGTTGCGGCTAATGGAAGATTTTTTAATGGCCTTCTATCACCTTTATTTGACGCTCGACGTGGGCAAGTATACACAGGATTATATCGTTATGAATCAAATTCTTTGACTTGCGTCGAAGAAGACAAGATTATATTGCTTAGCGATTGGTTGGCAGAGCTTAAAAAAAGGAACACTCCAATTTTATTTATAGGTAATGACGTAGGTATCCATAAGGATCAAATTGAAACAGAATTGGAATCTCTTGCATATGTTGCACCATATACAGATTGGAATCCAAGACCAAGTGAGTTAGCGAATATTGGTTTGAATCGTGAGGCTGAAGACGTTCATGCGTTCGTACCAAATTATATTCGTTTGGCAGAGGCAGAAGCCAATTGGCTTGGAAAGAGGCAGGGGTAATATGGAAAATATCATGGATCAGCAGATTTTATTCCGATTTATGACGTTAGATGACATTGATGATGTCATGAAGGTTGAAACGTCAGCATTTACAGTTCCGTGGAAAAGGGAAGCTTTTTATAATGAGCTTGTCCATAATCAATTTGCAAAATATATTGTCATGACTGAAAACGATAGAGTGATTGGATACTGTGGAATGTGGCTTATTATGGATGAAGCGCATATTACAAATATAGCTTTATTACCAGCGTACAGAGGAAAAAAGTTGGGAGAAGCCCTTCTTATGCAAGCAAAGTTATTAGCCATGCAGCATCAGGCGGTTACTATGACGTTGGAGGTCAGGGTATCAAATCACATTGCCCAATCGCTTTATAAAAAGATGGGCTTTCAACCTGGTGGCATAAGGAAAAATTATTATACAGATAATCAAGAAGATGCGTTAGTTATGTGGGTGAATCTAAATGAATGAAAATCAAATAATTATGGGAATTGAAACGAGCTGTGATGAAACAGCCGTAGCCATAGTAAGAAATGGACGTGACATTCTTTCGAACGTTGTGGCATCGCAAATTGAAAGCCATAAGCGTTTTGGAGGAGTTGTTCCAGAAATTGCTTCTAGGCATCATGTTGAAGAAATTACAATTGTGATTGAGGAGGCTCTAAAGCAAGCCGATGTCACATTTAAGGATATTGATGCAATTGCAGTAACGGAAGGGCCAGGTTTAGTGGGTGCATTGTTGATTGGTGTTAATGCAGCAAAGGCAGTGGCTTTTGCTCACGGTATTCCGCTATTAGGTGTACATCACATAGCTGGACATATCTATGCGAACCGACTAGTTGAGGAGCTAGAATTCCCCCTATTATCTTTAGTTGTTTCTGGTGGCCATACAGAGCTCGTTTTAATGGAAGAGCATGGTTCATTCAGGGTCATAGGGGAAACAAGAGATGACGCTGCAGGTGAGGCTTACGATAAGGTAGCTCGTACTCTTAATTTGCCGTATCCAGGTGGCCCTCATATTGATCGACTAGCACATGAAGGAACAGCGACGATAAATCTGCCAAGGGCATGGTTAGAAGAGAATTCATACGATTTTAGCTTTAGTGGGTTAAAGTCTGCGGTAATCAATACCCTCCATAATGCAGAGCAACGGGGAGAGGTTATAGACCCCAAAAATCTTGCTGCAAGTTTTCAGGAAAGTGTAATTGATGTTTTGGTTACAAAAACACTGAGAGCAACGAAAGAATTCAATGTCAAACAAGTTCTTTTAGCCGGAGGAGTTGCGGCAAACAAAGGCTTGCGAACAACGTTAGAGAGTAAGTTTTCAGCTATTTCAGGTGTAAAGCTTGTTATTCCTCCACTTTCTCTTTGTACGGATAATGCGGCGATGATTGCAGCGGTCGGAAGTGTATTATTTGAAAAAGGAAAACGATCTTCTTATGCATTAAATGCTAATCCAGGATTGGATATTGAACATATGCACTAGTTAAAAAGTCCTCATTTTAGAAGAGGACTTTTTTGTTGATAAATTATCCACATATTATGAACATTTGTGGAAAACCTTCAAAAGTAATTGAAATATCTAGAATGAATATGTGGACATGTTTTGTGGATAAGTGTTAGCTCATTTGTGGATATTGTGGATAAAACGGTGTATAACTCAATAAAATGTGGAAAAGTCTGAATAAAAGCTTTTTTTATAAAAAAAAACCCCAACTGAATATAAAAATTCAGTTGGGGATAACTTTAACTTACCAGCAGTCCACAAAAAAATAAATGAATTGTGGATAGGTGTAAAGGTCTATATAAACTTTATTTTGTTATCCAGTAGTTTCATGGAGAGATTCCCATTCCTCCATAAGTGCCTCTAGTTTAGATGTACATTTTTCATTCTCTTCATTAATTCGCTGTACCTCTTCGTGATTTTGGTAGACCTCAGGATCACAAAGGAGTTCCTCATTTTGCTCAATTTTCTCTTCAATGGAAGAAATCTCGAGTTCAATTTCTTCGATTCGTCGTTTTCGTTGACGTTCTAGCTTCTTAAGTTCCTTTTCCTGTTCATAGGAGGACTTCTCTTGAACTATTTCACGGTTGTCTACCTTTTTCTCAAGCATGTCTAACCGCGCAAGCTCTTCTGTTTCATATTTCTTTTCAAGATAATAATCGTAGTCACCTAAATACTCTGTCAAACCGTCTGTTGATAACTCAAATACCTTAGTGGCTAACCTATTAATAAAATATCGATCATGTGACACAAAGAGTATAGTACCTGGGTAATCGATGAGTGCATTTTCAAGTACTTCCTTGCTATCTAAATCTAAATGGTTAGTAGGCTCGTCCAGGATGAGAAGGTTGGAGCGTTCTAGCATGAGCTTTGCCAGGGCAAGTCTTGCCTTTTCGCCACCACTTAACGTAGAAACGATTTTTAACACATCATCACCTGAAAATAGGAAATTGCCTAGAACAGTACGAATCTCTTTTTCTGTTTTTAGTGGATATTCATCCCACAGTTCGTTTAACACCCGTTTGTTTGATGTGAGGTTTGCCTGTTGTTGATCATAATACCCAATGGTAACATGTGAACCAAAACGAATTGTTCCATCTACGTGATTAAGTTTATTAATGATTGCTTTTAACAACGTAGATTTTCCAATTCCATTTGGTCCCACTAAGGCAATGCTATCTTCCCGATAGATGTTAAAGTTAATATTTTTGATAATCGGTTTCTCTTTTTCATAAGCAACTGTCATGTCCCGTGCACTTAGTACGTCATTCCCACTTTGTCTGTCAATTTCAAATTTAAACGAAGCAGATTTTTCATCACCTAAAGGCCTGTCCATGAGCTCCATTCGATCAAGCTGTTTTCTTCTACTTTGGGCACGTTTGGTTGTCGATGCCCGTACAAGATTTTTAGCGATAAAGTCCTTGAGTTTTTCCACTTCATCCTGTTGCTTCTCATACTTCTTAAGTTCAAGCTCATAGTTTTCTGCCTTTAATTTTAAGTAATTACTATAGTTACCAACAAATTTGCTACTTGTCGTTCTGGAAATCTCGTATACTTGGTTCACTACCTTATCAAGAAAATATCGGTCATGGGATACGATTAACAGGGCACCAGGATAACCTTGTAGATATTGTTCTAACCATGTTAGAGTACTAATATCAAGGTGGTTGGTCGGTTCATCTAAAATTAATAAATCAGGCTTTGACAATAATAACTTACTTAGAGCTAGTCGAGTTTTTTGACCACCACTTAAGCTTGATATTTTAGTTTGATAATCAAATTCAGAAAAGTTGAATCCATGTAAAATGGAACGGATATCCGCTTCGTACTGATACCCACCTTGTTCTTTAAAGTCCACCTGAAGTTGGTCGTATTCTTCAAGTAATTTTTGGTAATCAGCTTGCTTTGCAATAAGATCTGGGTCTCCCATTTTCGCTTCAAGATCTCGTAAGTGTTTTTCGAGCTTTCGTAAAGGAGCGAAAACGGTTAGCATTTCTTCCCAAATGGAAAGGGTAGATTCAAGACCTGTATCTTGTGCAAGGTAATCAATCTTAACGCTTTTAGGCTTGATAATTTCGCCACTATCATGTGACATATGACCTGCAATTATTTTTAACAATGTCGATTTTCCAGCACCATTACGGCCAACAATGGCAATACGGTCCCGTGTTTGTACTTCGAGTTTTATATTCGATAAAATAAGATCAGCAGCAAAAAACTTTTTGAGCTGATTTACTTGTAGTAAAATCATGTTATTTCACCTCTTGTTTCTAACAACAGTGTATCTTATATTATCTTCATAGAGCAACTGCAATGATAATGTTCACACATGTTTCTAAGACATGTATGGTAAAATAGTGTATAGTTTTAGGGGAGGTTCAAAAAGTCCGGTGAAAATGACACATCGAATTTCTTCGTTGGCTTGCTTTTCCGTTCCTCACGTATTAATTGCATACGTTCCGGTACTCAAAGCTTCGCCGCCTTGAACTTCTTGGTCCTTTTCATCCTCCTTTTGAACACTCAGTTTAGGGGAGGGTTAGATATATGGCTTCATTTACCCATTTTAATGAACAAGGTCGGGCAAAGATGGTCGACATTACAGATAAAGCTGATACAGTCCGTACTGCGATTGCAAAATCAAGTATTGCTGTTAATAAAGTGATATATGAGCAGATTATTAATAATGAAGTTAGCAAGGGAGATGTTCTTGCTGTTTCCCAGGTTGCAGGTATTATGGCAGCCAAAAGAACTTCTGATCTTATCCCAATGTGTCACCCATTAGCATTAAAAGGTGTGGATATTTCGTTTGAATGGGCAGTTGATAGCGACGAGTATATCTTACATATCAATGTAACAGTGAAAACAAAAGGTAGTACAGGGGTAGAAATGGAAGCACTTACGGCTGCGTCTGTTTGTGCATTAACCATTTACGATATGTGTAAGGCTGTTGATAAAGGGATGGTCATCGGGCCAACTTATTTAGCAGAAAAAACAGGTGGAAAGAACGGCAACTTTAAAAGGGAACTATAACAGCTGTGAGTTCAAATGAGGATGATTGGAACTTTTACATTTGAACGTAACATAGAAAGTTCCGAGTTAGTGGAGGAATTAAGGTGAATCTTGAGCAATCAAAAATACCACAAGCAACTGCCAAAAGGCTGCCACTCTATTATCGTTTTCTGAAAAACTTGCATGCTTCAGGTAAGCAAAGAGTGTCTTCAGCAGAACTGAGTGAAGCGGTTAAGGTAGATTCAGCAACAATCCGAAGAGACTTTTCCTATTTTGGGGCTTTGGGAAAAAAAGGATATGGCTATAACGTCAACTATCTATTATCCTTTTTTAGTAAGACACTTGACCAAGATGAATTAACGAAAGTTGCCTTAATTGGCGTTGGAAATTTAGGTACTGCATTTTTACACTATAATTTTATGAAAAATAACAATACAAAAATTGAGCTTGCCTTTGATGTGGATTATAATAAGGTAGGTACTAGTATTGGTGGAGTTGAAGTTCACCATTTAGATGATTTAGAAGAAAAATTACCCGATGATGTAACTGTAGCTATTTTAACAGTACCAGTTGGTGCGGCACAGCCTATAACAGATCGTCTAGCTAATAAAGGAATTAAGGGTATACTGAACTTTACTCCTGCTAGAATTAACGTTCCTGAACATATACGGGTGCACCATATTGATTTAGCTGTCGAGTTACAAGCACTTGTCTATTTTTTAAAGCATTATTCTGGAGAAGAATAGGAATAGATGTTCACTATTGAGGAGGTGACTTGCAGATGGGAAGTCTTGGATTTGGTAGTATTTTATTGATTGTGTTTTTTGCGTTGTTAATTTTCGGACCAAAGAAATTGCCTCAATTAGGAAAAGCAGCAGGTAATACATTGCGTGAATTCAAAAACGCAACAAAAGGTTTAGCAGATGATGACGATGATGATGTAAAAAAGAACGACACTCAAGATGTGAAGTAATGATAGGATGAAACACATGAATGAAAAAGAAATGTCTGTCTTTGATCATATCGGAGAATTAAGAAAACGACTAATCTTTGTAGTTGTTTTCTTCTTCATTGTTGCGTTAGGCAGCTTTTTTCTTGCAGAACCATTGATTCTCTACTTACAAAATGCTGAGGAAGCTAAAGAACTAACAATGAATGCCTTCCGTATGACGGATCCAATAAAAATATATATGCAATTTGCCTTTATTATTGCGCTAGTTATCTCATCTCCTTTTTTACTGTATCAGCTATGGGCATTTATTAGTCCAGGGTTGTATGAGAAGGAAAGAAAGGTAACCTTAAGTTATATCCCTATATCTGTAGGATTGTTTTTAGTAGGGGTTTCATTCTCCTATTTTATTCTTTTTCCGTTTGTTGTGAACTTTATGACTCGATTGGCGGAACGTCTTGAAATTAATCAGGTAATAGGGATAAACGAGTATTTTCAATTCTTGTTACAACTAACTTTACCATTTGGTTTCTTGTTTCAGTTGCCAGTTATCATCATGTTTTTAACAAGGTTGGGATTAGTAACACCGATGTTTCTTTCTCAAATCCGTAAGTTTGCGTATTTCATTCTTTTAGTAATTGGAGGCTTAATTACCCCTCCAGAGTTGATTTCACATCTAATGGTGACTGTTCCATTATTTGGATTGTATGAAATCAGTATTCTCGTTTCGAAGAGTGCCTACAGAAAGGTATTGAAGGCAGAAATGCTAGCAGCTAATGGCATGGAGTAGCGAAAAGTGGAAGGGCGCCTAGAGCTAGTCATAAAAAATAACCTCTAAGACAGAGGTTATTTTTTTGTGACTTTTTTTATTTTACTGTGTAAGGCAAACATCCGGATTGCCACACCAAAATCAAAAGTTGCGACTAGTGCAAGAAGGATTGTGGAAAAGTTCCATATTGTGTCCGTAGCACTTCCAATCGCTATATAGGTAAAAAGAATGCCCATTAACGCGTATATGATGCCCATCGCAAAAGGTGAAGTTCTTCGCATAGACTAAAAGCCTCCAATAAATATCGATTGTAGCTTATCGGTTTCCTTCATAATCCTCTCTATATCATCTGCAAAAATCGTCTGTCCCACTACAACAAATGTGTTCATCGCAACATGTGCAAATATCGGAACGATAATCCGTTTTGTATGTACATAAAGGAATGCAAAGGTAAAGCCCATAGCAGTATAAATAAGAATGTGAGTGAAATCCATATGAACCACTGCAAAGATTAAGGAGCTAATCAGAGCAGAAATAAAGAAGCCAAATTTTTTATATAAGGACCCAAATATAATCTGACGAAAGATAATTTCTTCAAGGATTGGACCAATAATAGAAACAACAATCACCAGTAATGGCAGTGACTTTACAAGGGCCATAATTTCTTGGGTATTTTCAGAACCAGGCTCAATACCAAAAACATAAATTTCAATATTCGCTGCAAGAGCCTGCGCTGTCATAGCCATGAAGATACCTGCAATTGCCCAACCGAAAGCCTCCCCTCTGGAGGAACGTTCAAGGTTTTGGTGTCTTTCCCTTATATCTTGTCGTAATAAATATAAAACAATCGGGAGTGCAGCCACAAAACTAAAGATCGTCCAAAGAGAGATAATTGTATTTTTAGCAGTTTCAGGATCTAAATTATCCCCAACTCCCAAAAGTAAAAGAAGTGGAATACCGAGAGCACCTGAAAATTGCATGAGGATATACGTTAATATAACATACCAATATCTAGCTTTCATGTAAGTCTCCTTTAATTAAACGTTTTTATAAGCGATTTTGTTTCAAACTCTTATTCATGCTTTGTATTGTAACATATATTCATAACTATCTATTAGTATTATGCTAATCCAAATTTTCATAGAGGGAAATTTTTTAAATCTTATGGTTTAAATTTTTTATTCATGACATAGGATAGATAGGTGAGTCAATTTTGCTTGTACAAAAATAGAATCTTTTTTAGAAAATTCGATAGCAAATACTTGCAAAATAGAATCAGATTATTTAATATAATAATTGTGTTAGCACTCAAGTGGTTTGAGTGCTAATAATAAGAAAAAACATACTTACAATTATTTGAGGAGGTTGTTTCACTTGTTAAAGCCATTAGGTGATCGCGTTGTTATTGAACTAGTTGAATCAGAGGAAAAAACTGCAAGCGGAATTGTACTACCAGATTCTGCAAAGGAAAAACCTCAAGAAGGTAAAGTTGTTGCTGTAGGTACTGGTCGTGTACTAGACAGTGGTGAAAGAGTTGCTTTAGAGGTTGCGGTTGGTGATCGCATTATCTTCTCAAAATATGCTGGTACTGAAGTGAAATACGAAGGTACTGAATACTTAGTTTTACGTGAAAGTGACATTCTAGCTGTTATAGGATAATAGGAAAACAGCATTAAATATCATAGAATACTTATTATTTGAGGAGGGCTTACAAAATGGCAAAAGAAATTAAATTTAGCGAAGAAGCACGCCGTTCTATGCTACGCGGTGTAGATGCATTAGCAAATGCTGTAAAAGTAACATTAGGACCAAAAGGACGTAACGTGGTTCTTGAGAAAAAGTTCGGTTCACCTCTTATTACTAATGATGGTGTTACAATTGCAAAAGAAATTGAACTTGAAGATGCATTCGAAAACATGGGTGCTAAGCTTGTTGCTGAAGTAGCTAGCAAAACAAATGATGTTGCTGGTGACGGTACTACTACTGCAACAGTTCTTGCTCAAGCAATGATTCGTGAAGGCTTGAAAAACGTTACAGCTGGTGCGAACCCAATGGTAGTTCGTAAAGGAATTGAAAAAGCTGTAGCAGTAGCTATCGAAGAGTTAAAAGCAATCTCAAAACCAATCGAAGGCAAAGAATCTATCGCACAAGTTGCTGCAATCTCTGCTGCTGATGAAGAAGTAGGTCAATTAATTGCAGAAGCTATGGAGCGTGTAGGTAACGATGGTGTTATCACAATTGAAGAATCTAAAGGTTTCTCTACTGAACTAGAAGTAGTAGAAGGTATGCAATTTGACCGTGGATATGCTTCTCCATACATGGTAACTGATTCTGACAAAATGGAAGCAGTTCTTGAGAATCCATATGTGTTAATCACAGACAAGAAGATTTCTAGCATCCAAGAAATCCTACCAGTACTAGAGCAAGTGGTTCAACAAGGTAAACCATTATTACTAATCGCTGAAGATGTTGAAGGTGAAGCTCTAGCAACTCTAGTAGTGAACAAGCTTCGTGGTACTTTCAATGCAGTAGCTGTTAAAGCTCCTGGATTTGGTGACCGTCGTAAAGCTATGTTAGAAGACATTGCTATCTTAACTGGTGGTCAAGTAATCACTGAAGATTTAGGTCTAGACCTTAAATCAGCTGATATTACTCAATTAGGTCGCGCTTCTAAGATCGTTGTAACAAAAGAAAATACAACAATCGTTGAAGGTGCTGGTGAGTCTGACAAGATCGCAGCTCGTGTTAACAATATCCGTGTTCAAATGGAAGAAACTACTTCTGAATTTGACAAAGAAAAATTACAAGAGCGCCTAGCTAAACTAGCAGGTGGTGTAGCAGTAATCAAGGTTGGTGCTGCAACTGAAACTGAATTAAAAGAACGCAAACTTCGCATTGAAGATGCGCTTAACTCAACTCGTGCAGCAGTTGAAGAAGGTATTGTTTCAGGTGGTGGTACTGCACTTGTGAACGTATATAACAAAGTAGCTGCTATTGAATTAGCTGGTGACGAAGCAACTGGTGTTAACATCGTTCTTCGCGCATTAGAAGAGCCAGTACGTCAAATCGCACACAACGCAGGTCTAGAAGGATCAGTAGTTGTTGAACGCTTAAAAAATGAAGAAATCGGTGTTGGTTTCAACGCTGCTACTGGCGAATGGGTAAACATGTTCGACTCAGGTATCGTTGACCCAACTAAAGTTACTCGTTCTGCGCTTCAAAACGCAGCATCTGTATCAGCTATGTTCTTAACAACTGAAGCAGTAGTTGCTGATATCCCAGAACCAGCTGGTGCTGGTGGCGGAATGCCTGACATGGGCGGCATGGGTGGAATGGGCGGCATGATGTGATGACCGCTCAATCCCTTAATATATAAGGGTTTTGAAGTTATTTGCTAACAAAATGCTAACATAGGGTAAACATAAAAGAGGCTTCTTCAAAAGTTGATCCAACTTTTGAGAAGCTTTTTTGTATTTTATGTTCACCACATTCTCTCGGGTACACACTTACTAATTAACTCTTGTAATACGTAGTAGACTATTTACTGCGCAGAAAGAACCAACTGCTCATAGATTAGAAATTTAAGCAGTTCTTTACACTTGATTTGTTATTTTTAAGTATGATTTACTTTTGTGAAGTGCTTCACTTAAGGAAGAGAAAAGACATTCCTTTGGAATGTCTTTTTGTGCGACGGGCAGTCGCATAGAGTGTTGACCCAGTCGACACTCTTCTTTTCATTATCTGAAAGAGACGTCATTTCGGTGAAACGACTTGTCGACGATAAATGAATTCAATCCCAGATGGTGAAAATCCATCCCCGAGGAGACTGACCTAGCTTGGGAAGCCTAATATCTAGGGCAATACCGTGAGGTATTGTGTTGAAGGAGATGCGGAAAATCGAGAGACCCGTAGGCGACTAGGTAGACCCTAATGCAATAAGTGTGAAGCACGGCGGCGGGATAAGTTGGCGACTTTTCGAAAAGTGAGGAAGCCCACTTGAAGGCATTTTCTTTAGAAGTCAGACCGAGAAAATGTGACTTATTTCGTGATGGTGCAGGGTATGTCTAGAAGGGAAATGTGATGACCCCGTGAGGTCTCCACCTTACCGAACAGGCAGGGTTCTAGTCTATAAGGGTAATCCGAAGTGACGAAGAACGGGAGGAGAAGTCAGACATTCTCGTAGTACGGAAGTAACTTAATGACCATAACATTGAGTGAACGGAAGGGGAATGACCTATGGCTCCAAGCTATGAACGAGATGTAATGGAAACAATCAAGCTACTGCGGTAAAACCGTTTGAATGTACATCAAGGAAAGGCGTGGAATAAGCAATGAATCAAGAATGGAAATTTAAACTACATAGTGTATATGGACAACTTCTTTTTGACCGAAAACTGACTGAAAGTTTTCTGAAAGTGAAAGCTAACAATGGTGCTGGTGGAATAGATGGTGAGACAATAGATAGCTATGAAGTGAAACTTGAAGAAAATATCTTGAATCTTCTAGGGAAACTACGTGAGAAAACGTACCAACCCCAACCGGTTAAAAGAGTATACATTCCAAAGAAGGATGGGAAGAAACGTCCGTTAGGAATTCCAACCATAGAAGACCGTATAGTTCAACAGAGTCTGGTGAATGTCCTACAACCAAAATTTGAAGACCAACTTTTTCATAACTGGTCAGTAGGATACCGCCCTAATCGTGGGGTCAAAAGAGCCTTACAAATTATCTTGTGGAACATAGAACAAGGATACAATCATATTTATGATTGTGATATCAAGGGGTTCTTTGACAATATCCCCCACAAGAAACTTCTTTCAATACTAAAGAAGTATGTTTCAGACCGAACGGTCTTGAAGATGATAGAACAATGGCTTAAAGCAGGACATATGGAAGAAGGAAAGAGAATACATTCTGACTATGGGACTGTTCAGGGCGGAGTTATTTCACCTTTACTAGCCAATGTATATCTTAACGAACTGGATTGGGAATGGGATTTAAATGGGATACGCTTTGTACGTTATGCGGATGACTTTTTACTTTTTGCAAAGTCAAAAGAGGATATAAAGAAAGCCGCTGCAATAACAAAGGATAAATTGAAAGAACTTGGCTTAGAAATCTCTAAGGAAAAGACGAAAATTGTAGACTTTAAGAAAGAAAATTTTGATTTTCTAGGATTTACTTTTCACCATTGGAGAGAGGGAAAGAAAGATAAAAAGCCAGAATTTCATGTAACCCCGAAGGAACAATCCATTAAGGATTTTCGACTCAAGATAAAGGAGAAAACCCGAAAAACTCTCACTTTAAATAAGGAAGAGTGGATTAACCGGGTTAATCCAACTATCAGAGGGAAAGTAAACTACTATGTTACGATTGTGGATGCCATAAAAGAAAATATTAAGTTAAATATACCGAACCATTGTAAAACTAGGTGGGTTCGAAGAACCCTATTAGCCCTGGATGGTTACATAAGAAGAAGGCTAAGAGTAGCCTTCTTCTTATGTAACCATCCATCACAAATAACAGGGAAGAAGATGAATAGTCTCTGGAATAACTCGTTTTTTCTACAGATTAAGCTAATTCCTTCCTACTGGCTTTATTTAAACAAAGCATATGGATACACCAAAGAGCAGTATATTAATAACTTGACTAGAACAGCAAAACGACGATTACAGAATAAAATTAAACGTGCTAAAGAAAAAGGCGAGGAGTATTATACACCTCACCGACTCCAAAAGATGCAAAATGCCTGGAACGCGTCATCTTGATAACATTGTGAACAATATGCCATATTGGTAAGCCGTATGCCTTAATAGGGCACGTACGGTTTGATAAGGGGGAAGCCACGGAAGTGGTTTCCCTACTTTATTAACAGATATTTTCTTTAGCAGCAATGTCTCTCACAACATCTTCTAAAGTAACATTTCTTAAAACCTTCTCCATTGCCAATTGTGCAGCTGTGAATAATGGTTCAATTGTATTTTGTATGTTCCTTCCTACAAGACAATCAGGATGTGAACTTTCGTGTATGCTAAACAACTCTTTATCTTGTACAACATTCACTGCCTTATATACGTCGAACAAAGTGATACTAGATAATTTCTTTGCGAGTTTAGCACCTGCAATTCCCGGATTTACTTCTATCAAACCAGCTTTTTTTAACATCCCCATTAGTTTTCTTATAACGGCTGGGTTCGTATTAACACTCTTAGCTAAAAATTCAGAAGAAGTAACTCCTTCATTATTTAATTCAATTAGAGCCAATATATGAATTCCTACTGCAAATCGACTGCTGATGGACATGTTCAGTCACCGCCTCTATTAATTAATATTTATATTATTGTTTTTCTTCATCATGTAATTATTTTGATTACAAGTTTTATTATACCAAAATATAGCCAAAATAATATATATCATTTTACCTGTTGACAAAATGGTTACATGTAACTAAAATAAATACATGTAATCAATATTGTTACAGATAAAACGTAAACGGAGGGAATAGTAATGAAAATTTTAGTTACTGGAGCAACGGGAAAATTAGGTTCAAAAGTTGTAGAATCGTTATTGAAATCAGTACCTGCAAATAATCTGGTGGTGAGTGTCCGAAATCCAGAGAAAGCAAAAGACCTTCGTAAACGTGGAGTGGAAGTTCGTCAAGGCGATTTTGACCGTCCAGAAACATTAGATGATGCCTTTACAGGGATTGACCGCCTATTAATTATTTCAGCCGATGGTGACAATGAAACAAGAATTCATCAACATGCTAATGCTGTCCAAGCGGCTGAGCGTGCAGGGGTAAAATTTATTGCTTACACAAGTATTGCTAATGCAACAGAAAGTAAAAATTTAATGGCACCTCCTCATATAGCGACAGAAGCAGCCATCATTAAAACGGGTATTCCATATTCCTTCTTACGTAACAATTGGTATTTGGAAAACGAAGTCGGGAGCATCCAAGGGGTAATTGCAGGAGCCCCGTGGGTAACTTCGGCAGGAGAAGGAAAAGTAGGGTGGGCACTGCAACAAGATTATGCTGATGCCGCTGCAGCAGTTCTTGCTGGAAACGGCCACGAAAATACAGTGTATGAAATTTCTGGTCCTCTTTTAACTCAAGAGGAATTGGCATCAGCTCTTGGTAATGTATTGGGTAAAGAAGTTCCTGTACAACAAGTTAGTGACGAAAAATATGCTGAGATCATGAAAGGAATAGGGTTACCTGATTTTGTGATTCCTATTGTAGTAGGGATTCAAGAAAGCATTAGAAACGGTTCACTAGCAGTTGAAAGCAATGATTTCGAGAAAGTTCTTGGTCGTCCAGTTACGCCGATCAACGAAGCACTGATTCAACTTGTTAATCGAATTTCATAACATGAAAGAATTACAAGACCGACATTAAGTCGGTTTTTTTATTTGATGGAAAACTTTAAATTAACACCTTTTTGTCGAAAAAAATTAAAGTTTAGTGTTCTGCCACTAAAGGGAAGGTAATGGAATAATGGCTTTCATATATCTTGTACACTCACCATCTCTTAAAAGAGATTTGGTATACTCCTTTGAAAAACCAAAAAGCTACCGTACTTTGGTAGCTTAATTTTCTTTAGTCATGAGCAAGCTTATCCCTATTTAGTGCAACGGGAGGTTTCTCCATCCACTCATTATTTATCATAAAGGTTTTTATATTTTCTTCATATTGATACACATCTGCAATTATCTTTGCATATATAGTTTTTAAATCTTTTCGGATACTTACCGCTGCACTATATCCATAACTGGCGATACCATCACGATTAAGTTGGTCTAATAGATAAGCTATTAATTTATCTGAAAAAGGAGATGTTTTACAATCCAAAACATTTGTATCCCAGGTCATTGAAATAGGCAAATCATTTTGAACTAAAATATCACCTAATTTGTCTATAATATTTAAAGATAATTCTTTTCCATGTTGCAATAAACTTATTAATTGCTGATTAGATGTAGATTGTATAAATCCAATTAATAAGTTTTTACCAATATAATTCATAAAAACATTTTTGTGTAGCTCATTTGCTTCTCTTGCCGTTAATTCTCTATTATCATTAAAGAAATTACCCAAAAATCCTTTATTTGCAATTGGGTTTGTTTCATGAGTGGAGGTAATTGAAGGAGGTCTTACAAATACTCCCTTTTCCAATAGAATCGTTGTTGTACTTTCAAATAAACTTGAAACGTTTTTTAATTGTTCGTGGAAAAAATTGCGGATATCTTCCCTTACTGAATCCGATAGTGCCATACTTGTTAAGGACATTCCAATTTTAGACATATTATTTAAATAAAATAGTATAAAAACATCTGAATACATCTTAGGGGCATTTGGGTTTAAATCATCTTTAATGTTAAAGCCTTTAGGGATTGGATAGTTTTCACTTCGTAGAACAGATTCAAAAAATTGTAAAGAAGATTTAAAAATAGAACACGCCTCACTACAAAGAGATTTAACTTCTTCTAGTTCTGATGTTAAAGTAAGATACTCCATAACAACATTTGACATACTATTATTCATTAACTGTTCCCAACAGTGTGCTAACTCACCCGCAGTTAACTTTACAGCCTTTGTATTATCCATATAATCAATTCCTTTTTAAGATTTATTTTATTTTCTATAACAAGTATCTGGTATTTTTTTATCAATTATGTAATATTGCATGGAAAATTAATAATTTTTTGGTTTGATAAGGGATGTATCATAACTAAAAGGGCTTTTTCGAATATTCAGCAATGGGGGACTTTAAAAAGTTTGTGATTTGTTCAGGATGATGAGCGCTGCGGAGGTCATTTTTTTAATGGGACTAAATGGAAGTTTAGTTTAAGTATATTTCTACATAAAGTTAAAAAGTAAACTTCACCATTTTTTATTTTTAACAACTGAACGTTGATTCGGGAATATTGAACTTCGTTACCGGTGTTTGTCAAGAAAGTTGTCGCATATTCTAGTGTTATAGATTTCTAATTACTACCGCGCTTTGCTTGGTGGCCTTCACATCAAAGAACAGAATTCATCCTGTTCTTTGATGTGAAGGGAAAGGGCAGTTCAAGCTCTGTCGCAGTGGGGCTTATTTTGTTCCATCCTTTTCTATCTTGTCCTTCATTGGATTTAAAGCCACTGAATCATGTGCACTCCAGTCTCTAGTTGAGCGCGCCCAACGTTCTGGGTGCTTTTGTTTCGCTAGTTCATAAACCTCTTTTCGCTTTCTGAGTATCTCAATATGGGCACCTGTATGGCATTGTTCTGGTGTTACAAAGTTTATGCCACTGTGTAGATGAACGCAGTTATACCAATTCACAAATCCCAATGCCCATTCACGGGCAGCCTTAAGTGTTCCAAACCCCCTGTACGGGTATTCTGGTCGATATTTCAGAGTTCGAAACATGGCTTCAGAATAGGGATTATCATTACTTACTCTTGGTCTTGAATAAGAGCTTTGGACCCCTAACTTTTCAAGTAATACCTGAAATGTTGCGGCTTTCATTGGGCTACCATTATCGGAGTGTAAAACGAGTGGTTTTCCTTGGATTTTTTCACTTATAATTGTCTGCTTCATTAAATCTTCAGCGTGTTTTGCTTCCTCTGTTTCCCAAATCTCCCAACCTACAATTTTTCTAATAAAAATGTCAATAATTAAATAGAGTCGGTAAAACATGCCCTTCACCGGCCCTTTTAACCATGTAATGTCCCAGGTCCATACCTGGTTTGGAGCTACTGCTAAATGACTTTCTGGTAATCTTCGTTCGGGCTTTTTGCTTCTTCCCCGATGGTTTTGCATATTATGCTCACGAAGAACTCTATAAAAACTAGATTCAGAGGCAATATAAATACATTGATCCGCTAATTTTGGCACAATTTGAGTCGGTGGTAAGTCTACAAATTCCTCTTTTTTAACGACCTCTAATATCTCTTTTTTCTCCTCATTCGTTAATTTATTTTTTGGCTCTGGTCGTGTCACAAGGGGACGCTGATCCTCTTTAATTCCACCTTCCGAAATCCAGCGTTCATACGTGCGTACGCTAATGTTCAATTCATTACACGCCAGGGCTAATCGCGCACCGTTTTGGTTTGCTTCTTGGATGAGTTCTACTGCTAGTGCGCGATCCGACGGGCAAATCATTCGTCCTCTTGGTCCCCCCAGATCGCTTGGGCCTTTTTTCTGAGAAGTAATAAGGCTGCAGCTTCTGCTAGTGCTTTCTCTTTTTTCCGCAAGTCCTTTTCTAATGTTTTTGCCCGCTTTTTCTCGTCTTTCAATTCTTGATTCAACTGTTTTGATTGACTAGATTCGCGACCATTTGCATTTAGGCACGAAACTCGCCATGCTTCAATTTGCTCTTTATAAAGTCCTTTTTTGCGGCAATACTCCGCTAACTCCGCACTATTCATTGCGTATGTTTCCATGACAACGAGAAACTTATCTTCACTGCTCCATTGTTCAGATATTTGTCCATCTTCAGGTGTGGGGTTTCCAGCTAATCTAGCTTCCTTTCTCCACTTGTAAAGTGTGGGTTCAGTAATTCCCAACTCTTCACTTAATTGGCCTACAGATTCATTATTAGGGGGCATCATTCTCTTAACAATTTCTACTTTCTCTTCCTTTGTATATCTTTTACCATTATTACTTTTCATGTCGATCAACCTCCGTGTATGATTTAAACTATACACTAAAGTTCCCTACGACATCTATCCTAACAGAGGGGGATTTGTAAAATTAGTTAGAAATCTCAAAGTTATAATTGACATTGAAAATCATTATCAACTATACTATTAATTGATAATGATTTTCATTTATCTAAGAATGCATCAGACAACTTAGATCCTAAAAAATCTTTGTTGTAGATTAATTTTGTTATACGGAAATAAATGACTGGAATAATCGGCTTGTCATTATAAAACGACGCTTATTTCAAATGTATTGTTCCTACATAAATTTGTTCATGATTGACCAACTTGCTATTAAAAGTTTTTTTCTGACCATTACTACAAAAACACTTGGTACTTAAGGAGGTTCATATGGAGTTATTTGATGTAACGATTGTTGGTGGGGGTCCTGCGGGCTTATATAGTGCTTTTTATAGTGGTCTACGAGATATGAAAACTAAAATTATCGAGGTACAACCCGTCTTAGGCGGTAAAGTAAATATTTATCCTGAAAAGGTTTTGTGGGATGTTGGTGGACTTCCACCAATGCAAGCACAACAATTTGTTCAAAACTTAATTAAGCAGGCGAACACATTTTCACCAACGATATGTCTGAAGACTAAAGTGGAACAAGTAAAGAAACAGGATGATATTTTTGTTATAACAACGAGTCAAGGAGAAGTCCATTATTCCAAAACAATTATTGTTGCTGTAGGTGGAGGTATTTTAAATCCGATTAAGCTTGAATTGGAAGGCGCAGAAAAATATGAAATGACGAACTTACATTATACGATTTTAGGACTAGAACGCTTTCGTAATAAAAAAGTTCTTGTATCAGGTGGCGGAAATGGAGCGATTGACTGGGCGGTAGAACTCTTGTCAGTAGCCAAAGAAGTCGTTGTCATTTATCGCAAGGAACAAATAACTGCCCACGAGTCTCAGGTGAAGAAATTAAAAGAGCATGGTGTGCAAATTATGCTTAGTGCGGAAATTCAATCCTTAGTATCAAATGAAAATAAAACAGCGATTGAACATGTTGTCATTTCCCAAAATGGGATGCCGCAACAATTACAGGTTGATGATGTACTAATTAGTCATGGCTATAATCGAGAAATATCATTACTTTTCGATGATGATATCCAACCACTGCGTAAAGACGATTATTATCTAGTGAGTCAAGGCCAATGTAAGACTTCTGTTCCAGGAATCTATGGTGCTGGCGATATCGTTTTTTATGACGACAAAGTAAATTTATTGGTTGGTACCTTCCAAGATGCGGTGCTTGCAGTCAATAACGCATGTAGGTATATCAATCCGGAAGCTGATAAATATGCAATGGTATCATCTCATAATGAAAAGTTTGTAGAGAAAAATAAAGAGCTTATAAAAAAGTAAACTAGTAATTTTAAAAAAATATTTGATAGGTAGGGTTCAATATGAAAAACAAAAAAATATTTTTACTACTAACAGTAACCATTATTTCCATTCTTGCAATAGCAGGTTGCTCTAGCCAGACTTCAAATAATGAGGAAAAAGAAAAAGAGTCAGCAGCTTCAACTGAAACAAATTCAACATACCCAATTACCATTAAACATGCTCTAGGGGAGACTGTAATTGAAAGCAAACCAGAGCGAGTTGTAACCATTCAATGGGGAAATCATGATGTTGCGTTAGCGCTTGGAGTTGTGCCGGTAGGTTTCTCAGCTGCAAACTATGGTGTTCAAGATGAGAGTGGAATGCTACCTTGGACAGCAGAGAAATTAAAAGATCTTGGACAGGAAAATCCAACTATCTTTCAAGATACAGATGGGCTCGATTTTGAAGCTATTTCAGATGCTAACCCAGATGTCATTCTTGCCACATACTCAGGTATTACTCAAGAAGAATACGATACACTAAGTGAAATCGCACCAGTTGTTGCCTATCAAACTAGTCCTTGGGTAGCCTCATGGCGTGAACAGACCATTTATAATGCTATGGGGATGGGGATGGAAGAAGAAGGTAAGCAACTTGTTGCTGATACAGAGAAATTAATTGAAGAAAAAACATCAGTACATCCTGAAATAAAGGGTAAGAAGGCAGCATTCGTAAGTATTAGTCCTGCTGATTTATCAAAGTTCTACATATACTCACCAGAAGATCCACGTGGTGAATTCCTTACTGAATTAGGGATGGATTATCCTGAGAGTATTGCAAGTCAAATGACTGAGGGTAGTTTCTATATAGAAGTTAGTGCTGAAAATGCAGATATGCTTAACGATGCAGAAGTTTTGGTATCCTACGGTGATGATAGTACTCTTGCTGCTTTGCAGGCTGATCCAATATTTGGGAAGATACCAGCTATAGAGAGAGGTTCTGTAGTCATTATTGGAGATAATACCCCACTTGCTGCAGCAGGAACTCCAAACCCTCTTGCTATTCAATATTCAATTGATGAGTACGTAACTTATCTCTCAGAAGCTGTAAGTAAGTTGAAATAAAATGATGGATAAATCTGTAACTGTAAATAATCAGTTCCTTATACCGAAAAATTTCATAAAAGTATTGATCCTTTCCATGGCATTACTTGGTATAAGTTTATTGGCATCTTTTGCTTTCGGTTCTCGAATCGTTGGATGGAATGAACTAATGGATGGTTTATTCCATCCAGAAGTACATTCACATGGAGCAAATGTAGTTCGCCAAAGAATTGCTAGAACTGTATTTTGTGTGATGTGTGGTGCTGCATTAGGAATTTCTGGATCTTTGATGCAATCGGTCACTCGCAATCCTATTGCAGACCCTAGTATATTAGGGGTGAACACAGGAGCAGCTCTATTCGTCGTTTGTGGAATTTCCTTTCTGAATATTGGTAGTGCTAGTGAATATATTTGGCTTGCATTAGCAGGAGCTATTATAACTGCCATTATTGTTTTCGGAATTGGATCAATAGGGAATGGCGGTGCCACTCCTCTTAAGCTCGTTCTAGCGGGGGCCGCAACAAGTGCTGCTTTATCTTCTCTCGTTATGGCGATTATGATTCCTCGCTCAAATGTTATGGACCAATTTAGATTTTGGCAGGTTGGTAGTGTAGGGGCAGGAAGCTGGGACTCTATTACAATTTTTATTCCTTTTCTACTTATAGGAATGCTAATTGCTCTCTTTACGGCCCCAGCATTAAATGCACTAGCATTAGGAGATGAAGCTGCTTCGGGTTTAGGTGTACGAACAGGTACACTTAGATTGATTGCTGCTTTTGGTGGAGTTTTATTGTGTGGGGTAACAACAGCACTAGCAGGACCTATTGGTTTTATTGGGTTACTAGCTACTCACGTAATACGACTACTAATTGGTCCTGATCTACGATATGTTATCCCGATGTCAGCACTCTCAGGTGCCGTCATATTAATCATATCAGATGTATGTGGCAGACTTCTTGGTTCACCTGGTGAGCTTGAGGTTGGCGTGGTTACTGCATTTATTGGGGCTCCTATACTAATTGTAATAACTATGAAAGCGAAAATGCGTGCGTTATGATATATGAATCAATGAATCTTATCATGGAAGGTAGATCAAAGAGACGTCGTCGTTTTATAATTCTTACTTCAATCCTTGCAGTCATAGCTTTTGCCCTTTGCTGCGCCATGCTTATGCTTGGAAATACTATTTATCCTGCTAAAGATGTTATCCGTGTACTACTAGGCGAGGAAGTTAAAGGTGCATCATTTGCAGTCGGTACAATCCGTTATCCGAGAATGATTGCAGGTGTTTTTGCTGGTTTTGCTTTTGGAGTTTCTGGTTATGTATTCCAGACCATGTTACGAAATCCTTTAGCAAATCCAAATGTAATTGGAATAACCGCTGGTTCAAGTTCAGCTGCCGTTTTTTGTATCATTATTCTTCAGGCAAGCAATACGGTTGTCTCGTTTGCTTCCGTAATTGGTGGACTTGCTACAGTTTTAGTCATTTTTCTATTATCAAAAGGATCATCTTTTTCAATTGGAAGATTAATACTAGTAGGTATCGGAATTCAAGCTATGCTAGATGCTGTCATAGCTTACTTATTAATGATTGGTCAGGAACACGATATACCAACCGCGATGAGATGGCTAAGTGGAAGTCTAAATGGCTCTAAAATGGAAACTCTCTATCCCCTAATCGTTACCGTTCTCATCTTCACACCAGTTATCGTCGCACTTGGGCAACGGTTAGAACTATTAGAACTTGGGGAGCAAGCAGCCACATCGCTAGGAATCAATACGGATAAGACAAGGCTTGTTCTTATTATCAGTTCTGTTCTTATTATTGCATTAGCAACCGCTACAACAGGACCCATCGCCTTTGTTGCATTCCTTTCTGGACCAATAGCAAGGAGGCTCGTTGGCGTTGGTTTTTCAAATGTAATTCCTGCAGGTCTTGTGGGAATCATTTTAGTTTTAGCATCAGATCTGATTGGACAATTTGCATTCGTTGCTAGATATCCTGTCGGGGTTATTACAGGTATTATTGGAGCTCCATACTTGATCTACTTGCTATTCCGAATGAACCGAAAGGGAGATTTATAATGAAAGCGACACATACTTTCCAAGCTGAAGAAATTACTGCTGGATATGATAATAGAATGATACTTCATGATGTAAGTATGAATATACCTAGTAATAGGATAAGTATTATGATCGGAGCCAACGGTTGTGGCAAATCTACCCTGCTTAAAACGATGGCTAGATTGATTAAGCCTACTTCTGGGAGAGTTACGTTGAACGGAAAACCTATTAATAAAATACCACCAAAACAGTTGGCTAGAGTGTTAGGCCTTTTACCACAAACACCTATTGTTCCTGAGGGAATAACAGTTGCAGATCTAGTAGGAAGAGGAAGATTTCCGCACCAAACCCTTCTAAAAGGCTGGACAAAAAAGGATTATGAGGCGGTTGCTGAAGCAATGGAGATTATGAAAATTACCGAATTTTCTGGTCGAAATATCGATGAACTTTCAGGCGGTCAAAGACAACGGGTATGGATTGCTATGGCTCTGGCACAACAAACAGATATTCTGTTTCTTGATGAACCTACCACATATTTAGATATTACTTATCAAGTTGAAATTCTAGACTTACTGACGGATCTAAATCGAAAACATGGAACAACAATAGTTATGGTTCTTCATGATATCAACCTATCCGCACGTTATGCAGACCATATCTTTGCTCTTCATTCAGGTAAACTTGTCGCAGAGGGGGAGCCATCAAAGGTTATTACAAGTCAATTGATTGAAGACATTTTTGGTCTTCAGTGCACTGTAGTAAGAGACCCCGTGTCGGACTCCCCTTTTGTGGTTCCAATTGGCCGATATCATAATAATGTAAGAATGCGCTCTTAAATACAGAATACTATTCCCGCGAAGCACTTTTCTTCACAAAAAACCATTTCCATTTAAAATCAGGAAATGGTTTTTTGTCGTTGTTATAATTTTCGTATAAAGACTTTCAGTTAACATACGAGAAGACCTACAAGTTTGTCACCATTACCTTAGGAAAGTTCGAAGTTTTAATATCCACCTGTCCAATGGTCCTCAGGTTGTTATAAGTTAGTAGGCATGATATAACTTTCCTCTCTGACACAATTCATTCATAAAATGATGAACAGATTGTGAATTTCTTCACATTATTATTGTGAAATGATTCACAATGTAGTAAAGTATAGACATAGAGATAAAACAAATAAAAAAGCTTTCCTAAGGAGAGGATTCAAGATGATGAACAAATTTATTAGAGAAAACCGTTGGGCTGCTGGTATTTTAACACTATTACGTGTTTACCTTGGATGGCACTGGATGACAGCTGGATGGGGGAAGATAACAGGTGGATTTGATGCAGGTGGATTTCTAGGTAACGCTATAACTAATCCTGTAGCAGATAAAGCAACTGGAGCGGCTCTTTATCCAACATACAATGCATTTATCGAAGGTTTTGCACTTCCAAACGTCGAGATAATCAATTTCTTAATTCCATGGGGCGAGTTCCTTGTAGGAGTAGGATTACTAGTTGGATGCTTAACCACTGCGGCTATGTTCTTCGGTCTAGTAATGAACTTCATGTTTATGTTCGCTGGCACAGTGAGCACGAACCCTTTGATGATTCTTCTAGGAGTTATCGTTCTTGCAGCTGGAGCAAACGCAGGAAAATTCGGAGCTGACTACTACGTACTACCGTATCTAAAAAAATTAACTAAAATTGGTGCTAACAAAGAAACTACAACTAACGTTGCTTGATCTCTCTATTGCCCCAGATTCCCTCGTCACATTAGATGATGAGGATGGGGACTTTTTGAGGATAATATAAATAATAACATACAGTTGCGCTGAAGCTTTAAATAGCTTCAGCGTTATTTATTAGTCGGGAAACTTTTTTTATTCGAGACTTTCACATGAACCCGCGTTATTTTTCATATCACTCATTTTTCTGGGACTATATCCATGAAGAGAATACAAATTTGGTTATATTAAGATAAATGAATTGGTTGTAAAAGGGAATACTACTGAAAAAAAGTGAGGAATGTATTTATGAGAATCTGGATTTGTAGTTTCTTCTTGCTTTTTTTATTTATTCCACAAGGTTTAGCAGAAACTTCTCCACCTAAGAACAAGTTAGCCATTGTCATTGATGATTTAGGCAATGAGATGAAGGGAACAGAAGAAATGCTCAAGCTACCCGTTAAGCTGACTGTTGCCATCATGCCGTTTATGCCTTCAACAAAAGAAGATGCGGAGCTTGCACATCAATATGGACATGAGGTGATTCTTCATTTACCAATGGAGCCGAAACGGGGTAAGAGGTTTTGGCTTGGTCCAGGGGCCATAACAACCGATTTAAGTGATGATGAGGTCAGAAAACGGGTGGAAGATGCTATTAAGGATGTACCACATCTTGTAGGTGTCAATCATCATATGGGTTCGAAAGTGACTGAAGACGAAAGAGTAATGAGAATTGTTCTAGAAGTGTGTAAGGAAAACGGTCTATTCTATCTAGATAGTATGACCTCGAGCAAAAGCGTTGTTGAAAAATTGGCCAAAGAAATGAATGTTCCCTATTTAGAAAATGATTTATTTTTTGATGAAGTCTACACAACAAGGCATATTTCTAAGCAAGCAAATTTAGTAACCAAAAAAATTCCGAAGGATGAACAACTAATAGCCATCGGACATGTTGGAATTACTGGGCCAAAGATGGTGACTGTGTTAAAAGAATATATTCCTGTCTATGAAAAAAGGGCAAAGATTGTTCCACTATCCGATTTAATCGAGGAGCATATATTGCTAGAAGATCTTCCGTAATAGATAGAGACTGGGGGTATCCCTAGTCTCCTTTTTTTGTCTATACATACCAAATAGATATATGGAAGAATGCAATGAATAATAGTGCCAACTATTCATTGAAATCGAACGGAACCAACCTATAAACTTATATAGTAAGAGAAAAGGCATGGTGGTATCTTATGAGGTACGTTATTGGAAGAGTTCTAGGCACTTAAGATTCTAGTTTTACAGATTCTTACTTACTTCCGATTAGTAAGAAAAATACAACAAAGAGGTGGCAGCATGAAAGGTAGAACTCATTTAGCAATAGGGTTAGGAATAGGAGCAGTGGCATCTGTTAGCCAAACAATTGAAGCATTGCCTGTCATTTTAGTTGCAACAGGTGTGGCGTCCCTAGCTCCTGATTTAGATGGGAATAATCTATTAAATAAACGCGTAACTAAGACAGCAAAGCTTATTAAGAAAGGCGGATTATTTGTCGGTGTTGCAATAATGGTCATGTCTTTGGTGGCATACTTTTTAGATTTGAGTTTTTTGTCTTTCCTAGATCAAAAATGGTTTTCGCAACAAAATATACTTCTGCTTTTTGGGTGGGGAGCCGTTATGATCGGTCTTTCTCTGAAGAGCCAGGAAACATTGAAAAATATTCTAATGAGTATCTTAAGTTTAGCCCTCCTTTACTATGCATTTACGAATGAGATATGGTGGTTGGTTCTGTTTGCCTTTTACATAGGAGCAGCAGGGTGGTTTCCGCACAGGGGGTTCACACATACGATTTGGGCCATTGCCTATTGGTGGTATATGTCATATTTATTGGAACGTAGTATTGGAGTGGACAGTTTGGCTCTTATTTCCACGATTGCTTATCTTTCGCATATTTTAGGAGATATGCTAACGAAAAAAGGGGTTAAATTCCTATCACCTCTTACCAATAAAGTATTCAGGTTCCGTGTTTAATTAGATACTTTTGAGTGGGGTTAAGTTTACGAGGATTATGTCTTATTACAAAGCAGGTATTACGGAGATGAGTAAGTAATTTGTCGAATATGAAGTTTTTTTTACCGTTTTCTGGATGTTGCGCATGCAATCCTAGTACTCAATCTAATAAATGCATGCGTAAATCGTATTTGCGCATGGTTTGATAGATTTATTCTGGAGAAACCATTCACAAGTGGATAAAAGTTCCAAAAAGTGTCGATTATAAAGCCCCCCTTTACCAACTTTTGGGTGTTGGGCATGCAATCCTAGTACTCAATCTAATAAATGCATGCGTAAATCGTATTTGCGCATGGTTTGATAGATTTATTCTGGAGAAACCATTCACAGGTGGATAAAAATCCCAAAAAGTGTCGATTATAAAGTTGTTCTTACCATTTTCCGGATGTTGCGCATGCAATCCTACTACTCAATCTATCAGATGCATGCGTAATTCGTATTTGAGCATGGTTTGATAGATTTATTCTGGAGAAACCATTCGCAAGTGGTTAAAAGTTCCAAAAAGTGTTGATTTTAAAGCCGACTTCACCAGCTTCTGGATGTTGCGCATGGTTTGAATAAGCTTAGCATAGCCAAATTGCAGAAGAGTTGGATTAAAAAGAGCAGTCTGACGCCAAGCTATGCTACTTCTTTACCCAAATTGTCCAAATGATATTCATTGGTTAATCCGAACTTTTCCATCTGTTCAGGTAGGGGAGATACACATTTTTCCACTGGGGGATTGTACACGGGAACTGGCTTCTTGTCTAAGCAAGCCTTTTACATGAAATAAAAGAATGGATTCGATATACTAGTACTATAAGTAATTCTAATATTACTTATAGTATATTTTTTATAAAAACTAATGTGTAAGATGTAAGGCTATTAGAAAGGTGGAAATGAAATGAGTACGTTAGTAGCTAAAAAAAGGAAAGAAATTAAAAAATCTACATTGAAAAAAATGAGAAATGAAGGGGGAATACCTGCGGTTGTTTATGGAAGTGATATTGATACAGAGTCTATTATAATAAATAACATTGAATTAAGAAATGTAATAAAGGATGTTGGAAGAAATGGTATTTTCTCTTTAAATCTTGATGGGAATTCAAAAAATGTTATTTTAAGAGATTACCAAAAGGACCCTGTAACAAAGGAAATTCTACATGTGGATCTTCTCCATGTAGAAAAAAATACTGAAATTGTAACAAGAGTTAGTGTAATGCTGAAGGGAACGTCGAATGGAGAGAAAGTTGGTGGAATTGCTAAACAGTTTATTCACGAATTAGATATCACAGCGAAAGCGAATGATCTCCCTGACCATTTTGAGATCGACATCACTGAATTAGAAATTGGCCAATCCGTTCGAGTAGCAGATGTTAAAAAAGAATATAGTAACTGTACAATCAACCATGAGAATGATGAAACAATTGTGGTGATTGATTATGTAAAAGTTCAGAGAGATGAAGAGGAAGAAATAAATGAAGTTGAAGTTTCGGGCGTCTAATCCTGCAATCTAACCTGGTAAGTTGAATATAGGACTATAAGACAACCCAAAACTGTGAAACATAATACTTTTTAATACGCAGTATTATGCCGTTTATTAGTGTAAATAAAACAAATAACGATAGCAATACTTTTGTGAAAAAATATTTTTATAGGTCTAGAGTAGAAGCATTTTTTGATCTTCTGCTATGGACCTTTTTTTGTGAAATATATTCTAATGAAAGTTTGCACTTGTGATTGTTGACCTATACGTAGAAGGGATGACTACCCTTAATCGATGAAAAGACTAGAGGGGGGCCAATTTTTTATATAGTATGCTACAATGAAACTATATACTCTAAATTCCATATTATGAAATTATTGGAGGTCAGGGGATGGACATTATTTTTACATATGTAGTGACTTTAATTGCTATAGGTATTTCAGTGTTTATTTCACTTTTCTTCAAGGCTGAACTAGAGCGTATGTTTCGAGAGAAAACCAGCGTCATCACTTTTCACATATGTAATGTGCTCATTGTTTTAATGGTGTCGTTCGCGTTTCATGCCGTATTTACTATCTATATATTCGAGAATGAACTGAATCTGTTGTTACAATTAGTTATAAATGCTCTCATAATTCTACCCATATATTTGGTCGGGAACTTCATATTTGAAAAAAATAAATACAAGTTTAGAAAATACATGCCTGCCGAGGGCGGAAAAGTGCTTGTGATTAATGAAAAGTATTTAAAGAAGAGATAAATGTCCAGAATCACAACTTGAGATTCTGGTTTTTTTGTGCCGTTTATCGTTGAATTTTTCACATGGTTACAATCGCAAATATGATAAAAGTAGTATCATCATACTACATATAGTATATTTTTATGAAAATACTAATAATTCTAGCATATTTGGAGGATGGGAGAGGATATGGGAGTATCTATGAAGGATAAACCATAATTTTCCCTTAATATTGCTTAACAAAGAAATATGCTGATTAATCATAGAATATGCAAGATTATCGGGTTTGTCCTACGTTTACTATTCCTCTATACTTTTACTATAACCCTGTTACCACCACTAATGAACTAATTTTTATCCTATATCCTCTTAGGTCAAAAGAAGTATCCTCAACCATTCATATAAACGAAAATGTAGCCATAAAAGTCCTCTACATCTTACGTCTAACTGAATAATGTCTTGTTTTAATACCATCCTATTGTTCGTAAAATTCTAATGAAAACGCCAAAAAGGATTGTTGTTAAAAAATAATGAGGAAAATATGGGTGCTTAAAAATGAATGAATGTTCATTTCTGGGAGTATAAGTGTGTGTTTTCGGGGTAAACAAATCGGTTTACTTAAAAATAATTAAGATAAAGAAAAAGGGGAGTAATTACGTATGAGACAAAAGCTATTTACACTGCTGTTGGTCTTACTACTTGCTTTAGTGGGTTGTAGTAGTGAAGGATCTTCAGGTGATGGAGAAACAAAGAAAATTGATAAAATTGTGCTAGCTGATGCTGGTTGGGATAGTATTCGCTTCCATAACAGTATAGCGCAAAGAATCCTTGAAGAAGGGTATGGCTACGAAACAGAAGTAACAGCGGGATCAACTGCTGCAACGTTGGAAGGTTTCCGTCAAGGTGACATTAATGTCTACTTGGAAATATGGACTGATAATGTTAAGGATCTTTATAAAGAAATGATTGATTCTGGAGATATTATTAAAACTTCTACAAACTTTGATGATAATACACAAGGATTTTACGTTCCGACGTATGTAATTGAAGGAGATAAAGAGAGAGGGATTGAACCTCTAGCTCCAGATTTAAAAACAGTGGAAGATTTGAAAAAATACCCTGAAGTTTTCCCTGATCCAGAGGATTCTAGCAAGGGTCGTATTGTAGGTGCACCTACTGGTTGGGCAGTTGGTGAAACAATGGCAGCCAAAGTAGACACATATGGTTTAGGAGATACCTTTAACTATATTAGTCCTGGTTCAGATTCAAGTGCAGTGGCAACTCTTGTTGATGCATACGAAGCAGGCGAAGGTTGGGTAGGGTATTATTGGTCACCAACATGGGTAACTGCCAAATATGACCTAACACTATTAGAGGAACCTGAATTTAACGAAGAACAATGGAATGAGGACTATGGAACTGCTTTCCCACCGAATGATGTTGTCGTTGCAGTTCATAAAGATATGCCTGAAGCTGCCCCTGAAGTTGTAGAGTTTCTTGAAAATTATGAAACTAGTAATGATTTAACAGAAGAAGCTTTAAAATATATGAACGAAAATGAAGCTGATGCCGATGAGGCTGCTCAATGGTGGATGAAGGAACACGAAGATATTTGGACAACGTGGATTCCTGAGGATATTGCCGAAAAGGTAAAAAGCTCATTAGAGTAAAATGAGAAAAAGCAAGGTGTCGTCTATCGGTGACAAACATAAGCGATTAGCTTATGAAATCAATCGAAGATGCAAAAAGACATAGTAACCAGACACGTAGTAGTTGGCATCTGTCAACTACTACTGTTTTCTTGAAAATTTGTCGAAAAAGATTGTGTTTTGTAATACAAGTTAAATTTAAGTGAGGTGAATGGTTACAATATGTAACCTACTTATGGGTAGTTTTCCAGATATACGATGGGAATTTTTAGGTGAATATGTTGAAGCGTTTATAAAATGGTTAGATACAACCTTCGAAGGATTTTTTGATTTCATACATCTTATCTCCTCTACAACAATTAATGGTATTGAAGGTTTTCTAACTTTCATTCCGTGGTGGCTCTTCTTACTTGTTATTTTCCTGTTAGGATGGCGTTTTAAATCTGCACCGTCAGGCATATTGTATGCATTTTTTGTTTTTCTTATTGGGACGTTTGGATTATGGGATGTGCTGATGATTACAATTGCGATCGTTTTAACTTCTGTTGTGATCTCGCTCATAATCGGAATTCCACTTGGAGTGTGGATGGCATTTAGTAAAAAGTTTTCCATCATCATGAGGCCGGTTTTAGATGCAATGCAAACTATGCCAAGCTTTGTGTATTTAATTCCAGCCATTTTCTTTTTCAGTCTTGGAAATGTGTCAGCGGTCTTTGCAACCTTAATCTATGCGTTACCACCGGTTATTCGTTTGACTGAGCTTGCCATTCGTAATGTTGATGACGATGTGATTGAATCTGCTCAATCATTTGGTTCCTCAAGATGGCAGATGCTAACAAAAGTTCAGTTGCCACAGGCACTTCCTACAATCATGGCGGGTGTTAACCAAACAACTATGATGGCACTTGCAATGGTCGTTATTGCTTCTATGGTAGGTGCAAAAGGACTGGGTGAACAGGTTCTTATTTCGATAAATCGTATTGATATGGCGTTAGGTTTTGAAGCGGGTATTAGTATCGTGTTTCTAGCTATCATTATTGATCGTGTGACAACAGGAGCAGCGAATTCCTTCCAGAAACACAGGAGGTCAGAATAATGGAAACAAAAATTAAAATCGAGAATATTTCAAAGATATTTGGTCCAAAACCAAAATCAGTCATCCCGATGGTCGAAAAAGGGATGAGCAAGAAAGACATCTTAAATAAGACAAATCATACAGTTGGTGTGTATAATGCATCAATGGAAATCAAGAAAGGCGAAATATTTGTTATTATGGGCCTGTCTGGAAGTGGAAAGTCCACATTAATTCGTTGTTTTAACCTTTTAAATAAACCAACGTCCGGTGCGATCTATGTAGACGGTGAAAACATTGTTACCTATGATTCAGCTAGACTTAAAAAATTCAGACAAGAAAAAATAGCGATGGTGTTTCAGCATTTTGGTTTATTTAGTCATCGAACTGTGTTAGCGAATGTTGAATATGGTCTTGAAATTAAAAATGTTTCAAAGGAAGAACGACGAAATATTGCTTTGAAGAACATTGAAAGCGTAGGGTTAAAAGGCTACGAGGACAAATACCCTGATGAGTTATCAGGAGGGATGCAACAACGTGTAGGACTTGCACGTGCACTAGCGAATGACCCAGATATCCTTCTCATGGATGAACCTTTCAGTGCACTTGATCCACTCATACGCAGAGAAATGCAACTTGAATTGCTAGAGCTTCAAGACAAGCTTCAAAAGACGATTATATTTATCACCCATGATATCAATGAAGCTTTTAAACTAGGGGACCGTGTTGCCGTTATGAAGGACGGTGTAGTGGAGCAGATCGGTACACCGGAGGAAATTATCGAAACACCTGCCAATGACTATATCTCTGAGTTTATCAAGGATATCGACCGTTCAAAGGTACTGCAGGCAGAGCATGTCATGATAAAATCTAGTGCTCTAGTTTCCTTGAAGGATGGTTTGCAGGTAGCGGTAAAGGAAATGCAGAAAAATGGGATCTCAAGTGTCTACGTAGTAAACAAGCATAGACAATTAGAAGGTATTGTGACAATTGATGATGCGATTAATGGAATTAAAGAGAAAAAGACTCTTACCGATGTAATACGCGATGATATATATACAGTTTCAAAGGGTGAATATATCCAGGATATTATTCCGAAGGCCCTTGAAACGAAGTTCCCGTTAGCTGTAGTAGATGAGGACCAACGTCTATTAGGAATCATCTTACGAGTCCATGTTCTATCGAGTCTCGTATAGATGCAATAGGATTAAGAGATTCAAGAAGTAAATACTGGATAACAAAAAAGACTCAGAATAGTATCTGAGTCTTTTTTTCGACAAAATTCGAGTGGTGACAGCACATATAGCATCATATCCGCACTTTTATATTTATTGTGTGAATAGTATAATAGTTACATATTATGTAAGATGAAGCTAGTAATTTAGGGGGACGGAAAATGGCGCAACTTGATATGTTACATCCAGTTTTAGGAAGAGTAATAGAAAATATCGAAAAGGTAATGATCGGAAAGAGAGACGTAGCCACACTAAGTTTGGTCGCATTGTTAGCAGAGGGACATGTGTTACTCGAGGATGTACCAGGTGTGGGAAAGACAATGATGGTGCGTTCACTTGCAAAGTCAGTCAGTGCAGATTTTAAGCGAATTCAATTTACGCCTGACCTACTCCCGTCTGATGTGACTGGAACATCTATTTATAATCCAAAGGAACTTCAATTTGAATTTCGTCCTGGACCTATCATAGGGAATATTGTACTTGCTGACGAAATCAACCGTACTTCCCCCAAGACACAATCAGCCCTTCTTGAAGGGATGGAGGAAAGTAGCATAACGGTTGATGGTGTGACACGCCAATTGCCTAAGCCATTCTTTGTTATGGCAACCCAAAACCCAATTGAATATGAGGGGACTTACCCACTCCCAGAAGCGCAACTAGATCGGTTTTTGTTAAAAATGAAAATGGGATATCCATCCATTAATGAAGAAATAGAAGTATTAAATCGAGCTGAGAAATCAAAGCCAATTGAAGAGTTAGAGTCCGTGATAACTCTTGATGAATTACTGGTACTACAAAATGAGGCAAAACAAGTCTATGTTGATCAAACGATTAAAGAGTATATTGTGGATCTCGTAAGTATGACTAGAACCCATAAGTCTGTCTATTTAGGTGCTAGTCCACGTGGATCAATTGCATTAATGAAGGCTGCACAAGGTTATGCGTTAATTCATGGAAGGGATTTTGTGATTCCAGATGATATCCAATACTTGGCCCCATTTGTTCTTCCTCATCGAATTATCTTGAAATCTGAATCAAGATTTGAAGGAATGACAAGTGAAAAAGTAGTTACAAAAATAATAGAAAGAACACCGATTCCTGTTCAAAGGTCGTTGAATCATAGATGAGGAAACTACTTCGGAAGCTAAGGGAAATGGGGAAACTAACTACTATTTTTCTGCTAGTTATCGTAACCTTTGTATATGCGATGTTTCAAGGCGGGTTCGTGAGTTGGTTTTTATTTTATAGTTTCATCCCGTTTGGATTATATTCTTTGTCTCTAACTTTCTATTCATTGAAGGACTTTACGATTACACGTACGATTAATGCTACAGAGTATGTTGCGGGAGAAAAATTTGAAGCAACAATTGTAATAAGGCGTAAATTTCCTTTTCCGCTGATGTACCTAATAGCCGAGGAGTTACTCCCTCCACAGTTACATAAATATGAGCAGGCAAAACAATCAAAAGTAATCTTATTTCCTTGGTTTAAACGTGAACTCACGTATCGTTATGAATTGGATTCTATTCCAAGGGGTGAACATGTATTAGAAGGGATACGAATTAAAACGGGTGATTTGTTCGGGCTTGTTGAAAAAGAGCTTGTATTACCGAATCGTGATCAATTTTTAGTATATCCACAGTACGTAGATATGATATATCGCCAGTTGGAAAGTCGATTTGAACAAGGGATGACATCTTCTAACGTAAGACTGCAGCGGGATACAGCCATAGCCATAGGTGTAAGGGAATATGCACCAGGTGATCGTTTCTCGTGGATTGACTGGAAAGCCTCTGCTAGACGAAATGATATTATGACAAAAGAATTTGAACAACAGCAAAGCCATGACATTGTTTTATTTATGGATCGTTCAAAATCAACCCAATTTGAACAGGCGGTTACATTTACTTCCTCTCTTGTAAAAGCTGTTCTAAAAAAAGGAGCACAACTTTCGTTTATCTCCATCGGAGAGAACCAATCCATTTTTCCGTTACGAAATGGGGAAACACAACAACAAGTTATCTACCGTCATCTAGCGAAGGTAAAGGACGATAGCCTAATTCCATTTTCACAAATCGTGGAATCTGAGATGAAGAAAACGTATCAACCAGTCACCTTTATGCTAGTGACGAATGTGTTGACTAGGGATATGATTCATACGGTTGGGCGATTTTCAATGAGGAATGCTGATTTGCAGCTCTTTATAGTTAAAGAAAAGGGAGCACAGCTCAGCGCGGAGGAAAGAACAGTACTTGAGGCAATAAGTAGGCATAATGTATTTGTTAAGGTCGTTTATGAAGGGCGCTTTGCAGAAGCATTTACTCTTATTCAGCAGTCCTCCACTTCGAAAATGGGAGGATAAATGTAAAGTGTGGGGGCGAATCTCGACAGAATTAGATGAACCTCCGAAGGTACCCTCCTTTTAAGCGTACTTATAGTTGAAGTGAAAAAATCTGGGCGCAAATACGCCAAGGCGCATTTGAATGAGGTGAGTAAATGAGGCCTAAGTTACCAGCTCGACGTGATATTCGAAATCTATTATTGAATCTATTTTGTTTTCTTTTGCTTTGGGAATGGTTAAGACCGTTAAAGACAGTTACAGATACACAAGAAACGGCAGGATTTATCCTATTTATAGGTATTTGCTTTCTGTTGTTATTTTTACAGGTTCGTTTTTTGCTTGGTGGTCTCATTAAGAGTTTTTTTATTTTATATACGATCCATAACTTGTATTTCAAGCAGAATTTTTTGGATGCATCATGGGTTGGGGAGTTACTTATTGATTTTCTAAATAACTTTGGGCTTCTGTTCCAGGCGAATTGGTGGCAAATGACACCGATGTTTCGAACTTTTCTTTTTTTTATATTGCTATGGTTAATGAGTTATTTACTTCATTATTGGTTTACTCAACAAAAACGGATTCTTTTATTTTTCGTTTTAACCATTACGTATATAACTGTCCTTGATACATTTAGTCCCTATGATGCAAAAGGGGCAATCATTCGAACGGTATTAATTGGATTTATTATGCTTGGAATACTACAATTTGAACGTCTTAAGGCTAAGGAGCTGTCTACACATATAAATATTGGAAAAAGGTGGGCGGTTCCATTAGCTATCTTTATTCTGTTTTCTACCTTTCTTGGCTACATCTCTCCAAAGGCAGCACCGCAATGGCCAGATCCTGTTCCATTCTTAAAAGGGTATGGACAAGAAAATGCAAATGGATCGATAAATGGAGTAAAGAAAATCGGATATGGAACGAACGATGAAAATCTAGGAGGCCCTTTTCTCCCAGATGATACGGTAGTCTTTACTGCAAATTCGGAAAAACGACATTATTGGCGAGTGGAGTCCAAGGATCTATATACCGGAAAAGGATGGGTACTCTCTGCCCAACCCGATAGGGAAACGTTCCATGATGAAAATACAGTATTGAATTGGTTTGAATCAAAAACCGAGGTAGAATCAATCGAAACGGAAATTCAAATGGATTTAAAGTATTCACATATCGTCTATCCGTTAGGATTAACGTCTGTAGAAATAGATCCTGATATTCACTTTAGTGTGAACACAGTATCAGAAAAGATCACTTCGTATAGAGGTGAGGATCAAGTTAAATTGGATGGATACAAAATGCATTATGAGTATCCCAAATATTATATTAATCACTTAAAAGAGGTTGTAGAGATCGGTGGACTTGAGCTAGATCGGTCATTTAAAGAAAGATATACACAATTACCTGAGGGAATGCCTGATCGCGTAACAGAACTAGCTCTATCTATTACTGACTCAAGAACGAATCGGTATGATAAAGTTAAAGCGATTGAGAACTATTTCCAAGCCAATGGCTTTGTGTACGATCGACAAAACGTGGCCATTCCATCAGAGAATCAGGATTATGTAGACCAGTTTTTATTCGAAACAAAGGCAGGCTATTGTGATAATTTTTCTACCTCAATGGTTGTTTTATTGCGTGCTGCAGATATCCCAGCAAGGTGGGTAAAAGGGTATACGGAAGGGCAACAACTAAAGATCAACTCGTATGAAGTTACGAATAATAATGCGCACTCTTGGGTAGAGGTTTATTTTCCTGACTATGGTTGGATTCCATTTGAACCGACAAAAGGATTTAGTAATTCGAACTTGTTTACCTTTGATTTATCTACTTCAGAGAATCAGAATAGTGATGTTCCGGAGGTGACACCAGAGGAAACTCCGGAGCAAGAAGAAGTAGAAGAAGCGGTAGCAGAACCTATTTCTGAGGAAACGGATCGTAGTATTTTTGAAGGAATGAAAGCCTCGTTCTCTTGGAAGTATCTATTGATTTCTTTACTGATAATCATACTAGTATCTTACGTAACGTTTAGTACTCGAAAGAAATGGATTCCTCTATTCTATATTTGGTTATATAAAAATAAAAAGGATGAAGACGTCTATTTTAAGGCGTATCACGCATTGCTAAAACACTTAACTCGAGTAGGTTTCCCTAGAAAAGAGGGGCAGACTCTAAGAGAATACTCGATACAGGTTGATAAGCTTTACAATGGACAAGAAATGGAACAATTAACTCTAAGTTATGAACGGGCATTGTACCGGAGAAATAGTGCAAATGAAGAATGGGAACAGTCAGTAGAATTATGGGAAAATTTAATTAAAAAGATATCATCTTGACCAATAGGTACCCTATTGATAGAATTAACACAAATTTTATAGAAGTTCCTTCGTATATCCTCGATAATATGGTTCGAGAGTCTCTACCGGACAACCGTAAATGGTCTGACTATGAAGGCAGCTATTCTATTTGTGTGCATAAACTAGAATTCTGCCTTTTATTAGGCGAGGATTCTAGTTTTTTTGCTTTATTCAGAAGAGTGGTTGAAAGGGTCAAACTCTAGTCGAATAAAGTAAAAATTATGTTTCAAATACGCTAAGACGCATTTGATGTATATTATCTACTGGGTATATAACAAAATATAATGAGGTGATTATTGTGGATGTTCAAGAAATGGTCGTTGTTTTAGATTTTGGTAGCCAATACAATCAGTTAATAACTCGTAGAATCCGTGAGTTTGGGGTATATAGCGAGCTTCACCCACACACAATGAGCATTGAAGAAATCAAAGCTCTACAACCAAAAGGAATTATTTTATCTGGTGGTCCGAATAGTGTGTATGATGACAACGCATTTACCTGTGACGAGAAGATCTTTGATTTAGGTATTCCTGTGTTGGGAATCTGTTATGGAATGCAGTTGATGACAAAGAAATTTGGTGGTCGTGTAGAGAAGGCTCAACACCGTGAATACGGAAAAGCAAACATCAATGTGAAAAATCAAACATCATTATTTTCAAACATCCCGGATGAACAGGTTGTTTGGATGAGCCATGGTGATTTAGTTGTTGAAACGCCTGAAGGTTTTTCTGTAGATGCGGTAAGCCCATCATGTCCAATCTCTGCAATGAGCGATGAAGGAAGAAAGCTGTATGGTGTTCAATTCCACCCAGAGGTGCGTCATTCTGTATATGGTAATGACCTATTGAAGAATTTCGTATTCGGTGTTTGCGGATGTAAAGAAAGCTGGTCAATGGAAAATTTCATTGAAATTGAAATGCAGAAAATCCGTGAAACAGTGGGCGACAAAAAGGTACTTTGTGCTCTTAGTGGCGGTGTAGACTCTTCTGTCGTAGCTGTACTTATCCACAAAGCAATTGGTGATCAATTAACATGTATGTTCGTTGACCACGGCCTACTACGCAAGGGAGAAGCTGAAAGTGTGATGAAAACTTTCAGTGAAGGCTTCAATATGAATGTTATTAAGATCGATGCAAAAGACCGCTTCTTAAGTAAGCTAAAAGGTGTCAGTGACCCTGAACAAAAACGTAAAATCATCGGTAACGAGTTTATCTATGTATTTGACGACGAAGCAGCGAAACTTCAAGGGATCGATTTCTTAGCTCAAGGAACGCTCTATACAGACATCATTGAAAGTGGAACAGCAACTGCACAAACAATAAAATCTCACCATAATGTTGGTGGATTACCAGAAGATATGCAGTTCAAATTAATTGAACCACTTAATGCCTTATTTAAGGATGAGGTTCGTGCAGTAGGTACCGAATTAGGAATTCCAGATGAAATTGTGTGGCGCCAACCATTTCCTGGTCCAGGATTAGGGATTCGTGTACTAGGTGAAATAACGGATGAAAAGCTAGAAATTGTTCGAGAATCAGATTATATTCTACGAGAAGAAATTCGAAAAGCAGGACTCCAACGGGAAATTTGGCAGTACTTCACAGTCCTACCAGATATCCGTAGTGTAGGGGTAATGGGAGATGCAAGAACATATGATTACACAATCGGTATTCGTGCTGTAACTTCTATAGATGGTATGACTTCAGATTGGGCTCGTATTCCATGGGACGTTCTAGAAGTGATCTCAACAAGAATTGTAAATGAAGTTAGTCATGTAAACCGAGTGGTGTATGATATAACAAGTAAGCCACCAGCAACAATAGAATGGGAATAATACGAACAATAAAATTGAATTAATAAAAAATGTTCGTTTTCTAGTTGACTCTCTAGGTCCAATGTCTTATAATGAAATCAATTGAAAGATATTGTTGAAATACGTCGTATAATCTTGGGGATATGGCCCAAAAGTTTCTACCAGGCTACCGTAAATTAGCTTGACTACGAGGTATAACCGATGAGAAAGAGTGTCTACTAATCTATTACTCTTTTATCTATGTTATCCTTAATGTCAAGCGTCTCAGATATATATCTGAGGCGCTTTCTTGTGTAGTAACGATTAGCCCCCTTAACGACGATCTACCAAAGGGAGAGGAACTTATATTATGAAGAAGTATTTTCAGTTCGACGAACTCGGAACTAATTATAGAAAAGAATTTATTGGTGGATTAACAACGTTCTTATCTATGGCTTACATCTTATTCGTTAACCCATCAATCTTATCATTAAGTGATGTACCAGATTTACCAGCAGACATGAGAATGGATGCAAGTGCTGTGTTTGTCGCAACTGCTCTTGCGGCTGCAATTGGTACATTGATAATGGGTGTTGTAGCAAAGTACCCTGTTGCATTAGCACCAGGTATGGGCTTAAATGCATTCTTCGCTTATTCAGTCGTTTTAGGAATGGGTATTTCGTGGCAAACAGCTTTATCCGGTGTTCTAGCTTCCGGTATTGTATTAGTAATTTTAACACTAACTCGTATCCGTGAAAAAATCATAGATGCCATTCCGAGTAATTTGAAATTTGCTGTAGGAGCGGGTATCGGGTTATTCATTACATTCGTAGGGCTTAAGAATGCGGGTATCGTCATTGGTGATCCTGCTACATTAGTGGCGTTAGGTGATTTAACAAATGGAAATACACTTCTAGCTATTTTTGGTGTTGTAATAACCGTCATATTAATGGTTCGTAATATTAATGGTGCAGTATTCATCGGAATGATTATTACAGCTATCGTTGGGATGCTAACAAATTTAATTGGAGTACCTGATCAAGTAGTAAGCTCTGTACCAAGTTTAGCACCAACCTTTGGTGTCGCGTTGTCTCATTTCGGAGAGATATTTACATTAGATATGTTGGTTGTAATCCTTACATTTATGTTTGTTGATTTCTTTGATACAGCAGGCACACTTGTAGGAGTAGCAAACCAAGCGGGTCTTATGAAAAACAATAAACTACCAAGAGCTGGTAGAGCACTTGTTTCAGATTCAACTGGTACTGTTATCGGTGCTGTACTCGGTACTTCTTCAACTACATCATTTGTAGAGTCATCTGCGGGAGTCGCAGCCGGAGCAAGAACTGGTTTTGCTTCAATCGTTACAGCCGTATTTTTCTTATTAGCATTATTCTTCTCTCCATTATTAGGTGTTATAACATCTGCAGTAACTTCACCAGCTTTAATTATTGTTGGGGTACTGATGGTTGCGACTTTAGGAAATATTGAATGGAATAGATTCGAAATTGCAGTTCCTGCATTTTTAACGATTATAGCAATGCCTTTGACATACAGTATTGCTACAGGAGTCGCGATTGGCTTTATCTTTTACCCAATTACAATGATAGTAAAAGGGAAGGCTAAAGAAATACACCCAATTATGTATGGGTTGTTCGTAGTATTTATTCTTTACTTCATCTTTTTATCATAATATTAGTGGATGCCAGATCTATATCTGGCATCTTTTTTTTATTTCAATGTTACACAATTAATATAGAAGGTAGTAATAATGGTAAGAAATTCCTGTATAAAACGTGTTGACGGTGGGAGATAATCTTGGTATATTAAGTGAGTCGCTGTTACGCATCTTAATAAAAAATAATATTTATTAAATAATGTTGACACCGATTTTTAAAAATGATATATTATAAAAGTCGCCAATGAGCGATGATAAAAGTTCTTTGAAAACTGAACACAATACAAGC
>NZ_CDRJTA010000003.1:0-530000 GCF_976954385.1 Ferdinandcohnia sp. Marseille-Q9671
TTTTTTGATTTTAATAAACCGGAAGGTTTAGTGGAAGCAAAGAATCATTAGGATATAAATAAAGAAAATGAAGAATAAATGGTTGGGTTTCGAGGAGCAAGGAGTTCAAGGAAGCAAGTGAGCGACAACCGGAGTGTACAGCGTACATGAGGATTGGAGGGAGTGAAGCTGACGCAGAAATCCGAAGTTCATCGGAAGCCAACCACCGAACGCGGAAGTTAAGCTTCGGCGCCGATGGTAGTTGGGACTTTGTCCCTGTGAGAGTAGGACGTCGCTAAGCAAACGAAAGATCAGCTATAATGGCTGGTCTTTTTTGATTTTAATAAACCGGAAGGTTTAGTGGAAGCAAAGAATCATTAGGATATAAATAAAGAAAATGAAGAATAAATGGTTGGGTTTCGAGGAGCAAGGAGTTCAAGGAAGCAAGTGAGCGACAACCGGAGTGTACAGCGTACATGAGGATTGGAGGGAGTGAAGCTGACGCAGAAATCCGAAGTTCATCGGAAGCCAACCACCGAACGCGGAAGTTAAGCTTCGGCGCCGATGGTAGTTGGGACTTTGTCCCTGTGAGAGTAGGACGTCGCTAAGCAAACGAAAGATCAGCTATAATGGCTGGTCTTTTTTTATTGTGTTTTAATAATTAAATTAATGGGAAATATGAGTTTCAGAACCCTGTAACAATCATCTGCAAATGAATCGTACCCGTTTAGTGGGTGAGATGAGGAAAAGAGTAACGCAAATGCTTGAATCGTACCCGTTTAGTGGGTGAGATGAGGAAAAGAGTAACGCAAATGCTTGAATCGTACCCGTTTACTGTTGAGATGAGAAAAAGAGTAATGTAGTAACAATAGCTATCACCCTTCAAAAAAAAATAAAAATCCATAATTCTTTGAAACATACATCTATACTGCCACGTATATGAAATTAGAAAGAAAAGTCAGGAGGATACCTTATGTTAGGTGGGTTCATTGTTTGTGCCATTGTCGGGCTTTTGTGTATCTTTATGGGCTTGTTAATTTGGAAAAAGAAGCAGCTCTCTTTAATTGCTGGCTATAATGAAGAAACATTCAAGGGAGACAAAAATAGGCTTGCAAAGGCTGTCGGCCAATTTACGATTTTAGTCGGCATCCTTACTATTTTATTGCCATTTGGTCTTGAATTTATCAATGAACTCCTAGGTGCCGTTTTTGGCATAGTAGTTGTGCTTGGAGTAATTGGATTACTCATTTATATCAACAAACTAAATAAATAATCTTTTTCCAAAAGAAAACAATGCAGTCCCTCACAGAATAGTGTGAGGGATATTTATTTGTCTCCATCTAACACTTCAATTTTCTTTCTTGAGTCATCGGGGATTTGTTTGTGAAGGTGGATGAGTAGGAGTCCTCTTTTATAGCTTGCTTTAATTCGGTCTTCTTTTACTGTATAAGGAAGAGGAATCTCTCGTTCGAAACTACCTTGGATAATCCCCTCTTGGATAACCTCGAAGCCTCTAAATTGTAAGTTAGTTTTTCCTTTTACCTCGAGTGTTTGGTGATTTACAAAAATAGTAACATCCTCAACTTTCGCTAAGCCAGGAAGACTTAGTACGACTAAGAGTTCATTTTCACCCTGATAGAGATTTAACTGTGATTGAGCATTATCAAAGAATGGGGTAAATCCATTCCAAAATTCATCCTTAAAAAAATGATCCCATTGCTTTCTCCAATTGTTCATTTGGTTAAATTGGTCCATTTTCATGTTGATTAAATTCCTCCTTGCTATCTTCCTAAAATACAAATGGTTAGGTATCACTTATAAATATATGGAACAAAACATGGGTATGTGTCTCTATAGAAAGAGAGAAAACCAAAAAAGTGTGTTTTGACCTGTATTATTTCGGGAATATGTTTAGTAAAATGAATACTTTGGAAGGCTAAGTATAGAAAAAGAATTGTAAGGGGGAGTTAACTTGTTAGAAAATGCATATGTAATGGTGCTTATTATTCTTGTTATCAATATTGTGTATGTGTCATTTTTTACGATAAGAATGATTTTAACAATGAAGGGCCAAAGATATACTGCTGCCCTTATTAGTACAGTAGAAGTTGTCATTTATGTTGTAGGGCTCGGTTTAGTATTAGATAACTTAAATCAAATACAAAATTTAGTTGCGTACGCCGTAGGGTATGGAATTGGTGTCATCGTTGGAATGAAAATTGAAGAAAAGCTTGCGCTCGGGTATATTACGGTTAACGTAATCACGAAGGAATATGAATTGGATATGCCAAAACAATTGCGTGATGAGGGTTATGGTGTTACAACGTGGCCATCAGCTGGAAGAGAAGGCGAGAGACTTTCCATGCAAATCTTAACACCTCGTAAATATGAGGTAAAACTCTATAAAAAAATTCAAGAACTAGATCCAAAGGCATTTATTATTGCTTATGAGCCGAAGTCAATTCATGGTGGATTCTGGGTAAAAGCTGTTAAGAGAGGGAAACTTGAATCATGAAAAAACCAGCAAAGCAAAGATTTGAAGTACAGGAAAACGAGACGATTGATCAGTGTTTAGAACGGATGAGCGCAGAGGGTTATTCACCAGTGAGAAGAATGGAGGAACCTTTGTTTAAAGAGGTTGAACGAAATGGGGAAATTAAAGTTGAACCGTGTGGTAGAAAGATTATTTTTGAAGGAAAGTTACAGTAAAACACGAACATTAAATTTTGTAATATGATAAATGTTCGATAATAATTGACAATCGAATACAAGAGTTGGTAAGATTAAGTTAGATAATACCTCATATAATCTTGGGAATATGGCCCATAAGTTTCTACCCGATAACCGTAAATTATCGGACTATGAGGGTAAAGTATAATTTTACCGATTCCTGACATTATGTCGTGAATGCCCAGGTAGGATTGCTTTTCCCTTTTCGGAAAAACAGTCTTATTCTGGGTATTTTTAGTTTATGAAAATAATACAAAAATCAATTGTATAAGATTCTTACAAGTAACAGGAGGACCATATGAATCCAGTAGTTGGTGTAATAATGGGAAGTACTTCAGATTGGGAAACAATGAAGGAAGCTTGCAATGTGTTAGATGAGGTAGGTATTCCTTATGAAAAAAAGGTGGTATCTGCTCATAGAACACCAGACCTCATGTTTGAGTACGCAGAAACAGCTAAGGAACGCGGAATCAAGGTAATCATTGCAGGTGCGGGTGGTGCTGCGCATTTACCAGGAATGGTAGCTGCAAAGACAACGTTACCGGTAATTGGTATTCCGGTGCAATCAAAGGCATTAAATGGACTAGATTCACTGTTATCAATCGTTCAGATGCCTGGTGGTGTTCCTGTAGCAACGGTTGCAATAGGCAAAGCTGGTTCGATTAATGCAGGGTTACTAGCAGCATCTATACTAGGAACTTCCAATCCAGAGTGGGATCAGCAACTGGTTAATAGGAGAGAACGTCTCAAAACTCAAGTAATGGAAAGTAGTGATGAGCTTGAATAATCAAATATTGCCAGGACAGACAATTGGGATTATTGGTGGTGGACAGCTCGGACGAATGATGGCTATTTCTGCAAAAGAGATGGGGTTTGATGTTGCTGTTCTGGACCCTACCCCGAATTCACCATGTGGACAGGTGGCTGATATTGAGATTACTGCGGATTATGATGATCTTGAAGGTATTAAACAATTAGCAAATGTGAGTGATGTAATCACGTATGAATTTGAAAACATAGATTATGACGCACTTACGTGGCTTGAGGATAATGCGAATTTACCACAGGGTAGTCATTTATTAAAAATAACACAAGATCGCGGTACTGAAAAAAATGCAATTCGTAGCATCGGGTTACAGGTTGCACCGTTTATGCTTGTAGAGAATGAGGCACAGTTGGTTGAGGCAGTTCAAATAATCGGACTTCCATCTGTTTTAAAAACCTGTAGAGGCGGCTATGATGGCAAAGGTCAATATGTCCTAAAAAGCAAGGATGATATAAAGAAGGCTTCAAAACTTCTCGTATCAGGAATGTGTATTTTAGAGGCATGGGTTCCTTTTCAGAAGGAAATTTCCGTAATCGTTACAAGAAATCCAGCAGGTGAGGTTAAAACCTTTCCAGTTGCGGAAAATATTCATGTGGAGAATATCCTGCATAAGTCGATTGTTCCAGCAAGGATTACAGATGCTACGGCTGCACAAGCAAAGGAGATGGCAATGAAACTTGCTACTGAATTTTCCTTAGTAGGTACATTAGCTGTTGAAATGTTTGTGACAGAAGATGGAGCCATTTTTATAAATGAATTGGCGCCACGGCCACATAACTCTGGGCATTATACGATAGACGCTTGTGAAACATCACAGTTTGAGCAGCATATTCGGTCTGTATGTAATTGGCCACTAGGAGATACAACGCTTTTACGACCAGTTGTTATGACGAATATCTTGGGTGAACATGTCCAGCCATTGCTTGGAAATGTATCTCTTTTATCGAACGTCAAGGTACATCTGTACGGAAAAAAAGAGGCAAAAACAAAGAGAAAAATGGGGCATGTGACAGTGCTAGGAAACACAGTCGAAGATGCATTACAAACAACAGATTCAATACAAATTTGGAATCAACCACAGTATTCATAGATAAAAAATTGATCGGAGGATTAATACATGATTGAACGTTATACAAGAGAAGAAATGGGGTCCATTTGGACGGAGGAGAACCGTTTTCGTGCATGGCTAGAGGTTGAAATTTTGGCTTGTGAGGCATGGGCGGAATTGGGAGATATTCCTAAAGAGGATGTGGCTCTTATTCGTAAACATGCGTCCTTCGATGTAAATCGTATAAAAGAAATTGAAGAAGAAACACGACACGATGTCGTTGCCTTTACACGCGCCGTTTCCGAAACCTTAGGTGAGGAAAGAAAATGGGTGCATTATGGATTAACATCTACAGATGTTGTTGATACAGCATTATCTTATCAACTAAAACAAGCAAATGAAATTTTACTGAAGGATATTGAGCGCTTTATCGATATTCTAGCTGAAAAGGCCAAGGAACATAAACATACCGTGATGATGGGACGTACACACGGGGTCCATGCTGAACCAACTACATTTGGTTTAAAGCTAGCATTATGGCACGAAGAAATGAAACGAAATGTAGAACGTTTTAAACTAGCAGCAGATGGAGTACAATTTGGGAAAATTTCTGGTGCTGTTGGTACTTATGCGAATATTGATCCATTTGTTGAACAATATGTATGTGAAAAGCTTGGTATCACACCAGCACCTATTTCAACACAAACCTTGCAGCGTGATCGTCATGCAGCCTATATGTCAGCCATAGCACTTGTCGCAACTTCCATTGAAAAATTTGCCGTGGAAATTCGTGGACTACAAAAAAGTGAAACGAGAGAAGTCGAGGAATTCTTTGCGAAGGGTCAAAAGGGCTCATCGGCTATGCCTCATAAGCGAAATCCAATTGGATCAGAGAATATGACGGGGATGGCTAGAGTCATTCGTGGCTATATGATGACAGCTTACGAAAATGTTCCGCTTTGGCATGAACGCGATATTTCACACTCATCTGCAGAGAGAATTATTTTGCCGGATGCAACAATCGCTCTAAATTATATGCTAAATCGTTTTGGCAACATTGTGAAAAACTTAACGGTCTTCCCTGAGAACATGAAGCGTAATATGGATCGTACTCTTGGATTGATTTATTCGCAACGAGTACTACTAGCTCTAATTGATTCAGGTTTACCTAGAGAGGAAGCATATGATACTGTTCAGCCAAAAGCAATGGAGGCTTGGGAAAAACAAGTTCCGTTCCGTGGGTTAATTGAAGGCGAAGAGAAAATTACTAGCCGTCTAACACCGGCACAAATTGATGACTGTTTTGATTATAACTACCACATTAAACATGTGGATATGATATTCGAACGCTTGGGGTTATAAGGAAATGAGGCGGGCTGAGAAATCAGCCTCCTAGAAAATTTGAGGGGGACCTTACATGAACTTTGAAAAGCTAGGTTTGATGTATGAAGGAAAGGCCAAAAAAATCTATCGTACAGCTGAAGACAGTATTGTTTTGGTGGAGTATAAGGATGATGCAACAGCATTTAATGGAGAAAAAAAGGCACAGATTATGGGCAAGGGTCGCCTAAATAACGAGATAACTAGCTTACTATTTTCAAAGTTACATGTTGCTGGTATCAAAACACACTTCATTGGAAAGCTTTCTGAAACTGAACAACTTGTTAAGCACGTATCAATCATCCCGCTTGAAGTTGTGGTACGAAATGTAATTGCTGGTAGCCTCTCAAAACGAGTAGGAATAGAAGAAGGAATCAAATTACAAAAGCCAATTGTAGAATTCTATTATAAAAATGATGAACTTGGTGATCCGTTGGTAAATGAGGATCACATCGATTTCTTAGAACTTGCTACAAAAGAACAAGTGCAGGAGCTTAAGGAAAAAGCGTTGAAAATCAATAAAGTTCTACTTGCATACTTCTTAGACCTTCAAATTAAATTAGTAGATTTTAAGCTAGAGTTTGGAGTAACAAAAGACGGAGAGATTTTATTAGCAGATGAGATCTCGCCAGACACTTGCCGTTTATGGGATGTTGAAACAAATGAAAAATTCGATAAGGACGTATTCCGTAGAGATCTTGGAAATCTAACGCAAGCCTACACCGAAATTTTACACCGACTAGGAGGACAAATAGCATGATGTACAAAGTTAAGGTTTATGTAACATTACGTGAAAGTGTATTAGACCCTCAGGGGAGCGCTGTAAAGGGTTCATTGCATCAATTGAATTACCATGAAGTGAAGGATGTCCGTATTGGCAAGTATATGGAATTAACAATTGACAAGTCAGTTACAGACCTTGATCAAACCGTAAAAGAAATTTGCGAAAAACTTTTAGCGAATACAGTAATTGAAGACTACCGTTATGAAGTTGAGGAGGTTGTCGCGCTGTGAAGTTTGCCGTAATCGTATTTCCTGGCTCGAATTGTGATGTAGATATGTATCATGCCATTAAAGACGCGCTTGGCGAGGAAGCTCGGTACGTATGGCATAATGCAACAAATCTTGAGGAGTTCGATGGTATTTTGCTTCCTGGCGGGTTCTCCTATGGAGATTACCTACGCTCTGGTGCACTTGCGCGTTTTTCAAACGTAATGGATGAGGTTGTTAAAGCTGCTGATGCTGGTAAGCCAGTACTTGGTGTATGCAATGGATTCCAGATTTTATTAGAGGCAGGGCTATTGCCAGGTGCGATGCGTCGAAATGAAAAGCTAAAGTTTATGTGTCGTCCAGTTGAATTGCGGGTTGAAAACAACAACTCTATGTTTACGTCTGAATATCAAGCTGGCGAGGTTATTACAATCCCAATTGCGCATGGTGAAGGAAACTATTATTGTGATGAGCAAACACTTGCTAGTCTACAAGAAAACAACCAGATTGCATTTACGTATAGTGGTACGAATCCTAATGGCAGCATTGCTGATATTGCAGGGATTACGAATGAGCGGGGAAATGTTCTTGGGATGATGCCTCATCCGGAGAGAGCTGTAGAGAACTTATTAGGTAGTGCAGATGGAATCAAGCTATTTCAATCAATTGTGAAAAATTGGAGGTTAGCAGCACATGTCGTTACTTCTTGAACCAAGTCCGAAGCAAATTAAGGAAGAAAAAGTATATAGTGAAATGGGTTTAAGTGATTCAGAGTTTGAATTAGTCGAAAAGATATTAGGTCGACTTCCAAACTATACAGAGACAGGGTTGTTCTCTGTTATGTGGTCGGAGCATTGTAGCTATAAAAACTCAAAGCCAGTTTTACGAAAGTTTCCTACTACAGGTGAACGTGTTCTTCAAGGTCCTGGTGAGGGTGCAGGAATTGTAGATATCGGGGATAATCAAGCAGTTGTATTTAAAATTGAAAGCCATAATCATCCCTCTGCAATTGAGCCTTATCAAGGCGCTGCGACTGGTGTTGGTGGAATCATACGTGACGTGTTTTCAATGGGAGCACGACCAATTGCTCTATTAAACTCTCTTCGTTTTGGAGAGCTCAAATCACCTCGAGTCAAATACTTGTTTGAAGAAGTAGTGGCAGGAATTGCGGGATATGGAAACTGTATCGGAATTCCTACAGTTGGAGGAGAAATTCAGTTTGATTCTTCGTATGAAGGAAACCCACTTGTTAACGCAATGTGTGTAGGGCTTATCAACCATGAAGATATTCAAAAGGGCCAGGCAAAAGGTGTCGGCAATACGGTTATGTACATTGGTGCAAAAACGGGGCGTGATGGAATCCATGGTGCGACTTTCGCATCTGAAGAACTATCTGAGAATTCAGATGAAAAGCGTCCAGCAGTACAGGTTGGAGATCCTTTTATGGAAAAGTTATTACTTGAAGCGTGCCTTGAGTTAGTAAAATGTGATGCTCTTGTTGGAATCCAGGATATGGGAGCTGCGGGTCTGACAAGTTCTTCAGCTGAAATGGCTAGTAAGGCTGGATCTGGAATTGAGATGAACCTTGACCTTGTCCCACAACGTGAAACAGGGATGACAGGATACGAAATGATGTTATCTGAATCACAAGAGCGTATGCTAATTGTTGTTGAAAAAGGAAGAGAACAAGAAATTCAAGATATCGTAAAGAAATACGATCTTGAGGCTGTGGCAATCGGAACGGTAACGGACGATAAACAGCTTCGCTTAGTTCACAAGGGAGAGGTTATTGCTGACGTACCTGTTGATGCATTAGCAGAGGAAGCGCCAGTTTATCACAAGCCTTCAAGTGAGCCAGCTACGTATCGAGAGTTCCAGGCTATGGAGGTTAAAGCTCCAAAGGTTGATAATATGGGTCAAACACTTTTAGACTTACTTGCGCAGCCTACGATTGCGAGCAAGGAATGGGTATATGATCAATACGATTACATGGTTCGAACAAATACGGTAGTTGCTCCTGGTTCTGATGCTGCGGTTGTGAGAATTCGTGATACAAATAAAGCACTTGCAATGACAACTGACTGTAACTCTAGGTATCTATATTTAGATCCTGAGGTTGGTGGAAAAATTGCAGTGAGTGAAGCGGCAAGAAACATTGTCTGCTCAGGCGGAGTACCACTTGCTATTACAGATAATTTAAACTTCGGAAATCCCGAGAAACCAGAAATCTTTTGGCAGATAGAAAAAGCAGCTGATGGAATCAGTGAAGCATGTCTTGTATTAGATACACCTGTCATTGGTGGAAATGTGTCGCTATACAATGAAACAAATGGTGAGGCAATCTATCCAACTCCAGTTATTGGGATGGTCGGATTAATTGAGGATGTTGCTCATATAACAACACAGAATTTTAAAGAAGCGGGAGACCTAATCTATGTAATCGGTGAAGCCAAGGAGGAATTTGGTGGTAGCGAATTACAAAAGCTTATCCATGGTGAAATTTTTGGGCGTGCGCCTGAGCTAGATTTAGAGGTTGAGAGAAGACGACAACAACAAGTGCTAACTGCTATTCGTGCAGGCCTTGTTTCTTCAGCGCATGATGTAGCCGAAGGTGGCCTTTCCGTGGCATTGGCCGAAAGTACTTTCGGTGCAAATGGGGTAGGTGCAAAAGTTCAGATTCAGGGTGACGTTGTTGCTGAACTATTCAGTGAAACACAGTCCCGTTTTGTTGTATCTATAAAGAAGGAACACAAAGAAAAGTTCGAACAACTAGTAAGAGCTAACTTAATCGGAGAAGTAACAGGTGATGGAACATTTATCATCGAGGATCAAGATGGAAAAGAAATTATCAATCTTCCAGTCGAAAATCTTAGAGATACATGGAAAGGAGCTATCCCATGCTTGCTGAACTCAAAGGCTTAAACGAAGAATGCGGAGTTTTTGGAATCTGGGGACATCCAGATGCAGCACAAATCACATATTATGGGTTACACAGCTTACAGCACCGTGGTCAAGAGGGTGCAGGAATTGTAGTCAGTAATGGTGAAAAGCTTCGCATTGTAAAAGGAGAAGGCCTTGTAAATGAAGTGTTTGGCAATGGCCAGCTTAACCAATTACAAGGAAAGGCAGCTATCGGGCATGTTCGTTATGCAACTGCAGGGGGTGGGGGCATTCAAAATGTTCAGCCCCTCCTTTTTCACTCACAGGTAGGTGGGCTAGCGATTGCTCATAATGGAAATCTAGTAAATGCAAATGACTTAAGACATCAGTTAGAAAACCAAGGTAGTATTTTTCAAACAACTTCAGATACAGAGGTTCTTGCACATTTGACAAGAAAAAGCGGCTATACAAAAATCAAGGATCGAGTAAAAAATGCATTGTCGATGCTAAAGGGTGCCTATGCATTTGTAATCATGACAGAAAAGAAAATGATAGTTGCACTAGACCCAAATGGACTTCGTCCGTTGTCACTTGGCAAACTTGGAGATGCTTGGGTCGTTGCTTCTGAGACATGTGCATTTGATATTGTTGGTGCAAAATTTGAAAGAGACGTTGAGCCAGGTGAATTAATCGTCATTAATGATGAAGGAATTCATTCAGAACGTTTTTCATTGAATACAAACCGTGCCATGTGCAGTATGGAATATATATATTTTTCACGTCCTGATAGCAGTATTAATGGAGTCAATATTCATACGGCTCGTAAAAATCTAGGTAAACAGCTTGCACTCGAGGCTCCAATTGAGGCGGATGTTGTGACAGGTGTACCTGATTCTAGTATTTCTGCAGCGATTGGCTATGCCGAGACTTCAGGAATTCCGTATGAGCTGGGATTGATTAAAAACCGTTATGTTGGTAGAACGTTTATTCAACCTTCACAGTCATTACGAGAACAAGGGGTAAAAATGAAGCTATCTCCTGTTCGTGGTGTTGTGGAAGGGAAACGGGTTGTCATGGTGGATGATTCGATTGTAAGAGGGACCACAAGTAGACGAATTGTACAAATGCTCCGTGACGCGGGTGCAACGGAAGTGCATGTTTGCATTAGTTCGCCACCTATTAAGAATCCTTGTTTCTACGGAATCGATACCTCAACACATGAGGAGTTAATTGCTTCCTCCCAATCTGTTGAAGAAATCCGTCAAATCATCGGTGCAGATACACTTACATTTTTAAGTCCGGAAGGATTAGTGAAAGCAATCGCAAGACCGTTCGAGGGTGAAACACGTGGGCAATGTATGGCTTGTTTTACAGGGAAATACCCAACTGAAATTTTCCCGGATACAGTATTGCCACATGAAAAGGTCTACAGCTAACTAACTTTATTAGTGATTCAATCTTCCTTACCAAGGACTTTGAACGTGAATAAGAAATTTGAGGACGTAGTTTGAAAAGGTAGTTAATCCAATACAGCACGCTAATGATACAATAAGGAGTGTTCTTGAGAATGGCAAATGCTTATAAGCAAGCTGGAGTTGACATTGAGGCAGGCTATGAGGCTGTTTCCAGAATGAAAAAACATGTCCAAAGGACAATTCGACCTGAAGTCATGGGTGGACTAGGAAGCTTTGGAGGTATGTTTGACCTATCAAAGGTAGATGTAAAAGAGCCTGTTTTGGTTTCGGGTACAGATGGAGTGGGCACGAAGCTCATGTTGGCTTTTATGATGGATAAGCATGACACAATTGGAATAGATGCTGTTGCGATGTGTGTGAATGATATTGTTGTTCAAGGTGCAGAGCCTTTATATTTTTTAGATTATATTGCATGTGGTAAAGCATTACCTGAAAAAATTGAGCAAATTGTAAAAGGGATTGCAGAAGGCTGTGAACAAGCGGGTTGTGCATTAATTGGTGGTGAAACAGCCGAAATGCCAGGAATGTACGATGAGCAAGAATACGACCTTGCTGGCTTTTCAGTTGGTGTTGCAGAAAAGTCCAAACTTGTTACGGGTGCTTCTATTAAACCTGGTGATGTTCTTATTGGACTTTCTTCTAGCGGGATTCACAGTAATGGCTACTCTCTTGTACGCAAAGTATTACTTGAGGACGGTGGGTTAGATTTACATCAAACCTATGATGGGATCGGACGGACGCTAGGCGAAGAACTTCTTCAGCCTACAAAAATTTACGTGAAATCCTTATTGAAAGTAATGGAGAAATTTGAAGTGAAAGGAATGTCACACATTACGGGTGGGGGCTTTATAGAAAACATTCCCCGTATGCTTCCCGAGGAAGTAGGAGCAGAAATTGATTATGGCTCATGGCCAATTCCACCAATCTTTGATTTGATTCAAGCAACCGGAAATCTGAATCGGGAAGAGATGTTTAATATTTTTAATATGGGAATTGGTATGGTGCTTGCAATCAATGAAGAAAACCTCCATGAAGTGATTCAGCTTCTTGAAAAACAAGGTGAAAAGGCATTTATTATTGGTCGTGCGAAGGCTGGAAATGGAGTTACCTTTGGTGGAGGAGCACTTGTATGAAAAAGGTAGCTGTATTTGCATCAGGTAGCGGCACAAACTTCCAAGCAATCGTAGATGCAACCAAAGTAGCTACATTAGAGTGCGAGTTAGTATTACTTGTATGCGATAAACCGGGTGCAAAGGTCATTCAACGTGCAGAGAATGAAGGAATTGAAACCTTTGTATTTTCACCAAAGAACTATGAAAATAAATCACGTTTTGAAGCTGATATTGTTGAGCAATTACAAAGAAAACAGGTAGACTTTATAGTGTTAGCTGGGTATATGCGATTAATTGGAGATACTTTGCTTCACTCATACCGGAACAAAATTGTGAACATACATCCTTCTCTTTTACCGGCATTTCCGGGCAAGGATGCAATAGGTCAAGCATATCGAGCGGGTGTTACAACGACTGGCATAACCATTCATTATGTAGATGAAGGAATGGATACGGGTCCAATCATTGCACAGCGAGAGCTACCGATTGAACCGACTGATACATTAGAGATGATTGAAGAAAAAGTACATCACATTGAACATGAATTTTATCCACGAACGTTACAAGCATTATTCACAGCAAAGGAAAAAACTAGTAAGGGGCGATCTTAAAGTGGCAATCAAACGTGCACTTGTAAGTGTTTCAGATAAAGAAGGTCTTGTTCCATTTGTAAAAGGCCTGATTGAAAAGGGTGTTGAGGTTATTTCAACAGGAGGTACTAAGCGTACCCTTGAGGAGAACGGCTTACCCGTTATTGGTATTTCAGAGGTAACAGGCTTCCCAGAAATTATGGATGGTCGTGTGAAAACTCTTCATCCTACTATTCATGGTGGGCTTCTTGCAGTGAGGGATAACGAAGAGCACGTCAAACAGCTTGAAGAGCATAACATTACACCAATTGATTTAGTTGTAGTTAATTTATATCCATTCCAGCAAACCATTGCAAAGCCTGACGTAGCATTTGCAGATGCAATTGAAAATATCGATATTGGTGGACCATCTATGCTTCGATCTGCGGCTAAAAATCATCAATCTGTAACAGTTGTTGTGGATCCTAAGGATTATGAACACGTTTTACAAGAAATCAATGATCATGGTGCAGTTGCAGCTGAAACGAGATTACGTTTAGCAGCAAAGGTATTCCGTCACACTGCTGCGTATGATGCAGTTATCGCTGAATTCTTAACCAATGCGGCTGGTGAGGAAAACCCTGAATCATTGACGGTAACCTACGAGAAAAAGCAGGACCTTCGTTATGGGGAGAACCCACATCAAAAGGCAGCCTTCTATAAGAAGCCATTAGGTGCTTCATTATCCATTGCTTCTGCTACTCAATTACACGGGAAAGAATTATCCTACAATAACATTAATGATGCGGATGCTGCTCTTCAAATCGTGAAGGAGTTCAAAGAACCTGCAGCGGTTGCTGTTAAGCATATGAATCCTTGTGGTGTCGGGGTTGGTACTACAATTGAGGAAGCTTATCAAAAAGCTTATGAAGCAGATTCCACTTCTATTTTCGGTGGAATTGTAGCTGTAAACCGCGAGGTGGATGCTCAAACAGCTCATAAGATGCATGAAATTTTCCTTGAAATTATTATTGCACCATCTTTTAGTGAGGAAGCATTCCAAATTCTTTCTTCTAAGAAAAATTTACGACTATTAACTGTTGATTTTTCAAATGATGTGAAAATCGAGAAGAAGCTTGTGTCTGTACGTGGCGGTTTACTTGTTCAGGAAGAGGATGTATACACATTAGACAATGCTACCATCTCGATTCCTACTAAGCGTGAACCAACCGAGCAAGAATGGGCTGATTTAAAGTTAGGTTGGAAGGTCGTTAAACACGTTAAGTCTAACGCAATTGTTTTAGCGAAAGATGATATGACCATTGGAATAGGTGCAGGTCAGATGAATCGTGTAGGTTCTGCTACTATTGCAATCAATCAAGCTGGAGACAAAGCTCAGGGCTCAGCACTTGCTTCAGATGCATTCTTCCCTATGAATGACACAGTTGAAGCGGCAGCGAAAGCTGGGGTTACGGCAATCATTCAACCAGGTGGTTCGATTCGCGATGAGGACTCAATTAAGAAAGCTGACGAGTATGGAATTGCAATGGTATTTACAGGAGTACGTCATTTTAAACACTAAGATTTCTGAAAGGTAAAGAAGTGTCTATGTTTGTATACAATTTCAATGTCTAGCTCCAGACGCCATCGGCTCGAGGTCATAAGCCAATCGCTTCTGAAGGTAAAAAACACCTTCTGTCAGCGCTCGTCTTATGCTTGTCGCCGATTAGCAGGCGCCTTGCGCTTTTCTTATGAGGTGAAAAAATGAAGGTACTAATTATAGGACGCGGTGGTCGTGAACACACATTAGCTTGGAAAGTGGCACAAAGCAATAAGGTAGATAAGGTGTTTGTAGCTCCGGGAAATCCAGGGATGGAAGATGTAGCTTCTACAGTAAAGATAGATGAAAATGACTTTGATCGTTTACTAGAATTTGCAAAAGAAGAGCAGATTGACTTAACAATTGTTGGGCCTGAGGTGCCATTGATTAATGGAATCGTTAATAGGTTTGAAGCAGAGGGTCTAGCCGTTTTTGGTCCTACGAAAGAAGCTGCACTTATTGAAGGTAGCAAGTCCTTTGCAAAGAAAATTATGAAAAAATATAATATCCCTACTGCTGAATACGAAACTTTTACTTCTTATGAAGCAGCAAAAGCCTATATCCTAGAAAAAGGTGCGCCAATTGTCATAAAGGCAGATGGTTTGGCTGCTGGAAAGGGTGTAACAGTTGCACTTGACTTGGATGAGGCGCTGACTAGTGTATATGAGATGCTTGAAGCCAACAAATTTGGTGAGGCAAGCGCTCAGGTTGTGATTGAAGAATTCCTAGAAGGCGAGGAATTTTCTTTAATGGCATTTGTCGATGGGGAAAGCGCATATCCGATGGTGATTTCACAGGATCATAAGCGTGCATTTGATAATGATAAGGGACCAAACACTGGAGGTATGGGTGCTTATTCACCAGTTCCACAAATATCCGATGAGGATGTACAAACAGCGATTGAAACCATTATCAAGCCCACAGTTAAGGGTATGGAAGTAGAAGGAAGACGTTTTACTGGTGTACTTTACGCAGGACTTATTTTAACTTCCGATGGACCTAAAGTAATAGAGTACAATGCACGCTTTGGTGACCCTGAAACACAGGTTGTCCTACCGCGTCTTGAGTCAGATATTATTGAAGTGATAGAGGGATTGCTCGCTAAAGAGAAAATTGACCTTACCTGGTCAAACAAAGCTACGATTGGTGTTGTTTTTGCTTCAAAAGGATACCCGGAATCCTACGAAACAGGAGCTGCTATTGCAGGACTTGATAATCTAACTGATGGAGTCACCGTTTTTCATGCAGGAACAGATAGGAAAGATGACCAATTTGTGACCAATGGTGGAAGAGTGCTGACAGTTGTAACCATTGGGGAGAGTCTAGAAGATGCACAAAATACTGTGTATCAAGAAGCAGAAAAAATCCAATGTTCAAACCTTTTCTATCGCAAGGACATTGGCAATAAAGCTATTTCACATGTGTTAACATAACAAAAGAGGTAAGAGGCAAATGCCCTCTTACCTTTTTATGTTGGATTGATCACAGGTGGTAATTCCTTCTTCTCGTTATCTTCCTGCCGTCTCTCCGCGTATTCATAAAAGAGGGCTGTTAGCGGACAGAAACGAGTAATGCCTTCCGCTACTTTCATCCCACCAAGCATTGCAACGATAATAAAACTTTCACGCCAAGGTCGTTTTACCATCTTCGCGGTAGCCCAAGCAAGCATAGTAAACCCGCATGTAATACGGATCAAAGCATTGATAATCCCAATATTTGGTCTCATAGATTTACCTCCGTTTACATATCGTTAAAAAAAGTAAATTAATTGTCAAAAATTTTTACAAATTTTCACAAAGTCTTTAGTGCAGTAAACCGGTTAATATGGTACGATAATGTAAAGCTTTTGGTGATGTTCAAAGGTCAAGAATAAATAACACAATCTCCTTTTAGAACACGTCTTTTATAGAGCTTTCGGTAGAGATTGGAGAGATGATTAATGATTGGGCAACGATACCGTTGGAAGAATAAGCAACTACGAGAACATGTTGCTGTAATAGATGGAAAAAAGTCACCAACGATTCTATTGAAAAATGTAACGTATTTAAATCAAATGTTAAAAAAATGGATTAACGCACATATTTGGATTTATCAAGATCGGATTGTCTATGTTGGGCAGAAATTACCAACAAAGGTTACCGATTGTGAGATTGTAGAGTGCGAAGGAAAATTTGTAGTGCCAGGCTACATTGAACCACATGCACATTCCTTTCATTTATATAATCCCCACTCATTTGCTCAGTATGCATCCCAAACAGGTACAACAACTATCATAAATGATAACTTAGTACTTGCTTTACAAATGACAAAAAAGAAAGCGTTTTCTTTTTTGGAGGAAATGAAAAAGCTTCCTGTATCGATGTATTGGTGGTGTAGATTTGATGCACAGACAGAGATCCATCATGAGGAACAAGCTTTTTCAAATGGTAACGTATTAAGTTGGATTGAACATGATTCTGTTGTTCAAGGTGGAGAATTAACAGGTTGGCCAAAGTTAATTGATGGAGATGACCTTATGCTCCATTGGATTCAAGAAGCGAAGAGACTTGGAAAAAAGATTGAAGGACACTTTCCTGGTGCGTCGGAGAAAACCTTGTCTAAATTAATGCTATTGGGCGCTGATTGTGATCATGAATCTATGAATGGAAATGATGTGTTAAATCGCCTACTTCAAGGCTATACCACTTCATTACGTTACTCATCTATTAGGCCGGATCTACCAAAGATACTAGATGAAATTCATGAATTGGGTATCGATCAGTATGATAAATTTATTTTCACTACTGATGGTTCTCCACCGGCGTTCTATGAACAAGGGATCATTGATACCATGATTAAAATCGCAATCGACAAGGGAGTACCATTAATCGATGCGTATAATATGGCTACGATAAATGTTGCGAGACATTACAATATGGAGAATCTCCATGGAATGATTGCGACAGGAAGAATTGCAAACTTGAATATTTTATCATCTAAGGATAATCCAACACCTGTTTCTGTACTTGCAAAAGGTAAGTGGGTAAAAAGAGAAAATAATGAGGCAGAAAGTTTTCTAAACTTTCCATGGAAAAGTCAGGGCTTTACGAAGCTTACAACAAATTGGGAGCTAACGATGGATGATCTTCAGTTCTCGATGCCCTTTGGAATGAAAATGGAAAATGCAGTAATTATGAAGCCGTATTCCATTACAATCGATGCATCGTATGATGAGCTATCAATGAATCATGATGAGAGTTACCTTATGTTAGTGGATCGTGAAGGCAAGTGGCGTGTTAATACAATTATCAAAGGGTTTGCTAGTCATATTTCAGGTTTTGCAAGTTCTTTCTCAAATACGGGTGATTTTGTATTAATTGGTAAGAATAAAAATGATATGCTTCTGGCCTTTACTCGAATGAAGGAGTTAGGAGGCGGTATTGTATTAACTGAAAGCGGTACCATTATACACGAAATTCCTTTAGATATTGGTGGGGTTACATCTGCCAAATCTGTATCAGAATTAGGATTGCTCGAAAAAGAATTTGTAAGACTCGTAAGGGAACGTGGGTACAATCACAGTGACCCAATCTATACCCTATCATTTTTAACATCAACACATTTGCCTTATATTCGGATTACACCGCAGGGGATATATGATGTTATGAATAAAATTGTACTCTTTCCGTCAATAATGCGTTAAAATATAAAAGGATTTAGTTTTAATGGGGAATACCCCATGTATCATGAAAAAGCCACGGTACCCCTTTGACTTACAAGTATATGAATTAGTATTAGTTTAGGTATGCCAAGGTTGTATTAGATAAAAAGGTTGTGTGCTCATTATGAAAAAAACTTTATTTATTATAGGGATTTCACTTTCACTCATTTCTACAGCATGTAGTAATAAAGAAGAAGCAACAAAGCAACAGGGGGAGCATGAACCGAAGCAGGAAAATCCGGCTGAAAACGAACAACCTGCTTTTTCATTTGAAGAGGAATTTCCGCTCACAGGGATTGGAACAAATGAAGAGGTAGACAATCGCCCTTTTGCAGTTATGGTAAATAATCATCCGCAAGCACGTCCACAATCTGGACTACACAAGGCAGATATTGTGTATGAGGTATTAGCAGAGGGTGATGTAACAAGGTTCCTAGCAGTTTTTCAGAGTGAGAAACCTGACATCATTGGTCCTGTTCGTAGTGCAAGAGATTATTATATTGAATTGAGCCAAGGTTTTAATGCATTATATGTTGCTCATGGTTGGAGCCCAGAGGCTCAAGAAATACTTAACAGCGGAAGAATCGACAATATAAATGGTATGGTATATGATGGTACTTTGTTCTGGAGAGCAGACCATAATGTCGCACCTCATAATTCGTATATTTCTTTTGAAAATATTGAAAAGGGTGCAGAAAAGCAAGGCTATTCAATGGAAAAAGAGGTAGAAAGCTTTTCATTTTTATCTGAGGAAGAAATTGATGGTATTACCGGGACAGCTGCTGAACATGTTCGAGTGTCTTATTCATCAAGAGATGTATTTGCTGCTGTATATGATTATAATGCAGAGGAAGGCAAGTATGAGCGTCATAGCGGTGGTGAACAAACAGTTGATCGTGAAACAAAAACGCCTGTATTACTCGATAATGTACTAATTGTTGAAATGAATCATCGCTTTATTGATGATTATGGTAGAAGAGCAATTGATGTGACAACTGGCGGAAAAGGTTATTTGTTGCAAAAGGGAATAGCTCAAGAAATTGAATGGAAAAATGTTGATGGGCGAATTATTCCCTCTTTCAATGGAAAAGAGGTAGGCTTTGTGCCAGGGAAAACATGGATTAACATTATTCCAACATCACCAGGTATAACAGGTTCAGTTTCTTTTGGTAATTAAAGACATTAATACATCCAAACGGTATAGATCTTTTAATAAAAAAAAGAACATTCAGTAAAAAGGAGAAACTATATGCAAATTGATAAATTACGTGGGAAAGGGCTTGACCAATTATTTAATGCTATATTGTCGTTAAAGGATCTTGAGGAGTGCTATCGCTTTTTTGATGATTTGTGCACAGTTAACGAAATTCAATCTTTGGCCCAACGCCTTGAAGTAGCGAGAATGCTTCAAGAAGGAAATACGTATCACAAAATTGAAACAGAAACAGGGGCAAGTACTGCAACTATATCTCGTGTGAAGCGCTGTTTAAACTATGGGAACGATGCTTACCAAATGGCATTAGACCGCGTGAAAGAAGTAGAAAAACAATAAGAGTACCAAAAGTCGAACCTACTGGGTTTGGCTTTTTTTGTTTTAGAGACGTTGCAACCTTTTCAATTACTAACTATAAATAGTTATCACTCGACTTTAGAACGAAAAATCAACGAAATGAAATATGCACAGCTATTAATAGATGGGTCTAGTTTTGCTATAATGGAGAAATGGAAAGATGAATGGAGGATCTTCATGTACGATTTTAAAGAGTGGAGACATGTATTTAAACTTGATCCAAATAAAGAACTAAACGATGAGCAATTAGAGGCAATATGTGAATCCGGAACGGACGCCATTATTGTCGGAGGAAGTGATGGTGTAACATTAGATAATGTACTTTCTCTAATGTCACGTATCCGTCGTTATACAGTACCATGTGTATTGGAAATTTCAAATATTGAGTCAGTGACCCCTGGCTTTGATTTATACTTTATCCCGACTGTATTAAATAGCAATAGCACAAGATGGATGATGGGATTACATCATGATGCTGTGAGAGAATATGGTGAAGTTATGAATTGGGATGAAATGATTATGCAAGGTTATTGCATACTAAATCATGACTGCAAAGCTGCAAAGCTAACTGGTGCGACTACATCACTGAGTAAGGAAGATGTTGTAGCCTACGCGACCATGGCTGAAAAAATGTTTTCATTACCTATTTTTTATATTGAATATAGTGGCAGCTATGGGGATAAGGAAATTGTCTCTGCGGTGAAAGACACATTACAAACTACAAAGCTATTTTATGGCGGTGGAATTAAAACAGCTGACCAAGCGAAAGAAATGGGTAGGTATGCAGACACGATCGTCGTAGGAAATAGTGTGTATGAAGACCTAAATTCCGCACTTAAAACGGTACAGGCTGTTAAGGGGTAATCCTTATTGAAATCATATATAAATATCATGTAAAATAGAACATATGTTTGATATGCTTTTTCTAGGTCTAGGGAATCATTCAGACTAGGTAAGGTGTAGCCTCTTTGTGGACTCAGATTTATTAATAATCTGGGTGCAGATTGTCAAGGCGTATTTGATGATGGGACGGTGAAGAATATGCAATTTATCAGCAATAAATTACTAGCGGGTTTAAATAAAGAACAACAAGAGGCTGTGAAAGCAACAGATGGTCCTCTGTTAATTATGGCAGGTGCGGGAAGTGGTAAAACCCGTGTGTTAACACATAGAATAGCCTATTTAATGGTTGAAAAAGAAGTAGCGCCGTGGAATATTTTAGCAATTACTTTTACCAATAAGGCCGCTAGGGAAATGAGAGAGCGTGTTCAAGGCATCCTTGGTGGAGCTGCGGATGAAATTTGGATATCTACGTTCCACTCCATGTGTGTACGAATCTTACGAAGAGATATTGACCGTATGGGGTTCAACCGCAATTTTTCAATATTAGATTCAACGGACCAACTTTCCGTGATTAAAAGTATTTTGAAAGAAAAGAATCTCGATCCGAAAAAATATGATCCACGAATGATACTTGGGATGATTAGTAGTGCTAAAAATGAGCTAACAACTCCTGAAGAATATGCGAAAACAGCAGGGGGGATGTTTGAACAAGTTGCAAGTGATGTCTATACGCTGTATCAAAAAAGACTTCGGAAAAACCAATCGCTTGATTTCGATGATTTAATCATGACGACAATCCAACTGTTTCAAAGAGTTCCTGAGGTATTGGAATTTTACCAACGAAAGTTTCAGTATATCCATGTAGACGAGTATCAAGATACAAACCGTGCTCAATATATGTTGGTTAAACTACTTGCTTCAAGGTTTAAGAACCTATGTGTTGTCGGTGATTCCGATCAGTCGATTTATCGTTGGCGTGGTGCAGATATTGCTAATATCCTTTCTTTTGAAAAAGATTATAGTAACGCGAAAGTGATCCTTCTTGAACAGAATTACAGGTCAACGCAGCGAATTCTACAAGCAGCAAATCAAGTAATTGAAAACAATGTGAATCGAAAACCTAAAAAACTTTGGACTGAAAATGATGAAGGGAAAAAAATTTCATATTTCCGTGCAGATAGTGAATCAGGCGAGGCACAATTTGTCGCTGGGAAAATACGTGAATTAGTCGATAGTGGAAAGCGTTCCTTTGCAGATATCGCCATTTTATATCGAACAAATGCTCAATCCCGTGTAATGGAGGAAGTTTTATTAAAGTCTAATATTTCCTACCAGATCGTGGGCGGAATCAAGTTCTATGACCGAAAAGAAATCAAGGACTTATTGGCGTATTTACGTGCGATTGCGAACCCTGATGATGATATTAGCTTAACAAGAATTATTAATGTTCCTAAACGAGGGATTGGCGCAACTTCAATTGACAAAATTGCGAACTACGCAATTGGGCAGGACATTTCTATGTTTAAAGCACTGCAAGAGGTTGAGCAGATTGGGTTAAGCGCAAAAATAACAAATTCGCTTAGGGAGTTTAGAGATTTAATTTATAACTGGGACCAAATGCAGGATTATTTGTCTGTAACAGAATTAGTTGAAAATGTGTTAGAGAAGACAGGCTACCTCGAAGTGCTGAAGGCAGAAAAAACACTCGAGTCTCAAAGTAGAATTGAAAACATTGAGGAATTTTTATCTGTTACACAAAACTTTGAAAAACAAAGTGATGATAAAAGTCTCGTAGCATTTTTAACGGATTTGGCGTTAGTTGCAGATATCGATAAGATGGATGAGGATGAAAATGATAAAAATAATGCTGTTGTATTAATGACCTTACACTCTGCTAAAGGATTAGAATTTCCAGTAGTCTTTTTAATGGGAATGGAGGAAGGTGTATTTCCGCATAGTCGCTCACTGATGGAGGAAGTCGAAATGGAGGAAGAACGTAGACTTGCTTATGTTGGTATAACAAGAGCCGAGGAAGAACTTTTCTTATCGAATGCACAAATGAGAACATTGTATGGCCGAACTTCGATGAATCCCGTTTCACGATTTATTGCAGAAATTCCAGAAGACCTGCTTGAGGATTTAGGAGAACAACGCAAACAACAAATGCGTACACCATTTTCCTCATCTTCCCAAACTTCATCACCTTCCCGATTACAACAGGAAAGAAGGGTCTTTGCGAAACCAATCGTAAAATCAACCGGAGGAGATGAAATTGGTTGGAACGTGGGCGATAAGGCTGAGCATAAGAAATGGGGAATCGGTACGGTTGTAAGTGTGAAAGGAGAAGGGGAATCCAAAGAATTAGATATTGCTTTCCCTAGTCCTACGGGCATAAAACGTTTGCTTGCAAAATTTGCACCAGTTACTAAGGTAAACTAGAAAGGGTTGGACGTATGGAAAAAGTGACGGCACAAAAAAGAGTTCAAGAGCTTCATGAGCTTTTAAATCGGTACAATTATGAATACCATGTGTTGGACAAACCTTCAGTACCCGATGCGGAATATGACCGTCTATTGCGGGAATTAATTCAACTTGAAGATGAGCACCCAGATTTAAAAACAACTGATTCCCCAACAGTTCGTGTCGGTGGTCATGTGCTTGAATCCTTTCAAAAGGTGGAGCATCGAATCCCTATGCTAAGCTTAGGGAATGCATTCAATGAACAAGATCTGCGTGATTTTGATCGCCGTGCTCGTCAAGCTGTTGGCGATTCTGTTTCATATGTTGGTGAGCTGAAGATAGACGGTCTTGCGGTGTCTTTACGCTATGAGCAGGGTGTTTTTGTACAAGGATCAACTCGTGGTGATGGAACAGTTGGAGAAGATATTACGGAAAACTTAAAAACAATTCGGTCGATTCCTCTGCGTTTAAAGGAAGCTATTGACATAGAGGTTCGTGGCGAAGCTTTCATGCCTAGAAAATCATTTGAAAAGTTGAATGCAGCAAGACTCGAAAAAGAAGAGGAACCATTTGCGAATCCAAGAAATGCTGCAGCAGGATCATTGAGACAGCTTGACCCGAAAATCGCTGCAAGTCGCAGTCTTGATATCTTTTTATATAGCATTGCTGAAACTGGGAACTTAGGTGTGGATTCACACAGTGAAGGTCTAGATAGGCTAGATCAATTAGGTTTTAAAACAAATCCAGAGCGTAGGAAATGCTCTACGATTGAGGAAGTCCTAGAATATGTGAATAGCTGGGTCGTAAAACGTCCAGATCTTGCGTATGATATTGATGGGATTGTAATTAAAGTTGACTCACTTGATCAGCAAGATGAGTTAGGTTTTACTGCAAAAAGCCCGCGTTGGGCCATTGCATACAAGTTTCCGGCAGAAGAAGTTGTAACGAAGCTCATTGATATAGAGTTAAGTGTTGGTAGAACGGGTGTTGTCACCCCGACTGCCATATTAGAGCCAGTTCGTGTTGCAGGTACGACCGTTCAGAGAGCATCCCTTCACAATGAAGATTTAATTCGTGAAAAGGACATTAGGATTGGTGACACGGTAGTTGTAAAAAAAGCGGGAGATATCATTCCTGAAGTAGTAAATGTCCTTGTTGATAAGCGAACAGGCGAAGAGGCTGAATTTAACATGCCAACACATTGTCCGGAATGTGAGAGTGAATTGGTTCGCTTGGATGGGGAGGTAGCATTGCGTTGTATTAACCCAAAATGTCCTGCCCAAATTCGCGAGGGTCTCATACACTTTGTTTCACGGAATGCGATGAATATTGATGGATTAGGAGAAAAGGTCATATCTCAGTTGTTTGCAGAGAACTTAATTTCTGATGTTGCGGATATTTACACCTTAACAAAGGAACAGCTAATCAATCTTGAAAGAATGGGAGAAAAGTCAGCAGATAATCTACTAGCTGCTATAGAGGTTTCCAAGAATAATTCTTTGGAAAAGCTACTTTTTGGCCTAGGAATTCGACATGTTGGTGCAAAAGCGGCAAAGACCTTGGCACAACATTTTGAAACGATGGATAAATTACAGGTCGCATCAATAGAAGAACTTACGGCCATAAACGAAATTGGGGAAAAGATGGCAGATGCGATTGTCACCTATTTTGAGCTTCCAGAGGTTCATGAATTGTTACATGAGTTACGTGAGTATGGAATTAATATGGAATACAAGGGACCTAGGCTCGTATCGGTGCTTGATAGTGATTCTTATTTTGCTGGAAAGACAATCGTCCTAACAGGAAAACTAGAGCAGTTATCAAGGAATGAAGCGAAAGCAGAAATAGAAGCACTCGGAGGGAAAGTTACAGGAAGCGTCAGCAAAAGTACAGACCTTCTAATAGCAGGTGAAGCAGCCGGTTCGAAACTAGCAAAAGCTCAAGATTTGCAGATAGAGATATGGGATGAGGAAAGACTGGTACAAGAACTAAGGAAGTAAGAGGTGTTCGGATTGAAAAACCTAACCATTCTAGGTGTAGTGTTTTTACTTTTGCTATCTGGGTGTGCTCCTAAATTTGATCAAGAAACAGAGATCATTCAGGATTCAGATAAGGAAACGGAAAAGGCGATTATTCCTAGATATAATATTTCTGATTCGTATTATAAAGCGGTAATTCCCTACAAAACGGGAAAAGCTAGAGGGATTGTAGCAGCAGGCATCAATAACCGTTTAGATATTGATGAGTTTGAAACGGGTCTAATGAGGATTGCGCAGGACTCGTTTCCAGCTGATAAGTACTTTTTCCAAGAAGGTCAGCATTTAGAAAAGGATACAATCCAAAATTGGCTACTTCGGAAAAGAACAGACGCACAGCAAGCAGCTGCTGAAACAAGGGCAAAGAAAAAGTTGTCAAATACAGGATTAAACCCAATGTTTGAAGCGCCAGCTAATCCTAATGAGTATGAAGGGGCAATGAATAAAAGCCCAATTTATGTAGCCACAATTACAGAACAAAATTATTTAATAAAAAATAATGAAGAAAAACTCGAAGTGGGTGGGATTGTAATCGGCATAGGGATGAACTCCCATCACTATTATAATCTTCCTGCTGAAGTTGGTGGCTATCCTAGACAGGTTGATATTTCTCAGGCTGATATAGAAAGAGAAGGAAAAAAAGCAGCGGATGAAATTATTAATAGAATACGGACAGAAGAGAAATATGCTAGTATTCGTGATATTCCTATTGTTATTGCTCTGTATAAGCAAGAGGCTGTTAGTGCGGTTGCGCCAGGTAACTTCATTATGAAGGCGAAGGTAGATGGAAATAGTTCAAAAATTGGAAAATGGGAACCGATTAATGAAGAGTATTATTTCTTTCCTTCCAATGATGCGACAAAGAATTATCGAGAAGATGCATTGATGGTCCAAAGCTTTTCCGATGCAATAACTGATTTTTTCCCAAACTTTACAGCAGTTGTTGGTAGAGGCTTTTATAAGGACGATGAACTGCAAGAACTAACACTCACTATTCCAATGCAATTCTATGGAAAAGCAGAGGTTATTGGATTTACACAATACGTAACGGGTCTCATCATGGAGCATTTTGATAACTATATCTCCCTCCAAGTATACATTAATTCCGAAAGTGGAGCGGAAAGTGTCATCGTACGAGATGCGGGTGAGAGTGAACCGACTGTCCATGTGTATAATTAACAAGGAAACAAGACCTGGCCAAGTGCTAGGTCTTGTTTTTCGTTCCTATCACATAAAGAGATAGAATGTTTAGATTTTTCTTCTTATTTGAAGAAAGCGCTTTTATTTAGTAGAATGAAACTGTTGAGTTTAAAACTTGAAAGGGAGGCGGAGTAGAATGGTAGTACCATATAAACACGAACCATTTACAGACTTTTCTATTGAAGAAAATAAGAAGGCTTTCGAAGCGGGTCTTAAAACTGTCGAGACATATCTAGGCAATGATTACGATCTAATTATTGGTGGTGAACGTGTCTCAACTGAAGATAAAATTGTATCTGTAAACCCTGCTAATCGAAGTGAAGTTGTAGGTCGCGTTTCTAAAGCAAATCGTGAACTGGCTGAAAAAGCTATGCAGGTTGCTGATCAGACATTCCAAACATGGAGAAAAACAAGTCCGGAAATGCGTGCTGACATTCTTTTCCGATCTGCAGCGATTGTTCGCCGTCGCAAGCATGAATTCTCTGCCTTATTAGTTAAAGAAGCAGGTAAGCCATGGAATGAAGCAGATGCTGACACAGCGGAAGCAATAGACTTCATGGAGTATTATGCTCGTCAAATGTTAAAATTAAAGGATGGAATTCCAGTTGAAAGCCGTCCTATCGAACATAACCGTTTTACTTACATCCCGTTGGGTGTAGGAGTTGTTATTTCTCCTTGGAACTTTGCATTTGCTATTATGGCAGGGATGACTACAGCAGCTCTAGTTTCTGGTAATACAGTCTTACTAAAGCCTGCAAGTACAACTCCAATCATTGCTGCGAAATTCATGGAAGTTCTAGAGGAAGCTGGTCTGCCAGCAGGTGTGGTTAACTATATCCCGGGTAGTGGATCAGAAGTAGGAGATTACTTGGTTGATCACGCAAAAACTCGTTTTATTAGCTTTACAGGTTCACGTGACGTAGGTCTTCGTATCTTCGAACGTGCTTCCAAACTAAACGATGGTCAAATCTGGTTAAAGCGTGTAATCGCAGAGATGGGTGGAAAAGATACCATTGTTGTTGATAAAGAAGCGGATCTGGAGTTAGCTGCTAAATCAATTGTTGCCTCGGCATTTGGATTCTCTGGTCAGAAATGTTCTGCTTGTTCAAGAGCAGTTGTGTTGGAAGATGTGTATGATGAAGTTCTAAACCGTGCTGTTGAATTGACAAAGGAATTGACAGTGGGTGACCCAGTACTTCAGTCAACGTATATGGGACCAGTAAATGACCAAGGTGCATATGACAAGGTTATGAGCTATGTAGAGATTGGAAAGAAGGAAGGTAAACTCCTTCACGGTGGTGAAGGGGATGATTCCAAAGGCTGGTTCATCCAACCAACAATCTTCGCTGATGTTCGTGATGATGCACGTCTCATGAAAGAAGAAATCTTCGGTCCTGTTGTTGCGTTTTGCAAAGCACGTGATTTTGACCATGCGATTGAGATTGCAAATAATACGGAGTATGGATTAACAGGTGCAGTCATTTCAAATAACCGTTCAAATATTGAAAAAGCAAAAGAAGATTTCCATGTAGGTAACCTATATTTCAACCGTGGGTGTACAGGCGCGATTGTAGGGTATCAACCATTTGGTGGTTTTAATATGTCTGGTACAGATTCAAAAGCGGGTGGCCCAGACTATCTAGTACTTCATATGCAGGGAAAAACGATCTCTGAAATGCTATAACTTTATTGTAAACAGGATAAGAAAAACGACCTCTCCACGAGAGGTCGTTTTTGTTCAGTTATTTAGGCTAGTAGAGCTTCAAGGTTATTCAGTTTCCTCTTCTGTACCTTCATCTGTTTTAGTTTCATTTTCTGTTTGTTCTGTGTCCGGTTGTTCTTCTTCATTACCTTCGTTTGAGCAAGCTGTCATTAACAAAATTGCTAGTAGGGAAGCTCCAATTTTAAACAATAGATTCCTTTTCATTGGTTACTCTACCTCCAGAGATAATGTTTTTTCTAGATTGGCTACCTTTTGCTACCAATCTGTAATCAATATACAATAGACAACCCACAAAAAGACTGGTTTTACCAGAAACATACAGTATCTTTACATTTTAAAGAAAAGGATAAGAGAAGTGTAAAGTAAAGAAGTAGAAAAGACTCTTGACACAAAAAAGACGTTGAAGGTTTTCAACGTCCAATTTTTCTTTATTAATGATGATGGTGTCCCTTTTTGGGATTTGTGATAACAAATTGTTCTTCAGGTACATAGAAGAATTGAATCCAAATACCATCTAAAAACTCTGCATCTCTAGTGTCTAAAAGCACATCAATGTCTTTATCGGTTTTAACAACTTCATCATGCTCTGTTGGATTATCAAATTGAAGAGCATAATGAGCGTGGTCGCCATGGTGTTCTGTGATGACAACGCGAAGCATTTTACCTTCTGATTCGTCACTTTCAAGCATTTGCTTCATTATTTTTGCAGCATTACGGTTAATTTTTACCTTCATATGAATTCTCCTAATAAAAAATTTACTTCTATTTATTTTCTCAGTATTTCTGAAAAATAACAAATATATAGCCTTTTTTTGAAAAAAGTTCGATTTAATTTTATTAATTTTGATGAATAGATATTAGATTATTAGATTCATATTGTCGTATTGATTCAAATTTATGTATAAATATACATTATGTATCTATTATTAGATAATTCACCCTGTTCTGACATCTAGGCTGTGCTACAATTAATTGGTGTTTTATTTTAGGTGCAGTTATTACCGAAAAATATGAATTATCATGAAATTGTATAAGACTGCATAGGGATAGGAGTAACGGAATAATAGGGGGTGAGAGTATGGAACATAGTTTAACAGCAGCAACTTGGTTTTGGTTGTTTGTACCATTACTATCGTTAATTGTACTATCAGGAATCACATTATTTACTGAAAGAGGAGAGGATGTCTAAACATGGATATTAACGTACAAACGTTAACAGCAATTATAATCTATCTTGCAGGAATGTTACTAATAGGTATCCTTGCTGCAAGAATGACAAAGAACTTAACCGACTATGTGTTAGGAGGAAGAAGGCTAGGTGCTGGGGTTGCAGCGCTAAGTGCTGGATCTTCTGATATGAGTAGTTGGCTAATGCTTGGTTTACCAGGTGCATTGTACGCAGGTGGAATGGGTGAGATATGGATAGCGGTTGGGTTGGCAATTGGTGCATATCTTAACTGGCAATTTATTGCGAAACCGTTTCGTGTGTATACAGAGGTTTCAAAGGATTCGATTACAGTCCCGGATTATTTAGAGAACCGATTTCGTGACGAGTCCAAGCTTCTTCGTGTTATTTCCGCGGTTGTAATCTTAGTGTTTTTTACCTTCTATACTTCTGCAAGTCTTGTAGGTGGAGCTATTCTTCTTGAGAGCTCATTTAGCATGGACTATGAACTCGCCCTTTGGGTCGGAGCTGCCGTTATTCTTTCCTATACGTTTTTTGGTGGTTTCTTAGCAGCAAGCTGGACAGACTTTGTCCAAGGTATTTTAATGTTCTTAGCATTAATCATTATTCCGAGTGTCACCATCTATGAGCTTGGTGGATGGGGTGAGACGGTAAACAAGATTGGAGCAATTGATCCATCATACCTAGATGTAATGACTGGTGCTACAACTTTAGGAATTATTTCTTTATTAGCGTGGGGGCTAGGGTACTTTGGTCAGCCACATATAATTGTTCGTTTTATGGGAATAAAATCAACAAAAGAAATTCCGAAAGCTCGTTTCATTGGGATGACTTGGATGGTAATCTCACTATTAGGGGCAGTGTTTATTGGATTTACAGGGATTGCTTATTTCGCAGATGCGCCTCTAGACAATCCAGAAACGGTTTTCATTGCTTTCTCGCAAGTGTTATTTAATCCATGGGTTGCTGGATTCTTACTTGCTGCAATTCTTGCTGCAATTATGAGCACAGTAGATTCTCAGTTACTTGTATCGTCTAGTGCACTAACACAAGACTTCTATAAAGCTATCTTTAAAAAGAATGCGAGCCAAAAAGAAGAAATGTGGGTTGGAAGAATAGCGGTTCTAGTTATTGCAGTACTTGCTATTTTCCTAGGTTATGATCGTGATAGTAAGGTGCTAGATCTTGTTGGATATGCGTGGGCAGGATTTGGAGCTGCATTTGGTCCTGTTATCATTCTCTCCTTGTTCTGGAAACGAATGAACCGTTGGGGAGCGTTAGCCGGAATGATTGTAGGAGCAGTTACAGTTGTTGTCTGGAGTAATCTTTCAACACCTAAATTGAATGAAGCTGGTGAAGTTATTAGAGAGGCTGTCATTCCATTTAGTTTGTATGAAATCGTTCCAGGTTTCCTTCTTGCCTTAGTTTCCATCATAGTTGTAAGCTTACTGACAAAAGCACCATCTCAAGAAATACAAGATGAGTTTGATTCAGTAAGAGAAAAACTGAAAAATGCATAAAGAATATGAAGAAATCCCTCATATAGTATGGGGGATTTCTTATATTTATGGGGTGTGGGGAGTTGGATGGATGAGGTATTTTAGGATGGTTCCATAACCGTCTTTACTTCTAGATGAACACTTATTCTTGTTGAGAGAGAAAGAAAAGCCCTTCATAGGAGAGATGAAGAGTTATTTTTCTGATGTGAGGAATAGAAAAGCTCTTCATAGGAGAGATGAAGAGTTATTTTTCTGATGTGAGGAAAAGAAAAGCTCTTCATAGGTGTGATGAACAGCAATTTATCAAATGTGAGGGAAGAAAAGCCCTTCATATGCGGGATGAAGAGTTATTTTTCTAATGTGAACGGAAGAAAAGCTCTTCATAAGCGAATGAAGAGTTATTTTTCTAATGTGAACGAAAGAAAAGCTCTTCATACAGATTAGTAGAAAGCTGATTGTGAGTGTATTCGTTTATCAACCGAGCCGGATAATATAAAAGCATAACGATTTTTATGAATCTATGGGATTTGTTCATAAAGTGAGATGTTAGATGGAGATGAAGTTATTTTACAATTAGATCTCGAGTAAAAGAAATAATGCCGTTAGTGTTTTTGGAAACATCTAACGGCACTTAATTATCAGATTAAATACCTAAACCTACAAGGTATTCAGTTACTTGTTCTGGTGTTTTCGCGTTAGCACTATGTAAGTGCCCCAGCTTTTCACCATTTTTATAGAAGAGAAGGCTTGGGATACCCATTACATCATACTTTTCTGCAATTTCTGGGAACTCGTCCTTGTCCATGGTGTACCAAGTGACACTATTGTGCTTTTCCATAATCTCACCAATGAACGCTTCTAGACGTCTGCAATCTGGACACCAAGTCGTATCAAATTTTACAATTGCTCCGTCAGATTGAATCACTTCATTAAACTTCTCAACAGAATTTATCTTTTCCATTTTCTTTTTTCACTCCAAATCTGTAATATTAACCTCAATATAACAAATTCCTTATAGAAAAGAAAAATATCTGCCCAAATAGGTACTTTTTCAATTTCTAGATGATTGAATTCATGAATATTGATGGCATGAATTGTTGCCGTAGTAGGCTAATTTTTGATATTATCAGTATATTGTATGTGCGTTGGAGGTGAAGGGAATGTCGAGAATTTCGGTTGAAGAAGTAAAACATGTTGCGAATCTTGCTCGTCTAGCTATAACGGAGGATGAAGGAAAGGTGCTCCAACAACAGTTAGATGCTATTATTTCATTTGCTGAACAATTAAATGAAGTAGATACAGAAAATGTGAAGCCAACTTCACATGTGCTACCAATAAAAAATGTAATGCGTGAAGATGTTGCTACAGAGGGATTACCAGTTAAGGAAGTCTTAAAAAATGCACCAGATCAGAAGGACGGTCAATTTCGTGTACCATCTATTATTGAATAAAGGGGGGAGAAACAATGTCACTTTTTGAACAGAAAGTATCTGAATTACATTCACTTTTACATAAAAAAGAAATCACTGTATCAGATCTCGTTGCTGAATCATTTAAGCGTATCAATGAGGTTGACGATAAGGTACAAGCTTTTTTGACATTAAATGAAGATAATGCGAAAGAATATGCCAAACAACTTGACGAAGCAATTGGTGTAAAGGATGAGTTTGGTCTATTATTCGGTATGCCTATCGGTATTAAAGATAATATCGTTACAAAGGGACTTCGCACAACTGCGGCAAGTAAAATCCTTGAAAACTTTGACCCGATTTATGATGCGACAGTTGTCCAAAAGTTACAAAATGCTGAAACAGTTACGGTTGGAAAGTTAAATATGGATGAATTTGCGATGGGTTCTTCTAACGAAAACTCCGGATTCAAAGTAACGAAAAATCCTTGGGATACGGATCGAGTTCCAGGAGGTTCTAGTGGAGGATCTGCTGCTGCTGTTGCTGCAGGTGAAGTATTATTTTCACTTGGATCAGACACAGGTGGTTCCATTCGTCAACCAGCATCCTTTTGTGGAGTTGTAGGACTAAAGCCTACTTATGGAAGAGTCTCACGTTTCGGTCTCATCGCTTTTGCATCTTCTTTAGATCAAATTGGACCAATTACGCGAACTGTTGAAGACAATGCGTACCTTTTACAGGCTATTTCTGGTGTTGATCCAATGGATTCAACTTCAGCAAATGTGGATGTGCCTGATTTTGTATCAGCCTTAACAGGAGACATAAAAGGGTTGAAAATTGCAGTGCCGAAGGAATACCTTGGAGAAGGTGTTACCGAAGATGTACGCCAATCTGTTCTGGATGCGCTTAAGGTTCTTGAAGGACTTGGTGCAACGTGGGAAGAGGTTTCTCTTCCGCATTCGAAGTACGCTCTAGCTACTTATTATTTATTATCATCTTCTGAGGCATCCGCCAACTTATCTCGTTTTGACGGGGTTCGTTATGGATACCGCACTGATAATGCCGAGAACCTGCTAGAAATGTACAAGCAAACTAGAAGTGAAGGCTTTGGGGATGAGGTTAAACGTCGTATTATGCTAGGAACTTTTGCATTAAGCTCAGGATATTATGATGCTTATTACAAAAAAGCTCAAAAGGTTCGGACGTTGATTAAAAAGGATTTTGAAGACGTTTTTGAAAAATTTGATGTCATTATTGGGCCTACAACACCAACACCTGCATTTAAAATTGGTGAAAATACGAAAGACCCACTTACAATGTATGCGAATGATATCTTAACAATCCCGGTAAACCTAGCGGGTGTTCCAGGAATATCTGTTCCATGTGGCTTCTCAAATGGATTACCACTAGGACTTCAAATCATTGGTAAGCATTTTGATGAAAGTACCATTTATCGAGTTGCTGATGCGTTTGAAAAGGCAACAGATCATCATAAAAAGAAACCACAATTGTAAGGGGTGAAAACGAATGAAATATGAAACGGTTATTGGGCTAGAGGTTCATGTTGAGCTAAAAACACAGTCAAAGATTTTTTCAAGCGCGCCAAATGAATTCGGAGCTGCTCCAAATACACTAACGAGTGTTGTAGAATTAGGATACCCAGGTGTTCTTCCGGTTGTAAATAGAAAAGCGGTTGAATGGGCAATTAAAGCTGCAATGGCTTTGAATTGTGAGATTAACCAAGAAACAAAGTTTGACCGAAAAAATTATTTTTATCCGGACAATCCGAAGGCATACCAAATTTCTCAGTTTGATAAGCCAATCGGGGAAAATGGTTGGATTGAAATTGAGGTAAACGGTGAAAAGAAAAGGATCGGAATTACGCGTCTTCATCTTGAGGAAGATGCTGGGAAGCTTACCCACTCTGGCAGAGGATATTCACTCGTTGACTTGAATCGTCAAGGAACACCATTGATTGAGATTGTTTCTGAGCCTGATATACGAACACCAGAAGAAGCGTATGCTTATTTAGAGAAGTTAAAATCGATCGTTCAATATACAGGAGTATCCGACTGTAAAATGGAGGAAGGCTCTCTTCGCTGCGATGCAAATATTTCTTTACGTCCGGTAGGACAAGAAGAGTTTGGAACAAAAACAGAATTGAAGAACTTGAACTCCTTTGCATTTGTACAAAAAGGTCTAGAATATGAAGAAATTCGCCAAGCGGAAGTGTTAGATGCTGGTGGAGTGATTGAGCAGGAAACTCGTCGCTATGATGAGGCATCAAAGTCGACAATTCTTATGCGTGTGAAAGAAGGTTCAGATGACTACCGTTATTTCCCTGAACCTGATTTAGTGGAACTTTATATTGATAATGAGTGGATGGAAAGGGTTCGTGCGGAAATTCCTGAACTCCCAGATGCTCGTCAAAAGAGATATATGGAAGAACTTGGACTACCTGCCTATGATGCAGCTGTACTTACTGTAACAAAGGAAATGTCCGATTTCTTTGAGGGAACAGTTTCAAATGGTGCGGATCCGAAGCAAGCATCAAACTGGATCATGGGTGAGGTTTCAGGTTACCTAAATGCAGAGCAGAAAGAATTACATGAAATTGCATTAACTCCAGCTGGACTTGCAGGAATGATCAAGCTAATCGAGAACGGAACGATTTCGTCTAAGATTGCGAAAACCGTTTTTAAAGAGCTAATTGAAAATGGTGGAGACGCGGAAGCAATTGTGAAGGAAAAAGGACTTGTGCAAATCTCAGACGAAGGTGCATTAACAAAAATCATCGTTGAGATCCTCGAAAAAAATCCACAATCTGTTGAAGATTTTAAAAGTGGAAAAGGAAAGGCGATTGGTTTCCTTGTAGGTCAGGTCATGAAAGCTACAAAAGGACAAGCGAATCCACAAATGGTAAATAAAATCCTTGTTGCTGAAATGAATAAATTGTAAAAGGTAAGTAAGGGATCTACTGATTAACAGTAGGTCCTTTTTTGAAAAAATGAAACTTTATATGTTCCCATTCGTATAGTAAGTATCAGTTTCTATGTCGAGGGGTGAGAAAATGGAGTTTGTTTGGATCATAATTGGATCTGTATATCTTTTGTATATTTTGATCATGATTCCCATTCAGTACCGTAATATAGAAGCCACAAAAAAAGAAATAAAGAAAACGAAAAAAACACATAACGAAACCTACGAAGATATGTCATTTGAAGAACAGCAAATGCAGTATAATCTTCAAGGAAACCTATTAAATTTACCTTCAACATTACTTGCAACTCTTATTTATAAAATACGAAATCGGGAAAAGTAAGACCTTCTTTAGAGGGTCTTTTTTTATGTTAGATGCTAGTATTATTTTTTTCATAAAAGTGTAGGGTATAGTAGGGATAAGTTCGTCTATTAGTATAGGCGAGTGAGAAAGGGGGGGAGTGCGATTCAAGATGACATTATGGTCAAAAAGGCAAAGGCAGGCGATGAGCATGCGTTTCGATTACTTATCGAAGAATATAAGAATATAGTATATAAGGCCATTTTTCCAATATTACGTCATGAATAGATGCAGAGGATGCAACGATTTGCTATTAACCATGCAATTTTTTCCGCATTTGTCTCCTAGAAGAAATTCTAACGAAATGACTGTTATGACGTTTGTCATGATTATGGGACGTTCAAATAGAGTGTGCTTTAGTAGGACTATAAGCCAATTAAACTATAGTTTTTCGCGAAATGAATTAAACTAAGAATTAAATCACTTTTATGTTATGTCAACAAGTTAGGTAGCTCTTAAACTGGGTATAATTTACTATTTTAATAATAAATGTAAAACAATTTACAATTTTACCATTTTTTGTGATATAGTACCTATTAGACTAGTCAAAAAAAACAGAAGAGGAGATAGTATGAAAGGTTCATTAAAAAAGTTCTTATTTTTATCTATGATTTTTGCATTAGTCTTTAGTTCTTTTACTAGTGTTGCTAGTGCAAATGAGGCAAAAGAAGTAGAAAATCTCGCTGAACAATTGGAATTTCTTTTTGAGGAAGCTGCGGTAAAAGATAATTTTAATAATATTGTTGATTTTGATATTGAAAAGTTAGAAAGAAAATATGGAACCAGTCCGGAGTTAAAGGAATTGGAATCGGTAATTAATAGTCAATATGTTCAACCAAAAAGAAAGTTAGTAGTATCACCTGTGGTAAAAAATGACAATCTAATAACTCCCAATCATCATATTCCAGAACCAGACGAATTTGATTATTGCCTACAAAGAAAAATCACTAAGAACTTTAAAGAAGTCTTTTCTGTGAATGCAATAGCCACAATTGTTTCACTTATTCATGAAAAGCAATATACAAAAGCGGCTGGTAAACTTATTAAAATGGGCGTAAAAGGTAATGTATTTGCTCTGGCGGGACAAATAGCTTGGTATTGGGGTCAGTGTGCTATCGAAGTAAGTAAATAATAGAGTTTAAAAAAGATACCTAAAAAACGTAATTGTTTTAGTTAGGTATCTTTTTTATTTGTTCGTTAAATTTCATCCTTCTTTTCTCTCGTTCTATAATGGAATAACCACATTCCTACTGAGAATACGATTGTTATAACTAAGGATTTTACCAAATTTTCGAACCAGAAAAATGAATTATCACTAGAATAATCAAAAATTAGTAAAACAGCGTATACTGCTAGGAAGTAGATTATATTCCAATAAAATGGTTTAATTATTACCGCCCCCTTAAGAATGAATTTTGTTATTTATTTCATAATAATACATCTATTGGAAAAAACAACCCTGCAAATAGTGATAGTTCTATTATCCTAATTTCAGTTAATCCTGCAAATCCTTTTTTTGATGAATGCTTTCAAGAGGATTACAATATCGCTTAACAGCATGAGCTATTGTTTATGTCAAAGTCAGAGAATGATAGCAAAAAAGGAAATATGAATGAAAAGAGTAATGTTTTTTATCAGAACTTCCAACAATGCGCTACAGAACGGGAATATGACATGGGATGAGATCAATACAACCAAACGAGCGGGAATGGAAGAGGTTTATGAAGAAAGCTCAAGTGAAGAACTATACAGGGGTACGAAAAAACTGGGGGAGGGTACCTATAAGTTGTCCATTTTCAATAGTGACCTTGTAACAGTGAATGTAGTAGAAAAAATGTAGTGTGCAATTGTTGAACGTTGCGCTTAGGTTTTGCCCAGGCGCTTTTTTTACTATAAAATCATGTGCAAGATGGGTATGCTAATTGGAGAGTTTTGAATATAGATATAGGAAAAGGAAAAGGAAATGAATTGGATTATTTTGCTAGTTTCTAAATTGATTAAATCGAATGGATAAGCTATGATGATTAATAGTGAAATAAAAAACGGATGAATTTATTATCTAATTTTTAGGATGATGATTATGAAAAGAGCTCGAATTATATATAATCCAACTTCAGGGAGAGAGTTATTTAAAAGGCATCTACCCGAGGTACTAATGAAGCTTGAGGGTGCTGGATACGAGACATCCTGTCATGCAACAACAGGTGCTGGTGATGCTACAAATGCTGCACGAACTGCAGTTGAAAGAAAGTTTGATCTTGTTGTTGCAGCTGGTGGTGATGGAACCATCAATGAAGTAGTGAATGGGCTAGCTGAGCAGGAATATCGCCCAACTCTTGGGATCATACCAGTTGGAACGACGAATGATTTTGCGCGTGCAATAGGTGTGCCTCGAAACATCGAGGGAGCTTGTGACGTGATCGTTGAAGGAAACTCTGTTCCGATTGATATAGGGCGGGTAAATGATAAATATTTTATCAATATTGCCGGTGGAGGTAGGTTAACTGAGTTAACCTATGAGGTACCTAGCAAGCTCAAAACTATGCTTGGGCAGTTAGCATATTATTTAAAAGGAATAGAGATGCTACCATCCATACGCCCAACTGAGGTTAGCATTGAGTATGATGGAAAGTTGTATGAAGGAGAGATTATGTTATTCCTCGTATCCTTAACAAATTCCGTTGGAGGCTTTGAGAAACTTGCTCCAGATTCATCATTGAATGATGGACTTTTTGACCTCTTGATTTTGAAAAAAGCTAATCTAGCTGATTTTATTAAGGTGGCAACTCTAGCAATTCGGGGAGAGCATATCAACGACCCGCATGTAATCTATACAAAAGCAAATCGTGTAAAAATAAACCCAACTGAAAAGATGCAAATTAACCTTGATGGTGAATATGGCGGCTTGCTTCCAGGTGAATTTGTAAACCTGTATAAGCATATTAATGTATTGGTTTCAAAAGAAAAAGCGGAAAAAATGGATTGATGAGAAATCTGGCGTGAGCCAGGTTTTTTTTGTTTTGCGAAAAACTAGTATTAACGTAGAAGTACCTATTCGGTCAAAAAAGACAATGTAGCATGTAGCGCAAGAGTGCCGGAGAGGTACCTGTTCGTGCAAAAAGCAGAGGAGCGTGTAGCGCAAGAGTGTCCTAGAGGTACGTGCTCGGGCGCAAAGCGATGGAGCATGTACTTCAAGCGGGAATGATAGAACCTAAACTCGTTTCACCCTCGCCAAATCTCAGCTACATTGGCATAACACACATAGAGTATGGTACAATCAGTTCAGCATTTTGAACGTAAAGGAAGAAATCATATGACAACGACAAAGCGTCAACCACCAGTTGAAAAAAATACATACTATGATGTTACATTCGAAGACCTTACTCATGATGGTGCCGGTGTTGCTAAGATTGAAGGATTCCCTATATTTGTACCAAATGGGTTGCCAGATGAAAAAGCTAAGATTAAAGTTACGAAGGTTAAAAAAGGGTACGGCTTCGGACGTCTTATCGAACTATATGAAAAAAGCAAATTCCGTGTTGAGGCACCATGTCCTATTTTTAAGGAATGTGGAGGATGTCAGCTTCAACATGTGAGCTACGAAGGGCAATTGGTCGCAAAGCAAAAACAGGTACAGGAAGTCCTAACTCGTATCGGAAAACTAGAAAATGTAAAGGTTCACTCTGTTCTTGGGATGGAAAACCCTTGGAGATACAGAAATAAGGCGCAAGTACCCGTAGCAGAACGAGAAGGTGGGCTTGTTGCGGGGTTTTATCAGCAGCGTAGCCATGAAATAATTGATATGGAAGCATGTTTAATCCAACAAGAAAAAAATGACCAGGTAATACAAACAGTGAAAAGGATTTGCGAGAAAAATGGTGTAAATGCCTATGATGAAAAAAACCACAAAGGCACGCTTCGTCATATTATGGCGCGCTACGGACTTGTTACTGGTGAAATAATGGTAGTTCTTGTCACGAGAACTAAGGAGCTACCTCAAAAAGACATAATTATTTCAGACATCATTTCCCAATTACCGGGTGTGAAATCAATTGTCCAAAATAGTAACCCTAAACAAACAAATGTTATCTTTGGGAACGAAACAAAAGTCCTCTGGGGAGAAGAGTATATTTACGATAATATTGGCGAAATTAAATTTGCCATCTCGGCACGGTCTTTTTATCAAGTTAATCCAGAGCAAACCAAGGTACTTTATGATAAGGCGTTAGAATATGCCGAACTCACAGGGGAAGAAACTGTAATTGATGCGTATTGTGGGATTGGTACCATTTCACTATTTTTAGCAAAAAAGGCAAAGAAAGTGTATGGTGTTGAAATTGTCCCGGAAGCTATCGAGGATGCGAAACGAAATGCAGCCTTAAATGGAATTCAGAATGCAGAATTCGCTGTGGGAGAAGCTGAAGTAGTCATCCCGAACTGGTACAAGGACGGAATAAAAGCGGACGTAATCGTTGTTGATCCACCTCGTAAGGGCTGTGATGAGGCCTTATTACAAACCATTCTAAAGATGAAGCCAAAGCGGGTAGTTTATGTTTCTTGTAACCCTGCAACCTTAGCAAGAGATTTGCGCATATTAGAGGATGGTGGCTACAAAACAACTGAAGTACAACCAGTTGACATGTTTCCGCATACGGTTCACTGTGAAGCAGTTGCGAGCTTGGTTTTAAAATAATAAGGTTAGTGGGACGAGGGACTATCTCGTCCTATATTTCATTAGAGAGTTAAATTCAAAAACTGGAGGGATAACACTATGGTAAATGTAAAGATGAAATCAAAAATTCTAGAAATCGTAGATAACCAAATCAAAATAAATGATCCAAAAAGCACAAAGGAAACGTTCGAACGGTTAGTGAACTCAGGTCTCACAGAAATAGAATCCAAAGAAATGATTGGTAGGGTTCTGGTTGAAGAAATGTACGATATGCTAAAGAATCAGGTTCCGTTTAATGAAGAGCGATACGATGAGAAATTGTCTATGCTTCCGTAGTTCCTGACATAATGTAACGGTAGAAGAACAATCTGTACTAATCAGCTATATTCATAAAAACCCATTTCCAAACGAACGTTTGTTTAATGGGTTTTCTTTGTGGTATCAACGAGCTACGAATCTAATCAAACGTTTGTTTAAAAGATATTGGGCATAATGTAAATGAGTAATTAGGTGCTGTACTAGTTCGTTTTGGTCAAGGCATAATTCCCCGAAAACAGTTTTTGATTTTGTATAGTCAAAAAACATAACGATAGAATGAATGATAAATATAGAGCAAAGTAACAATCACAGTGGAGGGGGGCAACATGAAATTACAATATGAAAATCTCTCACAATTAAGAAGGGCAATCTATTTGTGGATTTTGCCATTTTTTATTTTGACGATACTCATTAGTTTCATTATTGGGCAACAATTGGATCAAGTAAATAAGGACTTTTTAGTCCTTACCGTCCCTCTGTTTGTCTGGCTTATAATATGTTGGTTCGCTATTTATAAGCGTTTTTTCATGCTGCTCTTCGAGTATATTAATTTGTTAGTTACCGGCTTTTATCATTTAATGGTGTTTAACGGATCGATTGTGAGTCAAATGATACCAGGAAATGATTATGACTTTGGTGTTTTTATTGTTTGGCTGCCATTATATATCATTATTATTTTTATTACCTTACAAAATTGGCACCGTTTGTTTTTTTCAGCAGGGTTTATCGGAGTTACGATATGTATAGCGTTTTATTATTGGAATGAACTACCGGCTGAAGCTTTCCCGCCCATTATCCAATATATTGTGGCTCAAATTGTATATGTAATTGTCCTGTATTTTATTCAATACATTTTAAAGGCTTTTGTTGAAAGGGACATCCTTTATAAAAGTGCATACACAGATGGACTGACAGGTATTGCGAATCGCCTCCAATTCAATTTATGGCTTGAGGAACAAATGAAAAATGCTGAAAAACAAGATACAACCTTTTCTATAATCTTTTTAGATATTGATCACTTTAAAACAATTAATGATACCTTTGGTCATAAGGTTGGTGATTCAGTACTTATTGAACTTACAGAATTGGTGAAGGAAACCCTATCCCAGTGTGATTTCTTTGCAAGATGGGGTGGTGAAGAATTTATCATATTGACTACACGTAATGGTGGGGAGGCTTTTGGATTAGCTGAACTGCTTAGAAGAAAGATTGAAATACATCCCTTTACATCTGTAGAACATGTTACAGCGAGCTTTGGAGTTACTGTATTCCGAAAAGGAGAAACCATGGATTCATTGTTAATTCGTGCGGATAAAGGACTTTACCTATCAAAACAAAGTGGTAGAAATCAGGTATATCAAATGGATTAAAAATTAATTGATAAATATATAGTAGTGACTATGGGTAGATTGATTCTAAGTCTACCCATTCTCATTTCCACTATCTTGTTCTATAATGGCAGAGGGGTGAAGGAAATGGCACGAGAACGTAAATTTACAACAGAAGAACTATTTCAGGGAACAGAGGAGCTTCTTCTGAAACATCACTATGAAGGGTTTCAAATCAGTCTAATAGCTGATCATCTAGATGTTTCGCGAGGTGCAATATATAAATATTACGAAAACAAAGAAGAGCTTATTACCGAATATATGTTATATAAAATGGAGCAATTTCTTATTCAGCTAAAAAGGATAAATGCGGTGGATGGTGCGGAGAATCAACTTGACTTTCTCTTGGGACTCATGTTTGAAAATCCTGAACTACACCAGCTTATTGAAATAGGAAAACGGATCCCAGACCATATCAATCAAAAGGTAAAAGAAAACATGGACAAGCTGGAAAGGCTACGTATTCAAATGTACCATCATATGGGAGGCTTTATTGAACAAGGAAAGAAGGAACAAAGATTAAATCTGCGACTCCCAGAACCTTTGATGTTGGGCTATATTTTTCAATCAATCGCTATTCCAAATCATTTTGGTATCCCGAGGGACAAGTGGGTAAATTCGATAAAGGAAATTATTTGTCACGGAATTTTCAGAGATTCATAATTGACACGAGTGTCACTTTGGAAGATAATTATCATGCTAACATTGTTAATTTACAATTACCTAAAGTGACATATACGTCACTTTAGGTATTCAAAGGTAGGAGTTGGGTAAAAGGTGAAAAACATACTACAAGCTATTACCGATAAAGTTACAACAAAAAAAGGAATGTGGCTTACATTAGCTTCCTGGCTAGTTATTACAATATTATTGGCAGTTTTTGCACCAAATGCAAAGGATTATGAGGTTTCAAGAATTGCTTCTCTTCCTGAGGATGCACAGTCTGTAATTGCCCAGGGCAAAGTGGATACGTATTTTGAGGATAGTAATGGAACACCGGGAATATTGGTATTTCAATCAGACCAGGAACAATTTGAATTCCAGGATCTTGTAGATGTATTTAATCAAATTGAAAACGCAGAGATTCCGGGAGTCGAGCAGGTAGTACCATTATCGACACTACCACCACAAGCTGCTGCTGGATTTTTTTCAGAAGATCAATCGACTGCTTTACTTCCCATGATTTTTGATGAATCGTTAGAAACCAAGGAAATACGTAATTCGAAGGATGAATTAGTAAAAGTTGTTGAGGAAAACTCTAATTTAACTGTATTTGTAACAGGCCCAGCAGGAATCGCAACTGATTCACTAGATTTATTTTCAAGGGCAGATTTAGTATTAATCTTTTCAACGGTGGGATTAATTCTTATTTTATTAATTGTTATCTATCGCTCGCCATTATTAGCTTTTATACCATTGTTGGCAGCTGTTTTCGTATATGAAGTAGTTATGCAATCACTAGGTATTTTAGGGAAAGCAGGTTTACAGCTAAGTAATCAAACAATATCGATAATGTCGATTTTATTATTTGCGGCAGTTATTGATTATTCGTTATTCGTTTTCTCGCGTTTCCGTGAGGAACTTAAAAATTATGAAAATAAATATGATGCAATGAGAGCTGCGATGAAAGAGGTAGGTTTACCAGTATTCTTCTCAGGTGGTACTGTGTTAGCGGCAATGCTTGTCTTATTCTTCGCAGACCTAGGGGATTATAGTAATTTCGCGCCAACCTTTGCTACTACAATGGTAATTATTATGATTGCTTCGGTTACTTTGGTGCCTGCGCTATTTACACTCTTTGGCAGAAAGTCATTTTGGCCAAGGGTACCAAAAGTAGGTGATGAAAAGGTCAAAGATAATTCTATCTGGAGTAAAGTCGGTAAATTAGTTGTGAAAAAACCAGGATTAGTTGTCGCTATTGTCGGGGTATTTCTGTTGGTATCAGCCGCAAATATGTTTAACTTAACGTACGAATTCGATACGATGAAGTCTTTCCCAGAAGATATGCCATCACGACAAGGGTATGAACTAATCGAAGATAAATTTGCAAAAGGTGAGCTTGCTCCTTCTACTGTATTGTTTGAAGGGGAAAATGCTGTTACTCCAGAAGAACAAGAGGCATTACGAAATGAGCTATTAGAACAAGATCTTGTAAGTGAAGTTAGAATAAATGGAACTGCAGAAGAAGATAGAGTTTTGAACTTTAGTCTTACGTTTGAAGAAGGTCCATACGATTTCAAAACAATTGATGCAATGGAAAACCTAATAAATCGTTCAGAAGATATTTTAAAAGAAGCGAATGTCGACGGCAATCTCTACTATGCAGGTGAAACTGCATCTAAAGTAGATGATCGTTCAGCGAATAACCGCGATGTTATTTTAATAGTCATACTTGAAACGATATTAATATTTGGAATGTTAGTTATTCTTACAAAGTCGTTTAAAATGCCAATTTATATGATGGGAACTATTTTGGTTTCATTCTTGGCCGCATTAGGTTTAGGTATGTTTTTGACTGAATTATTCTTTGATATTGATACGATCAGTAATCGTGTACCGCTATACGCCTTTGTGTTCCTTGTGGCACTTGGCATTGATTATAATATTATGCTTATCTCACGATTCCAGGAAGAAAGAAGAAACCATCCAGTGAAGGAAGCTATCCAAATAGCTGTTGCAAAAACAGGAGGAGTCATCTCATCTGCTGGTCTCATTCTAGCTGCAACCTTTGCTGTTCTAATGACACAACCAGTACAATTATTATTCGTATTCGGCTTTATTGTGGCCGTTGGAATACTGTTAGATACTTTCTTGATACGAGGAATGCTGCTTCCTGGTCTGATTGTACTATTAGAAAAAGATAAAGAAGTAAGTAAAGAACAATAATAGTTTTGGAAAAAAGAGACGCGGTCAGCGTCTCTTTTTTTTATTGCAGGGACATACTTATGCACATGTAATTACATTGTAAATATTTGTGGATTTTTAAAAGTTTCTGATAAGTATTTTGAAAAGATGTGAAGAATCTGTAAATTCGGTTTTTTACGATGTTAATTATGATTAAATGGGTTTGTAAATCCATTAAGGAGGTTCAATATGAGTCAAGTTGAGTTGATCAACATCTCCAAATCATACGATAAGCAAAAGGATGTACTGGATGGAATCAATTTATCAATCGAGGAAGGTGAGTTTTTTGTACTTGTAGGTCCTTCGGGCTCTGGGAAAAGTACATTGCTTCGGATGATAGCAGGTCTGGAAGATATATCTGGAGGAATCTTAAAAATAGATGATAAAACTGTGAATCATCTCGCGCCAAAAGATCGGGACTTATCAATGGTATTTCAAAATTATGCGTTGTATCCACATTTATCGGTTGAACAAAATATACTATTTGGATTGAAAGCTAGAAAAGTAGACAAACAAGAACAGCAAAAAAGACTTCATGATGCGGCTGAAATGTTAGGACTTACTAAACTATTGAAGAGGAAACCAAGAGAACTTTCAGGTGGTCAACGGCAACGTGTGGCACTTGGTCGCTCCGTAGTAAGTCAAGCCCCATTATGTCTGATGGATGAACCGTTATCGAATTTGGATGCGAAGCTACGTGCCAATATGCGAGTTCAAATTCGCAGATTACAAAAGAAATTAGGACTAACAATGATTTATGTTACTCATGATCAAGTTGAGGCAATGACGATGGGTGACCGAATTATGGTTCTCAATGATGGGAAGATTCAACAAGTTGGCAAACCTATTACTTTATATAATGAGCCAGAAAATTTATTTGTGGCCTCTTTTATCGGTTCGCCAAAAATGAATCTAGGTAAGGCAATGTTATCTGAAGAAGGCACAGCATTGCGAATAGAAGATCAACTACAGATCAATGTTGATCCTATGACAGTAAGGGATATACAAGGAAATAAGAACATAGTTGTTGGAATTCGAGCAGAGCATTTATTTCCTGCACAAGAAGAAAGGGAGCATGTCCACTATTTAGAAGCTGTCAATGTTGAACAATTAGGTAATGAAACGTCTATTTCTTTTGATATTGGCACAGAATTATGGACGGCGAAATGGCCAGGACAGTGGACAATCCATGTAGGACAAAAAGTACCCGTACAAATTGTTCCTGATTACATACTGTATTTTGATGGTGATTCAGGCAAACTGCTAAAATCTGCTCAACTTGGGAAGAGACAAGAGGTTATCGCCATATGAGTATGACTAGTCCGATTATTGAAACAGAAGAAAGGGTTAGGATCCAATTTGAGCAAGCCAAGAAACAAAAACGGATAAAGAGCCTGTTTACTGGTCTCCTTTTCTTATTGCCTTCTATTCTATTATTTGGAGCTTTTGTGTTTTATCCATTGTTTCGAACCATATATTTAAGCTTTTTTCTAACAGACGCAAAAGGCGCAACAACCGTGTTTGTGGGTCTTGAAAACTACATATATATGTTTACCGATCCAATCTTCCTAAAAAGCATAAAGAATACTTTTTTATTTGTTTTGTATACAGTACCTGCTACGGTGATTATCAGTTTATTTTTAGCTGTTATTGCCAATGAAAAGATAAAAGGTGTCGGCTTTTTTCGAACAATTTATTCTTCGACCATGGGTGTGTCAGTTGCAGCAGCCTCTGTATTTTGGCTGTATCTGTTTAACCCAACAATGGGGTTTCTAAATCAAATCATGGAAGCCTTTGGAGCAGACTCAATAGGTTGGTTAACTGATCCAAAATGGGCTATATTTGCGATTGCTGTTACAACCATATGGATGAATACGGGGTTTACGTTTTTGATCCTATTAGGTGGGTTACAATCTATTGATACATCATTATATGAGAGTGCAAATATAGAAGGCTCGGGTTACTTTTATCAACTAAGGAGAATTACGGTTCCTATGCTTTCTCCTACATTATTTTTTGTCATAACTGTATCGATCATCAATGCGTTCCAAACCTTTGGACAAATTGATATTTTAACCCAGGGTGGTCCTGCGAATGAAACCAATTTAATTGTGTATTCGATCTATCGTGAGGCATTTGTTAATTATCAATTTGGATCTGCTAGTGCCCAAGCCATTGTACTCTTTATCCTGATACTGCTGATGACAGCTATACAGTTTAAGTTGGGAGAGAGGAGGGTTCACTATCAATGAAGATGCCAGTTGGACGCAAAATCACCTTTTATGTATTGCTAACGATCTCGGCTTTGCTTTTAGCGAGCCCAACTATCATGGCGATAGTAATGAGTTTTATGACCAATCAGGATATATTAACCGCGAGCATGCCTACTAAGCTATCATTTGATAATTATGTGACTGCTTTTGAGAGTTTTCCTTTGTTGAAATATTTATTCAATAGCTTTGTTGTTTCCACTGTCATCATGCTTGGGCAATTGCTGTTGTCAAGTCTAGCAGCCTATGCATTTGTATTTTTAGAGTTTAAAGGTAGAGATGTTCTCTTTTACCTGTTTATTGCAACGATGATGGTACCATTTGAGGCCTCTATTATCCCTAATTTTCACTTAATACGTGATTTGGGCTGGATAGATGGGTATGCAGGATTAACGATTCCTTTTTTCGCAACAACATTTGGCACCTTCTTGCTACGGCAAAACTTTAAGCAAATACCAAAAGAACTAAGAGAAGCAAGTCAAATTGCCGGCATTGGAGACTTCCGGTTCTTCTTAACAGTAGTCCTGCCTGTTTCAAGAACAAGTTTAGTTACTCTAGGGATATATGGCTTTTTAACATCGTGGAATATGTATTTATGGCCCCTTTTGGCTACCACGAATGATGCGGTACGTACCGTTCAAATTGGCCTCAAACAGTTGCAAACACAGGAGCAATTAAACGAGTGGGGAGTCATAATGGCAGGTGCTGTTACAGTAATTATCCCGACTGTAATCTTGCTATTCGTAGGCCAAAAGAAATTACAAACAGGTTTAACAGAAGGGGCTGTAAAATAACAGCTGCTTCGTGGCTATAACACTATACTGAGGATAAAAGGGAGAAGAAAAAATGAAAAAAATCATGATGATTCTTGCGTTAGGTATGGTTTTACTATTAGCAGCTTGTTCAGGAGGAAATTCTACCTCAGGTGAAAGCACGAAAACTGGATCTTCAAATGCTTCAAACCCAAACACGGATAATAAAGAGAGCGATGAAAAACAAACTGTTACATTTTGGCACTCTATGGGAGGGGCAGGTCAAGAGGCATTAAATAGCATTGTTGAGAAATATAATAATTCTCAAGACGAAATTCAAGTTAATGCAGAATATCAAGGTACATATGATGAATCATTAACAAAGTTTAATGCAGTTGCTGGTACAGATAGTGCTCCAACGATGATTCAAACGTTTGAAATTGGAACAATGTCTATGATCAATAGTGGGAATATAGTTCCGATACAAGAATTAGTTGATGCTGACGGATATGATATGAGCGGGTTGGAAGAGAATATTGTAAATTACTACTCGTTAGATGGAGAGTTCTATTCAATGCCGTTTAACTCTTCAACACCAGTCATGTATTACAATAAGGATGCTTTTGAAGCAGCTGGTTTAGACCCTGAAGTGCCACCAGCTACATATGAAGAAGTGGAAGAAGCGAGTAAAGCAATTACTAAAGCTAATCCTGATATGAAAGGCTTTGCTCTTCAAGCATATGGTTGGTTATGGGAACAATTATTAGCGAATCAAGGTGCGCTATTATTAAACAATGATAATGGACGCTCCGATACACCAACAGAGATTGGTTGGACAGAGGAACAAGGTAAATCCATTTTTAATTGGGTAAAACGTATGGTTGATGCAGACACATTTGCAAATTACGGAACGAATGGAGATAACATGGTTGCTGGGTTTTTAGCTGGCGATGTTGCTATGTTCTTACAATCATCTGCAAGCGCAAGAGATGTTATTGATACTGCTCCATTTGAGGTAGGAATTGCCTTCCTTCCACATCCAGAAGATAAAGAACGCGAAGGTGTAGTTATCGGTGGTGCAAGTCTTTGGATGATTGATGGCAAACCAGAAGAAGAGACAAAAGCAGCTTGGGAATTTATGAAATATTTACAAACTCCTGAAGTGCAAGCCCGGTGGCATGTTGGAACTGGATACTTTGCGATTAACCCTGATGCATATGAAGAACAAGCAGTTAAAGATGCTTACACGGAAAAGCCACAATTGCAAGTAACAGTTAACCAACTACAAGAGACGAAATCTTCCTATGCAACACAAGGAGCGTTAATGGATATGCTTCCACAAGGAAGAAAAGTAATGGAAACGGCTCTTGAAACAGTATACAACGGTGGAGATGTAGATGAAGCGTATGATACAGCAGTAGAACAATTCAATAAAGCGATTGAACAAGCGAACAAAGCAAGAGGTAAATAAGAGAATAGGTAGTGGATAAGGCAGAGAAAAGTGTGGATTTTCCATGCTTTTCTTTTTTAAAATAGAATAAAGGAGCTGATTCGATAATGACAAAAATCTACGGTCATCGTGGAGCAAAAGGTATGTATCCTGAGAATACATTACTAAGTTTTTCAAAAGCAATTGAACAGGGTGTTGAAGGCTTGGAGTTAGATGTCCATTTAACAAAAGATGGTGAAGTTGTGGTCATTCATGATGAAACACTAGATCGAACTACAAGTGGAACAGGCTGGATTAAAGATGTAACGTTAGCGGAAATTAAACAGTACTCTGCAGGAAGTCCTTTTTCCCATTTGCCAAAATATGTAGAGGAGTGGAACAACGAACAAGTTCCAACACTAAAGGAAGTACTTCAATTATTGGAGCCATATCCTATTGAGCTAAATATTGAACTGAAAACTTATGCGATTGCATATCAAGGAATTGAGGAAGAGATTAAACAGCTAGTTGACGAATATGGAAAGAGTAGGAAAGTAGTGTACTCGTCCTTTCATTTGCCTTCTCTTCTACGGATAAAACAAATTGACCCTAAATCCGAAATTGCGTGGTTATTAAATCATGACATTTCACTTCCGCATGATTATATAGAAGCTTTACATTTAGAATCCTTACATATAAATAAATCTATTCTTCTATCAAAAACAGAATATCCCGAACATATACAACAACTTTTTGATAATCTCCGTGTATGGACAGTCAATGAACCAGGTGAAATTAAGCGTCTACTAGATTTACAGGTCAATTCAATTATTACAGACTTTCCTGAACGAGCCATTGCTCTTAGAAACGAACGTAATCAAGAGGTAAATAGTTGAAGGTATTGTCCCTAATCTGTATCGACCAAATAAAGAAATGGCCTGCACTCAAGTTTTCTTAGAACCAAGGTGCAGGCCATTTCTTTAATTTTGTGCCATTTTAAATTCTAAAAATATCTGGTTATAGATTGCAAGGTTCTTTTTCCCTAAGTTCTCGTAAACCTCAAGCTTCTCTGTTAGTTCTGGTGATGGATAAAATCGCTCATCCGATACCATTTCTTCTGGCATATGCTTTAATGCTTCTTTGTTCGGTGTTGAGTAGCTTACATATTCTGTGTTCTGTGCTGCGACTTCTTCATCCAAGATAAAGTTGATAAACTGATGAGCACCATCCACATTTTTAGCTGTTTTTGGTATAACCATATTATCAAACCAAAGATTTGAACCTTCAGTCGGTACAGCGTATTCTAAATCCTCGTTCTCCCACATAATATCAGCAGCATCACCTGACCATACAAGGGCGATGGAAGCTTCACCGTTTTGAACGAGGACTTTTCCTTCGTCACCAACAATTGCTTTTACATTTGGCCGTAGCTTGATGAGCTTTTCTTTTGCTTCGTTTAAATGAGCAATATTTGTATCGTTTAACGAATATCCAAGTGAGTTAAGCCCCATTCCAATAACTTCTCGAGCACCATCAATTAATAGAATTTCATTTTCTAAGGAAGGATCCCAGAGGTCATTCCAACTAGTAAATTCGATTCCATCTAACATTGTAGGGTTATAGACAATCCCTACAGTGCCCCAGAAATATGGGACAGAGTATACATTGCCTGGATCAAATGGGAGATCCATGAAACGCTCATCAATATTTGATAAATTTGGTAGTTTCGAGTGATCAAGAGGGATTAGTAAGTCCTCTTGACGCATCTTATCAATCATATATTCAGATGGGACAGCTATATCATACGTTGTTCCACCTTGCTCAATTTTTGTCATCATCGCTTCATTTGAGTCAAAGGTTTCATAAATGACCTTAATACCGGTTTCCTCTTCAAAGCGATCAATTAACTCCTCGTCAATATAATCTCCCCAATTATAAACCGTCAACGTATTTCCTTCAGAAAGACCTTGTGATGAATTTAAATGGTTAATGAGATAAAGTAGAGCACCAGAGAGTACGGCAATTAACAAGAAAACACGAATGAGTTTCGTCATTTTCGAACCCCCAGTCCACGAGTGTTACCACGCTGAGAAATAAAGTAATATCCAACCACTAGTAACATGGTAAAGATAAATAATAGAGTAGACAATGCATTGATATTTAATGAGATTCCTCGACGTGCTAAGGAATAGATCTCAACAGATAATGTTGAAAAACCATTTCCAGTCACGAAAAACGTGACAGCGAAATCATCAAAGGAGTATGTGAGTGCCATAAAAAACCCTGCGAAAATTCCCGGTGTGATATAAGGAATAATGACCTTAGTTAGTACCTCCCATTGATTAGCCCCAAGATCTCTTGCGGCATCCAGTAAAGTAGGGCTCATTTCTTTTAACTTAGGTAATACCATAAGCACCACAATTGGTATACAAAATGCAATATGTGAGAGTAATACTGAGTAAAATCCTAATTTGATGCCTGCCATAGTTAAAAGAATTAAGAAAGAGGCACCTATAATCACGTCGGGACTGACGATTAAGACATTATTTAACGATAGCAAGGTATTCTGAGTTTGTCTTTGTTTAACTGAATGAATACCTATTGCGCCAAGAACTCCAATAATGGTTGATATAAGAGCTGAAAGCAATGCTACAACAATTGTATTTAATACAATGATAAGGAGTCTTGTATCCTGAAATAGCTCTTTATACCAATCTAGGGTAAAGCCTTCGAAATTACTCATTGTACCACCGCTATTAAACGAGTAATACACTAAATAGAAGATAGGTGCGTATAAAATGAAGAATATAATAAGTAAATACATTCTGGATGAAATAGCTAGTTTATCTCTCATTTTTTGCACCTCGCTTCTTACGGTTTCCTGTTGCTACCATGATAAGAACCATGAAGATGATTAGGAAGACGGCAATAGTTGAACCCATTCCCCAATCCTGTGTTACTAGAAATTGCTGTTCAATTGCTGTACCGAGTGTAATGACCTTGTTTCCTGCAATTAGTCGTGTAAGCATGAATAGCGATAGAGCAGGAATGAATACAATCTGACATCCGGATTTGACCCCTTGAATGGTTAAAGGAAAGATTACCCTACGAAAGGTGGTCCATTTTGATGCACCTAGATCGCTAGAGGCATCTAGTAGACTAGGATTTAACTCATTTAGTGAGTTGAAAATAGGTAATATCATAAAAGGTATAAAAATATAAACAGAAACAAACACAAAACTAAAATCGGTAAACAATAGCTGTTGTGAGCCAATTCCTAACACCTCGAGAACGCTGTTTGCAGCCCCTTTGGCACCAAAGATTCCTATAAAGGCATAAGCCTTTAATAATAAATTAATCCAAGAGGGAGCAATGATTAATAGTAACCAAAGGTGCTTGTGTTTTGTTTTCGTGAGCAAATAAGCGGTAGGGTATGCAACCAGTAACGAAATAGCTGTAATTAAAAAAGCATACCAAAAAGAACTTAATGTCATCTTTAAATAGATAGGTGTAAAGAATGTTTTATAGTTTACTAACGAAAGATTTCCCTCTATATCAAAGAAAGAATAATAGAGAACCAGTGTGATTGGTGCAATGACAAAGATTAGAATCCATAAAGCATAGGGGATAAAATATATATTACGGGTTAGCTTATTTTCCATGGCTTTCCCCGTCCGAATATGCTTCTAAGCGACGATCGTATTCTTCTTCAGTTTCACCAATACGCATAACATGTATCGCCTCAGAATCAAAATAGAGTCCTATTTCATCACCGACTTTTGCCTTTTTCGTGGAATGCACAAGCCACTCATTTCCATCTTTATCAAAACAACAAATTTCATAATGAACGCCTCTGAAAAGTTGAGAATCAACTACCACTTGAAGCTTTCCTTTTTCAAAAGTGGTTATTTCTAAGTCCTCTGGGCGAATTACAATATCAACAAGTTCGTTTTTTGTAAATCCTTGGTCTACACATTCAAAGGTTTTTCCAACAAATTCAACAAGAAAATCCTGATGCATTTTTCCTTTTACAATATTTGATTCTCCGATAAAATCAGCAACAAAACGATTTATTGGCTCATCATAGATATCTATAGGGGTTCCACTTTGTTGAATTTTTCCTTCATTTAATACAAAAATCTCATCTGACATGGCTAGAGCTTCCTCTTGATCATGTGTAACAAAGATAAACGTAATACCGAGTCGCTGTTGCAGTTCGCGGAGCTCGTATTGCATTTCCGTTCGAAGTTTTAAGTCTAATGCAGATAAAGGTTCATCTAATAAGATAATCTCAGGTTCATTTACAATGGCACGTGCAATTGCAACACGCTGCCTCTGACCACCTGACATTTCATTAATTTCACGGTTTTCATAGCCTTTTAAGTTAACAAAGCTTAATGCTTCCTTCACCTTCGCTTCGATGTCAGCGTTCTTCATTTTCTTAATACGAAGTCCAAATGCTACATTCTCAAAAACGTTTAGATGTGGGAATAGAGCATAATCTTGAAAAACAGTATTAACCTGACGTTTGTTAGCGGGTACAGTGTTTACCTTTTTACCGTTAAAATAAACCTCGCCATTAGAGGGTTCAATAAAACCTGCAATTAATCGTAAAATCGTCGTCTTACCACAGCCAGAAGGTCCAAGAAGTGTATAAAATTTTCCTCTTTCTATTTCAAAACTTACATTATTAAGGACAGCGGGATCGTTGTCATATTGTTTGGTAACATTTTTAAATTGAATAATAGGTATGTTATTCATAGCAACCCCCTTCTTTCTATTAAATATTAAATTTTTCAAGCTGTTTTTATGTCTAGCTCCAGGCGTCATCGGCTTAAGCAAATTGCTTCTTAAGGCAAAAAACGCCTTCGTCTGCACTTTTCTTGTGCTTGTCGCCAAATAGGCGGAGCCATTGTGCATTTCAGACTCAATCCGGCATAATTATACACGAATTGTGAAATAATTCAATAACAATACTAAATGTAATAGATATGACTAAATAAGGAAAGTGATATAGGAGATTTTTCATAGGATATATTTCACATTACTTGGAAAAATAAGTGTTGATTTAATTGACCAAAGTAGAAATAACAAATATAATTAAGTTATAATTTAAAAAATTCATTTTTGATATAACAATAGAATATCGACAAGGCAAATTCATTGAAAGATGAAGACGCAAAACTATAGGGGCTACGTCAAACCAACGTTGACATGCCAGCCAGTTGCCGAGGATAACTCGTAACGCAAAGAAACGTAGATTAATCGGTTGGATTAGTCTTTTTTTTATACCAACTATAGCTACTAGTTTACTAGATTTTTGGATAGAAAAATTTTTGGAAGTGATTACAAATGGATAAAGAGGTCCAAGCTGCTAAAAATCTGAACGTACTAAAGAAATTGAGTGAACTAATTGAGAAGGTTGGTTCTGAGAAAAACCTGATATCTAAGGAGGTTCGTGATTTTTTTGAATGTACGTATCAGGGAAGCGAAGAAAAGGAACAAACTAATGAACTTTTAACGCAGCTCCAGGAAATGAATGAACAAATGGAAAATATGCATTGGATGAATAAGCATTATCGCATCCTACATGAATTTGCCCAAATATGTAGCAAAACATTAAATGAAAGTGTCCTTCTCCAAAAATCGTATGAAATGGTTTCTCAGGTAATGCCTACGGATTCATTTTATATTGCCTTGTATAATCCAGGAGATTCATATGTTCATTTGGTTTTTATTATGGATAACGGAGAGCCAGCTCCACCAAGTATAGTAGAACTTGGTGAGAATTATACGTCAAAGGTAATCAAAACGAGAGAAATCGTTCATTTAAAACAACAAAGTCAAAATCATGAATATGACATGACAATGGGTGAAGGAGAGGAAGACACGAGTTCCTGCCTTTTTGTGCCAGTGGTTATTGATGATCAGGTAAAAGGAGTTATTTCAGCTCAAAGTTTTCGCGATTTTGCCTATCGGAAGGAGCATGAGGACTTACTCCAAATGATTGGAGCACAAGTAATTAACTCAATTGAAACTGCAAGATTATACGAAAAAATCTATACTATGTCGAGAACGGATGAATTAACAGGTTTAAAAAACCATCGGGCATTCCATGAGGATTTAGCACAGTTACTTCGGAGTGGAAATGAAGAAATTACAGTAATGATGATTGACTCCGATGATTTAAAACAGGTGAATGATCAATTTGGTCACGATGCGGGAGATTTATATCTGAAGGTGTTAGCAGATGGAATGAAGTCTGTATGTGATAAATTCATAGAGGGTTATCGTTACGCCGGTGATGAATTTATGATTTTAATCAAGTCTCGAAACGACCAGAGTGTAGAAGGTATTTATTCTAGATTAAAAACGTACTATGTAGAGCATCCGGTTTTACTTGAGGGTGAAAGAATTACTGTATCGATAAGTACAGGTGTAGGTGTGTATCCTCATCATGGGTTAACTGTCGATGCTTTGAAGAAAGCAGCCGATCAAGCGCTATATGCTGCAAAGGAAAGTGGAAAAAACCGTATGATAATAGCGGATATAAAGGCATAAAAAGACTCATCCAAAAAGGATGAGTCTTTATTTAATTGATATGTGCGATTATACCTTCTTCATCATCTAGAACTAGCTTAATCCCTGCATAAGGGTCTTTACCCATAAACTCCCCGAGCAATAGACGAATAGCTTCGATAAGGTTTGCCATGATAAGAACTTGTTTACGCTCGTTTACATAGACCTCTGCAGAAAATCCATAGTCGTCATCATACATAAGCTCAACTTCAACCTCTTCAGGTTTCACTTGCTTCTTCAATCCAATATAGACACATACTGCATTGATGATTTCTTGTTCAGAAAGAATTAGCTTCTCCATGGATCAGTCTCTTTTTTCTTCTTGTCTCTAATAAGAACAAAGATTTTGCGAATGATGGAAAATAGAACATATATCGCTAGAACATTAATCATTAGGCCAAGAAATGAACCGAGTGCTCCCATTCCACCTAAAAGACCGCCGAATAGTAATCCAGCAAGACCACCAAGCATAAGGCCTTTCATTAACCCGCCAGACATTAATCCGCCTTTTGGAGTGGTTGTAGCAGTAGATTTATTCGTAGTAGTGTTGTCCTTTTTCTGTTGTTGGAAGTTTGATTTATTCGTATTACCTATATTATTATTGAAACCTTTTTTACCTGATTTGTACCCCTTCGCCTCAACAGTTGTTGAATGGTCTTGAAAAACAATGTTTCCAACAGGCGAGAGAATAAGTGAAAGTGCTAGAAATGCTGATATTACCTTTTTCATTATTGTATACCTCCATATGTTAGTAAGATTCATTTTATTATTATCCATTATACCCTATCAAGAAGAATTAAGCTTTTGAATCTTCTCTTCTATATACGATGGAAAAGGTAAATGGTTTCGGTTATTTATAAAAAATTAATAAGGTAAATTATGGCTTTAGCGGCCGTGGATTCAACTACCAAAAACAATCCTCAATTCTATATAGAGAATTCGGAACATGATGTAAATTAGTCTAAAATAGTAACGTTATATGGATAACTGGTAATTTTTAAAGTTATTCTGTTTAAAAGTGGTATAGTATACTTTAAGAAAGTGTTCTTAGTAATAGAAGGTAGGAAAGAGGATACCAAAATGAAAACAGAAACAAATAAACAGACAACATCTTTTATGGCTGATCTTAGGTCCCTTTTTAAAGCAGGGGTTTTACTTGCTAACGTACTTCCCGTATTTTCTGGTTTTTGGTTAGCAATTTATTTTACAGGTGCTTCCTTTCAGGAAAATGTGGGATTGTTTCTATCTACGATGCTCGGGAGTACCCTTGTTATGGCGGGAGCCTTAATCATAAATAACTGGTATGATGTTGATATAGATACGGTCATGGATCGAACGAAGAAACGTCCAACTGTAACAGGGCATTTCTCGTTAAAAGCTGTATTAATCTTAGGGATAATATGTACCATTCTAGGTTTTGTACTCTTATCATTTACAACACTAGAGGCAGTCATTTATACATTAGTAGGATGGTTCACTTATGTTGTACCTTATACGATGTGGTCAAAGAGAAAATATACATTTAATACGGTGATTGGCAGTGTATCAGGTGCCGTTTCCCCATTAATGGGATGGGCCGCAGTTGCACCAATTAACCATACAGTTCCAATTGTATTGTTCTTCATTTTATTTATTTTCCAGATGCCACACACGTATGCCATTGCAATCAGAAAGTATGATGAGTACAAGGCTGCGGGTGTTGCAATGCTTCCTGTAGTTCGGGGGATTCAGGTAACAAAGAAGCATTTTTTATTTTATGTCGCCTGTTTGTTTCCGTTGCCTTTCTTTTTAGATGACCTCGGAACAACTTTTATTGTCATCGCAACCTTCCTTAATATAGGGTGGTTGATATTAAGCATTAAAGGTTTTTCAGTAAAAGATGATAATAAATGGGCACGCTGGAATTTTCTATATTCTGTAAATTATATTTTGATTATCTTTTTGTCGATGGTACTTGTGACACTCCCGAAATATATAGGGTAAGAAATGGATAGACCTCGCTGCTTTCTAAGTGGCGGGGTTTTTTGCATGTCGAGGAGACGTAATCTATTGAAAACTCAGAACCTGTTGTCACAAATTCGATTGTTCAATCGTCTTAGGTATAAATCGAACAATGGGAGTGAACAGGATGCAATTAGAAGAAAAAAGATGGGATTGTGTCATTATCGGTAGTGGGGTGGCTGGTCTAACTGCCTCTATATACTTGGCGCGTGCAGGGAAGTCGGTGCTTGTATTAGAAAAATCTAAAAACATAGGTGGGAGAGGAAGAACGACAGAGAAGGAGGACTCCTTTTTAAACCTGGGTCCACATGCATTATATACAAAAGGTAGATCAATGGAGATATTACAGGAGCTGGGGATATATGTTAAGGGAGGTGTCGTTCCCACGAAGGGAAAGATTGTTCAGAATGGCATTTGTTATGATATTCCTGCAACTCCTTATAGTTTGTTAACCAGTCCGCTCTTAAATTGGAAGGCAAAGAAAGAACTACTCACTTTCTTTATCAACTACAAAAAAATAGATACAGAAAACCTTCAACATATACCATTACGTCATTGGGTAGAGCATAAGTTTAAAGATAAAGTGGCACAGCATCTTATTCTAATGCTAACTCGATTATCATCTTATTCAAACGATCCAAATAGATTGAGTGCAGGCGCTGCGTTAAAGCAACTACAATTAGGAAATGCAATGTACCTCCATTATGGTTGGCAAAGTATGATACGACAGCTTGAGGAGAAAGCAGAATCATTTGGAGTATATTTTTATAGAGAGGCAAATGTGAAAATGATAAGTGGTTTTTCACCTCAACTAAAGGTTTATACAAATAATGAAGCAGTTCTTGCTAAAAACGTTCTATCAACGGCTAGTCCTGATGAAACCTATGCTATGTTGGAGGGGCATGAGAGTTTTTCTATTTTACGGAAATTAAAGGAGCGTAATCCAGTTCGTGTCGCATGTATGGATCTCGTTTTATCAGAACTTCCGAATCCTAAAATTAATTTTGCAATGGATTTAGAGAATCCCTTTTACTTTTCAAATCATTCAAAAATAGCAAAGCTTAGCTTGCAGGATTATCAGATTGTACATGTTATGAAATATAGAAATCCTTCAGATACCGATGATGCAAAGGAAATACAAAATCAGTTAATTTCCTTTTTAGGAGGAATTCAGCCTGGTTGGGAGGAATTTGTCCTTTATAAAAGATATCTTCCTACTATGATTGTTTCTCACAACACCGTTTTAGCAGAGACGAATGGTTTTCATGGAAGACCAAAACCACAAGTAGACCAGATACCTGGTTTGTATGTGGCAGGTGACTGGGTGGGACATGAGGGAATGCTTGTAGATGCAGCGTTTTCTAGTGGTAGGCAGGCTGCCGAATATATCATAGAACAATATGGCGCGGAAGGTTGTGTTGGAAATCATGATTGATAATCAATCTTATAGTGAATATAAGCCTTTGCTTTTTGCGATTGCATATCGAATGGTTGGAACGATTACAGAGGCTGAGGACATTGTTCATGATGTTCTACTTGCTTATGAGAAAGCGAGCCGTGAACAAATTGAGAGTAAGAAGGCGTATCTTTGTAAAATGGTTACAAATCGTTCTATTGATTATTTGAAATCAGCAAAAAAGCAAAGAGAGGTATATATAGGCCCTTGGCTACCAGAACCACTCATAATATCTGAAAATGAAGATCCCTTGCATGAAGTTCTGAGACAGGATGAAATTTCGTATGCATTACTTTCTCTGATGGAGCAACTAAACCCGGTCGAACGAGCAGTGTTTGTTTTAAGAGAAGCTTTCGACTATGAGTATGGTGAAATTGCGTCAATACTAGAAAAAGAAGAGGCAAACTGTAGAAAAGTGTTAAGTCGGGCCAGGAAAAAACTAAACTATAACAATACTAAATATGTAAAAAGGAACGAAAAAGAGTTAAACCAGTTTGTTCAATCCTTTCTCTATGCAGCAGCAACTGGAAATACAGAAGGCCTGTTACGCATGCTCACCAACGATGTTGTTCTCTATTCAGATGGAGGTGGTAAGGTGAAAGCTGCTTTAGTACCAATTGTATCTCAAGAAAGGGTTGTACAATTTATATTGGGGCTTCTTCGAAAGTTTGGGAATGATGATACTATGGAAATTGATTTGGCAAATGTGAATGGGGAAATCGGTATTATAATAAAGAGAAATAACGAACCTGAGAATGTGGTATGCTTTGAAACAGAAAATAACCAAATCAGTCACATATTTTTAATTCGAAATCCTGAAAAGCTAAAGTATGTGAATAAAGGGATATCACTTTAAAGGTAGTATAAGGAGATTAGGAATAACCCAATGAATGATTACTATACTGATGCACTTTTACATGTAAAAACGAGTGGAGGGCAAAAGGGATTTAGCTCCTCCGTTCATAACCATCGATACGAACCCACACCATATGAGGGACTTGATGCACTTTTTAAACAATATCAAGTAAAAAGTGATGATCGGGTGGTTGATTTTGGGTGTGGGAAGGGTAGATTGCTTTTTTATATTCATCATTTTTTCTCAGTATCTGTCGTCGGGATAGAAGTAGAGAAGAGCCTCTTCCAGGATGCACTTGATAACAGAGACCGTTATTTGAAAAAGACGGGTGCGCGTAAAGAGGAGATCAATATTCATCATTGTAAGGCACAGGATTATAGAATACATCCATTAGATAATCGATTTTACTTTTTCAACCCTTTTTCGATACAGGTTTTTAAGCATATCATTAACAATATCGTTCGGTCATTACAGCAGAATCCACGTGAAATAGAAATTATTCTTTACTATGGATCAGCGGATTACACTTATTTTTTAGAAAATCATACAGCCTTTCAGTTTAAGAAAGAAATTATCATTCCTGGATTATATGAGAGAAACAGCTATGAGCGCTTTTTGGTATATCATATCTCATAGAATAAACAGAAGCCTCCAAAGCTGGAGGTTTTTTTGTGTAAGAAAATGTATGTTCATCAATTTGTCAATTTTGCAAATGCCTATCTTCCATACAAATCAAAAAGGATGAAAATGCCGAATTAACGCGGTTCTTATATTGATTTACATATTTAAAAGGACGAGAAAATTCAATTTTCTCGTCCTTTTCTCATGGGGGTGTAATAAATATTACAGCTAATGTGTGATTCAGTTCACTTCTTTGAGAATGGTTACTAATTAAGATGTAAGTAAGAAGAACATAAGGAGGTTGAACTGGATGGGAGCTTCAAAAGTAAACCGAAATAAAAAAGAAGGTGGAGAATATCAAGGACCACTAGTAGGAACTTGGATCTCTGTCGGAGTGGTTGGAGCAGTCATTCTTGCTACGTATATATTATTATTTGGATTATTTATGTCTAGATTTTAGGAGGGAAAATGATGAAACAAAAAATGCATCTTGATGAAAAGATATGGCTAACAATAAGTTTCGGTATGATCATGGCGTTCATGCTTGTAACAGGTTATCAAACCTTTGCGTTAGAAATGGGGCCTCCAAGTAATATGGAAACAATTGATCCCGAGAAGGTTGATGAAACAGCTCCATTTGATAAGCCTGGTGTTTATCAGATTGATGAAAATGAATATGAAGTTGTTATGACATTAGAAGTTTTTAGTTTTAACCCAGCTAAAATAGAAGTGCCAGCGGGGGCAAAGGTTCACTTCACAATGACATCTAAGGACGTTGTACACGGATTCCAGGTTGCAGGTACAAACTTAAATGCAATGGTTATGCCTGGACATATCCAAAAAATTTCTCAAACCTTTGATGAACCAGGTGAATATTTAGTGCTTTGTAATGAATATTGCGGTGCTGGTCACCAATTAATGGGTACAACTATTACGGTTAAATAAAGGAGGGAAGACCCTTGGAAACAGTATTAAGAAATACAGATACTAGCTTTAAAGAGAAAACAAATAAAGTACTAGGTGTAAATCTAGAGGATGCAAAAATCGCGAAATCCTATATCTCAGTAGCAATTATTGCTTTATTACTAGGTGGTCTTTTAGGTTTATTACAGGGTTTGAACCGTGCAGGTCTTCTAGAATTACCAAGCTATCTCACTTATTATCAAGTATTAACAGCTCATGGTTTACTTTTAGTAGTGGTATTTTCAGCTTTCTTTACAACAGGTTACTTTTACGCAGGATTGTCTCACGACCTAGGGGGCTTACTGCCTAAGGTTAGAAAAATAGCGTGGATCGGGTTTTGGACAAAGATTGTTGGGATTGTATTGGTTGTCATTCCAATCCTTATGAATGAAGCATCTGTTATGTATACGTTCTATCCGCCAATGGCAGCACACCCTGTATTCTATATCGGGTTAGCGCTGGTTGTTGTTGGTATCTGGCTCCTATCAGTTGGGGCATTTATTCAAGTAGCTAACTGGAGAAAGAATCATAAAGGACAGCATCTACCAATCTTTTCTTTCTTTGCAACTGGGGTATTCATTCTTCTAGTTGGTGCAACAGCGTTTGTTGCAGTTGAAGTATTATTCATGATACTCCCATGGACACTAGGTTGGGTAGATACAATTAACGTAATGGTATCTCGTACATTGTTCTGGGCATTCGGTCATACGGCAGTTAACATTTGGTATTTAACAGCAGTGTCAGCATGGTATGTCATCATACCAAAAATTATCGGCGGAAAACGCTGGAGCGATTTACTAACTCGTGTAGTTGTAATTGCATTAGTTATCATGAATATTACAGGTGGATTCCACCATCAAATCATTGACCCAGGTATCCTACCGTCAGTTAAATTTTTACATGTATTTATGAGTTTAGCAATTGGTTTCCCATCTTTAATGACAGCTTACGCATTGTTTGCAGTATTTGAACGTACAGGTAGAAGAAAAGGTGGAAAGGGCGCACTAGGTTGGTTTAAAAAGCTTCCATGGAAAGATGTTCGTTTCTTATCACCATTTATCGCAATGGCTGCTTTTATCCCAGCAGGAGCTGGTGGAATTGTACAAAGTACAAACCAATTAGACCAAGTCGTTCACAATTCAATGTGGGTAGTTGGACACTTCCACTTAACACTTGGTATGTCAGTCGTTATGACATTCTTCGGAGTTTGTTATTGGTTAGTTCCACATATCTCTGGACGTGTGTTAACAAAAGGGATGAATAAACTAGGTATTGTACAAACAATTATTTGGACCATTGGTATGGCATTAATGTCAATCTCTATGCACTGGGTTGGACTTCTTGGTTCACCTCGTAGAACATCTTTCTCAGATTACTTTGGAAATGCTACAGCTCAAAGCTGGGAACCATTGTTAATGTTTGTAGGTATTGGAGCTACGTTCTTACTTGTCGGAGTAATCATTCAAGTGTATGCAGTATTCAACATGATGTTCTTTGCACCAAAAGGTTTAACAGAGTTTCCGATTGCAGAAGTGGAAGAAAATTCAGCAAAAACGCCATTCTGGACCGAGCGTTGGGGACTATGGGTTGTGCTAATGGTGTTAGTCATCGCAATGGCGTATGTCTTACCATTAACCGAAATGATTGTAAACGCACCTCCAGGATCACCACCATTTAAGACTTGGTAAAAAGAAAAGCGGATGCGAGCGTATAGCGACGTACGGACTGGACTGAGGCCGTAGGAGATAAAGGAAACACGGGGAGCAAAGCGAGCCGATGTTGAGCTTATCGTACGAAGGGTGAGGGAAGTCTCGCTAGTCGCTGCGAGCGGAGCTAGACAATAAAGAAAAGCGGATGCGAGCGTATAGCGACGTACGGACTGGACTGAGGCCGTAGGAGATAAAGGAAACACGGGGAGCAAAGCGAGCCGATGTTGAGCTTATCGTACGAAGGGTGAGGGAAGTCTCGCTAGTCGCTGCGAGCGGAGCTAGACAATAAAGAAAAGCGGATGCGCCTTGATCAGAAACGAGAAAACTGGCCGACTAAAACGCCACGTCCTGTGGCGACGTCGGCACTAGCACATCCTGTGCGTCGGATACTCCGACAAAGAGGCGCTTTTTGCGTCTGCAGGAGGAGTTGAAGTTTCTCGAGTTTCTAGGCGCAGCAGCTAGACAGAGAAGAAATCGGATGCGAGCGGAGCTAGACAATCAAGAGACGTAGATAGATTCCTTAAATAGAAAGAGATAGCTACTTTTCCTGCTATCTCTTTCAAGCCTTCTATCAAATACGCCTTGGCGTATTTGCGCCCAGATTTTTTCGAGCTTGCTCGAAAAACTTCCGTTGAAAATCTGAGGCATCCGCCGGAGGCTTTAACTTTATTCAGCCTAGTTGAAAACTCTAATAACTGTTTACTTTTTTTGTATACATTTCCCATATATAGAAGTAGGATCTTCTGCTGAATAAAGTTAAGGAAAATTGAGAAATAGGATGTGATCTTCGTGATCAAACAGAATCGAAAAACATTCGCTTGTATACTGATATTATTATTTGGATGTGTATTATTCTATACGGGAACTGACGGATTTCGGGCATTCACAGCAGAGACAGCTAGGGTAAATCAACTGATTGAAGACAAGCCAGTATTTCCAGATGTAACTCTCGAGGATAGCGAAGGGCGAAGATATCCTATTTCTGAGTTTAAAGACAAATTTGTATTTATCACTTTTATTTACACATCCTGTACAACGGTTTGTCCACAACTAGAAATGAATATGGCGCAGGTATATGAGCAGTTGCCACAGAAATACATCGGAAAAGATATTGTCTTTTTAAGCATAAGTTTTGATCCAACCAGAGATGACCCTGCTACTTTAAGTAAGTATCGAAACTATTTTGGTGCTGACGGAGCAACTTGGAGAATGGCTAGGATTTCAGACCAAATTGAATTACAAAGCCTACTTGATGAATTCGGTGTAATCGTGATTCCAGATGGTAAAGGGAATTTTGCTCATAACTCAGCTTTTTATTTAGTTGATCGCAATGGGTCATTACTTGATGTGATGGATTATCGGGAGATAGATGAAGCAGCTGCTAAAGTTACTAGCATCTTAGAAGATAATAAGGGGGAGTAAGTTATGAAACAATTTTTAATAGGAACTTTCTTATTACTTGTCTTGGCGCTGCCTCCTGTTACGAACTTACTTGAATCCATTATGATCGTTCACATGCATATGCAAATGCCATCAATTGTATTTGCGGGCTTCTTAATGGCGAAATTATTGCAAGAAAAGTTTCCGCGTTTTTTTGAGAAGTGGAACCAAGACGGAATACCAGGTATCTTATTATTTATTGTGATTATGGTATATTGGACAATCCCTAAAACAATGGATGAAACACTGACCATTACGAGTATGGAAGTGTTTAAGTTTTTAAGTCTAGCGTTATTAGCGGGTGTTCCATTACGGGATAGCTGGAAGAAACTAAGTAAGAGAGCAAAGAATTTTGTTTTTATCTTTTTTACAGTTAAGTATTTAGGCATGGGAGTGTTATATATTAATACAAATATGCAACTATGTAATAACTATTTGGTCATCGACCAAATCACACTTGGTTGGGGCTTTATTACGACGGCGATTTGCATTGTTATGTATGTAGTGTATGTCAACTTCACAGACCAATCGATATATAGCGAGTAGATCTGAGAGAAGCTGTGGATATTTGATGCAGCTTCTTTTCTTACAGATTGGAGAGAGAGGTATTCCCTGCATACTGTGCATATCTTGATTTCCTAGAATCTCACAATTGACAGTTTATAAAATAAGGTTCAGAATAATAGCAATACATAATAAAGAAGGTGCAAAAGTTGGGGAAACGGTTTGAAACGAAACTAATACATAGTGCGAAAAAGAATAGGCTACCGATTCGAAGTAAAGTAACACCCATCTATCAAACAACTGCATTTACATTTGATAATCTTGAGGATTTAGAGGGTTATTACCAAGGGGAAGGGAATTATCTATATTCTCGTACTGGGAATCCAAATCCAGACGAACTTGGTCAGATGGTTGCAGCAATTGAAGGAGCGCCAGCAGGTATAGCAACGTCATCAGGCTTATCTGCTATATTAGCGGGTATTCTTGCAGTCGTTAAGAGTGGCGATCATATCGTAGCTGCCGATGATGTATATGGTGGAAGCTACCATATGTTACACGAAGAATTACGTCAGCTCGGAGTAGAGACAACCTTTGTTTCCTTTACAAATCTTGACCTTGTCGAGCAGGCAATCCAACCAAACACAAAGCTACTTTATACAGAATCAATTACCAATCCACTTATACGTGTAGAGAACTTAAAAGCAGTTGTCGAGCTTGCTAAACGAAAGAATCTTACAACTGTTGTAGATAACACGTTTGCAACTCCTTACCACTGTAATCCATACGAATTAGGAGTCGAACTTGTCGTTCATAGTGCGACCAAATATATTGGTGGACACAGTGATGTCACAGCTGGTGTAGTTGTGGGAAGAGAAGATTTAGTTGAAAGGGCTCGGGCGAAGGTTGTAAATCTAGGAACAAATGTAAGCCCATTTGAAGCGTGGCTGACTACACGTGGTTTAAAGACGCTAGCTGTACGCATGCAGGTGCAATCGGCTAATGCAAGAAAGCTTGCAGATGTACTACGAAAAAATCCAAATATAGCAAGAGTATACTATCCGTTTGAGGAAGAAGCAACTGGATTTGGAGCGATGTTGTCTATCGAACTTTCAAAAACAGTAGACGTTAATGAGTTTTTCAAATCACTTGGATGGGTAAAGCTTGTACCAACATTAGCTGGAGTGGAGACAACCGTGTCTCATCCACTTAAGACTTCCCACCGTGCACTACCCCCTGAGGCACAGGAAGCGTTGGGGATTACAAATGAACTCGTGCGTATCTCAGTAGGTATTGAACATTGCGAGGACATCATCTCAGAATTTGAACAAGCTATTGAAAAGTCTTTAAAATAATCGTTAAAAAACAAGTATCCATGTGAAATGGATACTTGTTTATTTTCTTTTAAACAAACGCTTGATTAAAAATCTTTTATAGGATTTAATAGACTACACTCTTTAATTCTCCATCTGTATATATCCCTTTAATTCCTGGTTTGCTTTTAAGATATTCATAGATACTGTCTTCGGAGAAATGATCTTTTAGACCAGTAATAATGGTTTGTAAATATTCATGTGAAGGTTGTTTAAGTGTTACCTCTTCTATATCCCAAGGTGCGGTGAATGTATAAATTAGATATCCGTTGTCTTCGCCGAGATAGATTATTTTTCCATACCAGGCTTTTTTAAGAAAAGTGAGTGATCCTGTCTCTTTTACTTGGTTTAAATCAATATCAACTTTTGCCCCATTGTTTTCTTGTTTTAATACATCTAAAAACTGATCATATGTTATTAAATACTTTTTGCTAATTGTATATGATTCAGAGTCTTTCTTACTATCTATAAAAGCAACTCCTTGCGATTTCCACCTTCCAGCTTCTTTTGCGAAATACAATTGGTTCGGAATGGAGAAAAAGCCTTCTTTTAAAGGGAGGGATGGGTCTTTGCAACCAACTTCTGTAAGGTTCGATCCTTTTGGTCTGCCTCCTTTTATATAACAAAGAAATCGTTCCCTGCTTATATTTGAACCGTAACTGGCATACCACACGTACTGCTTCATTTTCAGCCACCTGCCTTTTCGGGAATAATATGAGAAATAAAATTAGGTCGTATGTATAGGAATTATATCATTTCCTAAGCTGTTATTTCGTTTTCGACACGTTGTTCTAAATTCCTTCATTTCCCGCGCAATATTTGTAAGATACAGGGGGTTTATGAGGAATTTAGAAAATGTATCACCCATCATTCACTTCACTAAGATTTTCTTAGCAAAGGTAGTGTTAAGCAGTGTATTCCACCGCCTAATTTATAGAATTCTGATACATCAACTGGTATGACTTCAATGCCATTTGCCTTTAGCATATCCATTGTTTTCGTTCCAGTGGCTGGGAAAATGATTTTACCAGGGGAAATAGGCAGAACATTAATCGTCAATGGATGATCTTTGGGATCGATATGAAATAGCTCAATTTTTCGTTTGTGTAGTTCATCTAAAAACCAGTAAGGCAGTAATGACTTATTTATTAATGCTTTATTATAGTCAATAAGAAGAAATGCCTCGTCAAGATGTATAATTGTTGATGGTAAATCTATCGTTACTAATTCGATGTTTTGCAGGGAGAGAAAAGTGCGCAACTGGTCAATGCCGCTAGGATTTACACGTTCAGAACGGCCTATGATAGCAGTATTTTTATCGAGCATTGTAAAGCTACCGCCCTCGGCAAAACCACTTCCTTGGATAGACCCTAAAATAGGCATACCAATACTACTAAACGTTTGTGCCGCTAATCGTGTTTCGCCGTATCGAATATACAGGGCAAGTCTAGAAATGATAACACCACTTGGAATAACCAATCCTAGATCTCGAGTAAAGATACGCTCTGGTAGGTTCTCATCTTCGCCCTCAAGGTAGACAACCTCGATACCTTCATTCTCTAATGCTTTTACCAAATTGTCGTGCTGGGTCTGTAGTTTTGTTAAATTAGGACTTTCCTTCTCTTGAAGATCTTCGGGCATTGTGCCCTTAATATACGTACCTAATAAGGGACCTGCTTCTATTTCCCTAGGGTTTTGATGAAGTTGTAGAATCTCATTTCCAGGTCGATGCATTAGAACCTTCTTTAGAGTGCCTATTTCATTTTCTACTCCCCATTCTACTCCCCAGAAGTCTTTAATAAGGGTGTTGTCATGAAAGGGTTCTTGTACTAGCTCTCTTGATAGATATATCTTCTTCATATTCATCTCCTACTCTTTACTTATTAGAACCGAAGTACAAAGGAAAACCTAGTAAATGGTTATTGTATTAGTATGTTTCCAAAAAAATTGAGGGATACATTATCACGTAATAAAGTATAAAATGGATGTAATAGTAATGCGATATGAGAATAAACTATCTCAAGTCCGTACACTTCTTCGTGAATGAGTAAACGAAAGTGATAGTAAGGAAAGGAATGAGTCTAATGCCTCTCAACAATGAAGTAGTTTTCACAAACGGAAAGTTTTTTACTTCTAATCCTGACCAGCCTTTTGCTGATACGATGGTCGTTCGTGATGGAAGGATTCTTTCGGTAGGAGATTTAACGGCAATAAATGTAGAGGGTAGAAAAGTTATCGATCTTCAAGGTCGACGTATATTACCTGGATTAATTGACGCACACCTACATCCATTGTTTCTAGCAAATGCGTCTAGACAAATCGCTTGTACACCACCAAATGTGTATTCAATTGAAGATTTAGTAGAAAAGATTTGTAAGCAAATTGAGGCACAAGATAATAGTCAATGGGTCGAAGCATGGGGCTATGACGAAGGGAAATTATCAGAGGGAAGGGCTCCAACTAGATGGGACTTGGACCAAGCTTCAACCGAGGTTCCGATTGTGGTGATACGTAATTGTGTACATATTATTTCTGCTAATAGTAAAGCGCTAGAACTTGCAGGAATTACAAAAGATACTCCCGACCCGCCAGGAGGGAAAATTGACAGAGATTCAAAAGGCGAACCAACTGGAGTTTTACGAGAAAATGCGAGATACCTTGTATTAGATATTGTTCCCACACCAACTATAGAAGAAAATGCACTAGCACTTGCTAATCTGGGACAAGAGCTTTTCTCCAAAGGAATTACTGGAATTACTGAGCTTCTAGCAAGAAAAGTACCAACTAACTATATGGAACTATATCAAAAGGCTAGAAATTATGGTTTTAAGCATAGGACAGCTCTATATGTTGTTGCTGAAGATGTAAGTGAGAATCGAACTTTTTCTAAGGAAGATTTGGACAGGGAGAAACAAATTCATGTTGGGGGAGTTAAGCTTTTAACAGACGGCAGTGTATCAGGACAAACGGCTTGGGTCAATCCTCCATTTTTAGGGGAAGAACAAAATACAGGAATTCAAATGATTTCTGAAGTTGATTTACTAGTTGCTGCTGATATTGCCAAGAAAAATAACATTCAACTAGTGGTACATGCGATGGGTGAACAAGCAATCAACTTTGTGTTAGAGACATTGAAGAATACTGAAAACTGGTTGTCAGATGGGCCATCTATTCGAATTGAGCATGCAGCTATGCCGACCGAAAAGGCAATGAAAGACGCAGCCAAAAGAGGGATTGCGTTTGTAACCCAACCTATTTTCCTCTATGCTGAAATTGAGAGTTATGTAAAGAATCTTGGTGCAGAGAGAACGAAAGAAACGTACCCGGTAAGAACAATGCTTGAAGCTGGAATACAGGTAGCGTTTTCATCTGACGCACCTGCAACAGCATGGGCGGACCCTGCAAATCCGTTTGTTGGACTAAAGGCAGCTGTTACACGATTTGCTTACGACGGGACTGATACTGGTCAGAAGCATAAGGTTGATATATCAACTGCAATATCCTTATACACAAGGAGAGCTCAGGAAATCACAAGAATTCCTAATGTAGGTCAGTTAACACCAGGCTATCATGCAGATTTCATCGTTCTTAATCGAGATATCCTTGAGATACCAGCTGAGGAAATAGATCAAGTTGAGGTAGAAGAAACGTATTTAGGTGGGGAACTGGTTTATTCAAAATTGAGAGGGTAGAAGTCTTTACGCTTAGGCAAAAGTAGTGGGTAATAAAAAAAGGATCAAGACATATTGTTTTGATCCTTTTTTGTTAAATTAAGGCATTTCATCCTCTTTTACTCTGTTCTTAAATGCTTCATGAGTAACAATGTCTTCAATTTGTTCAAATTGTCGACTATGTTCTTTTTCTTCACTAATACTGTTTTGTGGGAAGTTACCAGGATGTCCCTTTTCCTTATGTTTAAAGCTTTTTCCACGACTCATATACAAATCCCCTTTCAAATGCTTACATTTATAGTTTTCGCATTCGTAGTAAAATTATGTTTGTGTGTAAACTTTCTTACATAAATACAAGCGGAAGAGTCAGCATTGGGTTTAATCCTTTAATAAATGATGTATCCAAAATGTGAACCTGAATCCCCTTTTTTACAATAGTTTTAACTCCTTTTTATTTTCAGTGGCTACGGCGAGCTTTGTAAGATGACGATTCAGATAGTGTCGATCAAGTGAGAGCAGTTCTTCCTTTTGAATTCCCTCAACAATATACTCCGTAAAATCCCAAATTGCATTCCTTAAATGAGGGGTTGATGAATCAGCAATTGTAGTGAGGGTTCGTATAATAGCAAGTAGGATAGAGATATCGTGTACACCATAATGGAATACCTGGGAAAAGCTTTGATACAAATAATCTGAAAAAGTTGGTTGTTCACAGATAACCCGTAGGTTACGATATTGATCATTAAAATAGGACTTGGGTAAGTGTTTTTGACTAAGCCTTATTAAAAGTCTCCCTAAATTATCGATACAATTAATAGCTGTATTTGGATCGTTGACTGCAGGTGACAATGCTCTTACAGCTATTTCTACAATCTTTGTCATACCAAGCTCAATACTATTGAAAGGTGACTGTTTTGAAGCAACCGATATAAACTTTTCGTAATCCATTAAAGGGGCATTATTGTTAGTATTCCACACTGAAAGTACCACTGTTTGTTCATCTATAAAATCATTAATGTTTCTCTCTATTCGGATAATACTATCGTCTTTAGTTGCTTGTTCAACCAATCCTTTTATATCAATAAATTGTATATAACCAACTTGGTTTATTTTGAATTTTTGAGGAGAAATATGCTTAATTTCTTCTCCTTCCCAGTCATCCCAAGGAGGATCCTCGTTAACATCCTTCAAATCGGATAAATCTTCCTCGATTCGCTTTGCTGTACTTTGAGTAATATTGTATATGAGATTGCTCACTTGGATCCAATTTGTTACATGATGGATGAAGTAAACAAATACAAATAGGCAGATGATTGAAAAAAGTATTGCAAAAGAGGAAACGATATATCTGTTTCCAGGACCAGCATCCTCTATAACAAGTAACAAAATAATCGAATATACAAAGCCTCCAACAAACACACCTAGCACCCGTTGTGTACTGTGATTTGTAATAAAGTTTTGCAATGTACGCGGAGAAAAATTTGATAGATACGTTGTTAACACCACTAAAATTGTAGAAAAGGTAATCGTTGTAATCGTTAATAATGAAGCAGAAATGGTGCTTAAAATGGTTCGAGCTAAGACGATATCAGTAAACAAGACATCTGGAAGAAAGTGTTGAATGGCCTCATTTTTCATAATAATAGCCTCAATTTTTATACTCAGAAGTGCCATTAGTAAAGCAATAAGGCCATATAGAGTAGGAAGATACATGAAGTTTGAACGAATCTTTAAAAATAAACTTGTAAAAGACATGGATATCCCCCTATAGAAAATGTTACCTATAGTTTTTATCTGAAATTTAGTATTATACATTGTGAGGAATCGCGAAACATATTGGAAGGAGTATTTAAAATGAGTGAAACAAACGCGCAGTATTATATTTCGAAGCTTGGACTTAAGCCCCATCCAGAAGGTGGATTTTATAAAAATACGTATGCTTCAGATGTAACAATAGAAGTGGAACAAAATCGAGCAAAAACAAGGAATCTATTTACAAGTATTTATTTTTTGTTGAGATTTGAGGATATATCTCATTTTCACAGGCTTCAATCAGACGAACTTTGGTATTACCATGGTGGAAGTTCACTAACCGTTCATATTATTGATGAGAATGGAGAATATACAGAGGCTAAGCTAGGTTTAAATCTTGATCAAGGGGAAGTTCCTCAAGTATTGGTTCCTAAACATTCAATATTCGGTTCCTCAGTCAAGGAAGAAGATACATTTTCATTAGTTGGCTGTATGGTTTCACCAGGCTTTGATTTTGAGGATTTTAAATTATTTACACAGGATGAGCTTCTAAAGGAATACCCCCAATATGATGCGATCATTCGCAAACTAGCGTACAAGTCAAACTAACTTAAAATAGTGATTTATGAATTTTACATATATAACAGCTACATTTATTTCTCCTGAAACTCAGCTAAACAACCGTTTGTTTAAATGTAAAAGTAGTTGGTGGAAATAGCTTAATCCATTAAACAACCGTTTGTTTGAAATGAAAATAGCAAAATGAAACAGATTTCTATGAAATAATAGAACAATAACAATAAATGCGTCCTTCCTAAAAGTTTGGGAAGGGCGCATTTGTCTTTTTAGTGTAAGGATACCTGCAAACCAACCGAACTTTGTTGGTTTAAAGCGTTTATCGTGCAACGGGTATTCTTGAGAAAACAAGTGAAAATATTTTACATTATACATAGAGTGAATTTTCTAAAAATGGAGGGGTATGAGTGAAAAGAAGAACGGCAGAGCCCTATAAAATTAAGGCAGTTGAACCATTAACCATTTTGTCGTATGAGGAAAGAAAAGAAGCATTAGTACGGGCAGGATATAATACTTTTTTAATTGATTCAAAAGATGTGTACATTGACCTTTTGACAGATAGTGGAACGAGTGCGATGAGTGATCGTCAGTGGGGCGCTTTAATGGTAGGTGATGAAGCCTATGCTGGAAGCAAGAGCTGGAGGCGACTGGAGGAAGCGGTCAGAAAGGTATATGGCTACAAGTATGTATTGCCAACCCATCAAGGGCGGGGTGCGGAAAATATTTTATCCCAGCTAAAGATAAAACAAGGACATGTGGTTCCAGGTAATATGTATTTTACAACAACTCGTGCACATCAAGAGTTAAATGGAGCAAGATTTGTTGATATTATCATTGATGAAGCTCATGATTCAACAACTGAACATCCTTTCAAAGGGAATGTCGACCTTACTAAGTTAAAAGATCTTATACAAGAGGTTGGGGCAGAACGAATTCCTTATGTGTGTGTTGCGGTTACAGTCAATATGGCAGGTGGACAGCCGGTCAGCATGGAAAATATGAGGGACGTGTATAACCTGTGTAAGAGGCATGGAATTGATGTGATGTTTGATGCTACTCGCTGTGTAGAGAATGCATATTTTATTAAGGAAAGAGAAGCAGGATACGAAAATACTAGAATAAAGGACATTTTAAAGGAGATGCTATCTTATTCAGATGGCTGCACGATGAGTGGTAAAAAAGATTGCTTAGTGAACATCGGTGGATTTTTGGCAATGAACGATGAAGAGCTGTATGCAAGATCTCGAGAATTAGTAGTTGTTTATGAAGGCATGCCATCCTATGGTGGAATGGCCGGACGTGATATGGAAGCAATGGCACAAGGAATCTATGAATCTATTGATGATCATTATATTCATCATCGGATTCAGCAGGTTCGTTATCTTGGTCAGCAATTAATTGACGCAGGTGTACCAGTGGTTCAACCAATTGGGGGGCATGCTGTCTATTTGGATGCAAGACAGTTTTTATCTCACTTGAAACAAGACGAATTTCCTGCGCAAGCATTGGCAGCGGCACTGTATTTAGATTCAGGAGTAAGAGCGATGGAAAGAGGAATTGTATCAGCAGGAAGGAATAAAGAAACGGGCGAGCATAATAAACCAAAACTAGAATTAGTCCGTTTGACAATCCCGCGAAGGGTGTACACGAATAATCACATGGATGTAGTAGCAGATTCTGTTATCGCGTTGTATGAAAAGAGACGACAAATCAGTGGGCTAAAGTTGGATTATGAGCCACCAACACTTCGATTCTTTAATGCAAGGTTTTCGCCATTGTCCCAGGATTCAGAACTACTAGCTGAAGTGTAAATGAATAGAACGAGAGGGAAGGCCAGTCCTGCTTAGAAAGAGGGCTGGCTACTATCATTTAGACTTAACTAAGTAAGGGCGACTATTCTCCCACTTTACATGAACAGGAAGATTAAAGTATTCGGATAGTGTTTCACTTGTAATGACTTCACTAGTTTCTCCTAAAGCAAAAACTTCTCCGCTTTTTAGTAGGAGTGTTTTATTGAACACAGGAAGGATTTCTTCTATATGGTGAGTGACATAAATAATTGTTGGAGAATCCTTCTCATTCACTAGTTTCTTAACTGAATCTAGTAGCTGCTCTCGGGCGATAAAGTCTAGCCCATTTGTTGGTTCATCTAAAATAAGAATGGACGGTTGCGCCATCAATGCACGTGCTATCAAAATACGTTGTTTTTCTCCTTGTGATAATGTTGAGTAATCTCGGTTCGCATAGCCAATACAGCCCAATTGCTCTAATAATTCGATGGCTCTTTTACGCATATCATCTGTAGGTGTCTCATATAAGCCAATCGATGCAAATGCTCCACTTAACACAACCTCAAAGGCATTGTTGGTGGGATAAAACTTTTCCTGAAGCGAAGTTGAAACAAATCCAATTTTTTTCCTAAGCTCTTCGCCAAGATATGTTTTTCCAAACACAAAGCCCAGCACATTTGCTTTACCACTAGTAGGGAAGTTGTATGCGTTAATTAGTTTTAATAATTCTGTTTTACCAGAACCATTTAACCCATAAAGGACCCAATGTTCTCCTCTTTTAATCTCCCAGTTAATATCTTGTAAAATCTTTTTTTCATTACGTTGAAGTGACACATTCTTTAGATCTAATACCACAGTATTTCCCTCCTTATCCTAGATTAATAGTATCAGACATATAACTAAATTGTTAAACAAAAAATTCAAACAATTGATACGTCCTTTCCACTAGCATCTTTAGGTACCTTTACATAATCTTTACAGGGAATTTACACTAGTTGTTTATAATTTGTGTAACGTAGGGAATAAGTCTTGGGGTGGGGGTATTGGATTTATGAGCATTGAGTTAAAAGAACTAGAAAGAAAGAATAGTAGTGTACAGCGTATCTCTAAGAGAATATTTAAAAAGTTGAATGTAAGTGCACGGTTATTCATTTTATTTGTTTCTTTATTAGTGATCTCAGTTACGGTGGTGGGTGTTGCTTCGTATGTAAATGCAAAAGAGACGACAATCAAAACCATTGAACAAAGACTAGAAAGTGAAGCTGAGTTAATGGGATATATCGCAGAAAGCTTAAAGTTTGTATATGTCAGTGATGAGACCTATTTTATGCAACAGCTGGAAGGAAATGTTCGCATGCAACAAGAAAAGCTAGAAGCTGATGGGATGCAGGCAGACTTTTTCTATATCTCAGATCAAAAGATAGAGCCTTTTAAGATAAGTAAAGATTCGATTCCGGATATTTCAGAGAAGACGTTATTAAAACTAGATAAACAGAAGAATGGAGTTATTCACGAAAGGATTAAGGGCGAGGATTATACATTAACTTTTCATTCGATAGAGGAAATCGGAGGTATCTATGCAATTATTATACCTACTAAGTCTTTTACTGCCCCGATTGATCAGATGGCTTATTTTACGTTAGCTATCACTGTCATCAGTATAATTGTCATGAGTGTGTTAATTATTCTTTTTGTGAGAACGATTGTGAAGCCTTTAACTGCTTTACGAAATACAATGAAGGAAGTAAGAGAAGGTAACCTTCAGCACTCGGTTGATGTACACACAACTATTCCTGAAATAATCTCATTACATAAAAGTTATAATGCGATGATTGATCAAATGAGTAGTATGATAAAAGAACTGAAAACATCAACAAAGGAATTAGAAAACACGGGAGATGAATTAAAGGTTTCATCGGAAGACGCTATGGAATCAAGTCATCAATTAGTGTCCGTCATAAACCAGGTTAGACAGGGAGCGGAGCAAACAGCAAGTAGTTCTGAAGAAAGTGTAATGAGTTTTAAAGCAATGTCACATCGGATTGAAGGTATTATGAAGAACTTGCAAACTGTTATTGGAAGTTCAGAAAATATGAATACTTCAGCATTGCGTGGAGAAAAAAGCATGGGGGAATTGATTTCTACGATACAGTCATTTCAACGTGACTTCAATCAGTTAACAATAACGATTAGGGAAGTAAAGGATTACTCAATTGAAATTACATCACTTGTCCAATTAGTGACAGAAATTGCAAAACAAACAAAGCTATTAGCACTAAATGCAACCATTGAAGCGGCACGTGCTGGGGAAGCGGGTAAAGGCTTTGCTGTCGTGGCGCAGGAGGTTCAAAAGCTTGCGGAGCAATCAACGAATGCAACGGAAGAAATTTCACAAGCTATTTCGAAGATGGAGACCATTACAATAGTTGCTTCAGAGGAATTTGATCAAATGCTAGTCCAGTTAAACGCCAATCTCCAAATGGCAAATCAATCAAAAATGTCTATCAATGAGTTGATGGCTGGAATCTATGATGTAAGTGGAAATATAAAAGTCATGCAAGAAGAAATAACGGGGTTAGATAGTATCGTACCAGAGCTTGTCCAATCTGTTACGCAATTTTCATCAGTTTCCCAAGAAACGTTGGCGAGTGCAGAAGAAATGTTAGCCTTTAGTGAAAGTCAAATTCAGCAGATGGAAAATACAAATATAGTTGGAAAAAGGCTTCAAAATTTGTCCAAATCACTTTCGAAAATGACTCAGCGTTTTCATATTTTATAAGAAGGTATATACTCGAAAGGCAATAAGGTACTTTTCACAAAAAGCAGGAGTACTTTCCTTTTTGTCGAAGAGACTAATGATAGATTAATGATAGAGGAGAGTACGTTTATGGTATATGACAAGGTTCGTTGGGGAATCATCGGTTGTGGTAATGTAACAGAAGTGAAGAGTGGACCCGCATTCCAAAAGGTCAATCATTCTGAGTTAGTTGCGGTAATGCGAAGGACAGGTACGCTTGCAGAAGACTATGCGAGAAGGCACAATGTACCGAAGTGGTATGACAATGCAGATGATCTAATTCAAGATCCTGAAGTGGATGTAGTCTATATTGCCACACCTCCAGGATCGCATAAAGAATATACGTTAAAAGCAGCAAAGGCTGGAAAACCGGTTTATGTCGAAAAACCAATGGCACGGAATTATGCGGAGTGTTTGGAGATGATAGAGGTTTGTAAGAAGGAAAATGTTCCTCTGTTTGTTGCATACTATCGTAGAGGACAAGAGCGATTTCTAAAAATTAAAGAGTTGCTAGAAAATGGGGCAATTGGGGATATTCGTTTCGTCTCAACTACACAGTATCGAAAAGCTTCTCATGATGGTGAGAATATCCCATGGCGTCTGCAGCCAGAACTATCTGGAGGGGGATTGTTTTTCGATTTAGCAAGTCATACGCTTGATATTCTCGATTTCTTGTTAGGTCCAATTAAGAACGTGAATGGGTTTGCTTCCAATCAAGGAGGTCAGTATCGTGCGGAGGATATTGTAACAGGTACATATGTATTTGAATCTGGAGTCCATGGTGTTGGGAATTGGTGTTTTACTGCATTTGCAGAAGAAGATGTGAATGAAATAGTTGGCAGCAAAGGGAAAATAACCTTTTCTACATTTGGAAGTGAGCCGATTTCATTAACAACTGAACATGGAAGAGAGCAGTGGAGCTTTGATCGACCTCAACATGTGCACCAGCCTCTAGTAGAAACAATCGTAGCTGAATTAACGGGTAATACGGTAAAATGTCCAAGTAATGGCGAGTCCGGTGCGCGTACTAACTGGGTAATGGAAGAAATGGTAAAAGGATATTATCAATCTGTCTAACAATGGCGTTCCTTTAGGGAACGTCATTTTTATTTCCTACAACGCCCATAAATATTTCAAGAAAAATTTGTAAACACTATCTTCTGTATAACCTATTTTTGGAGGGCATTTCATCATGAATACTCATAAGGCTGAATTAACGGCTTCAGAAATATCTAATTTATGGACTTCTTATCAAAACGATACAATGGCAAAATGTGCAATTCTTCATTTCATTGCAAATTGTGATGATGAAGAGATTCTTTCTGTATTGAAGTACGCGTTATCAATATCAGAATCTCATATAGAAAAGGTCACAAAAATATTCGAAGAAGAAGGATATCCTATACCCAAAGGTTATACAGACGAGGATTTGAATTTGGAAGCACCAAGACTATTTACTGACAAATTATATTTATTATATATCGTCAATATGGGCAAATTTGGTTTGAGCTCCTACGGTCTAGCTTTATCCATTGTTGTAAGAGAAGATATTCTTGAGTATTATACAAATTGTTTAGATGAAACGAAAAAACTGCATAATGAAGCAAAAAGGCTGGCCGTCAAAAAAGGGGTACTAGTTCGTCCGCCAATTATTCCAAGACATGAGCAGGTAGACTTTGTTAAGAAACAAAACTTTTTGACAGGCTATTTTGGGAACCGTAGACCCTTACTTGGAGTTGAAATTGCAAACCTCCATTATAATGCAGAACGTAATGCTTTGGGACTTGCAGTGATTATAGGTTTTAGTCAAGTCGTGAAGAAAAAAGAGGTTCGTCGCTATTTTGAAAGAGGCAGGGATATTTCACAAAAACATTTAGAGGTGTTTAATTCTATATTAGAAGAAGAGTATATGAGCGGTGTAATGACTGAGGCACAAGAGGTGACAGATTCTACGGTTGCACCTTTTTCAGACAGACTGATGATGTATCATATTACTGCGTTAACAGCTTCTGCGATTGGTCAATATGGAATCTCTATGTCAACAAGTCCACGACATGATATAGGCGTTATGTACGAACGGCTAAAGATGGAGATTGTTCATTTTTCTGATGATGGAGCGAATATCATGATTAAAAATGGGTGGTTGGAACAGCCACCAATGGCAACAAATCGAAAAGAGTTAGCTAGGGAAAAAAAGAACTAGTAGTGTAGAGTCAAAATTGTAGAAAACTGATAAACAAACGTTTGCTTAGTTAAGAAAAAATGAAACTAAACAAACGTTTGTTTTATTTTGGGATATGAGTATTCACCTAATGGGAATTTGTAAACAAATGTTTGATTGAATCAAAATTAAGAGCTAGACTAACGTATGACAGGATAATAGTTATATTTTTAGATGAATTGAGTATCAAATGATTTGTTTAGTGAAATATCTATTTGTAACAGTAATGGCAATATTTTTTTATTCCCAAAAAAAATTACAAATAAATTGAAATATTGATTAAGTTCAATACACCATTTAATGGTGTAATGTGTTAAAATAGTTGATAATATTATCAGAATAGTATAAGATTTCGATTATCAATTATTAAGGTTTATCTTAAATGAAAGCTGGGATTAACATGACGACAGAGTTTGCAATCGATATTACCCTAACAACAAAGAAAAAAGAAATTCCCCCATTTGACCAGTTGGTGTTCGGAACAAGTTTTTCTGACCATATGTTTATGTGGGATTATACGGAAGGAAAAGGCTGGCATGATCCAAGAATTGTACCCTACCAACCTATTACCTTAGATCCGGCAGCATCCGTTTTCCATTACGGTCAAACTGTTTTCGAAGGATTAAAGGCGTATCGTACAGAGAATGAAGAAATTTTGTTATTTAGACCAGATCAGAATATGAGTAGGTTCAATCGTTCTAACAAGCGTTTAGTCATGCCGCAATTTGATGAAGGATTTGCATTAAATGCGCTGAAGCAGTTGATCATGATTGATAGAGACTGGGTTCCAAATCTACCAGGTACTTCGTTGTACATTCGTCCTTTTATGATTGCTACCGAAGCACATCTAGGCGTTGATCCATCTACTAACTATACGTTTATGATTATTTTATCGCCAGTAGGTTCTTATTATGAAGAAGGTATCAATCCAGTGAAAATAGCTGTGGAAAATGAATATGTTCGTGCAGTTGCTGGAGGTACGGGAGATGCGAAAACAGCAGGGAACTATGCAGCTAGTTTATTAGCATCTGAAATTGCTAGTGAAAACGGATATTCTCAGGTCCTATGGCTAGATGGTAAAGAAAGACAATATGTTGAAGAAGTGGGAAGTATGAATATCTTCTTTAAGATAAATGGAGAGGTCGTTACTCCAGCTTTAAATGGTAGTATTCTTGATGGGATTACACGAAAATCCATTATTGAACTTTTAAAGTATTGGAATGTACCTGTAACAGAGCGAAAAATCTCCATTCATGAAGTCCAGCAGGCTTATAACGATGGAAAATTAGAAGAGGTCTTTGGAACAGGAACGGCGGCTGTGATTTCACCAGTTGGGGAGCTTTTCTATAATAACGAAAAACTAGTTATTAATAATGGTGAAACGGGAGCATTATCTAAAAAGTTATACGAAACATTAACTGGCATCCAAAATGGAACGGAACAAGACCCATTTGGTTGGTCTATCAAATTATAAAAATGGGAATAGTGCTTACCTTAAGAGGTAAGCACTATTTTTTTGTTCATAGGAAAAATAGTGGGTCACGGGGACAGGTTCCTTGTCCCACCACACCGTATATGAATCTAAAAGATTGTTAGCCAATAGATAAAAGTAGTAACGAGCAAACCTACATATGCCCAAGATAGCTTGCGTAGCCATGTTTTGGATTGAAAGGTAGTAAATAAAAATAAGATTGGTACGAGTGTCCAAGGCAGCAAGAGTATAAGACTTATTACAAATAATCCGATTGAATATCCGAGAGAATCAGTTCCAAATGATAGTTGCGCTACGTATGCCGGTGCACCTAATCCAATAGGAGAAACGAGAAGCAGGAGATAGCATTTAAGTCGGAAGGTTAGGAAAAAGGTTAATAGGGATTCTTTGTCATAGAAGCTGAATTTCAATCTAGGATTGAATTTGAAATTTGAGAGTGGTTCACGAAGCTTTTCAGGAACTAATTGCATTTTTATCACTCCTCATTGATTAGTAGCTGGGCTTAAGTATATTATACGTGTTTAATAGTAAAAAGTTTTACAATAGTACTAAAATATTCCATTTTAATAGAAAATATGATAATTATAACGTTCCATAATATATTTAGGGCCAAACCGAGGTGGTTTGGCCTGTTTTTGAAATTATTGTAAGTCTAGCTCTACTTCTAAATCCGAGAATACATCGTAAGTAGCATCATACATTAAAAACTGTGAGGATTCCGGATTCTTTACTTTCGGATAGGTTACCTCAAGAAGGTTCTCTTGTTGTTTATAAGATATTGCTCGATACTCAGTGTCATTATTGCGATCTTTTATTATCGGGAAGATCGGCAATAATGTTTCCATATTATAAGACACAATTGTCTCACCAGCATTTTCTTTAATTGCAGCTACCTTAATTTGAGAATTAGTTTCTAAAACTGCGCCTTTTAAAAATGGGGCAGTAATTTCATCCCATATATATCCGTTGTCATCAATCTTTTCACCTTTAAAAGTTACAATATATGGAACGACTTTATATAAATAAAGGTTCTTGTTTCTTGGAATTTCGACCTTTTCTTGTACCGTTAGTTCTGGTGCTTCTAGTTGATATGAATCATTACCACTTCTCCTTATATAATCCTCCAGAAATACGATTCCGTCCGAACCAAGTGCAATAATCGACATTTCAAAATGACTGTAATCAGAATAGGATTTTTCTAGCATTAGTGTAGTTCTTGTGTTTAATTGCAAATGAGATGGAGTAAGAAGAGCTTGGTTGATTTTAAAAATGTTTCCTTTCTCGTCTATTTTTTCAGCTACGCTAGATTTTTTGATATATTCTTTTTCTTTTTGCAAATCAAATGTAAAAGCCCAATTTCCCTCGATATTATTGATGGATTTGATACGAATTTCTATCTCTGGATGTTCTGGAAATCTTTCTGATGTTTCAAATTGGAATATGTCACCGGAATCAAATAATTCGTTTGTGCCCATTCCACTATACCCGTGATTACCTCTATATTTTCCATTAACAAATAGGTCCAAAGAAATGGAAGTTTCTTTAATAAATTTCATTGAACCGGTTAAATCTAAACGATAGGAAATGGCCATTTGCTGGCTGTCTAGATAACCTTCTTCAAGGATTACCTTTACTCCCTGATCCTCCGACTCTAGAGATAGATTCTTTGTCCTTCCTTCCATGGCCATTCTTTTAAGCCCGGCATCACCGACATTATATAAAATACTATCAGCATATTGGATTTTTTCGGCTTGTTCTTGGCTACTAAATTGAGTTTCCTTTTCGGGTGGTCCAAAATAATATGATGTAAATAATAATCCTCCAATTGCTAAAATGAAAATGGAGGCGATGCTAGCCAGTGCATTCGGCATTTTTAATAGAGAAGGTTTCCTCCGTTTATTACCAGATGATAGAGCGACTTGGATAGTTTCATTAAGCTTTTCAGTAGGTACAGATACTTTATCCACCATACTTTTAATATCTTGACGAAGCTTTTCCATATGTATCTCCTCCATTTTCAAGTTTTTCCTTCACTAATTGAAGTGTCCGATGCAATTGGGATTTTATTGTACCTTCCGGTTTACCCAAAATTTCAGAAATCTCGATGATGGAGTAGCCGTAATAGAAACGTAAAAGTAATAATGTTTTTTGCTGTGGTTTTAATTTTTCAAAGACAATACCGATATCTATTGTCATAATCGAATTGTTTTCTTCATTCCGTCCGGAGTCGAAACAGTCGGTTTCTAAAGGAATAACAGTTCTGGCTTTCCTTATATAGTCGATAGCTGTATTAATTAGAATTCGAGTAATCCATGTCGAAAAATAATGAATATCTTTCAATTTATCAAACGATTTAAAGCCCTTTATGACTGCATCTTGTACTATATCTAGGGCATCTTGTTCATTTCTTACATATGAATAGGCAATTTTATAGAGTTTTTCTTGATCATTTTTTATCAGTTCTTCAAAGGAATAATCCTCGGAATTGGTATTCTTGAAAATGGATTTGAAAATAGACATATGCCAGGGCCCCTCCTCACTAGCTTTTATTTTACTATGAATTTAACAGTATAGACATGATTGCTTAGTCCGGACCTAAACGACTGTATACTTATTAGACATAGTTATTCTTTCATTCGTTCCATTATTTTGTCTAGGTACTTCATACACCAAGTTTCTAAATTTGATAAAGTGACTAAATTCATAAATAATAGGGGTAGTTAATCAAGTAAGTAAAAACAACTAACTACTATAAAAAAGTAAACACAGGGGGTACTCGTAATGGAAATTGGAATTAGTACATTTGTTGAAACAACGCCAGATCCTCGGACAGGTGAGGTTATCAGCCATGCTCAGAGAATACGCGAGGTTGTGGAAGAAATAGTTCTTGCAGACCAAGTTGGATTAGATGTATTTGGAGTAGGGGAGCATCACCGAGAGGATTATGCTGCATCAGCTCCTGCAGTTGTGTTAGCTGCAGCTGCATCTCAGACGAAGAGAATTCGTTTAACAAGTGCAGTTACCGTGCTCTCTTCTGCTGATCCTGTTCGTGTGTACCAAGACTTTGCTACACTTGATGCAATTTCAAATGGTCGTGCTGAAATTATGGCAGGGAGAGGCTCTTTTATCGAATCCTTCCCACTGTTTGGTTATGATTTAAAAGATTATGATGAGCTCTTTGAAGAAAAATTAGATTTATTATTGCAGCTACAAAAATCCGAGATTGTAACCTGGCAGGGAAAGCATCGACCAGCAATACATAACCGAGGCATTTATCCAAGACCCGTGCAAGACCCATTACCGATCTGGATCGGAAGTGGCGGGAATCAAGAATCAGTTGTTCGTGCAGGACTATTAGGCTTACCCCTTGTACTAGCGATCATTGGAGGAAGGCCGATACAGTTTGCACCATTAGTGGAGTTATATAGGAAAGCAATCGCCCATGCAGGACATGATGTAACCAATTTACCAGTTGCGTCTCATTCTCACGGTTTCGTTGCAGAGAGTTCAGAAATTGCAGCAGAAAAATTCTTCCCATCCACGCAACAGGCAATGAACAAACTTGGAAGAGAACGAGGATGGGGTCCGTATACCCAGGATACCTTTGACTATGCGCGCAGCTTTGAAGGTGCACTATACGTAGGTGACCCTCAATTCGTTGCAGATAAAATCATACACTTACGTAAAAATGTTGGGGTTACACGTTTTATGCTTCATTGTCCGGTTGGTACAATGCCACATGAGGATGTTATGCGATCAATTGAATTATTGGGGAAAGAAGTTGCACCACGGGTAAGAGAAGAAGTAGCGAAATGGGAAGCGGAGAACGAAGCGAAATAATTGATTGTAAATAGAGGGGACCAGTATGAATCAACTATCTCATAAACAAGTAGCATCAGAATGCTTCAATAAAGTTTGGGATTTACTTGATATGCCCAACCGTACAGAAAAAGAAGCAGAGGAAATGGTTCACCTTTGCCATACTTCATTCTGGCACTGGAGTCAGGCAAAAGAGCATACAGAACAAAATCTATCTATTGGATATTGGCAGCTTTCAAGAGTGTATGCGGTGGTAGGAAACGGAGAACAAGCCCTATACTATGCAAATCGATGTATTGAAGTGAGTATAAAAGCAGAGCTTGCACCATTTTATATTGCGTATGCATATGAAGCCCAAGCGAGAGCATATATCGTACTTGACCGGAAGAAACTAGCTGAAGACAGTATCGTTCTCGTCAAAAAGCATACGGAACAGGTAATAGTAGAAGATAGTAAAAATCTACTAGTAGCAGAGCTTGCTGAATTATTGAGAAAAATATAGCCTTATACAGGAATATTTTCTGTAAATTACTGGGATATTACTATTGAGGTGAAGTATATGAAAAAAATAGTAGTGTCCTTGTTAACTCTTTTCATCCTATTCCCATATCAAATCAGTGCACAAGCGAATGTGGAATGTCCGAATGTGAATCAGTTAGAGACGACCTCTTTAACAAACAAAGATGAACTGATTCAAGCTTTGGATCAAATTGTACCTACTACATTTGGAGAAAGTGATTACGGAAATCACTTCTCAGAATGGGAAGTAGTTACGGCTCAGCCGTTGAATGAAAAGGCTGAGAAAGAATATAAAATGTCTACAAAATACTGTGGCCAAGCTGTAGCTGATAAATCTTGGTTGGTCACACTGCATTTTCCTAGATGGGAAGGGAAAAGTGAAACTGCAACAAAGGGTCAAATTTTCTTAGCGAAAAACAAAGATGACGGTTGGTTCGTGTGGTATAGAAATCAATAGCATCTTTAAAAGAAAGGCATAAAACGCTTGGTTCCTCAATGGACCAAGCGTTTTAAATGTGTTAAAGAAAGGCAAGCTTACTAAATATTTTTATATGAAATAAGATGAATGCATGACTATGATTTATTTCTTGTCACCCTTGCTTCAACTGATTGTTTCAACAATTGATGTCCAAATACAGCTACCCCAGCTGCAATGATTCCATTCAATACGGCCTCCACTGTAAAACCAAAAAAGAATGATCCGCCAAGTACTGAAATAACTAGTAAGATCCAAGTGATTGACCAGTTTGGAATTCTTGGTGTTTGTTTTAAGAAATAGCCAATTACCCATAGCGCAGGAACTAACATGTAATAATTTTCGTGTAAAAAATCAAGCAAGTCCATGGTTGTCACCTCCTTAGTCCCATCGTATGCATTGAAATAACCATGTGCTTGTACTGATATACCTATGTGAAAAATTTATATGAGAATACCCAATTATTGTATTGACGATTGTTGTATCAAGGAACATAATAAAAGTGAGTAATCACTCACTTTTATAAATTAGGGGGGGCACTATAAATGAGCAATACTGTAGAAATCAATAAGATCAGTAAGAGCTTTGGTAAAAAGATAGTGTTAAACGAGATCGACCTTTTGATTGAACAAGGGCGGATCTATGGATTTATCGGACCCTCAGGAGCCGGGAAAACCACATTAGTAAAAATTATTGTAGGGATGGATTCACCTGATAGCGGAGCAATTCAAGTTTTAGGAAAGAAAGTTCCTAATTTAGAACTGTTGCAGGATATAGGTTACATGGCTCAATCTGATGCTTTATATTTAGAATTAACTGGAGAGGAAAACCTCGCATTTTTTGCTTCACTTTATAGGTTGAATCGTGCAGAAAAAAAGGAACGAATTGCGTACACATCGAAGCTTGTCAATCTTACGGAGGATCTAAATAAAAAGGTTTCGACTTATTCGGGTGGGATGAAACGTAGATTATCACTAGCTATTGCATTGATTCATAATCCGAAACTATTAATTTTAGATGAGCCTACCGTGGGTATTGACCCGGAGCTTAGACTCAATATTTGGAATGAGTTAATTCGATTAAAGAAAGAGGAAGGTAAAACGATAATTGTCACAACCCATGTCATGGAAGAGGCAGAGAGATGTGATTATATTGCAATGGTGAGAGACGGTCATATTTTAACTAGAGGGACACCGGAAGAATTAAAAGAAGCCTATCATGCAAGAAATTTTGACGAGGTATTCTTACATGCTGGGAGGGCGAGACTATGAGAACATTCGCGCTTATAAAAAGAATAGTTCAGCAGTTACTTCGTGACAAGCGGACATTGGCTTTATTATTTGTTGCACCACTTCTAATCTTGTCTCTCATGTATGTAATGTTTAATGGAGATTCAGTTGAACCTACATTAGGGGTAGTTAGTGTTGAAGAAAACCTTGTCGAGGCTTTAAAAGAGCTAGACATTAAAATAAAAGAATACGAGCAAGTTACAAATTCGGAAAAGACGATAATAGATCAGAATCTTGATGGATTGCTTGTCATGGAAAATAATCAGGTTCTACTTACGTTAACAAATAGTGATCCCATGTCAGCGAAGGCATTGCAGATGAAGGTAAACCAGGTTATTGCTGCTCAGGCACAGGAAGGGCTAGTTAATCAAATTCCTAATCTCAGAGATTTCCCTAAAACTGAAATGGGAATAATTTATGTGTACGGAAGCGAGGAAACCGTGTTTTTTGATGTGCTAAGTCCAATTTTAATTGGCTTTTTTGTATTCTTTTTTGTATTTCTAATATCAGGTATAGGACTGTTAAAAGAAAGAACAACTGGAACATTAGATAGGTTGTTGTCTACTCCGATTCGTAGGGAAGAAATTGTGACAGCGTATTTAGTTGGATTCGGAAGTTTTGCTATTATCCAAACTATTATTGTCGTTTTTTTTGCCGTTACAGTGTTGGACGTAACTTTAATAGGTTCGATATGGAATGTTCTTTTAATTAACTTATTATTGGCGTTGGTTGCTTTATCCTTAGGAATACTATTATCCGCTTTTGCCGCTTCTGAATTTCAAATGGTACAATTTATTCCTGTAGCGGTCATTCCGCAAGTCTTTTTTTCTGGAATTATACCACTTGAAGGAATGGCTACCTGGTTACAGGGAATTGCAAAAATTATGCCTTTATATTATGCTGCAGATGCATTAAAGGGTGTCATGTATCAAGGTCTGGGGATAGCTGATATAAGCTTCAACCTTCTAGTGTTAGTGATATTTGCGACAACTTTTATTATTCTTAATGTATTGGCATTGAAAAAGTACCGAGCAATGTAGGTAAGGAAGTGAACATATTTGTCAAAAGATAATCTACTAGATGCCCTAATCGAACAAACCAAATTATCGAAAAAACAAACTGACAAACAACAGAAAATTATTGAAACAGCTATAAAATTGTTTGCTGAGAAGGGCTATGCAAATACATCTACAAGTGAGATTGCAAAAGCTGCAGGAGTAGCAGAAGGCACAATTTTTCGTCATTATGGCACAAAGGATAATTTGTTACTTTCCGTTATCCTCCCATTTCTAAAAGAAGCTTTACCGAGTATGGCTGAAAATGTGTTTAGAGAGGTATTGACCGAGGAAACCTTACATTTTGAGGATTTTTTAAGAGGATTGTTCAAAAACAGAATGAAGTTCGTCATTGAAAATAAAGAAATCTTTCAAATTATCGTTAAGGAATTAGTATATAGTGATGCGTTGAAACAGGATATTGCCCCTTTTTTCACTGAAAATGTAATAAAAAGAATTGTTCATGCAATTGACATGTTTAAGGAACGTGGTGATATAAAGGACTTACCGGCAAACACAATTCTAAGAATGCTAGTAACTGTATTTGGCGGGTTTCTCGTTTCCACTTTTATTCTTGCACCACCTCCGGACCGAATTGATATTGACAAAGAGGCAGAAAATCTAGTTGACCTGATTATGAATGGGATCAAAAAGTAAAGGAAGATGATCTTGTAAAAAAAGCATTAGAGGAGGAAGAACGATGATAACAAATATTGGAACAGTTGCGATTTATGTAGATGATCAACAAAAGTCTAAGGAATTCTGGGTAGAAAAAGTAGGATTTGAAGTTACAGCCGAAAACCAAATGGGCCCAAATGCATTTTGGCTTGAGGTAGCTCCTCAAAATGCCAAAAGTCGACTTGTCATTTACCCGAAATCGATGATGCAAGGATTTGAAAATATGAAGGCATCGATTGTCTTTGATTGTGACAATGTGCTCGAAACATACGAAAGCATGAAAGCAAAAGGTGTCGAATTTAAAGGTGAGCCTCAACAAATGCAATGGGGTTCTTTTGTACAATTCAAGGATGAAGACGGTAATGAATTTCTTTTAAAAGGATAAAAAAGGTAGAAGCCTTGCCCAATAAGTAGTTGTGGCAAGGCTTCTTTTTACATGGATAGAGATGTAGAATGACCTTTTCGATTTGCATGCTCTTTCTTACCATGAAGGAAAAAGTAAAGTCCTGAACTGAGTAAGGCAAATACGCCTAAAAGTAGATAAAGGTTACTGTACCCTGTTAGTGGAACAAGAAAGCCTAATAGATAAGGACCAAACCCTAGGCCGGCATCTAAAAATATAAAGAATGTTGAGGTTGCAAGACCCATGCGATGAACGGGAGTTAGTTTTATCGCAACAGCCTGGGTACAAGACTGCATATTTCCAAAACCAAGTCCTATAAGAGCACCGGAAATAAGGAGCATGATACTATTATGTGCTGTACCTAACAAAAACAGTCCGATAGCAAGTAGGATAAATGCTGGATACATGATATAGTTTGCGCCCTTTACGTCCATTAAGCGACCAGTGAATGGACGTGATAATAAGATGGCAATAGAGTAAACAAGAAAGAAAAAACTAGCAGCCGTAACTAGTTCAATTTCAATCGCATAAAAATTAATAAACGAAAGAACACTGGCGTAACAAAGTGAAATGGCTAAGGTCACGAATGCGATTGGTAGTGCTTTTGGCTCTACAAAATTGGAAAGCTTAAAGCCAGCCATCTCAGTTCTATCACTCTCTTGTTGTTCGATTGGTGGTACATTTAGGATGAATGAAGTGAGCAGGCTAATGACACCTATTATAAGGCAAAGACTGAATATAGCCTGGAAGCTAGTGTTCTGACTCATATACAATCCAATAAATGGACCAATAGCAGTTGCTAATGTGGTACTCATACTAAAATAACCAATGCCTTCACCTCTACGGTTAGGGGGAATGATTTGAGCAACAATTGTACCAGTTGCGGTGCTTGCAATACCAAGTGTAATTCCATGTATAAAACGATTTAGGAGTAGGAAAGTAACACCGGCATGTACAAAATATAAAAAGGTAGCACATGTGAAAAGGACCAAACCAATAAGTAGTGTTTTTTTACGTCCAATACGATCTAGATATCGGCCAATAAATAAACGTCCAAGTAACGTTCCGACAATAAATATCCCCGTTACAAGTCCTGCTTGACTTGTGGAAGCTCCAAACTCATCAACCGCGTAGACAGCGATAATGACAACTAATAGATAAAAAATGAAGGTAATGAGAAAATTGATGGAGGAGACAACGATAAAATCCTTTGTCCACAGTTTTTGTTTTATTTTATCCAATGTAAAAAACTCCTAACTATTAAAAACTAAAAAAATAGTTACCGAGGTAACTATTTACTTACTTTAACAAAAATCCTTATTAATGACCATATAAAAATATTGGTTACACTTCTTTCAGTGGTTCTTCTGATTGATCACGAACCCTACTAATAAAGATGAAAGCAAGGATTAAGCTCCCAGCTGCAGCCAGAAATAGTACGCTAAATCCAAATAAATCGATTAGATAGCCTAGGGTAGGAGGGGAAATGATCGCGGCCAAAGAAGACACTAAATAATACAAACCAGTTCGAGTTCCAAAACTGTTTTCGTTTCCAGTTGAAACAATCAAAGGGTATGCATTTATATTAACAAAAGCCCAAAAGACGCCCCCTAAAAATAAGATCATACGTAAAAATAAAACAGATTCAACCCAGTTTAACAGCAAGAAGGAAACAATTAAACCGACAACACCGACTAGAATGACATTCTTCTTTTCAAACCTCGCACCCAAGAATCCACTCGGAATCGCAAAGATAACAAAGCTTAACGAAAAAAAGGTAAGGGAGAATGCAGAAGCACTCCTTGATAATCCTAATTCATTTACACCATATAATGTAAAAAGAGCCTCCATCCCTTGTATAGCAATAAACCAAAAAAAGATAGCAGCTAACAAGTATAAAGTAGGAGAGTTTAACTCTTCTTTATAATTTAGTTTTGGTACATTGGTCTCTGTATAAGAAATTGCATCCCGGTGTTCATTAATATTTTTATATACAATCCAAAGGGTAATTAAAAAAACGACCGAAACAGCAAAAAACGGAAATGTCTCATCAATACTGAAGAGGAATGAGCCAATACTAAAGGCAAGAATTGCTCCACAGCCCCCCATAAAATTAATGATTCCATTTGCCTTTGTTTGTTTGGATTCGGGAGTTATATCTGGCATAAGTGCAATGGTGGGGGAACGAAATAACGCCATGGACAAGTTCATGCATAACATAAATATGAGTAGGGTAAATAAGCCAGTGTGCAGAGGAATGAGTGTATAGAATAGGGATGCAAGCGGTACACCAATTAATATATACGGCATTCGGCGGCCAAAACGTGTGCGTGTTCGATCACTGAGCTGTCCGATATACGGCTGTAGAAAAAGCGCAATATAATTATCGATTGTCATAAGAAAGCCAATCAAAGCTGTACTTGATATGTAGTTATCAAGAAAAAAGGGGACAAATCCGTTATATAGGGACCATCCTAGACTAATACTAAAAAAACCAAAACCCAATAGCCACGTTTTTTTCATGGAAGCTCTCCTCGTGAATGCGTTTTGAAAAATCAGTGTAAGGTAAAAACATACTACTAATTGTATGCTGGATACTAGTACTTTTTTCCTGTTCTTCAATTATCTTTTCAAACCATTGTATTTGCTTTAAAGTGTGAAAATATTGTATCGTAGGTAATATGTGAAAATGTGTGTAAGAAAGTGGGAATAAAAAATGAAAGAACCAAGTGTTATTTTTTTCGATATAGATGGAACGTTATTAAACCATAAAAAGGAACTTCCACAGTCAACAAAGGATGCTATTTTTACTTTGAAGGAACTTGGACATGAAGTTGCCATTGCAACAGGTCGGGCTCCTTTTATGTTCGAGGATCTACGCGAGGAATTAGGAATTGGTACATATGTTAGTTATAACGGACAATATGTCGTTTTAAACGGAGAAGAGATCTATCGTAATCCATTACATATCAAGTCACTTACTAGCTTAACTGAAAAAGCACTTGCGAATAATCATCCAGTTGTTTACATGGACCACGAAGATATGAAAGCCAATGTCCCAGAGCATAGCTATATTACAGAAAGTATAGCTACGTTAAAAATAAATAGCTTTCCTGCATACGATCCTACCTATCATGAAGGTCGTGATTTGTATCAAACTCTTCTTTTCTGTCCAGAAGGAGAAGAAGTGCAATATGAGACAGAGTATACAGACTTTGACTTTATTAGATGGCATCCGGTATCCGTAGATGTTATTCCGAGTGGCGGTTCTAAAGCTAAAGGAATTGAAAAGGTAATTGAAAAATTAGGCGTATCAAAAGAGCATATATATGCTTTTGGTGATGGATTAAATGATATTGAAATGCTTTCCACTATTCAAAATAGTGTTGCCATGGGAAATGGGGAAGACGAGGTAAAAGCAGTAGCAAAACATGTAACAAAGTCAGTTGAAGACGATGGGATTTTACATGGACTTAAAATGGTGGGCTTATTATAAAACGAAAATAAGGTGTATGTTTCTTTTCACAGCTATATGTTAGCTGTGTTTTTTTTTGTGGGGTTTGCCTTCTGAAATGGTAATCACGTTTCCATAAATTGCATGAAATCTATTTAATTTCAAATTTGTTTCCCTTATAATAGAATTATATTATTTCGAATTGCGAAACATTTAGAAAGGGGAATTTTTATGACAAAGGGAACAATCCTACGATCAGAGGTACCGATTGAACAAACGTGGAACTTACGTGACTTGTTTGAAACTGACGAGGCATGGGAGAAAGAATATAAGGCTGTTCAAAAGGATATCGAAACTGTAACACAGTTTAAAGGGCATATTGGAGATAGTGCAGAAACTCTGTTGGACTGTTTAGTGGCACAGGATGCATTATATGAAAGAGTCATACGCGTGATGAGTTATGCAGATTTACATATGTCAGTAGATGGTACGAACCCAATTTATCAGTCCAACGCTGCACGTTCTGCTTCATTACTTTCTACTGTCAGCGCAAGTTTGTCCTTTATTAAATCGGAGCTGCTTTCAATTGATACAAAGACCCTTCAATCATATATGGAACAAGAGCAAGGTCTACAAGAATTCCATAAAACATTATCTGATTTGTTAGAAGCGAAAGAACATACGCTTTCACCTGATGCGGAAGAAATCCTAGCAGCCTTTGGGGAGGTACTAGACTCTCCGTATATGATTTATCAACGAAGTAAAACGTCTGATATGCAGTTTTCTTCATTCACAACGGATGATGGAGTAGAACATCCATTAACCTTTAATTCATTTCCGACATATGAGGATTCGGCGAATACAGAGTTACGTCGTAAGGCATCCGCAGCTTTTGCCGCAACGCTTACTCAATATAAAAATACATATGCAGCAACTTTTGCTACAGAAGTAAAAAAACAGGTCATCGAAGCGAAATTACGTGGGTTTAATTCTGTTACAGATATGTTGTTGGACGAGCAACAGGTAACGAAGGAAATGTATCATAATCAATTACATACTATTCAAACCGAATTAGCGCCACATATGCGTCGTCTTGCAAAACTTAAACAACGTGTATTAGGTCTTGATCAGATGTATTATAGTGATTTAAAGGCACCACTTGATCCTGACTTTGATCCGAAGGTTAGCTATGAGGAAGCATCAAAGCTAGTTCTTGATGCCCTGCAGGTAATGGGGCAGGAATATATTGAAATTATGGAGCAAGGAATTCAAAATCGCTGGGTGGACTTAGCGGATAATGTTGGGAAACGGTCCGGTGCATTTTGTTCAAGTCCATATGGTGCACATCCATATATTTTAATGACATGGAATAATTCAATGAGAAATGCCTTCACACTAGCTCACGAACTAGGGCATGCAGGCCATTTTGTCTTAGCGGGGCGTAACCAACGAATTTCTAATACAAGACCTTCCCGATATTTTATTGAGGCACCTTCAACGATGAATGAAATGCTGTTAAGTAAACATATTTTACAACAGTCAACAGATGCTCGTATGAAACGATGGGTTATTCTTCAATCCTTGGGCACCTATTACCATAACTTTGTCACGCATATACTTGAAGGAGAGCTACAACGCCGTATCTATGATTTAGCTGACAAAGGAACACCAATTACAGCTAAACTGTTATGTGAAGAGAAAACAGAGCTTCTCTCTGCTTTCTGGGGTGAAGATGTCGTAATGGATGAGTTAGCTGGACTAACTTGGATGCGCCAGCCACATTATTACATGGGTCTATATCCGTATACGTATTCAGCCGGACTTACAGCTTCAACCGCAGCCTCACAATTGATTCAGGAAGAAGGGCAGCCTGCTGTAGATCGTTGGTTATCCGCATTAAAAGCAGGTGGTACACTAAAACCACTAGACTTGATGAAGCTCGCTGGAGTGGATATGACAACACCTGACCCAATTAAAAAGGCAGTCGCATATGTTGGTTCGTTGGTGGATGAACTTGAGAAAAGCTTTGAATAAATAGCATCATGACTAGTCATCGGTAGTAAACAACGTAACTGATGGCTAGTTTTTTTGGCCTAATGAGGTGTAAAAAACATTCAAAGTCATAACCTATGGTAGAGAATATACTAATACAACTGTGATATAATTTGATTGTTTAAAAAGGAAAATTTTGAGGAAGATCGAATATAATAAGTCGGCAAATTCTCCACGGTATCATACTATACTAGCGGTAGAGTAAATTGTAAAAAGGGGATTAGCATGGATAATATGGAGAAACAATATTCAGATGAGAGATTCTGGGAAAAACTAAAGAAGTTTGCACTAAGAGCAGGTCATTCTGTTGTTTATACTGCATTATTGCTTTATTATGTTCTGCAAAAACCAAACCTTCCTACAAAAGCCAGAGTAACAATTATCGGAGCATTAGGATATTTTATTTTCCCGGTTGACCTTATTCCAGACCTTGCAGCTGGAATAGGATTTACAGATGATTTAGGGGCTCTAGGTGTTGCGCTATTTCAGGTTGCCATGTATATTGATGAAGATGTAAGGCAGAAGGCAAAAGGAAAGCTAGTTGATTGGTTTGGGGAAGATGTTGATACAACCGATGTTGACGAAAAGCTGTAATGTATTGACATTGAAATCTAATGTCGAGAAGGTCGAACTACCCACCGTCAGCTTGAAGAGGAAGGTAGTTCTTTATTTACTTTTATAGATCGTGGTGTCTTCGGTTCATAATCTAAAATTCCTCTATTTTTCATTCGGTCAAGGTAAGCTTTGATTGTGCTTGTTGAATTTACCGACCTACAAAGTCTTGAAAGCTCACGAAGGGAAGGTGAGTTGTTATTTTTCACGATGTATTTTTCGATTTGTTCGAGAATCTCTTGTTCTGTATGTTCCATTCGCATTTGTAGGGTTTTAATTTGCAAATCTAACCTCTCCTTTTTTCCTCGGTACGGCAGCAGATAAAATACTATTTATTTTAAAGGTTCTTTTTTTACCTCTTAGTAAGCAATAAGCTTTTATCGTTTCTTCATTGACTTCTAAGATCTTAATACAACGTTGGGTTAGGATGCCATTTTGAGACATATAGATGATTTCGATTGCTGTATGTTGAAGCAGAGCTCTATTTAATATCCCGCGCATACTATCATCTCCTTTTTTACATTATATACGAACATATATTCTAATATCAACAAAAATAAGAACATTTATTCGTATTTTTAATAAATAAGGACTGGTGTGCCGATGGGAACGGTTCTTGCTAGTTCTTCTACATCATGATTATACATTCGGATACAGCCTCTCGAGACGGCTTTCCCAATTGAACTAGGGTCATTCGTTCCATGAATCCCGTAATGCTCTTTTGATAAGCTCATCCACATTGTACCGAAGGGTCCTCCGGGATTTGGTGCCTTATTAATAATAATAAAGTTTCCAATGGGGGTACCGTGGAGCATCCTGCCAACTGCAATTGGATATTGTTTTTGTACAACCCGGTTTCTCAGTAAACGTAACCAACGGCTCCCAACGGATACCTCGATTTGGAAGGGGAGAGTGTTAGGATCTGGAAAGCCAGGAATGATAATAGATTGACCAATATATAGTACATCTGGGTTTATCGAAGGATTGCTTTGGATGATTTCAAAAAGTGGTTTCCGATAATCTCTTGATATTTGTCCAAGTGTTTCCCCTGGTTTAACTATATGAATCAATGGGATTACCTCCTTATTTAATTTATATAGTCTATTTAAATGGCATAAAAATAGAGCCTGTTTGTAACAGACTCTTCAGACTGTTGACAAACGCTCGCATACTGCGTTGCTTGCCTCTCTCGTCCGCTCATGAAGGTAACTTCTATTCGCGTCTTCGATCGACTGCGCGCCTTGTCTGACAACCGTTTTCAAGACAGTCTGGGGAAAGTAATTTCTTTTTAGAAGTACTGATTTTGTCTACACTCTAAAAGAGCCTGTTTGTAACAGACTCTTTACTTTATACGATAATATTCCTTATACCAGTTTACAAACTTCACAAGGCCTTCTTCAATCGATGTTTTTGGAAGAAATCCGATTGCTTCATGTAAGTCTGTAATGTCTGCATAGGTTTCTTTTACATCACCTGGTTGCATCGGGTAAAGCAGGATATTGGCCTGTTTCCCAATTGCATTCTCTAATGTTCGGATAAAATGAATAAGGCTTACAGGATTGTTATTTCCTATATTATATATTTTGTAAGGTGCGTTGCTAGAACTAGGATCAGGATTCAAGGGGTCCCATTTTGTGTTTGCACGTGGGGGATGATCGAGTAATTGAATAATCCCCTCCACAATATCATCAATATACGTAAAATCCCTCCGCATATCACCATTGTTAAATACCTTAATAGGTTTGCCCTCAAGTATATCCCGAGTAAATGAGTAGTAAGCCATATCGGGGCGTCCCCAGGGTCCATATACAGTAAAAAAGCGTAGCCCGGTAGTGGGGATGTGAAAGAGATGGCTGTAAGTATGGGCCATTAGCTCATTAGATTTTTTAGTTGCTGCATAGAGACTTACTGGATGGTCGACAGTATCTTTTGTTGAAAAAGGGATACTTGTGTTTGCTCCATATACGGAGCTTGAAGATGCGAATAACAAGTGATCGACTGGATGATGGCGACAAGCCTCTACTATATTCAAAAAACCGATTAAGTTTGAATGGATATATGAATAAGGATTGTATAAGCTATAGCGTACTCCAGCCTGGGCGGCTAGGTTAATGACGATATTAATTTTTTCTTTATTAAAAACCTCGTTAAGTTTATCGGAGTCTGCCAAATCTATCTGGTAAAAGGTAAAATTATTATTCTTCTGCAATAATGTGAGTCTATTCTTTTTAAGACGTACATCATAATAGTCATTCAGATTGTCAATGCCTATCACATGATAACCTTTCGAGAGCAATCGTTTTGTTAAATGGAAACCAATAAAGCCTGCTGAGCCAGTTACTAGAATACTCATGCTGTGATCAACCTTCCTCGGTTAAAGGAATTGGAGTTTTGGTCCATTCATCATATGTTTTTTGGTCTGCATTTCTAACATACTCTAGGAAGGATTCAAAGAAGCCTCGTTCACGAAGGTCTTTGAATAACTCGAGTGGACGATCCTGATCACGTGTAAAGGAATAGACATGGTCTACCATTTTGAGTCCGTTAGTAGTGATAATAACATGACGTAATGGTGCATCGATTTGCTTAAAGCGCTTTTTCTTCATCGTTGTTAAGATATCGAGTAGTCCTTTTGCAATTTCATCTGGGAGTTTGGATTGCTTTTTTAGATACGTATTAAGGTCCGGTCCTGATAGATATTCCATTACAACGTAATTTTTCTTTGCTTCGTGTACTTTTGGAATGAATGATAAATCCTGACATGATAATAAAACCTTCTGTTCTTGTTCTGCATGTGTTATTTTGCCATAGACCTTTACGCAACGATCCTCAGATAATCGGTACACAGCTCCCTGATGACCTTTTCCTATGAGCCATTGTGAAAGGGAGCTATCAACTTTAACACTGCTACCCTTATCTGGCATAACGAGAAACTTTTTAATGCTCATTTTTTGGTTGAAGAATTGGTCCCATTCTTTATAGGTATCAGGTTCGAGTTTTTGAACTTGCATGAGGAACGAATCTTTTAATAATAGTAAATTTAGATCGCGAATTAATTTAATAGGAACGGGATGTACTCGTTTAAATGCATTTACATGGTCGATTACTTTTAATTCATTATTTACGATAAAGATATGACGGAGTGGTGCATCAAGCATGGTGAACTTTGCCTTTTTAAATGATTTTAGCAAGTGTAATAAACTCCGAGTAATGTCTTCTGGCATATACATGCTTCCTAGAAGATACTCTTTTAAGTTGGGTCCATTCAGATACTCCATTACAATATAATTTTTCCCTGTTTCGTATACCTTAGGCATAAAGCGGTTCTTTTTAGCTGCTTTAAGTGCATCATTTTCCATCTTTGCTTGAAGTGGATCCGCATAAATTTTTACGCATTTTTCTTCAGTAAGCTTGAAAACTGCACCTTGTGAACCCATGCCAACTAGTGGATATGTTGTGGGATTTTGAATCTCAAGTGTTTTTTCACCTTTAGTTACAGTAATTGAAGTGAAATCTTTCATTTCAACCCTCCTAACAGTTCATCATAAAAGCGGGCTTGCTGTGCGAGCTGTGCTTGTAATTCAAAGTTTTGTTCAACTTTTCTACGTGCTGCGGTAGCAAATGGATTCCATAATGACTGGCTTGTCAGCATATGTTCAAGTGCAAGTGCAAGTTCGTCAATATTGTTTTCTTGGACTAAAAAACCATCGACATTATGGGTAACTAGTTCTGGAATCCCAGCATGAGTGGTTGAAACAACAGGAAGACCAGTTGCCATCGCCTCTTTTACTGTATTGGGAATCCCTTCGACATCCCCATTAGATGCTGTAAGACTCGGGGCACAGAAGATATCAGCATTTCTCATATGCTCATGAACTTGAGCCTTTGGGATACGCTGTACAAGACGGAAAGAATCGCCTAAATTCAACTGGTTTGCTAATGAAACAATATACTCTTCTAATTTGCCACCCCCTATTATGGTTAACGTGGCATTTGGAAATTTTTCACGAATTTTTGCGAAGGCTTGCATCAAAATGTGATGGCCTTTCTTTTCTACCAGTCTTCCCATCGCTAGTATATTTTGAGATTCTCTAATTTCAGGTGGTCTATATTGGAATTGGGTAAGGTCTACACCCCCATATAGGACTCTAATTTTCTCCTCCGGGCAACCCCAATCCATGATTCTTTCCGCTAGATAATTACATACAGGGAAAAAGAGTTCAGTACGTTCAAACAACATTTTCATATGGTCTAAATAGGTGAAATGCTGATCAGCCAGTGTACCGTCTCTCCCTCTTATGCTTGTGACCATAGGGAGGCCAGATTTTTCTTTAAAGGGAAGCAACAAAATTCCCAGTTGTCCATGATGGGCATGAATCAGTGATACTTTTTGTTTCTTTACGTATTTTTTTGGATCGACAATTTCATTCAGATAGTAAACCTTATCATTTAATAGGGACATATCTACCATATATTTAGGCTGTCTTACGAGATGAATATAGTCATAGCCTGGAATATTTCGAATTTGAGGAATGTATTGGGTAGGGTCAACTCGTAAATTTAAATGAAGAGCAGTAGGCAAATCTATCGACTCCTTTCTTCGTAGTAGTCTTTTCAATTACTCTATGCACAGAAGTACATAGGAGTTTGGACAATACCCCTAAAAAACAAAATTTTTCAAATTAGTTGATAGGCTAATAGAGATGGTACAAAAGTGGAGTAGGAAAGTGCACATAAAAAAACACCAGGATTTTGGCCTGATGTGTTTACGGTTTTGTTGTAATGTTATGGGTGGAGCTGTTCGAAGGGACTTCCTTGGTGTTTCCATTCACACCGTTTGTTTCTAATAATGTAAGTATTCGATCGAGATGAGCTGGGTCTTCAATTACGACAAAGTTTATGAAAGGAAGTAAACTCTTTACCTTGATTGTGAGTTTGTAGCTGAAATTAACACGGTCATGCATGCCATATAAGTCATGCCAACGTACAATCTGCTCAACTTCGTATTCTTTTACTCTACTATAAGGAAAATATCTTCCTTGTAGAATAATGCCTTTCTGTAATAGAAAAAGATTCCCTCTGTGTTGGACAGCACTTAAGAGAACAAAAAACAAATATGCCATGGAAAAGAAGGAAGATCCTAAAAAGTCTGTCGTAAGGACGACTATCAGCAAACCTAGAAGGATTACTATTACAATAGTAGTTCCCCATTTAACAAATTTATACGATTTGGTTGTCTTAGTAAGAGGTTCCATCTCCTTATACTCGTTCGGTATAAGAATACTACGAAACTCCTCCTCGGTTCGGGGAAAAAGTGCATCCTTTGATATATCAACTGCCTTTTTAATGCTAAGTCTATACTGAATCAAATAATACACACCGAGAATGTAAACAATTGTAAAAAAGATATTGAAAAACAAATGACCACATCCTAACATGGTTTTACGAATAACCTTATATATATTTTTTCAAAAAATTAACTGGAAATCAAGTTTTTTGCAGAGGTGGGAGATAATGATGAGTGGATTGTGAGAATAGAGAGGGGTCACAAATGTTATGACCCCATGTCTTATTGGTCTGCTTTTTTTGCATCCTCTACGATATGGTATAGCAAATGGGCAAGATGATGGATTGGACCGTACTCTTCCTCTTCGTCTTCTGACTCTTCATCAGAGAATGCAAGGTCACTGAGATACAATGCCATAAATTCATAAAAGTCTTTAAGCTCAAAAGAAAAGCAGTATGTAGGATCTTCACTATTCTCTTCATATTGCAAAGCTAGATAATGTATATTACCTTCTGAATCAGCTCCATCAAAAAAGACAAAAAATCCTATATTCGTATCAAGCTCAAAAAGATGTCTGGTACCGCCTTCTGTTACAGTATTAAAATCCTGTTCATCTAATATAGATACATTCATACCTTCAACGCCATCTTCCTTGTGGAACGAGACAGTCATTGTTTTCATGTTCAACACCTCCTTTGTTATTTTCTTAGCATGTACAGAATGTAGCGGTTTAAATCAAATGAATCAAAAATAAACTCTATGAAATAGATATTTTAATATAGTTGTGAAACTATTCTTAATTTAGTAGACTTTAGTTATATTTTCTATTTTTTGTATTTTGAATGGAGAGACCGATGAACACAGCATTGATTAGAGTAATATGTAAGCAATTAGCGTTATGGAGCATTACAACGGTTATCCTTATGATTGTAATCTTTATACCTAGGGATGTCGTCTATGAAACTAGTAAATATGGAGATATACAAAACATCCTATATGACTATAGTATAGATAGCCATATATCTACTATAAAGGAATTTTTTACATTTATCCAGGAAAACCAAGGGTTAGGAGACTATTCTGATGGGAGCTCTGTTGAAACACATGTAGTAAAAGCAGCAGAAAGAAGCCTCATTATCATAATCCCAGCTATCTTAATTGGTTTCTTTTTCGGAATTATAAAAGGGGTTTTTGATTATTTTGTAAAGAACAGGAAAATGGGAGTGGGAAACGGTATAACGTGGTTTATGCTTTCTGTACCAGATCTCTTTTTCATGATTATGATTCAACTTTCGCTTATGTTTTTATACGAGGTGGGAATCTTTCCACATATTGATTTATTTGGCCATGAAAAACTTGAAAATATCATTGTGTGTATTTTATTTTTGTCTCTGTTTCCCTTGTTTTTTATAGCCAATATTACGTATACGAGTCTTCTTGAAGAAGAAACAAAGGATTATAATACTACAGCAAGATCAAAAGGAATTTCCCATTTTAAAATGATTACGGTCCATATGTTGAAAAATGCCTTACAGAAAATAAATGTGAGTAGTAACACAATGACTTTGTATGTATTATCGAATTTATTTATTGTGGAATTCTTAACAAACTATCGAGGAGCAGCCTTTTATTTTCACAAGGCAATTGCTTCACCAAGAAGTTTTGTAGAAGGAAGCAATTTTTCTATGAACACAAATATTGCAGTAGGCTTTGTACTTTTATTTACCCTCATTGTTTTATTTTCAAATCTCTTTTTCCAAGTACTTAGTCATATGGTATCACCGAAAGGAAAAAATACATGAAGAATCCATCATTGGTTATTGGAACAATACTTTTAAGTTTCATTTTTATTTTGGCTATTTTTGGTCCATATTTTCCTTTTATAGATAAAGAGTTAACTGAACATTTATATCTAACGTATGAGGATGGAACAATGGTTACACCACCGTTTCCTCCTTCTGAAGACTTTCTTTTAGGAAGTGATCGACAAGGTGTTGATTTGCTAAGTCGTCTTGTGATTGGAACAAGGGAAACACTGTTGATTATCATCAGTGTTGTATTTGTTCGAATGCTAGTTGGCATGCTACTGGGGATGGGGGCTTTTTATTCAAGGTTTCTTAAGGGAGTATTACAGATTTGGTATCAGGTTTTTTCTTATATACCGCCCATTTTTCTACTTGTTATGATTGTGGGAATTCCATTCTTTTTGTATTCACCTAACCGACCGTTATGGTTTATTCTCGTTCTAGCCTTGCTAGAGGTTGGTAGAGTAGGAGACGTAATTCATAAGCATGTAACTGCAATTTCCGCCCAGCCTTATTATGAAGCAGGTATTGTTGCAGGAGGAACACCATTAGGCTTATCTCGAAGATATTTATTGCCAAATATGTTGCCTCAACTTATAACACTGATTGCAAATGAGTTAGGCCGAACACTGTTTCTAATTGCTCAACTTGGGATTGTAGGCATATTTATTAGTGTAACATTTGAAAATGATGCATCAGGTGCTTATTATGCTGTAAACACCTCGGACTCCTGGCCATTGGTTCTATCGACTGTGTTAAAAGATATGTGGGGGGTAAAAATAATTCCGTTTAGTGCAATCTTCTTGATCTCTATCACTGTCCTATCGTTCTATTTGATCGGAAACGGACTAGTCAAGAAAATGAACAAATGATAAGCATACGAAAATTAATTTTTAAAAGATTGATAGTTTGTATGTATAGATCCGTAAATCCCTGGTTATCCTTGCTAAAGAGGTGAGGAACGGATGAAGATGACTATTGCATTAATCTTATCGTTTGGGATATTAGCTGGGTTTTATTCGAACAATCAGGATGAAATGATAAATAGGAATGACCTTGAGGATTTAAAAGTAGTTGCAGAGAATAGTGATGTAACAATTACTTCGTGGATGGCCCTTTCAAGAAGTAAGCTAGGGCAAGCGAAGGATAACGATGATATGAAGCTACATGTTGAGAAGATAATGAATGAATATGATACTTACAGCTGGAAAAGCATACTTGAAGAGGAAAATAGTCATTATGTGTGGCAAGGGACGAGAGAAAACAAGCTAGGTATAGCTGAATCAATCAAGCTAAAAGCATATACGTCAGGAGCGAAATATGAAATAGCCATCACACATGAGGCAAAGGGTAATGAGCTTACAAATGACCAGCTAGAGTGGGTTAGCCAATCTTTTGTAGACGCTGATACGTTTTATACAGTTTCCGGTGTAAGTCAGTTTAATAGCAATCAATTAGAAGAGGTAGCGACTAGCATTATAGCAGCTACAAACGGAGAAGTTGTAGAAAAGCTTTCTGAAAAGAGATTTGTTTCTGTTTCTGCATATTCACAAGCTTTTGAATCAGAATTATTAACAGCAAATCAAGAGAAGATTAATCTTCAGGTTGGTTTGCGAGCAGATGTAGAAAAGAATAAAATTGATATCACAATCGGTACACCGATTATTACAACGGAATATTAACCGAAGGCTTAGGATTCTCTAAGTCTTTATTTTTTGATCTAGATGGAGCGGAAAGGTGTATTTTTATGAGTTTATAAAGTTTTGTGATAAATTAAAATAATATATTAGGAAGAAAGGATGAACAAAATGTCACTAGAAAGTGTAAAAGAACATTTTAAAAAGTGGAACCGTGAAAAGGATGTAATGGAGTTTGATACGGTAAGCGCGACGGTCGATCAAGCTGCAGAAACAATTGGTGTTGCTCCAGAAAGAATCGCAAAGACTCTGTCATTCCGAGGAGAAGGAGAAACTGCCATTTTAGTAGTTACTGCAGGCGATGCAAAAATTGATAATAAAAAGTTTCGACATACCTTTGGTTTTAAGGCACGTATGTTATCTGCAGAGGAAGTAGTAGAACAAACCGGGCATGTTATCGGTGGAGTGTGCCCGTTCGGACTAGCAAACAAACTTGATGTCTACCTGGACGAGTCAATGAAACGTTTTACAACTGTGTTTCCCGCATGTGGAAGCATCAACTCAGCCATAGAATTAACCTGTGATGAACTATTCCTCTATTCAGACGCAATAAAATGGGTCGACGTATGTAAAGGGTGGGAAACAGAAAAGACAGCGGAGAAGATTGCAATACATAACGAATAAGTGGGTCAGAGGGACAGGTTCTCTGTCCCAAAATTTATAGGGAGTATTGTATGAATCTTCTCTCTGACGCTTATCGTGATTTTTATTTCTTCCTGTTGTATCCTCGATCTTCAAATGGTTGAAGTTGTTCAATCCATTTGTTCTCTAGCTCTAACAATGCTTCCTTTTCATTAAAATAGGGGTCATCTTTCTTTTTAAGAGTCTCTACAATATCGATACTGAATGCACTTTCACCATATTGACTCCATTCTTCTTGGAGTTTTTTGTTTGTCGGTGAGGCTGTGCCTGCATTTAAACTGAATTTTAGTCCGTTTAACGTTTTAAGGTTTCTGGTACTTCCGATGAAAAGCTTCCCATTTTTATTGTTTTTTATTTGATAAACACCTGCTTCAATGGGAGTTTCTTTGTATTGTTGCTTTAATTCTTTTTTTCGATTCACTGTAGACACTCACTTTCTGCTTATTGTTTTAGCCAATATTGACTTCCATCAGGCAACCTCTCCAAAAAGCCATAACTAATCAAATATCTCCGAATCAATACGTAATCATCATACATATTTTCTAAAATCTGGTTGATTTCTTTTTCTGTGTAAGTATTATTACTTTCAAAGCATTTTGTAACTTCACGCAGAACAATCAATCTTTGTTTTTCCTTCGGAGGGAATTTTGTTAAGCGACCATGTATCCCATTAGGTAAAAATTTATGAATAATATCTTGTTGTTCCTCTTCCGTAACAGCGTATCGTTCATCTACCATTGTTGCTGTTTTATGTGGTGGAACAAAAGCTGGTGCATATTGGTCTTTTTCTTTTAACAGTTCCATCATTGCTAAAAAAGTCTTGGCTTGACGTTCTTTCTCTTTTAACACAAAACGATGATGTCTAATTGTAGAAGTACTGCCAATCCCCATCTCACTTTGAACTTCTTTATCACTTTTACCTTGATAAAAAAGACGGAGAAGATGATTTTGATGATCAGTTAGCCCAGTCAACTTCTTATCCAGACCAATTAAATAATCAAATACTGATTGATGAGTAGTCTCGATATGAATTCGCATATATCTTTTTGCCTCATAAAAAACACCTTCATGAGGATAAATGACACCTTTTTCAATTTTCTCTCCACATAGAAGACAAATGTATGAATCTGGCTCTTGAATATACCCCTGTTTAAGTTCCTCTAATGAGGCATTCCAAAAATTTTCAGAAATATCCACTGTTCAAACACATCCAATCAGAGTTTAAGGTAGAACAAACACACTTTCAAAATGTTTATTATTCATTAAACATAATATAATGATGTTGGTTTATTGTCAAATGTTAGGTCGGAATGTTTGTTTATAACCAAACGTTCCTATGTGACGTTTATAAAAAAAGAACTAGGCTTATTTAATCCTAGTCTTTCACGCATCATCTATTTAATCAATCCAAGTGATACTAATCCTTTGTAAACCCCAGAATTCTCGACGTCGGTTGTTTTGTATTTTGCAAAGGAAATCAAATCAGGATGAGCATTCCCCATTGCAAATCCTGTACCTACAGTTGAAAGCATTTCTTTATCATTCATTCCGTCCCCGAATGCCACAGCCTGTTCAGGTGTTAATTGAAGTGCCGCTAACACGGCTTTAACTGCAACTCCTTTATTCACTGTGTTACGTATGACATCTCGGCATGTTTTCATTCCCTCAACATTAACAGAGGATAAATGAATGTCTTTGAGGTGGCGATATTTTTCTTCGGCCTGTTCCTCAGTTGTTATAATTGTTGCACCTAAGAACTCTTCTTTTTTATCTGCACTATACAAGGAGTTCTTTCTCAAATGAAAGGTCTTAATGAACTGTTTCACAATTTGAGGTTCCATGTTTGTAAAAACATTTTTATTCTGTGAATATAGAACGACATCAAAATTGTGCTCATTTGTTGTTTGTAGTAGATTCTCAACTAATCGAGGACTTAATGGTTCGTTAAAAAGTGTGTCTCCACGACGGATTGCAAATGCGCCATTATATGCAATATAAGATGATATGGAGAGTTCGTCACCGATCTCGGTAATTTCGTGAAGTGGTCTTCCTGTTGCAAGAAAAACCTCTATTCCTTTTTGCATAAGCTGGGTAACGGCTTCCTTGGTAGAAGGTTCAATCGTGTCATCTGGACGTAAGATCGTGCCATCAATATCTAGGAATACAATTTTTATATCAGACATTATAAGACTCCTTAGTGTTTTTACAGAATAGTATAACACTTTTTACCGTTATTAAGCAGAAACGCGACATCCTGTGCCAACGTCTTTATGAACCACCTCGTGTTAACCTAAAAAATCGGGCGCAACTATACCAAGGTGCATTTGATAATAAGTGAGTGCATGTTTGAAACCTAATAGTGTTCTTAATCGTATATAAAAGTACGGAGGAGGGAACGGCATGAGAGCAAAAATTGTGGGAGTTATTCTTTTTTTTCTAGCGTTATTCGTGTTTTATCCAATACAAGGATTTGCGGTAGATTTTTGGATTAATGATCTAAAAATAGATGCGCATCTAAACGAGGATGGAACCGTAAAGGTAATTGAGACCCATGTATATGAATTTGATGGGGAGTTTAATGGTATTACTCGGGCCATTGATCCGAAAGACGGAAGTGAAATTAAGGGCTTTTCCGCAACTGAAAATAATGCCACGTTAAAAGTGGAAAAAGATGAGGATCTTTATAAAGTTTATCGAAAGGGTAAGGATGAGACGATTACGGTCGCACTCTCTTATACAATTGAAAAGGGTGTTGAAGTTTTTCAAGATGTTGCCCAATTTTATTGGCCATTTTTTGATGATAGAAATGAATCAACCTATGAAAATCTAACAATCAATGTATATCCGCCACAATCAACAAGTGATGTGATTGCGTTCGGTTATGATGAGGCATTCCAATCGGAAGCTGTTCAGTCAGATGGGGTCGTTATGTTCCGTCTAGGGGAGGTACCGAGTGAAACGAATGGTGATATTCGTGTTGCTTATGATAAAACTATCTTCCCGGCAGCAACATATGTCACCGCAGATCTGCCTATGAAAGAGGAAATAGTGAATGATAAAAACGAGTTGCTTGCCAAAGCACAGGAAAGAGCAGATGCAAAAGAAACACTTTCAATTGTAGCTCAGATATTAATTCCTGCTTTTATAGTTATGTTTCTATTTTTTATCATACGGAACTGGAGGGAAGCTAGGGCAAAGCTTGCAGCTTTAGGAAGAGAAATGACCAATGCGGGTTCTCTGCCAAAACAGGATCTAAGCTTACCTGCAACAATCTCTTTTACGAATCATAACTACCTGCCAACACAGGCAAAGGCTGCTGCCTTACTAGACTTAGTGAGAAAAAGACTGGTTAGGCAAGTCTCCGATGAAAAGTTTCAGCTCGTGAATGAGACAGGAGCCTTGCCGCATGAGAGTATTTTAATAGAATGGTTATTTAAGAAAATCGGTCGAAATGGGGAATTTAGTTTTTCAGATCTCGCTGCATTTTCCGACAACAAGAATAACTATGATAAATATTCTAGTTTTCTAATGAAATGGGGAGAGGCTGTTCGAAAAGAGGTAAAGGATCGTACTCTTTATGAGGATAAATCTAAATTGAAATTATTCCTTGGTTTATCAAGTATCGTGTTGGTACCCTTTTTATTCCTGTTTCCTATTTATGATTTATTAGGATGGTTTCTTCTAGCATTATTTTTGTTTATAGGAATACTTGTTTACGTGTTCACATATCGACCTAAAAACCTAGAGGGACTACGTATACACCTAGAATGGAAGCAATTTAAAGAAAGCTATCAATCACTATCACCTGAAGAGTGGAAAAAATGGCCAGAAGATGACCAGATGAGAGCATATATCTACGGCCTAGGTCTTGGAGATAAAAAAATGATAAAGCAGAATAAGAGACTAATTGAGGCATTTTCGTCACCTTACCATTCTAATAATGGGTTTTATCCATATTCCATTTACTCCTTTGGACATGTTGGACCGAATGCTACCACTATTTTTGAAACGGCAGATAGTTCCATTGGAAGTAGTAGTAGCAGTAGTAGTAGTAGTAGTAGTAGTGGGGGAGGAACTGGTGGTGGCGGAGGAGGATCTGGCGCATTTTAACTATTATTCTGCGTTATGTCCCATATTTGCCAGTGAATGTCCCAAAAAATTAGGGTTATGTCCTATATAACTTGGTGGGTGTCCCATATATTTCAGACTATGTCCCATATAACTAAATGATTGTCCCATATAAAAACGGCAACCAAACCAAGTTTTGGATGCCGTTTTTTTTACTAAATAAGCAAGTATAAGATTTTGAACATGGTTTTTGGTGTCTAGAACCAGGCGACACCGTCCTGAGGACCTAAGGTTGCGAGCCTTGCACTTTTAGTTAATATAATTTTCCTTGTCTGAAGAGTACCGTTGATAATCTCATTACGGAGTGAATATAACAGTTCTGACGTAATGTGAAGGAGTCACTAAAGAATACCGGTAGAATCGAGTCTAGTGTTCCCTTCATTTTCTCAAATAATTGAGTAAATACCTCTTCCTCGCTATAAAACTGAGTTTCTCGTCCTTGTAACCATTCTAAGTAAGATACAATCACTCCACCTGCATTCGCGAGAATATCAGGTATGACAATGACACCTTTCTTACTTAAGTACTCATCAGCATCCTTTGTTACTGGTGCGTTTGCACCTTCTACAATAATGGTAGCTTTTATTTTATCCATATTAACCTTGTGTACTTGGTCCTCCAGTGCAGCGAGAATCAAAGTATCGACATCAAGATATAGGATGGCTTCTCGGTCTAGAATTTCTGCTTTAACTCCAGCTCCTTCTAGTTCTTCAGATGATACTGGGAGATCCCCTCTGTTACCCCCAGTGTACTTGATGAGAGATGGAATGTTTAATCCATCTTCATTATACAACGTTACATTTCGGTCACTGACTGCCACCACTTTGTTTTGCAAGTGTGAACAATGGTATGCCTCTAAAGCGGCGACTGAACCAACATTTCCGAAACCCTGTACAGCTAGCTTCATCGTCTTGTTTTCAAGGTCCGCCACAGTTTTGGCATATACATTATCTGTTTTTGTCAGTAAACTTTTTTGGTTTGTAAGGAAGTCATGAAACATATATCGGAATGTGAAATATACACCTTTCCCTGTTGCTTCGCGTCTTCCTAGAGAGCCACCATTCACTACTCTTTTTCCGGTGAAACTACCCCTATAGGGAGTACCTGGTCGGATGCTTTTATATTCAGCCATCATCCAGTCCATCTCGCGTTCTCCTGATCCGACATCTGGAGCAGGTATATCCTTATCAGGCCCTAAGCTATCACTAAAATAACGGACATATTTTTTACAAATGAGGTGTAGCTCTTTTTCAGATAAGGTTCGAGGATTGACGACAAGTCCCCCTTTACCTCCACCAAACGGAACATCATGAAGAGCGTTTTTCAACGTCATTAGTGATGCTAGATTAATAACCTCATCTTCATTAACGGTTTCATGAAACCGAATACCACCTTTATATGGTCCTAGTGCATTATTGTGTTGTACACGGTAGGCGGGAATTCGCACCACCTGCCCATTTTCTAAAGGAATTCGCAAAAAGGATTTATGTACATGGTTTGGAGTAGAAAGTATGGAGGCTAACGAAGAAAAGGCTTGCTCACGAGTCATACCTGTTAATTCAGGTATAAAGGTATGATCTTTCATTAATGCATCTAAAGATTGTTGGACAACTTGTTTTGTTTTATTCAATTCCATTCCCCCTTGATGAAAGCGTTATAATAATAAATTGTAACATACTAAATAGGAAAATTGTGGTTTGAAGGCTTGTAAAGAAATTATAAATCCAAAGGTTTAAAAGTAATAAAATAAAGGAAAATAACGGAATGGAGGGATTATGGATGAAATTTATTATTATTGGCGGAGATGCAGCGGGTATGAGTGCTGCAATGCAGATAGTGCGAAATAGCACGGGGCATTCCATTACTGTTCTTGAAAAAGGAGGAATTTATTCTTATGGTCAGTGCGGATTGCCTTATGTAATAGGTGGCAAAATCGAGAATACATCTAAGGTTATAGCTAGAACACAAGCTGAATTTCAGGAGAAGTACGGAATTGATGCAAGAGTGTATCATGAAGTTAGAAACATTGATGCAAAGTCAAAATTAGTTCAAGGAATTAACCATACTTCCGGGGAGACCTTTGAACTTGCATATGACCGGTTGTTGATTGCAACAGGAGCAAGTCCGGTAGTCCCAAATTGGGACGGGAGTTCACTTCAAGGGATTTTTACTTTAAAGACTATTCCAGATACAGAAGAAATCTTAGATTACCTTTACAAGGGGTTCCGTGATGTAAAGGAAGTTACCATTATCGGTGGTGGTTATATAGGATTAGAGATGGCGGAAAGTTTTGCGGAAATTGGTAAAACGGTAACTATCATTGAAAGAAATGAAAAGCTTGCAGGGATTTTTGATAGTGATCTTTCGGAACTTATCCATAACGAAGCGAGTAAGCAAAATATAAAGCTAAGGCTCAAAGAATCTGTTGAAGGCTTTATTGGAAACAGCCATGTGGAATATGTGAAAACAGATAAGGGGGAAATCAAGACGGATTTAGTTTTAGTTGCTGTTGGAGTTAAACCGAATACAGCGTTTACTGAGGGTGCGGGAATTGTCAGAAGTGTGAAGGGGGCAATTCAAGTAAATGCCTATATGCAAACAAGCGTGGAGGATATTTTTGCAGCAGGAGATTGTGCAACCCAATACCATCGCATTAAGGAAAGAGACGATTATATCCCTCTCGGTACGCACGCCAATAAACAAGGGCAGATTGCAGGGTTAAATATGGTCAATATGCATAAAACGTTTAAAGGTGTTCTTGGTACTTCCGTCATTAAATTTTTTGACCTAACACTAGGAAGAACCGGAATTACAGAAAAAGAGGCAAAAGGCTTGCATATTCCGACAGGCTCCGTAACAATCCAAGCGAGGGATATTGCTGGGTATTATCCAGGGGCAACCAAGATGACAGTAAAATTGGTATACCATAAAGAAACACATAAGCTACTTGGAGGCCAAATCATTGGAGAAAGCGGTGTAGATAAACGAATCGATGTACTAGCAACCGCACTATATCACTCCATGACAGTAGACGAACTAGTAGACCTAGACTTAGCCTACGCACCGCCATATAACGGAGTATGGGATCCAATCCAGCAAGCAGCAAGAAGAGTAAAATAGGGACAAGGGGACAGGTTCCGCGACCCACCACAATTTGTGGGACAGGGGACCTGTCCTGTATTCTTTTTACTTGACATAAACAAGTGTAAATAGTATAAAGACAATGTGTTTAGTCGGATTTATTGTAGGTAAAAATGAACACTTTCAATGAACTAGATTACGAGTTGCATAGTACCATATTTTAATTATGAGTATGAAGGAGACGTTTATATGTCTAAAAAAATATATATAATCCATGAAAATGATGATTGGACGTTACATTTAACAAAACGATTAGATGAATTACACTTACCGTATGAAGCGTGGCATCTTGATCAAGGAATTGTTGATTTAACTTCAACCCCACCTGAGGGGGTGTTTTATAACCGCATGAGTGCATCTTCTCATACTAGAGATCATCGATTTGCACCTGAGTTGACTGGCGGAATTCTTGATTGGCTAGAATTCCATAATCGTACTGTTTTTAATGGAAGTAATGCTTTACGACTTGAGCTTAGCAAAATCAAGCAATATACAGCACTTGAAGCAAATGGAATTCGAACTCCGAAAACAATTGGAGCAGTGGGGCGTATGCAGATCATTGAGGCTGCGAAAAAACTAGGAACAGCTCCATTTATTACAAAACACAATCGTGCAGGTAAGGGACTTGGGGTACAATTATTCCAAACAGTAGAGTCATTGGAAGCATATGTGAATAGTTCAGCATTCGAAGAGCCAGTTGATGGAATTACGTTAATACAAGAGTACATCCAATCACCAGATTCCTATATCACGAGAGCGGAGTTTGTTGGAGGGAAGTTTGTGTATACGGTTAGGGTCGATACATCGGAAGGTTTTGAGCTTTGCCCGGCAGATGCTTGTCAAATTGGGGATCTATTTTGCCCAGTGGGTGATGAAGAAGTGGAAGTACGACCTAAGTTTGAAATTGTTGAAGAGGTAAGCGCAGATCTGATAGAACGTTATGAAGCTTTTCTAAAGGCAAGTAAAATTGATGTAGCGGGTATTGAATTTGTAAAAAATGCCAAGGGTGAGATTTTCACCTATGATGTGAATACCAACACAAACTATAATTCAGATGCTGAAGCAAAAGCACAGAAATTCGGTATGCTAGAGCTTGCAAAGTTTCTTGGCGAGGAATTAGAAAGAATATAAGATCAGTAAGCCACTCATGGTTATGGGTGGTTTGTTTTGTTTAGTATGATAAGATGAAGAAAAAGAAATAGTGTTAAACAAACGTTTGATTAGAATTTATAAGCATAGTGGATAAGCGGGCTAGCACTACTATTCAAACGTTTGTTTGAACTTTAAAAGGAGCAACAGAAGTGGATCAACAGACAAGGAAAGATTTGAAAATCTTAACTCGCCGGATAAAGATGCGCAATATCAAGCCTTTACAAATATCATCGAAGCAACTAACAACGAGGTTGATTGGGCATATGAGGTGTGGAATCAACTTAAAGAAGATCTTTCAAATAAAGACAACCATCGAAGATCGAGAGCTGCACAATTTTTATGTGGGTTAGCCAAAAGTGATCCGGAGAAGAGAATGCTTCACGATTTCCGAGCTATTTGGGAGGTAACCTTTGATAAGAAGTTTGTGACAGCAAGACATACTTTACAATCCATTTGGAAGGTAGGACTTGCAGGCGAAGAACAAAGAGATATGCTTCTTACCTATGTTAAAGACCGTTTCGTAGCATGTACCTCTGAAAAAAATCACACCCTAATTCGTTTCGATCTCATTCAAGGGTTAAGATATTTATATGACCATCTACATATAGTAGAAATCAAGGAGCTTGCTCTTGAACTTATTGAAAAAGAAGAAGATCCCAAGTACAAGAAGAAGTATGCTGCAGTGTGGAAATAAAAAAGGATAGCAATCATGCTACCCTTTATCTGTCTTATTTTAATGATTTACCTCTTTCTGTTTTCCCTGTGAAGCTGCATACATTCGGAAGAGAATAAAGGCAACGGCTGAAAGGAATATACCTGAAATATAAGGTAATCCCATGGCGATTGTATAGAGCCAGCCACCTAAAATAGGTCCAAGAATTCTACCAAGTGAATCGAAGGATGATAATAAACCTGTTACACTTCCATGTCCAGATTTAGACTTCTTTGTTAGTAAAGCGGAAACACCCGGACGGATGACACCATTCCCTACTCCAAATACCGTTAAATAAATCGCTGCTGTAAGGAAGCTTTCGGTATATAAAATAAGAAGGAACCCTAAGGCAGAAATAAATAACCCAATTTGAATGACGAAGCCTTCGCCAAAGCGCTTTGTTAGCCTTCCTACTAATCCACCTTGAACAATAGCTCCTGCAAGTCCCATAATCATGAAGATATAACCGAGTTCTGTTGTTCCTAATCCAGCTTTCTCCGCAGCAAAGTATGCAAAGGTAGCCTCAAGACCTGATAAAGATAATGTAACAAATAAAGAAAGAAAAAATAATACTGATTCTTGTCCGTTCAGCGCTTTTAATAGTCCTTTTCTACCTCTTGTTTGTTGTGATTGTCTATTCTCTTTTGGTAATGATTCCTTCAATACAATCAGTACGAGGAAAAAGGTAATCAAGGAAGATATCCCTGCAATATAGAATGGCATATGTAAGCTTGATTTTGAAAAAATACCACCAATCGCTGGCCCAAAAACGAATCCAAGACCAATTGATGCACCAATGACACCCATACCTTTTCCACGGTCTTCTTCAGAGGTAATATCGGCTGCATAGGCCATAACAGTAGGCATATTTGCGGCAGAAAGAAATCCTCCGATAATCCTAGCTGCGAAAAGCATCCATAACTCTGTAGATAAGGCCATTAAAAAGAAAGAAACAGCAAGGCCGAAAATACCGATCATCATAACTGGCTTGCGTCCGATTCGATCGGAGATTCTTCCCCACATCGGTGCAAACAAGAATTGCATTAAGGAATAAACCGCCATCAGTAGTCCTAATTCAGTTGGTGAAGCACCAAGCTCCTCTGCATAGAAGGGAATAACGGGAATAATGATCCCAAATCCAATGTAAACCAAAAACATAACTGCAAATAAAATAGGTAATGCTTTCTTTGTCTCCAAAATTATGTCACTCCAGTTAACTTTATTCAGCAGAAGTCCCCTACTTATAAAAGCGGGGAAAAATGCAAATGTAATATATAATTCAGTCGGGGTTCTAACCTGACTGAATAAAGTTAAGTCTCCAGCGGATGCCACAGATTTTATAAGGAAGACTTACCTGCATTAACTGGTACTAAGCCCTCTGTTAGGTTAACTACCAGTAAATTCTAAATAAGATGAACAAATAAAAACGCCATGTCTTACGGGAATGTCTTTGTGATTCACTTCCTATTGGCCTAAAATCTATGCACAAAACACCAAGGCGCATTTGATTAGCTTCCTTTTCTATAATAAATTAAATGAAACTATTTTGCGAGTTATCAGGGGAAGGAGATAAAAAATATTCAACAAAAAAAGCATCTTCAAATGAAGATGCTTTCTGTATAGGCTTGTCCGTTACATAATACGTCTTACATGACCGCTGAAATGATTTTTCCAATAGCCAGTAGTCATTGTAGCAATGCCAACGCCTGTAGATGATTGAGATCCAATAAATTTACCGCCACCAATATAAATCCCAACATGGCCATCTGTCTTATAGGTATTAAAGAATACTAAGTCACCAGGTTTCATGTCATTAACTGAAACAGCTGTTCCTTGAGTTCTCAGAGCACTTGTGCTAGAACCAACACTTACCCCAGCTTGTGAAAATGCCCAAGAAACAAAGCCTGAGCAGTCGAATCGTCCGTTTGCAATGTCAGATGCACTTCTTCCGCCACCAAATACGTACACAGAGTTTCCAATATACTTATAACCTGCATTAATAACCGTGCTGATTGATCCACTCACCTTTGGTGTGGATGTCGGGATTGAAGCAGCAGCAACAGAATTAGTTGATGAAGAAGCAGGAGTAGAAGCAGCAGCTACAGTTGGTGCAGGAGGCTCCAAGCTAGCAAGAATTTCGTCAATATTCGCTTTTGTATCTTTCTCTTTTTGCTCCAAGGCTGCCTTTAACGCATCATTATGTGCTTTTTGTTCCTCTATTTGACCCTGCATTAACACTAATTCGCCCTTTTTCTCTTCTAAAGAAGTAAGTGTTTCTTGAAGGGTATCTTGTTTTTCTTTTACTTGTTTAATATCTTTTGCCTGCGCATCAATTATATCTTGGTCAGCTTTGATAATCGTAGTTACTGCACTCACGCGATTAATAAGGTCAGTAAAGTTTGATGCACCAAAAATAACGTCCAAATAACTGATAGTTCCGCCGGATTCTTGCATCATACGAGCACGTTCTTTTAGTATATCGTTTCGAGCTTCTATTTGCTTTTCAACATGGTCGATCTCAGCTTGAAGGCTTTGAATCAATTCTTCAGTCTGTTTAATTTCTTCTTCAGTTTGAGAAATCATTTTTCGATTATCTTCAATCGCCTTATCAGCCTTTGTAATCTGTTCATTTAATTGTTGAAGTTTATTTTGAGTTTCTTGAAGCTCGCTTTTTAGTGAACTAATAGAAGTTTCAGCTTTAGTTGTTATTACATATGGTGAAAAGGCACTTATCATTAAAGTAGCACTTAAGGTTACAAGAGTCTTCTTCAATATTATTCCTACTTTCTTACTAGATTCTTCATTATAAACACTCGTCTTTTATTCTATCATATTATCATATATTTCTATCAAATTCCTCATTTGTCGCGAAATTGTTACATTTTGTCATAATTGTAATCTTTCAAAACTGAAGTAAATCAAGGTTACGAAATAAAGGAGTCTCGCATTTTCGTGTCGAAATAACGTTTTAATAGATTGATTAAATAGTAGGCAAGCTCCTACTAAAGTAGCATTGGAGGAAACATCGTGAATATAAGAGAAATCAAAGTAAGTGATGTTGAGGAGTTTCTTGATTTATGCAAAACTGTGGATGAATCAAATGTTATGCTTTATGAGCCAGGAGAACGAAAAACAACAACTGAACAGCAGAAAAAAATGATTGAAAGAGTGTTAAGTGAAGAAAATTCTACAATATTGGTAGCTGAATTTGACGGACAGCTTGTGGGTTATATGTGTGCGTTCGGGGGCGGGGCGAAACGAAATCGCCACTCGGCATACCTTGTATTAGGTGTACATGCTGGTTATCAGGGAAAAGGAATTGCGACAAAGCTGTTTGAGCAATTATTTATATGGGCGAAGAAAACAAGAATTTCAAGGCTTGAACTAACAGTTATAAAAAGTAATTTGAAAGCCTTCAATCTATATAGGAAAATGGGGTTTGTAATCGAGGGAGAGAAAGTGCACTCTTTGGTGATTGAGGGTGTGCCAACGAATGAATACTATCTTTATAGATTGGTATAGGAAAAGACAATTCGAATTACACATTACATTAAACAAACGTTTGGTTAATTTTTGCACCCCTTGGGAGAGTAAAGTAAAGGCGCTAAACAAACGTTTGATTGAAAATTATTATGTAAACTAGCGCCGTGGTAATCTTCTTTTTACAAGTTCTCAAACTCTCTAATTCTACGTTTTATTTCTTCAGGTATGGGTGCAGAAGACTTTGAAACATTATTGTAGTTAACTTGAATCGTTTCAGCTTCAAGTAGGACATCACCGTTACGCTTGATGAGGCTTTCAAGAGAAAGACTAGAATTACCTACTGTGTGGACTCGAACATATACTGTAACTAAGTCATCCAACATGGCTGGTTTTATATATTGCACTGTGCTTTTAACAAGTACTGGCTCAAAATTAGATGAATGCTGATTCTTTAGCCAATCAGGTCCAAGGATTTCACGCATATACTCTGTAAATGCGATATCTAAGTACGTCAAATAATGAGCATTAAATACAATTTTCTGTCCATCAATTTCCGAATATCTAACACGGATGGTATGAGAGAAATTAAATACTTTTTCCATGTAGTAACCCTCCTTTTTAAGAATATATTCTGCAAAGAGGGATCTTTTCCTGCATATACAGAAAGAGGAGTAAATACAATGAAGGGTTGTACATAAGAAATGGGAATTACACAGATTATAAAAATTTTTGAAACCTATGCGGTGGCAGGTATAGGAGGAGTATTGTTTTATTTTGGTCATTTTCCAATACCTTGGATATTAGGGCCGATGACATCCATCATTTTGTACAAGGCCCTTACAAACCGAAAAATGGTTGTAGCACCTCCTTTGTATAACGGGGGACTTATCACACTAGGAATCTACTTTGGATCATCGTTTACAAAAGAAACGTTTATCACAGTGTATCCATATATCATCCCGTTTTTAATCACGACCATTTTGTTACTAGCGGTTAGTGTGATCAATAGTATCTTTGTGACACGATTTATCAAAGTTGATCCTATGACAAGTGTATTTGGCTCAATTCCTGGCGGGTTATCTGAAATGGTGGCAGCAAGTCAGTCCCTACGTGCAAATTCTGCTATGGTAACTATTTTTCAAACTGTTCGTTTGTTAACTGTTGTATTTTTGGTGCCGTTTATTGTAACACACTTATTTTTAGTAGGTGACGTAAAACCATATGAACTAACAAATCGAGTGGCGAATGTACCATACTATGCATATATGTGGTTCGGGTTAGCTATTTTGGCTGGTTGGCTACTGAGGAATAAGGTTCCAGCTGCATATGTAATCGGCCCACTTGCTGTTACAGCACTGTTAGGTATACTAGGAGCAGAATTACCCAGTATTCAACCTTGGTTTCTACTACTAGCGCAAATCACTGTTGGTATGAGAATGGGAAATAATATTAACATAAGAGACTTAAAAATTGGTGGAAAGTATTGCGGAGTTTATTTTGTACTAAGCATTTTACTGATAGCCATTTCCTTCGGTTTTGGATATGTTTTTTCGTTGCTATCTGATTTGAATTTGGCGACCGCCATGCTAAGTTTATCACCTGGTGGATTGGTTGAGATGGTACTAACAGCCTCTGCAATTGGTGCTGACCCAGCGATAGTAAGTGCTTTGCAGCTTATTCGTCTCCTATTTATCATACTCTTTGTACCAAGCTTCTTGAAATGGATGTTTACTAGAAAAGAAAAAATAATAACGGCAGGCCAGGCGAAAGAGGGGTAACTCCTTTTTTAAATAAGTCTCTCAGGGTAAAGAGGCTTATTTCTCTTTTTTATGCCAAAATTGGCCGAGATAAGTTAGCATTTGTTTAATTTTGTAACACTACATGTTTTGTAAGCAAGAATTCAAACAAACGCTTGTATGATTTTAGAAAGCCTTATGTGTCAAGGGTTATATGTATAAACAAACGTATGATTGAAAAGTATTATGTAAACTAGAACCGATATTTTGAAAAAAGAAAAGGAGCCATTGACTGACTCCTTACTAAACTACTTACGCGCCCCATTCTTCCTTAGAAGGGCCATATATACCTGGTACCTTTAGATTAGCTTGGCGCATCAAAATTGTCATTTGACCACGGTGGTGTATTTGATGGGTATTGACCATTTTGAGTGTTGCACCAATTGGCATTTGTTGACCAAAGATATCTTTGACTTCATGTAATGTTTCATCTTTCCATTGGTCTTTAATAGCAGAAATCAAATTTTCATTTGTTTTACGATAACTCTCAGCAATTTCCTTTGCGGTAGCGGGCACTGTCTCTCCAGTAGAACCTTCAAATTGAAGACCAGTTAGTGAAATTATTTGATGAAGGGAAGTAGCGACATGCCAGGCTAATTCTCCTAATGTACGATGACCAGGGGCCACTGCTTGTGCTAATGACTCATCGGTTAACGCATCTAGTATTTTTTGAGTGGCACTTCCCTCATAATGCCAGTCTTGAACAAATTCTTCAATTGTACGGTACATGATATTCCTCCTAGTAATGATCTTTCTTTCATTATACTTCATACACAACTAATTTCCATTTTAAACACTTTCGCATTTGTTTTTTGTAAAGAGGTGTTTTCTCCTTGGATAACTTGTAAAATAAAGTAGAATACTAGATTTTTTACAACAAAGGATGTTGCAAGGTGAAAGATATAACAATTAGCTCACTCTTAGATGTAATAGGAGAATTATTCTCTGATGAAATCTCAATTGCTGTTTCAAATACGAAGGAGTATGTTTATTACCGACCGAGTAAACGCATTGACTTGAAGATTAAACCAGGTAATGAAGTGAAAGAAGGAACCATTGCATACAAGGCTCTTCATACAAGACAGAAAACCTCAGAATTTATCAATCGGGATGTGTTTGGAGTTCCTTATCATGGAATGGCTGTACCTTTTTTTCATAATGAAGAACTAGAAGGATGTGTGACAGCCATTTATCCTGCCTTAACAGATGGGAAAACTGTTGTAACTGTAAAATCTCCTGATGGATGGGTACCAATTCCTTTTTCGGAGGTCATTTGTGTCGAAGCTAAAGATAAAAAAACTAATGTGTATACAAGCGGATTCTCAGGAACACATAAATACTCGTTACAGCAATTCGAATATACATTGCCAAAAGACTTTTTCATACGGTGCCATCGATCATTTATCGTAAATGTGAATCATATTAAAGAGATACATCCTGATACCCATTCTACTTTTTTATTAGAGATGGACAATGGGACTCGGGTTCCTGTAAGCCAAAACTATTCGAGCTATTTTCGGAAATTACTGGGTTTTTGAAATCCTCTAAAGTAGGATAAATCTTCTGCTTTGGAGGCTTTTTTTTCTTTTTTGTCTAAATTCTTTGTTCTTTGCTCCAAAATTCCCTTTCCATGCTAGGAAAATAGGTAAAATTATCTTACTATTCAATATATCGTGAGAGGGATGAGAGATATGGATAACAAACTTGAACGTATTAAGGATACCCGTCTTCATAATCGTGTTGTGACACCAGAAGAAGCGGCAGAATGGATTCAAGACGGCATGACGCTAGGGTTAAGTGGGTTTACTCGTGCAGGTGATGTGAAAGCGGTACCATTTGCGCTTGTCAAACGTGCAGAAAAGGAACCACTAAAGGTGAACGTGTATACAGGTGCTTCATTGGGGTCTGATGTAGATAAATTATTTGCTGAAGCAGGAATTTTAGGTAAGCGCTTACCGTTTCAAGCTGATCCAACAATGAGAAAAGGCATTAACCAAGGGGACTTCTTGTTTGTTGATCAACACTTATCACATACTTCAGAGTTAATTCGGGGAAATGTAATGGATATAGATGTCGCTATTTTGGAAGCGATTGCAATAAATGAGGATGGCGTCATTATACCGACTACATCTATAGGGAATTCATTAACATTTGCACAGCACGCAAAAACAATTATTGTTGAAATTAACTTAGCGCAAACAACCGAGCTGGAGGGAATACATGATCTGTATGCACCTGGTAAGCAAGGGGAAAGGGAGCCGATTCCTTTAACAAAACCACATGATAGAATTGGTTCACCTGGAATTAAGGTGGATATTGAAAAAATCAAGGGAGTCGTGTACACAAACCAAACAGATTCTCCATCCACCATTGTACCACCAGACGAGGAAACACAAGTTATGGCACAACACCTACTAAGCTTTTTACGGACAGAAATTGAAGCAGGTCGCTTAACAGAAAAGCTTGCACCACTTCAATCCGGTATTGGATCAGTAGCAAATGCAGTTCTTCATGGAATGCTTGACTCAGAGTTTACAGACTTAGAGGTTTATTCTGAGGTATTACAGGATGCTGTGTTTGATCTAATGGATGCAGGGAAGGTGAACTTTGCTTCCTGTTGTTCGATTACCTTATCCGAAGAAAAAATGAAAAAGGTATTTTCTAATTTTGACGAGTATCGAGATCGTTTACTTATGAGACCACAGGAAATTTCAAATCATCCAGAAATCATTCGGCGTTTAGGACTCATTTCTATTAATACAGCTCTTGAGCTAGATATTTACGGAAACGTAAATTCTACTCATGTGCTTGGTACAAAGATGATGAATGGTATTGGTGGCTCTGGGGACTTTGCGAGAAATGCACGTCTAGCGATTTTTGTAACAAAATCGATTGCTAAAGGTGGAAACATATCAAGTATTGTTCCATTTGTTTCCCATGTTGACCATACGGAACATGATGTGGATGTTATCGTGACTGAACAAGGATATGCGGATATAAGAGGACTTGCTCCAAGGGAACGTGTAGAGCTTATTATCGAGAATTGTGTGCACCCAATGTACAAGGGACAGCTTCGTGACTACTATCAGGAAGCACTAACAAGAGGTGGCCAAACACCACATGTTTTAGAAAAGGCCTTTTCATGGCACACAAATTTTGCAAAACATGGAACAATGCTTCAAAAAGAACTAGTGGAAGCATAACATTATCTGAAAGCCGCAAAAGGTTACTACTCTTTTTGCGGCTTTTTTTCTGTGAAAATTAACAGTATATAGGAACAAAGTAATATATATCACCATCTAAAATCATGGTACGATTAACGAAAAGTGTATCAAGAGAAGAGGGATTATAATGAAACAGATTCAAGCATTTGTTGGCTGCTTTTTTGTTGGTGTAGCAGCATTCTTGTATGCAACAAAGCACATTACAGCGGCTATTATTTCTTCTAACATAAATACCCCTAATGTAAATTATTATGAAGGTGCCTATCAATTAGTTGGTTTTGGTATGCGATTTTGGATGATTGCTGCTCTATGTATTGGAATCGTCCTAATTGGTAGGAGTTTGATTGGGAGTCGGCTTTCATTTATCAAGAAACAGGCTGCACAAAAAAATACCGACACCATTCAAGGGTAGGTATTGTAAAGTCTGGTCTTATCCAATTAAGTTAAAAAGGTTTTAAAATCATTAATGTAATAACAATCAAGAAGATTGTGTTTTCAATATGTTCTACACGAAAAAGGGCCTTAGCCAATGGGTAGTATTCCGCTGGTATATCTTCACCCTGGTGGGATGCCAATAATTCTTTTACAGGCTTTGATCTAGGTGTTAGAGCAAATGGTCCCATTGCTAATGCAAGTAAAAATAGGAGCAGACTTGTCACATACCAACCCATCTTAAATAAATACGGGTTTATAGCACCCATTAATAGTCCAGTTACGAGTAAAAGAATGCCACCAATCATGACAAATATATGAAGTCTATGCCTTATTGCATAGGAATGTCTAAGCTCTGTCATCGTATTCCCCGACTTCACAACTGTAGTTAAAATAAAGCCTGGCCCCATCCCAAGAATGGCTGAAAAAATATGTATGAAAACAAGTATCTTATATACTATATCCACTTGCTCGGAAACCTCCATTCAAGACATATCCTATTAAGAAGGATAACACGAACACGGAAATGGTAAGTGTGATAAAACTCACATTTCCGTCCCTATTATCTTACTATTTTGTGACAACATTTTTCTAGTTTAAAATAAATGATATAATGGAAAAGGTTCTCATACATCTGGAAAGGGGGCAATTTTGTGAAAAGTATCACGAAATTCTTATTTATTGTCTTGGGTTTTATTTTCTTAGGACTTGGAGTAGTAGGAATTGTTCTACCAATCATACCAACCACGCCCCTATTATTGCTTGCTTCGTTCTTTTTCGTAAAAGGATCGGAACGTTTTGATCACTGGTTTAAAGGGACAAAATTATATAAAAAACACCTAGAAGGCTTTGTGAAAAGACGGGAAATGACATTGAAGCAGAAGCTAACAATCTTACTAACAGCGGATGCGATGATTGCAATTCCTTTCTTTATTTTAGACGGTATTCCCATCAAAGTCATGTTACTTGTGATTGTCATCTATAAATACTATTATTTCATTACGAAAATAAAGACGGTATCACCTGAAGAGTATCACGTAAATGAACAAGCACTTGTGGGCAAAACAAGGTCTAAATAGATCGTAATAAAACAACCCCCTGTCACGATTTAAGACAAGGGGTTTTCTATTAAGTGAAGCAAGTATTATTCGCCTATCTTACTGAATTCATGGACCCAAACTTTCATATGAGGAAGCCAAGGCATGCCAGGGTGATAAGATAAGATCGATTCTTTGTATTCATCTACTGTAGCAAAACCTTCTTGTTTTGCATCATCGTCTGTTAATTCACCGAGAGATTGCTCGTATACACGGTCTACTTTAAATTGTTGTCCTTCCAGCGTCATAATCTCACCGACATCTGCGTATCTTCCATTTCGTCGAGTTGCTGTTTTTTTACCATCTAATACCTTTTGGATATCTGCAGGCATTGTAACTAGTCTTTCTATGGAACATGTTTTAGGCGGTAATTCATTATTTTGTGTAGTCATTTGATAGCTCCTTTCAATAGACAACTACCATTATGGGGTTGTCCGTCCTTTACTATACCCTACTTTACCATAGAAAATGATTCCATTAAAAACTTAACTAGTCTTTTTATCAAAATATCTTCGCAGGCCTTCACCTAAAATTGTAAAGGTAAACATCGTAAAGGATATTGCAATACAAGTCCAGAAAGGAATCCATATAGAGCTTAGCATGTCTTTTCTTGCCAGACCAAGTAAGGTAGGCCAATTAAGACTAGTGTTCACCATCTCGCCAACCCCATAGTTTAATTGAACGAATACTTGGGAAAGAAATACACCAAATATTCCTAGCTGTGCAATTAAGAGGCAGGTTCTGCCGATATCAATAAAGAAATTCACCATTATTGCTGGATATGTATTCGGTAGGATATTTCCTAATGCAAGTCTTAGGGGTGATATCCCAACGGTTATGCCTGCCTCAATATAAGGCTTCCTCACAATTCGCTGAGTCTCTTCGCGAATGACATGACTCACTTTTCCAACCTCAATCAAAGCCAATAGTAAAATCGACCACCATAAACGATTTTCATTCATAACTAGAGCGGGTATGGCAAGCAAGAGTAACGCAGAAAAGATAATAGGAATACTAGAAAATACATTGTTCCAGGTTGTAACAATCCAAGAGAAGGGATTGTTTTTTCGTGTAGCCAATAACCCCAGAGGTATTGCAATGAGATAACGAATGAAAACAATTCCCAAGATAATTTTCATCGTATCCTTCGCACCTACAATTAATACGCTAAATAGATCACGGCCTTCATGGTCAGACCCAAAGGGAGGTTGTTGCTCCGGGGTGAAAGGTGCTTTCAATAAACCACCACCCTCTAGAAAACGAATTCTACCTCCTTCAACGCCTTCTTTCACATACGGGATATGTGGACCAATGAACATAACAAGTAATAGGATTCCTAACATTGCTATCCCCGTAATTAAAAACCAATTTCGATTCAATGCAAACACCTCCTTATTTTGGATCTAATCTCACCTTAATGAGTTGACTTATGATATGTGCCCCCATAACAAGCATAAGAAAGCTTATACAGATTCCAATAATCAAGCCACGTTCATCGGCACCCTGGCCAGGAGGAATCGCATTTGTATAGCCGATAGCGGTAAATAACCGGTAGGCTGCACCGCGGTATCCTAGCAAATATTCCACAACTAAAAGATTTGAAAGGATAAATACCATAATAGATTGCAAGTGGCTAGAAACAGTAATAAAACAAGTTCTCATCATATGATTAATCAGTACTTTGTTCTTCGTAAAGCCCTTCGCAAATGCAACTTGAATATACGGTTCTTTATCCTGGGTGAGGAGTGAAACAGACGTTATTCTTGCAACGTACAACATTGGTGCAATTGATATAAGAATACTAGGTGCAATGAACTTCCACCATGCCTCGGTACCCATAATGCTAAAGTCAGGAACATACATTAGTAAGAAGTAACTTAAACAAATAATGATAAAGAAGTCAGGAACACCTGAGAAGAACCAGGTTGCACCACTTCCTAAAAAGCTCTTTTTCGTATTGGTCAACCGATAATCCAAAATTCCTTTAAGAATCCCGAAAACAACACTAAGAATGAATCCAATTACAATAATTTTAAAGCTCTTTGGGAAAAGCTTCACTAACTCATCTTCAGCTGAAACTGTTGCGAATTTTGTTTCACCTAGACTCTTATTCTCATAAACATCCTTTAAAAAAGTGATGATACTCATTCCATAATCTTTCAAATTGAATTGATAAGAATATTCAACTGTAAGAGCTTTACCAGAATAATCAATACTGGGTTCGCGAGGGAAAAGTACAAATAAAATCACACAAAAGAACACACATAAATAAATCATTAAAATCTTTAAAAACTCCTTAACAACCCCCACAAAGGTCACCGCCTTTTCGAAAATATCAACTATTCTAAATATATTCTATATTGGTGAGCCTGTCACCACCCGAAATATGTCGATTGGAATAGTACTATTGTTCAGTATTGAATTCATAGAATGTATGAGAGGGTTGCTGTAGTCATGTTGATGTCGAAACTATATTTCTTTTGAACTATTATTGTGATAATATATTAAAAAGTTCAAATTTTATAAAAATGGGAAGGGGTTACATAAATGAAGAAGTTATCTATTTTTTCAATGATGCTCGTTTTGCTATTTTTAGCAGCCTGTGGAACGAGCGAAACAAATGGAACTGGTGAGAAAGAAGAGGGAGAAGACTCAAAGACACTTAAAGTAATGACAGATGCTGCATATGCACCGTTCGAATTTATGGAGGGTGACAAGATTGTCGGCTTTGAAATTGATGTAATTAACGCAGTAGCAAAAGAAGCAGGTTATGAATTGGATATCAAACATACAGGTTGGGATCCGATATTTGTTGAATTAAATAAGGGTTCATATGATCTAGCGATTTCATCTATTTCAATTACGGATGAGCGAAAAGAGGAATATGATTTTACGATTCCATTCTTCCTATCAACAAACAAAATTCTTGTTCCTGAGGATAGCGATATCCAAGGTGCAAATGATCTAGTCGGTAAGGTAGTCTCTGTCCAAGCATCGACAACAGGGCATTTTGCAGTAGAAAAGGTACTGGGTGAAAAACACCCAGACATTAAACCGTTTGAAAATAACAATCTAGCAATTCTTGAACTTGAAAGTGGAGGAGCAGATGCTGTTGTAGCGGACAATGGTGTTATTGAATATTATGCTGCTCAAAATCCGGATAAAAATCTAAAGGTTGTAGGAGATAAAGATACCTTTGATGCTGAATTTTACGGAATGATGTTCCCTAAAGGTAGCGAAGTAAAGGCCGATTTTGATAAGGCAATCGAGACGATTATTGAAAACGGGAAATACACAGATATCTATAAAGAGTGGTTTGGAGAAGAGCCGGATTTAGAAGCTCTTAAAGCAGAACAAGAAGCATCAAAATAATAAAATCAAATACGCTTGGGTATTTGCCGCCCGATTTTTAGGCCCACACGGGGTGGGTCATGAAGACGTTGCCACAGGATGTGGCGTTCTTAGTCTTCGGTCCTATGCTCGAAAGATTACCTTTGAAAAATCGTGGCATTCGTCTGAGGCTCTTTCTTTATTCGGGGGCTTAAACGCCCACTAGATAAAAAAACAAATTGCGTAACACCATCAATGTGTTACGCAATTTTTCACCTTAGGAGATCTAAAAAATACAGGGGGACGCGTGATGGATTTTAAGTTTGACATAATAATTGACTATGCACCTTATTTTTGGGAAGGGACGCTACTTACAATCGGCTTATCTATCGCTGGCATTTTACTGGGGACGATCTTAGGCTTATTTATCGGACTTGGGAAAATGATTCGTAATAAATGGTTGGCGTTTCCATTTGTGTGCTATGTTACATTTTTTCGGGGAACTCCACTACTTGTACAAATTTTTATAGTTCATTTTGGAGTAGTTCCTTTGTTTTTAGGTGGCACAAATGGGATTGTTGCAGGTATCATAGCACTTACTTTAAATGCGGCCGCGTACATAGCAGAGATCTTTCGTGCAGGTATCCAATCTCTTGATCGTGGACAGATGGAGGCTGCACGCTCATTAGGGATGACACATGTACAAGCCATGAGATATATCATTATTCCACAGGCTTTTAAACGAATGATTCCTCCGTTAGGAAATGAATTTGTCATTCTCATCAAAGATTCATCCCTCTTATCGGTAGTGGCAACACCTGAAATTATGCACTGGGGTCGAATGATGATGGGACAACATGCACGTGTTTGGGAGCCATATTTAATGGCAGCATTTATCTATTTAATACTGACTCTATCCCTAACGCTACTGCTAAACTATCTAGAAAAGAGGCTGAAAACTGAATGATTAAGATTGAAAATATAAAAAAATCGTTTGGGAAGAATGAAGTTCTGAAGGGAATCTCAGCTTTTATTCAGCCGCAAGAGGTTGTTGTGGTGATTGGTCCATCTGGTTCTGGAAAATCAACCTTTTTGCGCTGCATTAATCTACTAGAAACGATCAATGAGGGGCATGTATATATAGAGGGAATTGACATAACAGACAAAAAAACAAATATCAACCAAATTCGTACAGATGTAGGAATGGTGTTCCAACAGTTTAATTTATTCCCACATAAGACGGTGATGGAGAACATTACACTTGCTCCAATGAAGGTGAAAAATGTCACTCAAAAAGAGGCTAATGAAAAAGGAATGGAGCTTCTTAAAAAAGTAGGGTTAGCAGAAAAGGCAGACGCCTATCCAGATTCATTATCAGGGGGTCAAAAGCAACGTGTCGCAATTGCAAGAGCGCTCGCGATGGAACCAAAAATCATGCTTTTTGATGAACCGACATCCGCACTAGATCCTGAAATGGTCGGAGAGGTATTAGAGGTAATGAAACAGCTAGCACGTGAAGGAATGACCATGGTTGTTGTTACACATGAAATGGGCTTTGCTCGAGAGGTGGGAGACAGAGTGTTGTTCATGGATGATGGATATGTTGTAGAGGAAAACCAACCTAAGGAATTGTTCGAGAATCCGCAGCATGATCGAACAAAAGCATTCTTAAGTAAAATTTTATAAACAAAGAGTTTATAATAAAACTATCCGGTAGAATTCTAAATTAAAACAATCCTACACATGAAAGCCGAGAAAAGTTAGGATTCACATGCCTTAAATTGCATGACTTTTGGAGGGTAATGATGGATATTATCGAACAAGCAATCATTGTTGCAAGTAAGGCTCACGATGGGCAATATCGAAAGCTAACGAAGACTCCATATATCACTCATCCGCTGGGCGTTGGTCTTATACTGATGAAAGAAAACGCGCGTGCAGAATTGATTGCAGCGGGGATACTCCATGATACAGTGGAAGATACTGAGCTCACATTAGAGGAAATTGCGACTAGCTTTGGTCCAGAAATTGCGAAACTAGTGGAAGGGTGCTCTGAGCCAGATAAAACACTCTCATGGGAAGAAAGAAAAGAGCACACAATTTCGTTTCTGCGCACAGCTTCAGAGGATATACGTACTGTCGTATGTGCAGATAAGCTCCATAATATTCGTTCAATTCTCCGTGACTACAACGACCAAGGAGATGAGGTGTGGAGTCGCTTTAGTCGAGGAAAAGAAAAACAAGAGTGGTACTACCGAAATGTAGCCGAAAGCCTAGCTCAAGCTTCAATGTTTCCGCTAGTTAAAGAGTTAAAACAAGAGATCAATACACTGTTTGGCCCAAAAGAATAAGTACTGGTAATGTCTCAAAGAATAGCTTTGGGGCTTTTTTGGGGAACACAAAGGAAAGTCAGTATTTTTTAATTCGTAACCTACTAGTGTGAAAACAATCACGTGTAATTGATTGATAGACTCAAATGGACGAATTCCTCAAAATTGAGGAATTTTTTTTATGTGTATAAATAACAGGTTTCAACTTGGTAATAAGGTATGTAAACGTTGTCACGTTGGGATTTTCTACTTGTAAACGCATATAAAAATTGTTGACGTAATTCGACAGAAAGTGCTATCATTCAAATATAAATTTAATTAATTTGTTAAGCCAACTAACAAAATATATGAAATGTTAACTCTAATTATTGGGGGAATTAAAATGAACACAGCTAGGAAGTTGGAACCTACAGAATTTAATGAAAGCGGAAACGAAGCACGTCCTTTTGGGATAAAGGATAAACTTGGATATTTATTTGGTGACTTTGGAAACGATTTCTTCTTTATCCTTGTAGCAATATTCTTAATGGTATTTTATACAGATGTATTCCATATCCATCCTGCAACTGTTGGGGCTCTATTTGCTGCCGCTCGTCTCTGGGATGCTTTTGCTGATGTAGCCTGGGGACGTTTCATCGATTCAAGAAAGACAACACCTCAAGGAAAGTTCAAACCTTGGATTTTAAGAATGTCCGTCCCACTCGTTATTACTGGTGTGTTAATGTTTGTTAAAATTCCAGGAATGTCTGATGGGTTCTATCTTGCGTGGGCCTTTGTAACCTATATAGTCTGGGGTACTTTATATAGTACAGTTAACATCCCTTATGGATCAATGGCTTCTGTCATTACTGATGATCCTGTTGAACGTACTTCTCTTTCTGGTTGGAGAACAATGGGTGCTCAAGCAGCTGGCCTGATCATCGGTGTTGGCGGTCCAATGTTAATATTCGTTGATAATAAAATTGAACCTAACCGCATGTTAATGGCCTCGATTATTTTCGGTGTTCTTGCGCTTGCTTGTTATATTGCATGTTATAAATTGGTAACTGAACGAGTTGTGTCACCTGAGAGGCCAAAGCAAAAAGGTTCTTCAAAAGCAACAATGAAAGGGCTTGTAAAAAACAAACCATTAATCTGGATTCTTGTATCATCTTTAACTTTTATGGTATGTACGATGCTCATTCAGTCAGTAAATATCTTCTTATTTAAGGATTATTTTGCAAACGCTAAAGCAGTAAGTATGGTGAACTTAGTGACATCAGGTACAGTCTTTCTTCTTATGCCAGTCTTAAGTCCACTTGTGAAAAAATTTGGTAAGAAGGAATTAGCGGCAACTGGAATGCTACTTGCTGGGCTAGTTTACTTACTGTTATTCTTCTTAAAAGATATCAGCGCCATGCAATTTGTTGGTATTTTGACGATTGGAATGTTGGGTAATGCGATTTTCAATCTTGTTATTTGGGCTTTCGTAACAGATGTTATTGATTATCATGAATATCTAACTAATTTACGTGAGGATGCGACAGTCTACTCTATTTATTCAATGGCTCGTAAAATTGGACAAGCTGTTGCTGGTGGTCTTGGTGGCGTATTGATTGGAGTAGTTGGATATAATTCAGCTTTAGAAATTCAAACGCAAGAGACTTTAAATGGAATTCATGCTTTAGGTACGTTATTACCAGCCGTAATCTACTTGATTATTTTCTTAGTAATCGTTTTCTTCTATCCTTTAAATAAAAAGCGTACACTTCAGCTAGCGGCTGATTTAGCTGAAAAAAGACAGAATAACAAATAAAGTTTAATCAAAAACCCCTTCGGCTATTTGCCTGAAGGGGTTTTCAGTATCAAGATGAGTCACTTACTTCTGTGAGTCATCTTGATATGTTAAATTAAGCATTGGAACTCCTAAGAATCGTTTAATCGCGAGGGCGCATGCCCCCATTCTTACTGATCTTTCACCTAAGGTTGAGATTGATAATTCACGATAATGACTAATAGAAGAAGTTAGATGTTCCTCTATCTTTTTTATCGAATCCGGGTACAACCTAAGAATCTCACCGTCGAGGACAATTGTGTCAGGGTTGTACATATTAATCATATTATTTAAACCAATCGCGAGGTAATAAATATAATTTTCTAGGCGTTCGTAAATATCTTTATCACCAGCTGCAATTAATTTTTGTAAATCTCCGTAGGTAAAGGAATCAAGGTTCCTGTCAGTCTTTACGTTTTGTAAAAAGACTAATTCAGAAGCGTATTGCTCTAAACAGCCCTTATTTCCACATGAACATGGCTTTCCATTTGGAACCACAATCATATGTCCAACTTCACCAGCAAAGCCATCATTACCTTGAAAAAATTCATTATCCATTATGACCCCAAGACCAATCCCGGAATAAATCGTCGCACATAATAAATTGTCTGTATCATGATAACGGAAGACTCTTTCGGCAAAGGCAGACATATTTGCATTGTTTTCTATGTAAATAGGTAGATTACATAGTTTTTCTAAGTCCTGCTTGAGTTGAACAGATCGCCACTGAAAACGAGGGACAAAGAAAACTTCCTGATTCTTGCTAACAAGCCCATGAATGGCAATAACAATCCCAATAATACCATAACGACTATTCTTGTAGTCTTTTTCAAATAATTGAATTTGTTCTATTACTAATTGTAGGATGGAATCATAGTCTGTTGTTTTACTTTCAATTGTCTTTTCGGAAATAGGGCTACCTAGCAAGTCTGTTAATGTAAAGGAAATTTGCTCATATTCCACGTCGATTCCAAGCGCGTAGCCTGCCTCTGCATGTAAAGAAAGCATTATTGGTTTTCGACCAACAGTATTATGCTCCTGCTGAGTTTCAATGATTAAGCCATCTTCTAATAAATCGGCAACCTGAGCAGAAACAGTTGCCCTTGTAAGTTCCGTTGCTTTGGAAATGTCAGCTCTTGAAATCATACCTTTTTCTACTATTTTCTCTAAAATAAGCGAGCGATTTATTTTTTTTATATATGCTGCATCTCCAGTGATCATACAAATCCCCCATTTGTTAGTAGGTACATGTAGTTAAATTGTGACTTTGTATTTCTTAGCCTTTTGATATTTGTTCATTTTCATGTAAAAATAGCAGAAATTTGTATTATTTCATACTTGTCAGCAGTTACCTTTTTTTATCTTTAAGGTATGTCATTTTAAATAGGTAAGGAAAAATTGAAGTCAAGTAGGAGAAAAAACCATTTTGTTTCCGCTTTCACGAAAATAATTTTATATTTTGAATAATTGTTTCTAGTTAGCTAATTGACGAATAAAGCTAAGGGTGGTACATTATAAATGGTTATAATTTGTTTAGTGAACGAATTAATTATACAACTAATTTTAACGATTGAAAAGATTCGATTTTTTCGGTAGGGTAGAACAATAAGATTACTATTTTAATAGTTTAGGAGTGTGGTTACATGAAGACAGCTTTAAATAACCAAGAACTTGATTTATTAGCAATTAACACAATTAGAACATTATCTATTGATGGTGTTGAGAAAGCGAATTCTGGACATCCAGGAATGCCGATGGGCGCTGCTCCAATGGCTTATACTCTTTGGGCAAAAGAAATGAATCATAATCCTTCAAACCCGAACTGGTTCAATCGTGATCGTTTTGTTTTATCAGCTGGACACGGTTCCATGCTTTTATATAGCTTGTTACATTTATTCGGTTATGATGTAACGATTGAAGATTTGAAAAACTTCCGTCAGTGGGGAAGCAGAACTCCAGGACATCCTGAGTTTGGCCATACTCCAGGGGTTGAAGCAACTACTGGTCCATTAGGACAAGGTATTGCTATGGCTGTTGGTATGGCAATGGCTGAAAGACATCTTGCAGAAACATATAATAAAGATAAATATGAGCTAGTAAATCACTATACATATAGTATTTGTGGTGACGGAGATTTAATGGAAGGTGTATCTGCAGAAGCTGCTTCACTTGCTGGACACTTAAAATTAGGACGACTAATTGTTATGTATGATTCAAACGATATTTCATTAGATGGTGAACTAAATCTTTCTTTCTCAGAAAGTGTTGAAGATCGTTTCAAAGCATATGGTTGGCAAGTAATCCGTGTTGAAAACGGAAATGATACAGAAGAAATTCAAAAAGCGTTACAAGAAGCGAAGGCTGATTTGAATCGTCCTACTCTAATCGAAGTGAAAACAGTGATTGGTTTCGGTTCTCCTAATAAGTCAGGAAAATCTGCTTCACACGGTGCTCCACTAGGAAAAGACGAAGCAACTTTAACGAAGGCAGCATACGGCTGGAATTATGAAGAGCCATTCTTTGTTCCTCAAGAAGTAAGAGAACATTATAGCCAATTTGTTGAAGCTGGCAAGCAAAAGGAAAGTGCTTGGAATAGCTTATTTGCAGAATATAAGAATGAATATCCAGAATTAGCTAAGCAACTTGAAGCAGCTCTAAAAGGCGAGTTACCGGAAGGCTGGGAAGCTTCACTTCCAACATTTGAAGCAGGTTCTTCAGTAGCAACTCGTGATGCTTCAGGGAAAGCATTAAATGCTGCAGCTACTGCAATTCCACAGCTTATTGGTGGTTCTGCTGACTTAGCAGGTTCAAACAAAACGTTAATCACTTCTGAAAAGAACTATGCAATTGATAGCTTTGCTGCTCGTAATATTTGGTTTGGTGTAAGAGAATTTGCTATGGGTGCTGCTATCAATGGTATGGCACTACATGGTGGAGTAAAAGTATTCGGTGCAACATTCTTCGTTTTCTCTGATTACCTACGTCCAGCAATTCGTCTTGCAGCATTAATGAAGTTGCCAGTAACATATGTATTTACACATGATTCAATTGCAGTTGGTGAAGATGGTCCAACTCATGAACCAGTTGAACAGTTAGCAGCATTACGTGCAATGCCTGGACTTTCAATTCTACGTCCTGCAGATGCAAAAGAAACTGCTGCAGCTTGGCGCTTAGCTCTAGAAAGCACAGATACACCAACAGCACTAGTATTAACTCGTCAAGGCTTACCTACTCTTGATCTTGATGAAGCTACTGTATATGAAGGTGTTAAGAAAGGTGCATACGTTGTATCAGAAGCTAAAGGAGAAGTATCAGGTCTATTGCTTGCTACTGGTTCTGAAGTATCGTTAGCTATTGCTGCACAACAAGAATTAGAAAAAGAAGGCATCTTCGTATCAGTTGTAAGTATGCCAAGCTGGGATCGCTTTGAAAAGCAATCAGCTGAATACAAAGAAAGTGTTCTTCCAAAAGCTGTGAAAGCTCGTGTTGGTATCGAAATGGCTTCTCCACTTGGATGGAAAGAATTCGTTGGCGACGAAGGAAAAGTTCTAGCAGTTAACACATTCGGAGCATCAGCACCTGCTGGTAAATTATTAGCAGAATACGGATTTACTGTTGAAAATGTAGTAAAGAACTTTAAAGAATTAGTCTAATTTGATTTCGAAAACGAGTAAGAAATTGCGATAGCGCAATTGATTGAATAAATAATGCGGGGTACTATAAAGTAAAGGCTGTTTTCTTGTAGTTTTTACTAACGACATTTGACCACCTGTGTGAATAGGTAGGTCAAATGTTTCTAAAAATAGTACAAGCATGAAAATATCCAAAACCAATTAGATGCTGGAGGGAAAAAAGAAATGAAATTTTTTATCGATACAGCTAATTTAGATGATATTAAAAAAGCGTACAAAATGGGTGTACTTTCTGGTGTAACTACAAACCCATCACTTGTTGTTAAAGAAGGCGTAAAGTTTGAAGATCGTATTGCTGAAATTCTTCAATCTGTACCAGAAGTAGAAAGCGTATCTGCAGAAGTATCTCCAGATGCTGAAACTGCTGAACAAATGATTGCAGAAGCAGAAGAACTTCTAAAAATCAACGGTGGCGACAAAAACATCACTATCAAAGTACCTATGACTGTTGCTGGATTAGAAGCAACTCGTTACCTTTCTAAAAAAGGTGTTAAAACGAACGTAACATTAATCTTCACTATGAACCAAGCTCTATTAGCAGCTCGTGCTGGTGCAACATATGTATCTCCATTCTTAGGTCGTTTAGACGACATTTCTGAAGATGGCGTACAGCTTGTAGCAAAAATCGCTGAGCTATTCCGCGTTCATAACTTAGATTCTCAAATCATTGCTGCATCTGTAAGACACCCAGACCATGTTACTCGTGTAGCATTAGCTGGTGCTCACATTGCAACAATTCCATACTCTGTAATTGAGCAACTTACTAAGCACCCACTTACAGACCAAGGTCTTGAAAAGTTCGCTGCTGACTGGGTAAAAGCTGTAAAATAATATAGTAATAATATGTAAGGCCCCGATTCGCTTTATTGCGGATCGGGGTTTTTATTGTTATGGCGGTTATTGGTTTGAGGTTGCTGTGATAAGATCCCAATCGTAGCCTACTCAAGCTTGGAATGTCCTTCATCAAGTAGATGAAGGCCCGAGTGAGTCGAATGCACGCTCAGAAAGTCCTTCATCGGTATGATGAAGGACCGAACGAAGTCAGAGGTCTGTCGGAAAGTCCTTCATCGGTATGATGAAGGACCGAACGAAGTCAGAGGTCTGTCGGAAAGTCCTTCATCGGTATGATGAAGGACCGAACGAAGTCAGAGGTCTGTCGGAAAGTCCTTCATCGGTATGATGAAGGACCGAACGAAGCCAGAGCCCAGTCGGAAAGTCCTTCATCGGTATGATGAAGGACCGAACGAAGCCAGAGCCCAGTCGGAAAGTCCTTCATCGGTATGATGAAGGACTGAACGAAGCCGGAGCCCAGTCAGAAAGTCCTTCATCGGTATGATGAAGGACCGAACGAAGTCAGAGCCCAGTCGGAAAGTCCTTCATCGGTATGATGAAGGACCGAACGAAGCCAGAGCCCAGTCGGAAAGTCCTTCATCGGTATGATGAAGGACCGAACGAAGTCAGAGGTCAGTCGGAAAGTCCTTCATCGGTATGATGAAGGACCGAACGAAGCCAGAGCCCAGTCGGAAAGTCCTTCATAGGTATGATGAAGGACTGAATGAAGTCAGAGGTCTGCTGGAAAGTCCTTCATCAGTATGATGAAGGACCGAATGAAGTCAGAGAGGTCAGCTGGAAAGTCCTTCATCAGTATGATGAAGGACCGAATGAAGTCAGAGAGGTCTGCCGGAAAGTCCTTCATCGACCAGAAGAAGGATTGGATATGATAAGAGCACAAAAATAGTCATCCACCAATTAGTGAATGACAAAATCAAAACAAAGAAACAAGAATTCCAATAGCAACCATCTCGTTTAGTTACTAATTTATTATTCAAAATAAGCCCATTGGTGCACCCCCACAATTTTGAAATTTCTAGCCAGTATTTGGCGAATCCACTTTTTTGTAGGTACTACTCGACACCAATCATAAATTATATTGGTTGAAATTTTTTGCTCAGGGAATAATATCTGATACTCATTAACTGCTCTTAGTACAGCATTTGAAACCAATTCTTTATGCCTACATTCTTCGCATAGATACTTTCTACCTTCTATTAGTATGGAAAATGATTGGCACAATTCACAAGTAATTCCTTTTCGAAGTTGTTCATAAGTATATCTAGGAATTTTATTATAAGGGGATTTGGTGATGTGCAACGATAATAATAGGTTAGCGATTTTTTGATGTTTTTCATTTAGTTTTGAAGTTATTTTATTTTGTGTTTTTATGTAATTATTAATTTGTGTTGGTAAGATGGCTTGTAAATTTAGAGGTGCTTGGTAAAGGGTGAAATTAGGGTTGATAAAAACAACAGAAGCATCAATGGGGAGTTGACAACCGTGACTACGAAGTAACTGGTTTAATAAGGATTCGGCTCTACTTAATTGGAGTATAGGATTACTAACTTCATGCTTTGGTTTCTTGAATAACTTATTAGATTCATAATAGTAGTCACCTTCAAAATTTTTCACTTCATAAAAGTTTATCTTTCCATCGATAAGAATAAGTGTGTCAATTTGGAAGGTTGTATTATTAACCTCTAGTAACAAATCGTTCAATATAAGACATTCACACTGAAGTTTTTCTGTTAAAGAATCGAATAATAGCTCTCCTTCATAACCTTTTTTCAAATTAGTAAAGTACTGCCTGTCCTTGCTTGAGAAATCTGTTCGTGTGTTTAATATTTCAAAAACAATTAATTCGTCTGATTTAGTACGAGGTTTAAAAATCATAGTCCACATCCTTTTCTAGTATGTAAGTTAATTATATTTGAATATTTAGTAGATCCAAAGAAAAACTTCCCTAAGAATCCCAATTTATGTTGAGGGCATCACCGGCAATTCATCAGATTGATGAAAGGGCTGACCCTTAGTTCCTTGAAGCGATGAGGGTCAGCTTTAGGTTACTTATTTTCTTAACTCTTTCCTAAGGTTGTAACACCTTATTTCGGCACAACTAACGTCAACGTAGTACCTTCCCCAACCACAGATTGTAGGGTGATCGTACCTCCGATGCTTCTGGCTCGTTCTTCCATACTGAACAGTCCGACTCCATTTCCTTTTTCATCTGGAGCAAAGCCTTGGCCTTTGTCACTCACTTCGACAGTGACTGCTGACTCACTCTCGTCAATTTTCACAAGGGCTTCAGAGACATTTGCATATTTTGCGATATTTGTTAATGCCTCTTGTACGACACGATAGATTGTAGTCTCAGTTTGAATCGGTAGGCGTGTTTTCAGTGTGCATGTAAATTCAGCCTGTATTCCGTAATGTTGTGCATAATGTTCAATGTACTTTCGAAGAGCAGGAACGACACCAAGGTCATCCAATACAGAGGGACGAAGCTCCCATGCAAGCACGCGGATATCCTCCATTACAAAGGATACGTCTTGCCGTAACCGGTGCAGTCGTTCATCAGGTTTTTCACTAATTAGCTGGTCGAGCTGAATCAGTAACGAAAACATGCTTTGTCCAATTCCGTCATGAAGCTCACGTGAAAACCTTTTTCTCTCATCTTCTTGAATACTAATCACTCGGGTCATCATATTCTTTAGCTCTTCCTGTGTCTCCTTAAGTGCGGTGACCTCATGTCGGACGGCTAAATATTGATCTGGTCTCCCGGCGTCTGACATTAGAGGAACAATCGTTGTATCTACCCAATAAAAGGAGCCATCCTTTGCCTTGTTCTTGATCTCACCCTTCCAGACATGACCAGAACCAATTGTTCGCCACATGTCCTTCCAAAATTCCTTTTCATGATATCCAGAATTAATTATCCTATGGTCTTGTCCAATTAACTCTTCTTTTGTATATTTCGATATCTCACAGAACTTATTGTTGATATATTGAATTTTACCTTGGCGATCCGTAATGGCGACAATGGATGATTCATCCAAAGCAAATGTTAAATCAGCGAGATGGCGGAGGGATTTCTGAACATCGACACGAAAGGAGGGGTCCTCAATGTGATTTTCAAGCTCTGTAAGGAGCTTCGCAACATTTGGACCGCCAATTTCCGATTGATGTTTAAGTCGATCAACATTATTCAAAATGAAGCAATCCTTTCTTCATTGCGTATTTTACTAGTTCTGGGCGGGTTTTTATCCCTAGTTTCTCCATTAAGTTACTTTTATGAGATTCAACTGTTTTTACACTAATGATTAGACGCTCAGCGATTTCTTTATTTGAATACCCCTTTGCAATCCATTCAAGTACTTCTTTTTCACGCTCAGAAAGCAAAGCAAGTGTATCCGAGCTGTCCCCATTTTTCACTCGATCTAAATATCCGCTCATTAATACTTTTGTTGCAGATGGTGTTAAATAGGCATTCCCAGTAGAAACAGATTCAATCGCACCTAGCAAATCATCGTGGGGAGCGTTCTTTAATATATACCCAGACGCTCCAGCTTTAATGGCTCTAAATAAGTATTCTTCATCATCATGCATGGTCAAAATTAAAACCGCCACATCTGGTAAAAGGTCATGTAACTCTTGTGTAGCCGTTAATCCATCCTTCCCGTGTGGCATACTTAAATCCATAAGAACGACATCAGGACGTAGTTCCATAGCCATTTTAATTGCTTCGTCACCCTCAGATGCTTCACCAATTACTTCTATATTATTCTTGCCGTTGAGTAACATCATAAGTCCTGAACGCACAACAGCATGATCGTCAACAATCAGTAATTTAACCACAATACTCCCCCTTAAAAATAAATCCGGTTGCACAATAGTTTAATTATAACATGTTTACACTACGTCTTCGGAAGAATCAATCTTCAATAAATTGTTAGAAATAAGGACTTTTCCCCTCAAAGATAGGGGGGTTCCCTGATATGTTTAAAATCACACTTCTTCTACAATTAGTAGTAGTTAATCGATTGAGGAGGAGTTCGTATGCAGGTAAAAGCTGCTGCAATCCAAAAGAAGCAAATTCATTCTTATAACAATGCCTTTGCTTCAAAGTTTGCTAAGTCTATGTTTCTTTCAATTATGGGGCTGGCAGTCTTAACATTTATTGGAACGAGAATGTTTACACATGTTGATTTAAATCTTTATGGCTATATGGTTGGAACGATTGTTTTTCTAGGAGGTTTCTTTTACCGCTTTATTGCATGGGGAGAAAGGCCACCAACAAAAATTATTATTAAAAAGGGAATAAAGCTTTTATTTAGAAAATCAACACCGAAAACGTCGGTTGAACATTTGGCTACGTACAATTTTATCTGGAATCGGGGAATTTACCGATGGACTCAGCATATTTTGATTGGCTGGGGCTGTATCCTTTCTTGTTTCGTGACATTTCCACTCGTGTTTGGGTGGATGTATTTCACGATGGATGACAATGGCTATTACAACATTATCGCAATGGGAATGAAGGTCATGACTGTTCCAGCAGACGGTATAATCGCAAATCTGTCCTATAACGCGTTGAATATTACTGCCGTTATGGTAATTGCAGGTGTTTGTATGGCGCTTTATCGTCGATTGAAAAACTTTCAAGCAAAGGCAGAGCAAAAATTCATTTATGACTTACTGCCTTTATACATGCTGCTGCTAGTTAGCATAACAGGTTTACTTTTAACATTTATGAATATCTTTTTACATGGTGCAGGTCATCCCGTAATGTCACTTATTCATCAATGGTCTGTAATTATTACCTTAATTTATCTGCCATTTGGAAAGTTAGCACATATTCCATTCCGTCCAATGAGTGTGTTAGCTAGAAATTATCGTGAACATTATGCAGAGCAAGAAACGAAATCCTGCAAGGTTTGCGGAGAAGGATTTGTTTCAGTTGAGCAATCACAGGACGTAATCAATGTGCTTGGTGTGAACGATATTCATTTTAAAACTAAGGAAGGTCACCATTTAGCAGAAATGTGTCTTCCGTGTCGTAGAAAATACCGGATCGCTCAATTTTCCGGCTTCCCAACCCATGAGGTAAAAGTCAAGGAGGCAAATCAGAATGCAAAGGGATAAGTTTTTTAAAGAAGTGAAAAATGTGATACATCCAAATGAAAAACTGATAAAGACTCACTGTAGTTATTGTGGAATGCAATGTGGAATGAACTTACGAGTCAATACTGTAACAAATAAAATCGTCGGTGTTGAACCGCGCTACGACTGGCCAGTAACGGTTGGAAAGATGTGTCCAAAAGGAGTTACTGCATACCAGCAGACTAATCATAAGGACCGCATTCTAAAACCACTGATTCGTGATGACGCCTCACTAAAAGGGACAAAAGAAGGCTTTCGTGAAGCAAGCTGGGAAGAAGCTTACGACCTAATTGCAAAGAATTTTACTAAGCTCCAAGAGAATTATGGTAAGGATACATTATCTGTATTTAGTGGCGTTTCGATGACAAATGAAAAATGCTATTTAACAGGCAAGTTTGCTCGTGTGGCATTAGGAACACGTTATATTGACTACAATGGCCGATTCTGTATGTCAAGTGCAGCAGGCGGATTCCTTCGTTCATTTGGTGTTGATCGTGGCTCTACATTGCCTTGGACAGATATTCACGAAACAGACTGTTTGTTTATAGCAGGAAGTAACACAGCTGAGTGTCACCCAACGTCCATGTTCCGTGTGTGGAACGTACAGGAAAGAGGAGGATACATCATTGTTGTGGATCCGCGTGAGACACCTTTAGCAAGAAGAGCAGATCTCCACCTGGACCTTAAACCAGGAACAGATTTAGCTTTGGCAAATGGAATCTTACATCAGCTTATTGAAAATGGATATACAGACGAAGAATTCATTACTAAACATACAAATGGTTTTGAAGATACAAGGGAACTTGTGAAAGAATTCACACCTGAATATACGAGTCAGATCACAGGCGTTGCACCAGAAAAAATCATTCGTGCAGCAGAAATCTACGGGAAGGCTCCGAATGCAGTGGTCATGTTTGCACGTGGTATCGAACAACAGCACAAAGGGGTAGACAATGTTTCAGGTTATACCAACATGGCGCTTGTAACCGGAAAAATTGGCCGACCAAAGTCAGGAGTAGCCACTTTTACTGGTCAAGGTAACGGACAAGGCGGCCGTGAGCATGGTCAAAAGTCAGACCTACTACCAGGATACCGTAAGCTGACAAATCCAGAGCATGTAAAAGAAGTCTGCGAAGTATGGGGAATTACTCCAGAGGAAATGCCGCAGCCAGGAGTTTCTGCTTACGAAATGTTTGAATTAATGGAAGAAAAAACAATTCGTGGATTATATCTACTCTGTTCAAATCCTGCAGTATCAGCACCGAACCTGAATTTTGTCAGAAAAGCATTGAAGAATCTTGATTTCATGGTTTGCGCGGACTTCTACCTATCAGAATCAGCGGAGTTTGCAGATGTCGTACTTCCTTCTGTGACGTGGTCTGAGGATGAGGGGACTGTTACAAATCTTGAAGGCCGGATCATTAAAATTAATAAGGCTCAAGAACCGATTGGAGAATCAAAGCCTGATTGGCAAATGCAGGTAGAGCTTGCAGAGCGACTTGGAAGAGGGAAATATTTTTCACATCTAAAGACAGCAAGGGATGTTGCGGATGAATTCCGTCTTGCAAGTAAAGGCGGCTATGCGGACTACTATGGAGCGACATGGGATAAAATCGACAAGCAGGATGGAGTTTTCTGGCCTTGCCGTGATGAGGAGGACAAGGGAACACCACATATGTTTTTAGATAAAAAATTCTATCATCCAGATGGAAAGGCAAAGATTTGTGCACTTCCATACCGTCCACCAGCTGAGGAGCCGGATAAAGAATATCCATTGAGACTCACAACAGGACGTGTCGTGTACCACTACCTATCCGGTAATCAAACAAGGAGAATATCATTCCTACATGATATGTGCCCTGAACCATATGTAGAGGTTCATCCGGAAACGGCTGAAAAGTATGATATTCAACATGAAGACAGAGTTCGTCTTTATACAAGAAGAGGCGAAAGTATTTATAAAGTAAAAATTACAGAAGCAATTCGAAAAGATACAGTGTTTGTTCCATATCATTTTGGACATGAAGAATCTATCAATCTATTGACTATTGCAGCGCTAGACCCAATCTCTAAAATGCCAGAATTTAAGGCGTGTGCCGCACAGATTGAAAAACTTGTTGTAAAGAAGGTGCAGTAAATGCAAAAGAGGCTTTATTTAGAACTAGAAAATTGTATTGGTTGCCGTTCCTGTCTTGCGGCTTGTACACAGTGCGGAGGGCATGAGGAGCGAAATAGAAACTATGTATATGATGTAAATCCACTTGTGAATAGGCAGACAATGCCTCTTATGTGCCTTCATTGTGTCAATCCAGCATGTGCAAGGAGTTGTCCGGCTCAAGCGATTCAAATCCATGAGTCAGGTGCAGTACTCTCTGCTCTTGTTGAAAAATGTATTGGATGTCAAAACTGTACAATCGCCTGTCCATATGGAATTCCGAAATTTGATACAGAACAAAATCTCATGTACAAATGTGACTTATGTATTGATCGTTCAAAGGATGGCATTCCACCCATGTGTGCAAGTGTATGTCCTTCAAACACGATTCAATGGCTTTCAGATGATGAGATTGAGGCGAAGAAGCATCAACATAATCTCGATAATGGAAAATGGGTCACAAGCATGGAGCTTGAAAATGAAACAAATGTAAAAATTAATCTACCTGGTATTTTACAAGGCATTACGAAGTTATTTTAGAAACGAGTTTGTAGATCCACTTTAGGAGTGATTGGAATGCCGTCTGATAAAAATAATCAAATTCCGTTTAACGAAGACAATTATACGCACAATATCAATCGTAATAATGAACGAAGTCTCGACCGCCGAGGCTTTATGAAGACCTTGGTCGGAGCAGCTGGTGTTTTCGCCATCTCTTCTCTGCCGTGGGGGGCAGTTGCTGCGAAGGAATTGATGGGACTCGGAGATAAGGAGTATCCACATAAAAAGATTACGGATATAAGCAAGTTAGGGATTGGAGAGTCAATAGATTTTACATTCCCTGGTGACCATGATGATGCCATACTAATTAGATTGTCCGAAGACAGATATGTTGCATACCAAAATGCATGTACACATCTTCGTTGTCCCGTTTTCTGGGTGAAGGAAGAGGGAGAAATGGTTTGTCCATGCCATCATGGGAAGTTTGATGTTCAAACAGGTGCACCTACAGCGGGACCTCCTCGTCGTCCATTGCCTGAAATCCAAGTGAAAGTGGATAAAGGCACGATCTATGCGGTAAGGGTGAAACGATATGAAGCCTAAGTATCTGGGAGTAATCATCCTACTTGTCATCTTGTTTTTGAATATCGTGTTTACCCAAAAGATGGTTCATCAATTTTTTTATGAAAACTATGTAAATACGCTTATATTCTGTGGCCTAAATTTAGTTTTATTTCCTGTCGCATGGATAGCGTATAAAAAGGTAAAAAAGGCGTGATGGTTATGAACAGTGAAACCTATCTTGATTTTTGTTTCATAAGAGGAGCAACCGGTGAATTTGCAGAAGAGATTAACCAGTTGCTGACTAAGCTATTTAAAGGCATTCGTGTCGATTGGTATTTGGAAGAAAAGATGAAAGATGGAGCTGAAATTGTTATTGCTGAAATAAAGGGAATGAGCAAATGGCAGTCAGAGGATGAAGCCATTGAATTTATTGAAGCACATGCAGAGGAAGACTTTTGGTCCTATCTTCAAGGATATAAAATGTTCATCTATCCTGTTAAGAGAGGGTGCAATAGCTGTGGAGTTAACTGAGATTAAAAGCTTGGAATCTTTTATTTTAGAGGACGTGGAAGTCGCGATTTTGGATGAAAATGGCGAAGATTTAGCTCCCTTTATAAAAAAAGCGGTTTTCAAAACAGAACTTTGTCCAGATGGGACTCACCTTCGTATTTATTTTAATCTCAAGCAATTCTTTGCTGTTCCGTTAACAGCAAAGGTCGAAAATAGTGATGATACATGGTCCGCCTTTGACGAGCAAGCGGGGCTAACATATGTAATAAGAAGAGAGTGTGGTCCAGATGCATAGAAAAATTCAACTTCCCTTGCAAACGTTAAACCTTGTCGTTGGTTTTATGGTATGGGTATTGATTTCATCTTTATTGCCTTTTATGAAAGAGGACATATCCATTCCGAGTAATCAATTGGCGCTAGTAACAGCTGTACCCGTTATACTTGGCTCCATTTTACGGATACCATTAGGGTATTATGCAAACCAAATTGGGGCTAGAATAATTTTCCTAATTAGCTTTCTGCTATTATTGTTCCCAGTTTACTATATTAGTATAGCAAATTCGGTAGCGGACTTACTTATTGGGGGACTATTTCTAGGTATTGGTGGTGCGGTTTTCTCTGTAGGAGTTACGTCACTGCCGAAGTACTATCCAAAAGAAAAGCACGGGTTTGTTAATGGGATATATGGAGCAGGTAATCTCGGAACCGCTATATCCACCTTTGCGGCCCCAGTCATTGCGACAAAAATTGGCTGGACCTCAACTGTTCAGTTATATCTAATCATACTTGCTATTTTTGCTCTTGCGAATTTCTTTTTAGGAGACAAGAAGGAAGTTAAGGTAAAAACCCCTCTTATGGAGCAAATCAAGGGTGTTTATAAAAATGAAAAACTTTGGTTGTTCAGCTTATTTTACTTTATAACGTTCGGATCTTTTGTTGCGTTTACAATTTATCTTCCCAATTTCTTGGTTGAGAACTTTGGGCTAGATAAGGTGGATGCAGGGATAAGAACAGCTGGTTTTATTGTTCTTGCCACAGCGATGAGACCAATTGGTGGTTGGCTGGCAGATCGCTTTCATTCTCTTAAACTATTAATGTTTGTATTTGGATGCTATACCATATCAGCAATGATTCTTTCATTTGCACCTTCAATCGGGTGGTATACAATCGGGTGTCTAACAATTGCATTCTGTGCGGGAATGGGTAATGGCGTTATTTTTAAAATGGTACCTATGTACTTCCAAAAGCAAGCAGGTATTGTAAATGGTATTGTTTCAGCGATTGGAGGACTTGGAGGATTTTTCCCTCCTATCATTCTAGGTATTCTTTACAATGTGAATGGACATTACGCCATTGGATTTATGGCATTATCTGAAGTGGCGCTAGCAAGCTTAATCCTAGTGGTTTGGATGTATTTTCATGGCAAAATGGAGTTGTCCAAACAGGTCATTGATCATACAGCTGAAGGTATAATGGTAACCGATTTGAATGGGAAAATCATTTCCGTGAACCCTGCTTTTACTACTATTACTGGATATAGTGAAGAGGAGATTATTGGCAAGCAACCTAATGTTCTTAAGTCTGGAAAACAATCCAAAGAGTTTTATGAAGACTTGTGGAGAACAATCGAATCTGAAGGAAACTGGCAGGGCCAAATCTGGAACAAACGGAAAGATGGCTCAACTTACTTACAGTGGCTGACGATTAGTGCAATAAAAAATGATAGTGGTGATATCGTGCAAAATGCAGGAATGCTTAGTGATATGACAGGGAAAAATATGAAAGAAGTATAAGAGTAACGAAAAAATGAATCCTTTCAAAAGGATTCATTTTTTTATTTCCAACAGACCTTGGTTATAAAAGCTAGATATTTCAATTGAGATAGCCTTTAGCTGATTCATCTGTTCCATACAGTATTTTGTTTCGGTACGTGAACCGATCAGAAGCACTCCACTTACTTTGCCCATAAAATGAATCGGGACTGCTGCAGCTGAAACTAAGTTCTCAGCTAACATAATGGGATATTGAAGTCTTGTTTGTGTGTGATTGGGTGTATCTTGGTCGATAACCATGGGTGTACCAAACCGAACCACAGAGCCTGACAAACCCTTACCGGATCGTATCACCATATTTTTAAACCGATTATTTGTATATCCATACGCATATTCCCAGCGTATGGTCTGATTTCTTTGATCGACATTTGCAAATGCAGAGAAATCACTTGAGGTGTTTGTACATAATTCATGAAGTTTTTGTTCCATTTTGACTTGTATCGTTTCCATGAGTTTCTCTCCCCGAGAATGATAGTGATTTCATCTTTAGAATAAACATCTTCTTACATATTGTAATCCTTTTTTTAAAGTTTGTATCTCAGGGAATTCCCTTAACTTTTCACCAAGAAAATAGTAAATCTACATATTTTAGTACCTGAAAAAAGATGAACCACCACTTCGATAGGAAGAAAACGAATGAATAAATAGGGGAATTTACAGGGGAATATCAGGAATTCCCCCGATACCTAGTTTTTACTATTAGTCGTATGATTATAGTATAAAGTCAAGTCGGGGGGATTCAAAAATGGCAATGGTTATGGAAGAACTGAAAAGCGAGATTCCTCATTTAGAATCAATTAATGAAAGCATTGATCAATTTCTATCAAAAGATAATTTAAATAAATTGCACAATATCATGCATACGAAAAAGGTAATGGCTGGTTCTCATCTGTTTTGGGAGGGTGAAGAAGCTGAAAAAATGTACTATGTTGTCTCTGGAAGAGTGAAGCTGCGAGCTTCTTCAGAAAGAGGTAAGGACTATTTACTATCTATTAAAGACAAGGGAAGTTTTATCGGAGAGTTCGGTGGTTTTACAGATAAATTATATTTCAATTATCGTGCTGAAGTAGAGGAAGACTCTGAGATTGGAGTTATCCATATTAGTGATTTGAAAAAGCTGTTATATCAATTTGGAAACTTTGCTGTTGAATTTATGAGTTGGGTTGGGTGGACGCAACGTATTATGCAAAATAAATTATACGACCTTTTGTTCTTTGATAAAACAGGAGCATTAGCATCAACGTTAATCAAATTAACAACTACGCATGGAGTTAAATGTGCAGATGGTATTCTACTTGCGATTGAATTAACAAACAAGGACTTAGGTGATTTTATCGGTACCACTCGTGAAAGTGTAAATCGACTTTTAAATAGCTGGAAACGGGAAGGTATTGTTGAAATGTATGACCATAAAGTGGTCATCCTTCGCATTGAACGTTTATATGAAATCTGCGAATATACTGGTGGAATTCATTAAATCAGAATAATATTTTACAATATTTATTATTATCCTAGTAGGAGGGACAGTGGGCAAAGCTGTCCTTTTTTTATGTGTTGAGTAATCAGATATTTGCGATTGTTTGATAATTTTACATTGACAAATTATTTTAACAATAATAATATTACTTTTATTATTCTATTGTTTAAATAATAAATTTGGAGAATGGTATCTTGATCAAATCATATTCCTTGGTGGAGCCTGTTACTAGTAGATGGGCCACTGAATCATAATTCCGGAAGGGGGATTTCTTATGTTTATAGCAATGATGTTCTGGGTAGGAGTTATACTCTTTAGTACGGCATTAAATATATTTCTCTGTTACCGAGTCGAAAAATCAGGTGTTAAACGTTGGGGTGCAACCGGAAAATTATTTAAATATAAATAAAAGAAAGTGAGGGAAATGGATGGTTTGGTACATAGCAGTATTCGCTTTTTACATTGTATTTTTGATTTGGGCAAATCTAAAAGCACTAAAAGCTGCCGAATCTATTGATGATTTTGCGATTGGCGGCCATAGAATGGGCTTATTAATGAGTATCGGCACAACAACTGCCACCTGGGTGAGTGTAGCATCGGTAATTGGTATACCAGGTTATTTATATAGTACAGGGGTTGCAACGATAATAGGTTGGGTAGCTGGTTGGGCATTTGGTGGAGCACTACTACCAATTGTTGCGTACAAAGTTAGAAGGCCAAAAGTGCCTGCACGAACATTCCCGGAATTTGTTCGATTCCGCTTTGAACCATTTAAGAAGAAGAGTGGCCTTCAAGCATTAGTTGGTTTATTAATGTTTGTCGGTTATTTGCTTCTAGTTAATATCCAGGTTACTGGCTTCGGAATTGTGTTTTCACAGATTACAGGCATTAAATATGAAATTGCTATTTTTGGATTCTTACTTTTTATTCTTTTGACAAGCCTGGGAGGATTCTGGTCAGTTGCGATGACAGATACACTAAATACAATTTTAATTACAATCGGTGTTATCATAGCGGCTAGTGTTGTCTTAGTACTTACAGGTGGCATGTCTAATATTCTTGACACACTTGCAACAACGACAGCACCTACAATTGTAGGGGGGCCAGAACTTGAAAAGGGAATCCTTCTCTCACCAGTTGGATCGTTTGGTCTTGGAGCCCTGTTTTCTATATTTATTTCAAATTCACTAGGTACACCATCTTCTCCGCACTGGGTAGCAAGAATGGTAGCACCTAAAAATATCAAAATAGCTATCTTACAGATTATGGGTACTATTTTTCTGCTAATTTTTATTATGGGCCCACTCATTATAGTTGGCCTAGGGGCAAAAGTGTTAATCCCAAGTATGCCTGCAGGAAAAACAACAGATTATATCGTTCCGGTACTTATCCAAGAGTATATGCATCCATTTATTGGAGCGGTTATTTTAATCGCCATTTGTGCCGCAGCCATATCTACGGCTAATTCAATGCTTTTACACTGTGCAACGTCTCTTTACTATGACGTGTATTTAAATATCTTCACAAAAAAAGTATCTGACAAAGGCTTTCGAGTTTGGTTGCGTATAAGTATTTTCATCATTGCAATTGTTGCCGTTCTACTTGCGATTAAACCACCATGGTTTATTGCAATGGGATTCACGTATGTGTATGGTGGCTTTGGTGCTGCTTTCTTCTTAGTAGTTTTCTTAGGATTATATTGGAAGAGAATGAACAAGGCAGGAGCGTATGCAGGCATTCTAATTGGTGCTGTTGTGTATATGGCCGCTAAAGCCATGGGGGCAGTAAACCCGTTCGTCATCGCAGTAACAGTATCATTAGTTGGAGTATTAATCGCGGTGTTTACTACTAAAAAACCACCAATTGAAGCATACGAGCCTTATTTTAATGCAGAAGTCAGTGAATCTACAAACGAACTGTATGCGAAAATAAGAGAGTAAATAAAAAGTGCCTGTCATTGTGGCGGAAAAAATAAGAAGGTGACCAGACAAAAACTGTCTTGGTCACCTTCTTTGGTTTATTGATTTTGAACCTTTACCTGTGGTTTTGCTTTTGCGTTTCTTTGCCATAGTATTGTAATCAGTAACGTTACTATTAATAGTATAAGGCCTAAGACAAACGGGTAAGTGATTTGAACATCATACAATAGTCCGCCTAAAGTAGGTCCTAGTATATTACCAATACTCATATAAGCATTGTTCATACCCATTGCAAAGCCTTGTTCATTGCCAGCAAGCTTTGAGATTAACGTATTCAGCACAGGTCTTAAAATTGAGGTTGCAAGGAAAATGAGTAATGTAATTCCGAAAAAGAATGCGTAACTATCTGCAAACAATGTAAGTAAAAATCCTACTGCTGCTACAGAAATGAACACATTTAAAATCCAACCTTCACCAAATCGTGTAACAAGACGATCCACAACAAATAATTGAACAATTACACTTACGATTCCAGTTGAAGTGATCATTAGGGCTATATCTTGTGGTGTTGCTTGGTATTGATTATCAACAAATAAGCCAATAACAGACTCATAAGCCAATAGACCAAAACTCATGACAAGTGTAATCACCAATGGAATGAAAAATGGCATTCGCACTGAACGTACAATCTTTTTCGCCATTGATTCATCATCTGGAATAAATTCATCTGTGACGTTTTCTGGCTTGCTCTCTTTAAGGACGACAAGAGAGAAGAATACCGACACAAGTGAAACGAGTGCTGATACTAAAAACGGAAATTTTATACCGAAGTCAGCCAAAAACCCACCAATCCCAGGTCCTACAACAATTCCAAGAGACATAGCAGCTGAAACATAGCTATTACCCTTTGCACGTTGTTCAAATGTGGTTATATCTGCAACATACGCAAATATGGCAGGAACTAATAGTGCGGCACCAATTCCACCAATCACACGAGATGCATACAGCAGCCAAATCGAGTCTACAAAATAGAAGATAAACATAGAGAGTGTCAAACCTGACAGTCCATAAATGATCATTTTTCTACGTCCGTATTGATCAGTCCACTTTCCGGCAACTGGAGAGAATATAAACTGTGCCCCAGCGAATATCGCAATCATGAGTCCAGCTGCTTTCCCACCTTGGTCAATCGACTCTAAATAGGCAGGCAAAATGGGAATTATAATTCCAAAACTTCCAATAGCGATAAACATATTTATCATTAATATAATCATTTTTTTACGTTGGTCAACTGTCATCGCGACACCTCTTTTCATGTATGAGTAAAGATTTAATTTAGTAACCTATTTTTCTAGAACTATACTAAGTTATTACATAATCATGTGAAAGTCAAAGAGAAATAATAACATTTATTCGACATATTTCGAGTGGTGATAAATCAATTGCTATGGACTTTATGTATAAAGGTTATAATAAGGTACAAAAGAATGGAAAATGAGGTAAATGTTATGAATGGTTTTGATGCGTATCAATTAAGTGAGGAAATTGTTAGGGCACTTTCTGACTTACATTATAATACCCCAACAGATATCCAGGCAAAGGTTATACCAGTTGCTTTAGAAAAAAAGGACATAGTTGGTAAGTCACAAACGGGAAGCGGCAAGACAGCAGCTTTTTCGATTCCGATTTGTGAACTGATAAAATGGGAAGAAAACAAACCCCAAGCATTAGTCCTTACGCCTACGAGGGAACTAGCTGCACAGGTGACAAGTGATGTAATCAATATTGGCCGTTTTAAGCGGGTAAAGGCAACTGCAATATATGGAAAGCAGTCTTTTGAGCGTCAAAAGCTAGAACTAAAGCAAAAAACACATGTTGTTGTAGGGACACCTGGGAGGGTCCTAGATCACATTACAAAGGAAACTCTCGCAGTAGATCATATACAGTACCTCGTCATTGATGAAGCAGACGAGATGCTTAATATGGGATTCATTGATCAGGTCGAAGCTATCATTAAATCACTGCCTTCCGAACGGGTTACCATGTTATTTTCAGCTACACTCCCTTCAGATGTTGAACAATTAACTACAAAATATATGAAGTCTCCAAAATATATTGAGGTTGAACAGGTACAACTTGCAGAAGGTAACATTCAACATACCCTAGTCGAAGTCGAAGAAAAGGATAAATTTTTACTTTTAAAGGATATAACAATCGTTGAGAATCCTGATAGCTGTATTATCTTTTGTAGCACACAGGAGAGAGTGGATGGGTTGTTTGAAAAGCTAGATAATGCAAATTACTCATGTGACAAAATTCATGGTGGTATGATACAAGAAGACAGATTTGAAGTTATGGAAGACTTTAAAAAAGGGATGTTCCGTTACTTAGTTGCCACTGATGTTGCGGCAAGGGGAATCGATATCGAAAATATATCTCTAGTTATTAATTATGATGTTCCTTATGAAAAAGCAAGGTATGTTCATCGGATAGGCAGAACAGGTCGGGCAGGACAAACAGGGAAAGCCATAACGTTCGCTACATCAAGAGAAGGCAACCTTGTTAAAGAAATTGAGGAGTACATTGGAGAAGAAATAAGAATTAGAAAAATCCCCACAAAAGATGAGGTTTCTTTTGCGAAAGCGGCCTTTAATGAAAAAATGAATAAGTATCCTCAATTAAAACAAGACAGAGCAGAGCAATTGAACAAAGATATTATGAAGCTATACTTTAATGGAGGAAAGAAGAAAAAGCTTCGTGTCGTGGACTTTGTTGGGACAATTGCAAAGATACCTGGAGTTTTGGCAGATGATATTGGAATCATTACCATACAGGAAAATGCTACATATGTGGAAATTTTAAATGGAAAAGGACAACTTGTATTACAAACAATGAAGCATACTACGGTAAAAGGGAAGCAATTAAAAGTACATATTGCTAAGTAAAACAAAGAGGTTACAGCAATATTTAAAAGGTAGTAAAAGTCTACATATAAAAGATGAACATGGACGTGTGGTAAGGAATAATGATAAAGAAGAGAGATTTGTTAACAGTGTGGGTAGATATGGACAGTAAGTATTAGGGGAGGATGGGTATGGCAAACAAAAATGTAGATGATATCCTTCAGCAAGGAATACATGGAGTTAAGGAAACAAAGCCGGAAGAGCGAAAGAAATTTCTTGGAACAATTAGAGAACGAGTGCTTCTTGCACTAAAACAGCCACAGGTTAGAGAGAATAAGATATATCCTGACGTGGAAGAAGCATGTAAAAATAACTCCGGTGTACATATGTACCTTAATGGTAATATGAATTACCGTTTTTTATCCAAGTATGTAAAGTTAGCAGGCAAGTATAATGTCCAGTACACACTTGTAACAAATAAGGAACACAATTCAGAACTCGGCCTAGTCCTCGCGTACGACTATGCAATTGATAAGGAAGACATATACATCAACAAAAAAGTCCAACTAACCCCGCCAGTACAGAACCAAGCTCAAAAGAAAAAAGGATTCTTCTCATTCTTTAAACGAGGATGAGTCAGTTTTGGGACAGGGGGACAGGTTCCGTGACCCACCAACAATTGTGGGACAGTGGACCTGTCCCCCTGACCCAATTTAGATCCACCGTTTTTCCTTTGCGACAGTTACTGCTTCTGTGCGGTTTTTTACATCAAGTTTATTAATAATCTCAGACATATAGTTCCGTACAGTGCCTGCTGATAGAAATAGAAGGGAAGAGATTTCTTTTGAGGTTTTTCCTTCTGATGCTAGTCTAAGAACTTCCCGTTCGCGATCTGTAAGAGGGGAATCTTCTTTTATACTTCCAAAAATAAGTTCTGGAGCAAATTCACGCTTGCCCTTCATCACACTTCGAATCGATTCAGCTAGCTCATCAATTGAGCCATCTTTCAACATATAACCTTCTACGCCAATTTTTACAGCTCGTTCGAAGTAACCTGGGCGCGCGAATGTGGTTAAGATAATAATTTTGCATGATGCTCCTTTTTTTTGAGCCTCTTCGGCCACTTCGAGACCACTTTTATAAGGCATTTCAATATCCATTAGACAGATATCGGGGTTAAGTCGCAGGATCATCTCTAATGCTTCTCGTCCATTAGATGCTTCACCAACAATCTCGATATCCTCCTCAAAATCTAATAAAGAGCCTAGAGCACCCCTCAGCATTCCTTGATCTTCGGCTATCATCACTCTAATCAAGAACCAACACCAACCTTTTTCTCTTTTACGATGATGGGAACAGTGATGATCAATTTTGTCCCTTTTTGTGTCAGTATCCTCACACAGCCATCTAGTAATCGTAACCGTTCATTGATTCCCTTTAACCCATTGCCTTCACGATTTGATTCGGATAGCCCTCTTCCATCGTCGTGTATCGATAATTCAATTTCCCCCGATTTTTTTGAAAGGTGCACGAAGCAGTTTGATGCCTCACTATGTTTGACGACGTTTGTAATTCCTTCCTTAAGGCACAAACTAAGGATGTTTTGCGTGAGCAAAGGAACTTCTTCCAGTTTTGAGTCTCCTTCAAATCGAAATAAAATTCCAGCTGCTTGTAATAACGATTCTGTTTCAATTAACTCTTCCGCAATCGTAATGGCCCTCATATCGGATACGAGTTCTCTCACTTGCCTAAGGGTCGAGCGGGAGGTTCTTTCAATTTCTTTTGTTTCTAGCTTGGCTTTTTCAATATCTTTACTAATCAATCGATGGACGAGTTGACTTTTTAAGGTAATCATTGATAATGTGTGCCCTAACGTGTCATGTAGATCTCTAGCAATTCTCATTCTCTCTTCACGTTTTACAAGCTCCTCAATTTGTTCATTTGCCTCTTCAAGCTTTTTCTCCAGTTCCATACGACTATTCATTGAACGAATGCCAAATGGGGAGATCAACATGATAATAATAAAAATGGCATTATAGAATATGTTTTCTGTAGCTAATGTATTCCACTGTAGAAAAAAAGGAAAAACGATCGCTAATGCAAAGAATACTAGTGTTCTTCTGAACATTTGCTTGTTCGTATACCAGCCAATAAAATGGGCAGGAAAGAATCCAAGAAACGTATTATATAGATTATAATAGGTTGCGAGAATCAGAATGATAGAGATTTGCAAAACTAACCAAAAGGTAAAAGATGTAACTGTTGGAGAGTTATAGAGCTGGCGATACGTTAGTAGAAAAAGAAGTAGTAGACCGATGCCGGCAAGTTGTTTCCATCCATGTTCAATAAAAACATAATAGGCTGGCATTGCAAGGTAAATCAAAAATACATATGGGAAAAATCCGTATCTTGCTGGGAAGAACCTAAACTCCTTTATCTGTTGTATCATTTATCCTACACCGCCACTTCTTGTTTTCTCCTTGTATAACCCGATATTAACACGAATACGATGAGATACCCAATCAAAAGTGTGAAATTTTGCCAATCTGGTCCACTACCTCTTACGATTTGCCATGCTCCATTTCCGAAATGATAAGATGGTAGCCATTTCCCAATTTCCTGTACAAAGTTTGGCATGATTTCAAGTGGCATCCACATACCTCCACAAATGGCTAACATCATATAGATCATATTTGAAACCCCAGAAGCAGTATCTACCCTTTTCATCGTTCCAATCAAAGTTCCCAATGCGAGAAATGGCAATGAACCAAACAATATCCAACCCCCACACATTAACCATTCAACAGCTTTAAGGGAGACGCCATTTATAACTGCTCCTGCCGTAAAGATAATAAGAATTGAGAAAATATGAATGACAGTTTGACCGACCATTTTTGAAAAGAAATACACTTGGTCAGACAGGGGAGTAATTCGCATAAACATGGACCAGCCTTGTTTTCTCTCCTCAACGAGACGGATGCCAAGTGTCATAATTGCAGATCCCATCACACTGAAAGCTGTCATCGACATCAAATAATGTGCTTGCCACTCTTGTTGGTTCTCTAATGCAGAATTGAAAATTCTCGTAAAAACAAAGTAAAAAACAATAGGCATAAACAATGACCAGAATAAATAATAAGGATTTCTAAGTATTCTCAATATCTCAATCTTACATTGCATAAATAGTCCGCTCATATTATATCGCCTCCCTTTTTTCAACTAACTGCTCAAATGCATCTTCTAGACGACCACGTTCTATCTCAATATTTTGTACAGGTAGATTCTTAGTAAAGATTGCACGTAGAACTTCGTCAGTATGAGTAGTTATTACATAAATTCGACCATTTTTTTCATAAACATTAGACACATGCGGTATCGTTTTTAGCTCCTCACGATTTAGAGTTGAATCTGTTTTAAATGAGATGGATTGTTTGAGTAAAGTTGCTTTTATATTTTTCGGGGTTCCATCACGAATGATTTTTCCTTCGTGAAAAAGGACGACTCTTTCAGCAACATCATCAGCTTCCTGTAAATAATGAGTGGCAAATAGGATAGTCTTTCCGCGTTTTTTTAGCTCATTTACCGTATTCCAGAACTGCTTCCTTGAAGAAACATCCATTCCAACGGTTGGTTCATCGAAAAATAATACATCCGGGTTACCTGCCATTGCAAGTGCAAAGCCAAGTCGTCGCTTTTGTCCGCCTGAAAGTTTGTTTGCTCGTCTCTGAAGTTCTTCTTGAGTAAGACCTGTGAAGGTGACTAACTCTTTATAAGACAAGGGGTTTGGATAATAGCTTCTAAAGAGCTGAATAACTTCTTTCACCTTCAATGCATCGATTACACTTACTTCTTGTAGCATTGCTCCGATTTTCTCTCGTACGGTTTTTTCTGTCGGGTTCTTTCCAAATAACTGGACACTTCCATCTGTTGGTTCTAACAGTCCAAGCATCATCATCATTGTCGTCGTTTTACCAGCCCCATTCGGACCAAGAATCGCAACAACCTCACCTTTTTGAATCGACATAGAAATCTGATTAACAGCTGTTTTACTCTTAAACGACTTACTCACCTTATCCAACACAATAATTGGTTCCATTACGCCACCTCCACTAGATCTACCTCTATCCTACTAGCATAGAAGCAGTTGAATTAGTGGACTATGTCATCATATCGCATGACAATTGTCATCATTTTTTGGGATATGGGTCAGGGGGACAGGCTCACTAGTTTTGCATAGTTGTATTATGGGTCAGGGGGACAGGCTCCTTGTCCCACCATTTTTTTACAGATACATAAGCATACCAACAAAAATCAAAAAACTATGATTGAATTTCACGTTATTCCGTACACTAAGAAAAACTTTGAAAATGATAGAAAAATTGCTTGGAGGAGGAGTAAAATGAAAGCACAAAAATGGCAGTTACCACTTCAAACCTCAAGTTTGGTTGTTGGTTTTATGGTGTGGGTGATTCTTTCATCCCTCATGTCTAGTATTAAAGAGGATATACCCTTGACCGCTAACGAAACAGCAATGGTTACAGCAGTTCCAGTTATTCTAGGATCACTATTACGGATATTACTTGGATACTGGACTAACCTAGTTGGAGCTAGATGGTTGTTTTTCCTTGGCTTTTTAATCTTAACCCTCCCTATCTTTTATATAAGTATTGCAGATTCCTTGTTTGATTTGATTTTAGGAGGATTAATTCTTGGAGTTGGAGGGGCGTTGTTTTCAATCGGTGTAACCTCCTTACCCAAGTATTACCCAAAGGAACGTCATGGTTTTGTAAACGGAATTTATGGTGCAGGTAATATTGGAACCGCGATTACTTCTTTTGCAGCACCCGCACTTGCTGTTAGCATTGGATGGCAGAATACAGTTCGATTATTTTTGATTCCCGTTATTTTGTTCGCACTCTTAAATTTTTTATTTGGTGACCGTAATGAACCTAAATTCAACAAGCCATTAGGTGAACAAATCAAAAGTGTCTATAAAGACGAAAAGCTCTGGTTCATAAGCCTTTTTTATTTTGTTACTTTTGGTTCCTTCGTTGCGTTTACCGTGTATTTACCAAACTTTTTAGTCACTTATTTTGGACTAACATCAGTAGATGCTGGGTTACGAACTGCCGGGTTTATTACATTAGCTACGTTTATGCGGCCAGTAGGTGGATGGCTAGGTGATAAATTTAATCCATTTCTCATCCTCTTTTTTGTATTTAACTTCATTACATTTGCAGGGGTACTTTTGGCTTTTACGCCAGATATCGTCCTATATACTCTTGGTTGCTTACTTGTTTCCATTTCTGCGGGAATTGGAAACGGAACGATCTTTAAGCTAGTTCCGTATTATTTTTCAAAGCAAGCGGGTATTGTAAACGGAATTGTATCAGCAATGGGTGGTCTAGGTGGTTTCTTCCCGCCGATTGTTCTATCCATCGTTTTTGGAATCACAGGCCATTACGCAATCGGTTTTATGTCGCTAGCGATGTTTGCATTGTTATGCTCCGTATTCGTTGTGTGGATGTTCTATGTTGAACGATTGAGAGTAGAGGCGAAACTCATTGAAAATGTAGCACAGGGCATGATGGTTACAAATCCAAAAGGAGTTATTCAAAAAGTAAACCCAGCATTCACAGCTGTTACTGGGTACGAACCAAATGAAGCCATTGGAAAAACGCCAAGTATACTCCGATCTGGTAAACACGATGCTACCTTTTACGACCGTATGTGGGATTCCATCCGGGATAAAGGATTTTGGCAAGGGGAGATTTGGAATAAGCGGAAAAACAACGAGCTGTATTTAGAATGGCTCACCATAAGCGAAGTCAAAAACGAGGCTGGTGAAGTCAAATACTATGTTGGCTTGTTTAATGATCTAACTGAAAAAAATGAACCAACACCACAGAGCTAAGGAACTTTCTTAGCTCTTTTTTGTGTGTCTTTAATTGTTGAACCTGCATCGTAGAGGGTTTTAGTTGTACAGCATAGAGAAAAAATTCTAGCATGTGCGGGTTCTCGCGCTACACGCTCGATGAAAAAAGCCTCAACAGGTCCCGTGAGGTAGTCTAGCGCAGTTTAATATAAGGTCTCTTACAAACTGTCTTTGTGACATTTTTAAGGAATTATACATTTCGGAGTTTAACGAAATGTTGGATGGAAAGGATTATGAGGAAGAGTAAAAACTTTGTCAACAAATGAAAGGATGATCATGATGACTGGTCCAAGTTTAAAAAAACAAGATGCTCATTCGGCTATCCATGAGGCAGCGTTACATGAAGCGAAGGAATTAAGGAATATATTTCGGAAATGTATTGAAGATGGAGATAAGGAAAAAGCGTTACAGGTTGCGGAAGTGGCGATTGATCATTGGGAATCAAGAACCCTTAAGCATGCAGATTCAGAAGAAGAGGGCTTATATAAGGAAATGATTGAGGCGAATCCAAAGCTTGAAAAAATCGTCAATCAGTTAACTCGTGACCATGATTTAATGCGACGAATTGTAGCCACGATGAAAAAAAGCCTTGAAACAGAAGAGGCGGATCATCGATTGATTCCTCTATTAGACAGCTTAATTATTATTGATGAAATTCATAATGACGATGAGATGAATAAACTTTTGGGTAACAACGAATAATAACTTGAAAAATAAGGAAAATGAGGAAAGGGGATGAAAATGGGTAAAAAAGAAGCAATTGAGGAAAAATTGCTCCGGTTTGCTGCGCCGGTCCTATATCAAAAGATGGTGGAGACCTTTTCTGAATATAACATTCATTCGTATGACATTTATGCGACAACTGTAAAACAGGAAAAGGGATATGATGTGACATTGCGATTCTCACAATCATTTTCACAATCTGTTACAACCTTTGTTAGCTTTGAACAAGCGCAAAAACCGGATGATAAAATAGATTCATTTTTTAAGGAAACTGCAGAAAAATGTAAGAATCAACTAATATCCGACTATTTTAAAATGATTAAAGTGTAAGAATGACCTGCTACTAAGGTAATTACGAAATGTCAGGCTTGGCCTTTACAAGTCTAGCAAGAAAGGGATGGTCAATTGTTTTCACTAGAAAATGACACAATGTTAATCGATGACCGGGAGGATTTAATCGCTGTTCTTCGAATGAGATTCGGAGATGTACCTGGGAAGATGATTGAGCAAATTTACGAGATTCAGGACATGAGCATCCTGCAGCGTCTTATTTTAGCTGCTGCAAATGCGTCTAGCTGGAATGTTTTCTTGGAAGAGTTCCAAGCAGGTACACAAAGCTTCCGGTTAGTGGGTGAAGATTTTAACCCATTGGCAAATATGCTTAAGGGAAGGGATGGAGACAGTGGCGAAAAAAAATAGTCTCTTACACTCGCTAAAGCATCTAGTGCGAGGAGAGCGAATCAATCAAGGTTGGACAGAAGAAAATCCTAGACCACGTGATTGGGAATCTGTTTATCGCAATCGCTGGGCATATGATAAAATTGTCCGTTCTACACATGGGGTGAACTGTACAGGTTCCTGCAGCTGGCGAATCCATGTTAAGGACGGAATTATAGCCTATGAAACTCAGCAAACGGATTATCCATCAACAGGTGACGATTTTCCAGACTATGAACCTCGTGGATGCCCGCGTGGTGCGAGCTTTTCATGGTATACATACAGTCCTACTCGTGTGAAATATCCCTATATGAGGGGGGATTTACTGTCCCTTTGGAGAGAAGAACTTGAAAAAGCGGACAATCCTGTACAAGCATGGGAAAATATCGTCACTAACCAGGAAAAACGAAATCAATATGTATCCGCGCGTGGAAGAGGTGGATTCGTAAGAGGTACTTGGAAAGAAGTATGTGAGATAATCGCGGCTTCTACCATTTATACAATTAAAAAATATGGACCTGATAGAATTGTTGGTTTTAGCCCAATCCCCGCAATGTCAATGGTTAGCTATTCTGGAGGAACTAGATTCCTATCTTTAATCGGCGGAACGATTCTAAGTTTCTATGATTGGTATGCTGATTTGCCACCTGCTTCTCCACAGGTTTGGGGAGACCAGACAGATGTTCCGGAGAGTGGTGATTGGTACAATACAAAATACTTTATTATTTGGGGTACCAATATTCCTCAAACAAGGACACCTGATGCCCATTTTATGGTGGAGTCTCGCTATAACGGGACGAAGGTAGTTGGGGTAAGTCCAGATTATGCTGAATATGACAAGTTCGCTGATATTTGGTTGCCTGCCAAAGCAGGAACAGACGGCGCACTTGCGATGGCAATGACCCACGTCATTTTAAAGGAATTTTACATAGACAAAGAAACCCCTTATTTCACAGATTATGTCAAACAATATACAGATTTACCTTTCCTAATTACTTTGAGTAAAAAAGGTGAAAACTACCGATCAGATCGGTTCCTGCGCGCTTCTGATTTTTCGGATCAACACGAGCTTGGCGACTGGAAGACAGTTGTTTGGGATGAATCATCCAATCAAATTGCAGTACCAAATGGAAGTCAGGGCTTTAGATGGGATAGTAGCACCAAATGGAACTTAGATATGACAACCGAGGATGGAACAAGCATCAGTCCAAAGTTGAGCTTTATAGAGGCTTCTGACGAAGTGGCGATGGTTGAATTTCCTTATTTTGCGCAGGAAGCTGGCGGTAAGGTAGAGCGCGGAGTACCGGTTAAACGGTTGAAGGATAAGTCAGGTAATGAGCTCATTGTAACTACGGTATTTGATTTAATGCTTGCACATACTGGAATCAATAGAGGGCTAAAGGGTGACTACCCAACTGATTATAATGATGCTACTAGACCATATACACCAGCATGGCAGGAAAGTATAACAGGTGTTAAAAAAGAACATGTGATTCAAGTTGCGAGAGAATTTGCTGAAAATGCAGCTCTAACTCAAGGGAAATCGATGATTGCGATGGGTGGAGGAACGAATCACTGGTTCCATAGTGATCAAATCTATCGAGCTATTTTGAACTTGGTCTTACTAACCGGGTCACAAGGTGTGAACGGTGGTGGTTGGGCGCATTATGTTGGACAGGAAAAGGTTCGCCCATTAGAAGGGTTTTCTCAAATTGCATTTGCAAATGACTGGGTAAAAGCACCTCGATTTATGAATGGAACATCCTTCTTCTATTTTGCAACGGAGCAATTCCGCTACGAATATGATTTTGATGATGTTCAAACTGAATGGGGTAGTAAGTATACCAATATGCACCCTGCTGACTTTAACGCGTTATCTGCACGTTTAGGTTGGCTACCGAGTTTCCCATCACTGTCTCAAAATACGTTGGATGTCATGAAGGAAGCTCGTGCCAAACATAGTGATGACAAGGCAGTTACGGATTACATAGCCAAACAAATGGTGGATGGAGAGCTTGATTTTGCAATTGAAAATCCAAATGACCCACGAAACTTCCCAAGAGTCTTTTTTAATTGGCGTTCCAACCTATTAGGTGATAGTGGAAAAGGTCATGAATATTTTGTTAAGCATCTAATCGGGTCAAAGGATACTGTGTTATCAGATCCAGAACAGTCATGGCAACCGAAAGATGTAAAAATCACGGATAAACCACCGGAAGCAAAGACAGATTTATTTGTAAGTATGGATTTCCGTATGACAAGCTCTGGTCTTTTTTCTGATATTATACTGCCTGCTGCAACTTGGTATGAAAAGCAGGACATAAGTACAACAGATTTACATCCATTTGTACATCCATTTAACGCGGCGATTAGTCCGCCTTGGGATACTAGAAGTGATTGGGATGCGTTCCGTGAAATTGCAAAATCTTTTTCAGAACTAGCGAAGAAACATCTCCCAGCCCAAGAGGACCTAGTCATTTCTCCATTGGCTCATGACACGATTAATGAAATTGCACAGCCTTTTGGAAAAGTAAAGGATTGGCGAAAAGGTGAGGTAGAAGGTATACCTGGAAAAACAATGCCGAATCTAAACTTCGTGAAACGCGATTATCCAAATGTGTATGATATGTGGATAACAGTTGGTCCGAATATAAAAAATGGGTACGGAACAAAAGGGGTTAAGATTCCTGGGGATAAAGTATATCAATCCTTATTAGATCGACTAGGACCATCGAAGCATGAAGGTATCGGGAAAGGATATCCATCCTTATATAATGATGTTCAAGCGATCAATGCCATTCTTCTCATGTCCGGCGCAACCAATGGAAAGCGTGCGGTGGAAGGCTGGAAGTCAATGGAGCAAAAAACAGGTAAGAAACTTGGCCATATTTCAGAAGGTCGTGAAGATGAAGACTTTACATTAGACGCATTGACTATTCAACCGAGACAAACCATTTCAACACCAGTTTGGAGCGGACTTGAGAATGACAACAGGCGTTATTCACCGTTTACTGTTAACAAAGAGTATCATATTCCGTGGCATACACTCACAGGACGACAAAGCTTCTATTTAGATCATGAAGTTATGCTTGATTATGGGGAAGGACTTCCATTGTATCTTCCACCAATCAATAAGGGACCTTTTGTTAAGGGTGAGAAAGAAGTTGAGAACACTGGTAAGTCGATAACGCTTCGGTATATGACCCCACACCAAAAATGGGGGATTCATACTATGTTTACAGACACACGACATATGGTACAGCTGTTTAGAGGATGGCAAGTTGTGTGGATGAACGAAGAGGATGCTGCAGAAATCGGTATTAAGGATAACGACTGGATTGAATTATATAACCGAAATGGCGCCGTTGCGGCTAGGGCTGTGTTAACGTACAGAATGCCTCGAGGAGCTGTCTATATGCACCATGCCCAGGACCGTACAATGGGGGTGCCAGGTAACACAATTAACAAAAATCGTGGTGGAACACATAATAGCGTGACTAGAATTTATCCTAAGGCAACACACATGATTGGTGGTTATTCACAGCTTAGCTATGGATTCAATTATTATGGACCTACAGGTAGCCAGAGAGATACGCTTGCGATTGTTCGCCCATTAAAGGAGGTCGACTGGCTTGAGAATTAAGGCACAAGTGGCGATGGTGATGCACTTGGATAAGTGTATCGGCTGTCATACTTGTTCTGTCACATGTAAAAATGTATGGACGAATCGACCAGGTATGGAATACGTCTGGTACAACAATGTGGAGACACGTCCGGGACCAGGGTATCCAAAGGAATGGGAAAATACGGATCGCTATAAGGGCGGTTGGACATTAAGAAATGGAAAACTTCACTTACGAGCTGGCGGCCCAATTTCCAAACTTGCTAACATTTTTTACAACCCAAACATGGCAGAGCTTGATGACTTTTACGAACCATGGACATATGACTTCGAACACTTACATGAAGCAAAAAAAGGGGAGAACATCCCTGTTGCCCGTCCAAAGTCTATGATTACTGGAAAATATATTGACAAGCCTGAATGGGGCTCAAACTGGGATGATGACCTTGCGGGTGGTAGTGAAATCGTTCCGATGGATCCAAATGTTCAAAAGCTCCAGGAACACATAGCCATGGAGTATGAAAAGACTTTTATGATGTATTTACCGCGGATTTGTGAGCATTGCTTAAATCCATCCTGTGTAGCATCGTGTCCATCGGGCGCACTTTATAAAAGGGATGAGGATGGAATTGTTCTGGTTGACCAGGATGCTTGTCGGGGCTGGCGTTTTTGTACAAACGGCTGTCCTTATCATAAGGTCTACTACAATTGGAACACACATAAAGCGGAGAAGTGTAATTTCTGTTATCCACGTACAGAAGCGGGACTCCCAACAATTTGCTCGGAAACATGTGTTGGCCGTATTCGTTACATTGGAGTTGTTCTTTACGATGCAGATCGTATAAAGGAAGCTGCTTCAGTGGAAGATCCAAAGGATTTGTATGAATCACAGCTATCCGTATTTTTAGATCCATTTGATCCTGAGGTTATTCAAAAGGCAGAAGAGCAAGGAATCAATCATAGTTGGATTAAGAGTGCTCAGGAGTCACCAATTTATAAAATGGCGATAAAGTGGAAAATTGCATTGCCACTGCACCCTGAATATCGAACGCTACCAATGGTATGGTATGTACCACCACTTAGCCCAATTATGAACCATATCACAAATGAGCAAGCTCTGAGTGCAGATGGGTATATTCCGGCTGTGGATGATATGAGGATTCCCATGGAGTATTTAGCATCTATCCTGGCAGCAGATGATACGGCAGTCATTCGACGAGTATTGCTTAAAATGGCAGCAATGCGTGTTCATATGCGTGCGAAGACTGTAGGTGGAATTGACGAAGTGGAAAAGAGTAAGTTGCTTGCAGAAGCAAATACAACTGTAGAAGAGTTAGAAGAAATGCAACGTCTACTTGGAGTTGCTAAATATAATGAAAGATTTGTCATACCTACAGGGCGTCGTGAAATGGATGAAGACCTCCATTACAAACAAGGGGCATGTAGTATTGAGGATTTAGCACCGCCAGAAGGTATGGTGACTTATCCATTTGAAAGAAGTGGAAATCAATGACCAATGAAGCAAAAGCAATATTAGTAATTATGTCACGTCTTCTCGATTATCCGGACCATACCCTTTATGAAGGGTATCCGGAAATTGAGGAATTTGTGAATGAGCATGTAGGCTCTGTAAAAATGAGAAAAGAGATTTTTGAAAGAATTGCACCACTTTTTGAGATGTCACTTCTCGAATTACAGGAACTATATGTTGAAACATTCGATTACAAGGATAAAACTGGCCTATATTTAACATCGCACGAATTAGGTGACAGCCGAAAACGAGGCGCTGCTCTAATTAAACTGCAGAAACTTGTATGTGAAGCTGGCTTTGAATATGAAGGAAAGGAAATTGTGGATTATATACCGATGCTCTTCGAACTTTTAGCCCATGCACCTGAGGGCGAAAATTTTGTACGTTTATCTCGGCGACTTGCATTTGCCATTAATCGAGTTCTAAAGCATCTGCCTGAATCCAATCCTTATCAGCGAATTGTAGACCTATTAATGATGTTCGTCTTTGAAGCACCAGAAGCAGAAGAAATCACAATCCTTGAAAACCAACGTGAGGAAGCAGACCTAGAAGAGCTTCCATACCCAATGTTATACAAATAATGTTCATAACATGTGGACTATGTGGATAAAAACAGGGTAATTCTGTGGATAAAGTGGATATTGGGGATAATTAAAAATGGACAACGTTCAAATCTTTGCACGAAAAGGCTCAAGGATTGTCGAAATTCCTCGCATGGTTGTGGATAAGTGGACAACTAATTAAAAAAATGTGGATTGTTAATAAATATGAAAGTATAGAATTACGTACTTAGTTTTCAATGTCTAGCTCCAGGCGCCAAGCCCCTCGAGATCACAAGCCGTTCCGTCAAGAAGGTTAAAGAACAACCTACTAGCCGACTCGTCTTGTGCTTGTCGGGGCTGAGCAAGGCGCTTGCGCTTTTAATCTTTGCTGCATCATTTTGAAAGGGGGTCATTGAATGGAGTTGCATTTCTGGTGGACAGCATTTCCTTATTTATGTGCTGCTATCCTAGTAGTAGGGACTTTCTATCGTTTTGTTTTTCGCGGGAAAACTTGGACCGCCCCATCAACAGAAATATTTGAAAAGAAGTGGCTTCGAGTTGCCTCAGTTGTGTTTCACTATGGGATCATATTTGCTTTCTTTGGACATGTAATGGGGGTCTTAATTCCTCTTGAATTCTACAATGCAATTGGAATTGACGACCATACCTACCACTTCTTTGCAATAGCAGGTGGTGGCTTGGCAGGAATTATGGTTGTACTGGGTTTAATCCTATTCCTGATTCGAAAATTTGCAATTGAAAAGGTTCGTGTACATGCATCAGTCGGGAGTTATTTTACGCTTTTATTGTTGCTGCTTGTGGCAGGTTTAGGAACTTACATGACACTTGTGTACAACACAACCGTAGCGGCGTACGAATATCGAATATCCATTGGGCCATGGTTTCGCAGTTTATTCACATTGAATCCACAACCTGAATTAATGCTCGGTGTTCCAACATTGTTTAAGATCCATGTTGTGCTTTCATTCTTGCTGTTCGCATCGATTCCGTTTACAAAGCTCGTTCACATGTTTAGTTTTCCACTGCGATACCCAGCGAGGGCGCCACAGCAGTATCGATCTCGAGATGGCTATTCGAAAAACACAAGACAAAATAAGGTGTAAAAGAGGAGTTAGCTCCTCTTTTTTCATTTTTAAGGAGTATGGTTGGTGTGCTGATTTTTTTTGAATTGCACCCTCCCATTACAAAATTGCACATTACGAACCTTTTTTCGACAAAAACCGAGCAGTGTAACGTGTCAAAAAGTAAACCTACTCCTCATTTTTGACCCACGTCAAAGTTTCATTCCTAATCTCCTCGTACAATAAAGATGTAAACAAGAGGAGGGATATAAAGTGAAAACTGCTACTTATCAAATGGAAGAACTAACCTGTCCAAGTTGCATTGCTAAAATTGAAAAGGCCTTAACAAAAGAAAAGGGAGTCGACAAGGTCCATGTCTTATTTCATTCAGGAAAGGTGAAGGTGTCGTTTAAAGAATCGGAAACAACTCCTGCACACTTTGCTGGATTACTAAAAAAGCTTGGATACCCCGTAAAATCTATGAAAATATAAAGGTTTATCTTCATTTAGTAAGGTCATAGCCTGACAGAATAGGGTAAAGCCTCATTTTTAATTAGAAATTTATCAAGATCAAAGACTAAGAGCGCTGTCTTGTGGCAACGTCTTTATGTCCACCTAGTGTGGACCAGCAAGGCAATTGAATAGGGGTGATTTGGTTGAAACAAAATCGAAAAAAACAGATCGTTATAGTTACGGGATTATTTATCATAACAGCCCTACTATTAAGAGGGATGAATCAGATAATGATAGCCAATCTATTACTACTTGCTGCTAGTGTAATAGCAGGAACTCCTATTGTGACAAAGGCCATTCAATCTCTTCGTCTAAAACTAATCAGTATTGAGTTGCTTGTGACAATTGCGGTAATAGGAGCAATAATTATTGGAGAATATGTTGAATCTGCTGCGGTTACCTTTTTGTTCATTCTAGGGGCATACCTTGAGTCACGAACACTAGAAAAAACACGTTCATCCCTGAAATCATTGTTAGACCTTGCTCCACTACAGGCGAGGATATTCCAAAATGGGGATAAGGTAATGGTTGCGGCAGAGGATGTAGAAATTGAGGATATTGTCTTTGTACATTCTGGCGAAAAGATTCCAGTTGATGGAAAAGTTCTTAGTGGTAACGCAAGCGTCAACGAGGCTACTATTACTGGTGAGGCGATACCAGTTTCAAAGAGGAAAGGTGATAATGTATTCAGTGGCACCATTCTAGATAATGGTTACCTTGAATTAGAAGCAGTAAGAACAGGTGAGAATACGACCTTCTCAAAGATTATCGAGCTTGTGGAAGAAGCCCAAGAAACAAAAGCGAAAACACAAAAATATGTAGAAAGATTTGCGCAGTATTATACGCCCCTTATTATTGTACTGGCCCTAGTCGTATATCTATTCTCTAAGGATATTGAACTCACATTAACCTTTCTAGTCATTTCTTGTCCAGGTGCACTTGTTATTTCTGCACCAGTCTCTATCGTAGCGGGTGTGGGAAATGGTGCAAAAAGTGGCATTCTTGTGAAAGGCGGAGAAATTATGGAGCAGTTAGCAAAGGTAGATGTCATTGCCTTTGATAAGACTGGGACACTTACAGTTGGGACTCCTGAGGTATCTGCGATAAAAAGTTTTGGTGTCAGCGAAAACTGGCTTCTTGAAGTTGCGGCTGCTGCAGAACAATATTCAGAGCACCATCTAGGCAAGGCGATTCTTAAAGAAGCTACAAAAAGAAAATTAAGCAGTAACCATATTCTCAAAGACTTTGAGGTGTTCAAAGGAAAAGGTATTCAAGCCAAAGTAAATGGAAAGTTGATTTCTATTGGAAATCGTAAGCTAATGTCTCATAACCAGATTGCTTTATCAAAAGAAGTACGAGATTACGCCGAGTCGGAGGAAATGAATGGACGCACTGCGGTATTGATTGCTGAGCAACTAACTATCATTGGCATTATTTCGATTTCTGATCAGATCCGTCCAGAGGCAATCGCTGCTATTAAAAAGTTAAAAAAGACAGGAGTTAACAAAGTAGTTATGCTAACTGGGGACAATCAAGCAACAGCGGAAAAGGTTGCAACTGAGCTATCGCTTGACGGGTATTATGCAGAATTACTTCCGGAGCAAAAGGTTTCTATTATAAAACAACTTATTGACAAGGGACATCGTGTAGCAATGGTAGGAGATGGGATAAATGATGCACCCGCAATTGCCGCTGCCAATGTTGGAATTGCAATGGGTGGGACAGGGACCGATGCGGCGATGGAAACTGCAGATGTCATATTAATGTCTGATCGGCTTGATCGCTTATCATTGGCTACAGGCTTAGCAAAGGTAACTGTTAGGAATATGAAGCAAAATATGTATTTTGCAGTTGTAATTGTGACAATATTATTAATTGGCGTATTAACAAAGACAGTCTTCCTATCATCTGGTATGTTTATACATGAGGCAAGTGTACTACTCGTGATCCTAAATGCGATACGACTTGTCCATTATAAAGAAGATATAACAAAAGATTCGACTATAAATCTCTATATAAAACAGGATACCAGTACCAGAGGTGTAAGATAGGAGAGTTAGAATGTCTTGTCAATCATGTAATCATACTAATCATTCCTCATGTGTCTCGAAGGTCCCCATTTTTAACCATTTGAATGATACGGAAATGGCTGAAATCTCTAATCTGATTGTGAGTAGAAAATACAAAAAAGGAGAGCTCTTATTCCACTCAGATGAACTCTCCGAACACCTCTTTATCGTCCATAAAGGTCGGATGAAAATGTACCGAATTACAGAGAATGGTAAGGAACAAATTATAAGGTTTGTGGAAGAAGGAGATTTTATTGGGGAGCTATCGTTATTCTCGAAGTCAATGACTACGAGCTTCGCAGAGGCAATGGAGGATTCTGAAATTTGTACGATTCAGCAACAAGACATACATCAACTACTCTTGCGGTACCCTACTATCTCATTGAAAATATTGGAGGAATTCACACGAAGACTCCATGAAACAGAAAGTTTAATCGAAAAATTAAACTCGCAGGATGTTGAAAAGCGTGTTGCCAGTTATTTAGTTGAATTAATAGAAGGTCAAGGTGGAACCATTGCTGATGAACCATTGACTATTCAATTACCTATACGAAAAGCAGATCTTGCATCCTATCTTGGAACATCGCAGGAAACACTGAGTCGAAGACTTTCATCTTTCCAAGAACAAAATTTAATTGAGTTAAAAGGACAAAGAAAGATTATTGTAAAACAACTAGAACAGCTTAAAAAGAAAGCTAACAACAATTGAAAAGGTGAGAACATTGACCAATGCCATTCTTGTTTTTGCCAGTATGTCGGGGAATACAGAAACAATGGCCATGTCTATAGCTGAAGGTGTGAAAGAACGCGGGATCAATCTCGTGATAAGAGAATGTTACGAAGTAGAACCTAATGAACTGATTAACTATGATGGAATCCTATTAGGCAGCTACACCTGGGGTGAAGGCGAGCTTCCAGATGAATTTGTTGATCTATACGATGAAATGGAACATCTAGATTTCAGATTTAAGAAGGGCGCGGTATTTGGATCAGGGAGTACACTTTACTCGTGTTTTGGGGGAGCAGTGGACTTACTAAGTAAAAAACTAACAGACCGTGGTGCAGAAATACTAAATCCGCCCTTAAAAATGGAGCAGACCCCAAATGATAACGAAATTGAGAGATGTAAAGAGTTTGGCAGACAATTTGCGGAAAAGCTTATAGCTTTGTAAAAAAATGAAGAAAGAGACCGGTTTAGTTACTGGTCTCTTTGCTGACTCTTGGTGTAATTTTCCTAGGTTTGAAATTAATATCCTCTGACGAATAAATTGTTATGATTAGGGTTCCTCCATGTGTTTTAGCCCGGATCAAAATAGGTTGGTTATATGTATTTTTAAAAAGAAAATCTGGTCCGTACCAACTAACGGTCGCGTCACGGCCTGGAGGTACATAACCTACGCGTTTGCTATGTGAATATCGTTTTACAATTTCAACTCCCGCAAGGTCAACAGCATTAAACAATGTGGAAGAAACCTGGCAGATTCCACCTCCGATTCCTTCAATTAGTTCTCCCTTGATAATCTCAGGTGCAGGTTGGTACCCTTTTGCAACCGTACGCTTTCCCACAACCTTATTAAAAGAAAAAGTCTCATTTTGAAAGAGAACATGATTATCTATTGCGTCAGCTGCAAGACGAATATTTGTGGAACGCTCTTTTTTAGAAGAGTTAAAAAATGTTACATATTGTCCAATTCTTTTTACCCGAATTGTAGACAATAATTCGCTATCTACTCGAGGATAGATCCTTTGAATAGGTACCTCAAATGAATTCCTACTCCCAAAGAATGCTGAATAAAATGACCTTGTAAATCTGTCTTTATCTAGCTTAACTCCTACATGTTCTGGAATAATTTCACCCGACTTACCAATTGCTGCATCCTTAGGTTCCTCGTAAATCTGCTCGTCTACATAAGTGAGGAATTCCTCGAATTTATTACTGTTCAAGGTTGGAACTCCAAGTAACGGAACGGAATAATCAGCCCGGTTGACTGTTGCAATTGGATTTCCATTATAGGTTATGTAGAGATCATCATGCTGATGAACTTGTGAAACGGAAAGGAGGAGCATTACAGTCCAAATAAACTTCATATTCCCACCACCTTCATTCTAAACTTGCTGTTTCTCATAGTATGGATGGTTAGTATGATTTCCATTAAAAATGAGCTGATTTTAATTGTAACAATTTGTTCAAATTCAAAAAAACACCTGTGATTTGCATCACACCAAGGTTTAATGACTTTATGTTAAGATTATTTCTTTTTACAAATAATTCCTTCCCATTTTCGTAACATCTTTTTAATTTCACTCGTGTTATTATCATTTACACAGTGATAATGTTTTAAGAAAATAACTTTTTACAATAAAATTAGCTATGTTTTTCAGTTTCTTTACAGAAAAATTAAGTAGCTAAAAAATTTTTGACAACTTTGTGAAGTTGTACACAAATTCATGATGTCACACATAGTTGTTAACTAAGGTTACCTATTGGAAATGCCAAGAAGGAAGGAGTACTTTTATGAAAATCAAATGGTTTTTCTTATCAATGGTTATTACGATAACCACTGTATTAGCCGGTTGTGAACCATTACTAGTGTTAGATCCGAAAGGTCCACAGGCTGAAAGACAAGCAAATGATATCCTGCTCTCAATTGGGATCATGGCTTTTGTAGTTATAGTTGTTTTTATCCTGTTATTTTATATGCTCGTAAAATACAGAGCTTCTAATATGCCTGAGGATTATGAGCCACCTCATATTGAAGGCAATCCGTGGATTGAGGGACTGTGCGTTGGGATTCCGGTACTAATTGTTGCATATCTCTCTTTTGTATCTGTTCAAAGTAACTATATTGTAGAGTCAGCCCCAAAAGGATATGAAGAAGAACCCTTGGTAATCTATGCTTCTTCATCTGATTGGAAATGGCATTTTAGTTATCCGGAAGAGGATATTGAGACAGTAAACTATTTATATATCCCGACTGACCGACCACTTGAATTTAGACTTTATTCATATGGACCTATTACAAGCTTCTGGATCCCACAGCTGGGTGGACAGAAATATGCAATGGCAGACATGATTACGACCCTACACCTCGCTGCAGATGAGCAAGGTGAACTGATGGGAAGAAACGCCAACTTCAGTGGAAAAGGGTTTGCGGAAAATACCTTTAGTGTAAACGCCGTTCCTAAAAAGGACTTTGAAGAATGGGTAGACGAAGTAAAAGAAACAGCAAAGCCTCTAACGGAGGAAAAATTTGAAGAACTTCTGGAACCAGGACATCTTGGCCAAATGACATTTACAGGAACACACTTAGAATTTGCGCCACCACCAGAGCATAATCATGGTTCCGATGATTCAGATGCTGAGTCCCATGAAGGGCATGAAGAACATGGGGAAGATCATTCCGAACATCAAGAACATGATGAAGATCATTCAGAGCATAGTGGTCATTAAGAATTGGAAAAAAGTTTTATAAAAGACATAACTTACGTTGTGATGAAGAAAAGTGTATTTGATACTGTGTCTCAAGGACACACCGCATGCTTGAGAGTTGCGAAATGTCTATGAGAGCGGGTCTTAAGGACAGAACACATGATTGAGTGAATTGAAATGTTCATGATACCGCTTCTCAAAGACGAACCGCATACTAAAGAGGTTAGAAATGTCTTTGATAAATCGACTCAAGGACAAACCGCACGCTCGAGTGAATTGAAATGTTCTTAACACCATATCTAAAAAATATAAATTCGAACGGAAATATATACTTCAATTGAAAGGAGTAACAACGGATGGAATTCTTTGAACGATTTGCCATACCACATCCTAGTCCCGCCATATATGCAGCAATGGTAGCGATTGGACTTACTGTAATTGGGATAGTAGCCGGTTTAACCTATTTTAAAAAATGGGGTTACCTATGGCGTGAATGGTTAACAACTGTTGACCACAAGCGTATAGGGATAATGTATTTAATTTCCGCATTACTCATGCTTTTCCGTGGTGGGGTAGATGCGATAATGATGCGTGCACAGCTAGCTGCACCAGAAAATAAATTGTTAGATGCACAGCACTATAATGAGATTTTTACAACACATGGTGTTGTTATGATCCTTTTTATGGCGATGCCGTTCATAATTGCCTTTATGAACTATATTGTACCTTTACAAATAGGTGCCCGCGATGTGGCGTTTCCACGCCTAAATGCCCTTAGCTTCTGGCTATTCTTTATGGGGGCAATGTTATTCAACATCTCTTTCGTTATTGGTGGATCACCTGACGCAGGCTGGACATCTTACTTCCCACTTGCAGGGAATGATTTCAGTGAATCAGTTGGAACGAACTATTACATGATTTCGATTCAGATTGCTGGGCTTGGTACTTTGATGACAGGGATCAACATGATTACGACGATCATGAAAATGAGAGCACCTGGTATGACATTAATGAAGATGCCAATGTTCACATGGTCTACGTTAGTTGCTAACTTAATAATCGTAACTGTTTTCCCAGTATTAACAGTTGCATTAGCAATGGGAACTATGGATCGTCTATTCGGAACACATTTCTTTACAAGTACAAACGGCGGTATGGATATGCTATGGGCCAACCTTTTCTGGGTTTGGGGACATCCTGAGGTATATATCTTAATCCTGCCTGCGTTTGGTATCTATAGTGAGATTATTTCTACATTCTCAGGTAGAAACCTGTATGGTTATAAATCAATGGTCTTTTCAATGGTTATTATCTCTGTTCTTTCCTGTTTTGTTTGGGCTCACCATTTCTTTACAATGGGCCAAGGTGCTGCAGCTAACAGCTTCTTCTCCATTACAACAATGGCGATTGCAGTACCAACAGGTGTTAAGATCTTTAACTGGTTGTTTACACTTTGGAAGGGTAAAATACGTTTCACCGTTCCAATGCTTTATTCAGTAGGATTTATTCCACTATTCACAATTGGTGGGGTAACAGGGGTTATGCTTGCGATGTCAGCGGCTGACTATCAGTACCATAATACAATGTTCCTAGTAGCTCACTTCCATAACACAATTATTCCTGGTGTAGTCTATGCAATGCTTGCAGCCTTCACCTATTATTGGCCGAAAATGTTTGGCTTTATGTTAAATGAACGTATTGGAAAATGGACATTCTGGCTACTTTCAATCGGATTTGTTCTTGCATTCTTCCCGATGTACATTACGGGTCTAGACGGTCAAGCACGACGTATGTACACATATTCTGAAAGTACTGGATTTGGTGCATTAAATATGCTTTCCTTCGTGGGTGCAGGTATTATGGCAATTGCTTTTGCTCTAATCGTGTATAACGTGTACTACAGTATCCGTTACTCTCCGAGAAACATTGGAAGTGACCCATGGGATGCACGTACACTTGAGTGGGCAACACACACACCAATTCCAGAGTATAACTTTGCAATAACACCAAATGTGAATTCATCTGAACCATTCTGGGATGACAAGAAAAAGAAACATAAGCTTTTCCCAGGTAAAATTGAAAAAATTCACATGCCTAACAACAGTGGTGTACCGTTTATCATGAGTAGTATTTTCTTTGTATGGGGCTTCTCGTTCGTTTTTGCGATTTGGCCACTCGTTATCATTTCAACCATTGGAATTTTCGCATGTATGGCGTACCGTTCTGTCGAGAAGGATCATGGTCGATATATTTCTGTTGAAGAAGTGAAGGAAACGGAAGAAAACTTAGGGGGTGCTAAACTATGAAACTAGATCACTCGCAACCTCTTGAATATAGCACGCACCAAAATCAGTTAAATATTTTTGGATTCTGGATTTTCCTAGGTGCTGAAATTATGCTTTTCGCAACATTATTTACATCTTACTTTACACTAGAGAACCGGGTTGGTAGCGGACCATCAGGTGCAGAAATATTTGAAATAACACCTGTACTAATCGAAACGCTATTGCTTTTAACAAGTAGTTTTACAATTGGTCTTGGTATTCATGCGATGCGCCTAGGTAGACAAAAGGCAATGTTAGCTTTCTTTTCAATTACATTGCTGCTTGGTCTAGCATTCCTAGGGGTAGAAATATATGAATTTGTTCACTATGTACACATTGGGGCAGGGCTTCAAACAAGTGCATTTACAGCGATTTTATTAACCACATTAGGAACACACGGAGCTCACGTAACATTTGGATTGATTTGGGGATTATTTATCATCCTTCAAATTAGAAAAAGAGGGTTAACACCTGAAAATGCAGGTAAATCATTTATCTTTTCATTGTACTGGCATTTCTTAGATGTAGTCTGGATCTTCATCTTCAGCTTCATCTATCTGAAAGGAATGATGTAAGATGAGAGAATTATTTCCTGTAAAACAAATCATGGGCTTTGTCTTTTCGTTGGTATTAACTGCTGTTGCACTTTCAGTGTACTTCTTAGATCTCTCTTTTACAGCAGGTCTAACCATCCTTATCATTACAGCGTTTGTTCAAGCATTGCTACAGTTAATTGTGTTCATGCATGCTGGTGAAACGAAGGATAAGTGGACGATATACGGTAATGTTTATTTTATGATTTTTATTGCTTTAGTAACAATCTTTGGTACGTTATTCCTGTTTATTTGGGATATGTAATAGGTTTGTTGAAGGGTGTCTGATCTCAGGCACTCTTTTTCTATGGCATATAGCAGCAACAATACTATAAGTATATGTAAGGAATCAAAAAATGAGGGAAGAGGTGGATACATGCATGCTTCATTTCTTGTCCGTTTCAAAGCCTTTATGATTGATTACCTTCTCATTCTTGGTTATTTAATCTACCTTTTTTGAGTGTAGATCAAAGAGGCACACTTTTGTGCAAAAATAAAAGCTTAGCTCATTTAGGCAGCTAAGCAAAAAAACGTAACGTTTATATAGTTATTCTACTTTTGTCCGTTGTGTTTTAAGTAGGACCTCTTCAGAAGCAATTAAAAATAGCCCCATTAAAAAGATAAAGATTGCTCCCATTACAGTTCCGATACCAATTGGTGTTAACAAACTGGAACCGTTACCAAAGAATCCTAGGCCAAAAAGAATGATCCCAACTATAAGCACTGTTCCCCCAAAATACTTAACAGCCTCAAGCATATTTGATTTCATTTTCCTCATCCTCCTACTATATATTATTCACTTTGTTCACAAAAACGTCAAATATTTTTCACAAAATGTTCGAAAAATCAAATTTGGGCTGGCAGGAGATGCTCGAATCCCACATTTTTTGCTTGTATGTGGTTCAATTAAATCACTCGTGATACACGATCCGTCGCAAACCACCGAAGGATGTACCGCTAGGGCATTCTTGCAGTACACGCTCAAGCAGAAACTGCCGAAGGATGTACCGCTAGAGCGGTCTTACAGTACACGCTCTGGTGTAAAAACTCCTCACTATGTCCCATATGCCAACCAAAATTACCAAATTTATTGTAAAAGACACAGACCTTACTGAATGTTGCCATCTTCAAAAGGGAAAAGTATACCAAAGTCTTATGGAGAGCATTTACAGAAAGCATATGGTACGATAGTGAAAAATAACCAAAATGAGGTGTAAAATATGAAAATTGAGGTATGGTCAGATTTTGTATGTCCATTCTGTTATATAGGTAAACGTCGTCTTGAGGAAGCATTAGCACAGTTTCCGAATCGTGATCAAGTTGAGGTGGAGTTCAAAAGCTTTGAATTAGACCCAAACGCAAAAGAATACTCTGGTAACAGTATTCATGAATTGCTTGCATCTAAATACGGTACGAGCGTTTCACAGGCAAAGCAAATGAATGAGAATGTTGGGCAGCAAGCTAAAGAACTCGGGCTTGATTATAATTTTGATGAAATGAAACATACAAATACATTTGATGCACACCGCCTTGCAAAGTATGCGGCTACTGTAGGTAAAGAGAAGGACGTAACAGAGAAGCTTCTTCAGTCTTACTTTGTCGAAGGTAAACTTATTAGTGACCATGAAGTATTGGCAGATATTGCTGAGACAGTGGGAGTAGAGCGCCAGGCAGCGTTAGATGTGTTGAAGGACGAAACGAAATTTGCCAATGATGTACGAATTGATGAGTCCATTGCTCAACAAATTGGTGTGACAGGGGTTCCGTTTTTTGTTATTAATCAAAAATATTCTATCTCTGGAGCGCAACCAACTTCTACATTCCTGGGCGCCCTTCAACAAGTTTGGAAAGAAGAGAACCCAGCGCCAAAATTACAGGACCTTTCAAGTAGTGAAGGTGCGATTTGTACAGATGAAAGTTGCGAAATTCCAACTGATAAATAATGCAGGTTTCAAAAAGTGCAGGCCATTGGTTCTGCACTTTTTTGCTATTTTTAAAAAAGGAATTGTACACCTAATTCAGAATATAGTAATGTAAAACAAAAAGGGGTGGTACCAATTACTTTTAATTTCGATTTTGATATAAACCTCGTTTCGTTTATTAGTTTAGTGATAGGCTGGGGCACAATCTGTTTTTTTGCCTATCGAATTTATAAAAAACAAGATGTAAAACCGAAATTTTGGAAAATCCTACTTGTTTTAGTTGTTGGCCTTTTTACGTTCTCTTTCAATATGAATATGTTTGAAACACTTATTAAGCTCCCAATCTTGCCCTTAGGTGTATGGATTCTATATTTTTTCCTTAGGTCAAAAGAGGGTCGTTGGGAAAGGTTCCGGCGATATGCGTGGTTAGGCTTCGGTGCAAACTTTCTTTTTCTCGTTTTAACGATTGCTTCGGTTGGATTGCAGAACGTTATATATCCCCCTAGTAATATAGCCACCTATCTTTCTTCTGTAGAAAATGCCAAAATTATTCATACACATCCATCAGCAGACGATATAACATTGCAAAAGAAAACATTGATGAATCATTTGTCTTCCATGAAACAGACAGAGTTTTTTAGTGATCAATGGTATGACGAAACGTACATGAGTGGAGACACAAATACAAGAAAAGAACGATTTCCTTACCAAGTTGTTGGGGTAGAAGGAAAATGGGGTAGTGGAATCCCTACGACTATTTTCATAGAAGAAGATGGAAAAGGTATATTAATAGCGACTCCAAAGAAACAGTATTATTTTCGCTCCGAAGATGTATTTTTGGAAGGAGTGAAAAATTAATGGTAAAGAAAGTAGTAATTGGGACTTTAGTGTTTATAGGTATAGCAATTTCAGTATATTATTTTTACTTAGCCAAACCAAGTAGCTTTTTACCATCAGAAAAAGTATTGGCAGAGTTAAATAGATATTCATATGATTCCACTGTTACTGAGGTACTTGATGTAATTGAAATAGATGAGCGACGTGTCTATGTGCCATTTATAACAGATAAGAATAAGTATGGAACTAGCTTATGGATGTGGGAAAAGCATAAATGGGAACTAGTTGCCGAAAGCGATACTGGAGCACCAAAGGTATGGAAAATTGATACTAAAGATCCGAATAGTTATCAAGTATTTTGGAATATTCATCCGGAGGATCAAATAAGCCATGGAGAATTTTATTTTCTTAAGGATCGAAATTATCATATCACAGCTAATGAACACACCTATTTTCCACGAATTCAATTGAAGTCAATCATCAATTTTAAAGAAAAACCATATGGAATGATGAAGCTTCCAAAAGATTGGCGAACTGTTATGGGAGCGTCAATAAAAGTGGAAAAAGACAGACAGCCTGATTCATTTTTCCCGGACTTCTTTCCTGTGTTACAAGATATGTATTTTGGCTGGATTCCTTATAATCAAAAACATGAGCGACAAGATGCTGATGCAACAATGGGTGGAGGTGGTTCTGCTACTGGAATCGACCTGCATTATGTGATGTATTTGAACGAGGAAGAGCTCGAGTATCTAGATGTGGAATAGTAGAAAAGTTGAAGGAGTACGCATTGGTTACATTTTCTTCTATATTTTTCTCGAAATGAACAAAGGGTTGGAGTATAATATTATTTGTTTCGAAATGTAAGTACTAGAACGGTGGCATTTCCTTCATGGAAGTTTTGAAGAAATCGAGGCTTACAGTATAATAAAATCAGATTTAACATTTGAAAGCGAGTGTTCAAGATGGGACGTAAATGGAACAATATTAAGGAAAAGAAAGCGTCAAAGGATGCAAATACAAGTAGAATCTACGCGAAATTCGGACGTGAGATCTATGTTGCAGCAAAACAGGGTGAGCCTGATCCTGAACTTAACCAACATTTAAGAGTCGTTCTTGAGCGTGCGAAAACATACAATGTACCAAGAGCAATTATCGACCGTGCGATTGAAAAAGCAAAAGGTGGTTCAGAAGAGAATTATGACGAGCTACGTTATGAAGGCTTTGGACCAAATGGATCAATGGTAATCGTTGATGCACTTACAAATAACGTAAACCGTACAGCTTCTGAAGTACGAGCAGCTTTTGGTAAAAATGGTGGAAACATGGGTGTTAGTGGATCTGTAGCCTATATGTTCGATGCGACAGCTGTGTTTGGTATTGAAGGTAAAACTGCAGATGAAGTTCTTGAGCTGTTAATGGAAGCAGATGTTGATGTACGTGATATTTTGGAAGAAGAGGAATCTGTAATTGTGTATGCAGAGCCAGAGCAATTCCATGCTGTACAAGAGGCATTTAAAAATGTAGGAATTACTGATTTCACCGTAGCAGAATTAACAATGCTTGCGCAAAACGATGTAACCCTTCCTGAGGATGCACAAGCGAAATTCGAAAAAATGATTGATGCATTAGAAGACCTAGAAGATGTTCGTCAAGTGTACCACAATGTTGATTTAGGTGAATAAATTGAATTGCAGACCTTTCAGATTAATGCTGGAGGGTCTGTTTTTTTATGGGAAAATGAAACCTTCTTGATTTGGTATGCGTATTCATAGTTACAAAGTAAAGGGGGGAAGGGAGCATGTATCCAGGAGAAATGATGTTTACTATTGTTCCAGTTCTTGTAATGGTGGGCTTTATCATGGTTATTGGACTTATTCTGGTTAATGTCGGAAAAGGGGTTAGTCAGTGGAAGAAAAACGAGGATTCCCCTAAATTAAGTGTTCCTGCAATAGTAAAAACAAAGCGTACTCATGTTAGTAGACATACTCACCATCACGGGGGCGATGTTCACCACCATCACCATTCATCACAAACAAGCTATTATGCCACCTTTGAGTTTGAAAGTGGGGACCGGTCAGAATTCAAAGTAACGGGTAGTGAATATGGTCAGCTTGCTGAGGGAGATATGGGAAAACTAACGTTTCAAGGAACGAAATATCTAGGATTTGAGAGATATCCAAGATAATAGAAGAGGATATTGTCGATATTTCTAGAATAATAGGATATATGTGAATAATGAGGAGGGGTACAATATGACAATCGAGCAATTCTTAGAGGAACAAAATAAAACGGTTAGAGAGTTACATATCAAAAGTGCAGAGGCTTCTTGGATGGCCGCAACCACCGGTGAAGAGGAATGGAATACGAAGGCTGCTGAAGCTGAAACAGCATATACGGTTTATTTTTCAGATGCTGAGCGCTTTGAGGAGGTTAAGAAATACCTTCAGGGAACCGAAGACAAGGTACAAAAACGCCAACTCCAGCTTTTGTATTCAAGTATGGTAGAAAATCAGCTTCCAGAAGAAACCCTCAAAGAAATGGTACAGCTTTCTACTGAATTAATAGGGGTATTTAATACATATCGTGCAACTTTGAATGGAAAGCAAGTGACTGAAAATGACATTCGCCAAATTTTAATCAAAAGCAATGACCTTGAGGAACGTGAACAGGCATGGCGTGCGAGTAAGCAAATTGCAAAAGAAATTGAGGAAAAGTTACTGACTTTGGTTAAGAAGCGTAATGAAGCTGCACGTCAATTAGGATATGATAATTTCCACCAAATGAGCTTTGAAGCGCAAGAGCTTGATCGTGATGAGGTCTTTTCTATTTTCACAAAACTAAAGGAAATCTCTGATGAGCCATTCCGTGAAGTTAAGCGGGAAATGGACGAAGATTTGGCAGAACGTTTTGGCATAAAGGTGGAGGATCTACGGCCTTGGCATTATGCGGACCCATTTTTCCAAGAAGCACCTCCTTCTAAAGAGTTGGACCTCGATCCATTATATGAAGGGAAAAATCTTGAGGAGTTAACAAGCCAGACATTTGCGAAAATGGGTATGGATATATCCGATATGCTTGCTAAAAGTGATTTATATCCAAGAGAAAAGAAGAACCAGCATGCATTCTGTACAGATATTGACAAAGATGGAGATGTTCGCGTCTTATGTAATAACGTATTGTCTGATTACTGGTCTGCGACTATGCTACATGAATATGGGCATGCGGTTTATTTTAAATATATTGATAGTAGCCTGCCGTTTCTATTACGTAGTCCGGCACATACGCTAACTACTGAGGCAATTGCCATGCTTTACGGTCGTTTTGCTAGGAATCCAAAGTGGCTTCAACAATTCTTAGAGTTAGACCAAGAGAAGGTGGATGAAATCACACCACTTATTGAGAAGTCCTTGCGTCGTCAAATGCTCATCGCAGGACGCTGGATTATGACCTTCTCCTTCTTTGAGCGTGAGCTTTATGAAAATCCGGATCAAGATTTAAACCGACTATGGTGGAAGCTTGTGAGTGAAATTCAATTACTAACACCACCAGACAATCAGGATTATCCACATTGGGCTGCTAAGATTCATTTTACATTGGTGCCAGTGTATTACCAAAACTATTTACTAGGTGAATTAACAACCTCTCAATTACAGCAATATATTGAAAGTAATGTATCGAGTGACCTCTTTACTGAAAAAGTAGGAGAGTACCTGTTGAATGACTTCTTTAAACCAGGTGCTTTGTATACTTGGAACGAAAAAATTGAAAAAGCCACTGGTGAAAAATTAAATCCACAGCATTTTGTCGATCAATTTGTAACCGTGAAATAAAATGAGAGAGTTTTTCTCTCATTTTTTATCTTCAAAAAGGAGGAGGAAAGTATGTCATTTTTCTCTTTTTTTGATAAGAAATGTATAATTTGTAAAAGGAAGAGTAGACCATTGCGCAACTATATTGACGATAATGGGAAAACAATTAAGGTATGCATTCCTTGCTCAGAATATGCAGAACGAAGAGCATACAAAATTAGAAATTAAAAGGATGAATCAACTTGTATTTAACAGTGAAAGAAACAGCAGAATACCTATCAATTCCAGAAGAATTGGTACAAAAGTTAATTCAAGAGAAGAAGGTACGTGCCCTTTTTGATGGTGAACAGTACCTTTTATACAAAGAGCAATTCAATACGCATCTCGATCAACTTGCAAAATATAAAAAGCTATACGAGGAATGGCTTAACGAACCAATTCCTGAGGATATCGATGTTAAGGATGAGGATTAAAAATTTACGTTTTGGTAGGAGAGACAGATGGCAAAGGAACAATATATCTACACTCTAAAGTTGATTCCGCGTTTACTCGATGAACAAAACTGGACAGATATCGAAAATCAGATTGTTCAGAAGCATTTTATGAAGTTGAAGGCCTTATTGGAGGAAAACATACTGATACTAGCAGGCAAAACTCAAACACTTGATGAATCGACATTTGGGATTGTCATCCTTCAGGCTGATTCGGTACAAGAAGCTCGTGAGATTATGGAAAATGACCCTGCAGTTAAGGAAGGAATTATGACAGCAGAGCTCTATCCATATCGTATTGCCCTCTTTAATAATGGTTTTCATGAGTAGCTGAAGATATGATTATCGGGAGTCATGGTTTCTGGAGAAGAGTATCTGAAACAGTCCCAATACCCCTAAATCAAAAAGAACCCATGGGATTCCATGGGTTTAACTGTTTAATACCCTTTCTTATAATCAACTACATTATGAGGTAACGCTTCACCACGTACATAGTTTTCAAGATTCGGTATAAAAATATCCTCAATTACACGCTTTGTATAATGTTCAGTAGACCCAGAGGTATGAGGTGTTACGATTACATTTTCAAGATTCCAAAGCGGGCTATCCTCCTGGAGAGGTTCCTTCGTAAAGACATCAAGGCCGGCTCCTGCAATTTCTCCAGATTGTAATGCCTTACTTAACTCTTCTTCAACGACAATCTCGCCTCGTCCAATATTAATGAAAAAGGACGAAGACTTCATCTGTTTAAATTCTTCTGCTCCAAACATATGGTGGGTTTCCGAGGTTAGCGGTAGAGTCACAACGACATAATCACACGTAGGCAGCATATCTGATAATTGATCAGGTGTATACATCTTATCTACAAAATCTACATTTCTACCGGAATGTCTCACTCCAAGTACAGTCATACCAAATGCCTTTGCAATTTTAGCCGTTTCTTTTCCAATTGCCCCGACCCCAATAATACCAATCGTCTTTTCGTGAATTTCAAGTTTCATGTCAGCATGATGCCACTTTTTCTCTTGCTGGTTTCGTACATATGTATGTATCTTTCTCGTTAATCCAAGCATAAGAGCAAAGATGGTCTCAGATATCGGATAGGCATGAACGCCATTCGCACTCGTTAGTAGAATATCTCGATTCTCCATTTCAGCGAGTGGCATACTATTCACCCCTGCACTCCAGCTTTGTAACCAACGAAGCTTCGAATCAGATAAAATGCATTGATCCGCAATTTCCTTTTTCCAGCCAACAATAACCTCAGCATCTCCTAAATGATCCAACCAAACAGATGAATCCCTCCCAGCAACAATTTCCCAACTCGGTACAATAGCCTTGATTTGCTCCAAATGAGACTCTTCAATATCCTGTGTAATAACCAGTTTCCTCATAGTATTCCTCCATTCCAGTGGGACAGTTACCTTGCCCTGGGACAGGGGGACAGGCACCTTGTCCCACCATATTTTTACAGGGACAGGGAACCTGTCCCCGTGACCCATTTGTTTCTAGTATACATAGTATTGAAATTCCAATCTATGTTAAAGTTTGAAGAGTATTCCTAGTTGATATTTTGAACAGTTTTTGAATTAATTGTGACGAAATTTAGTTTTTATATATATTGTGAAATTTTTCACATGATATTTCGTGGAAAAGGGTGTATGATAAGTTTGTAAGGAAGTTTGCTCAGTAGTGAGCAAGATGAATTTAATCAATCAAACATATAAATAAAACCTTGTAATGGAGGTCTTTCATGATGAAAGCATGGACTGGTTTTAAAGAGGGTAAATGGCAAAACGAAGTAGATGTACGTGATTTTATCTTACAAAACTTTACACCTTATGACGGTAATGATGAGTTTTTAGTAGGTCCTACTGAGGCAACTTTAACTTTGTGGGAGCAAGTAATGGAATTAACCAAACAGGAGCGCGACAATGGTGGGGTTCTTGATATGGATACGAAAGTTGTATCTACCATTACCTCACATGGACCTGGATATTTAGATAAAGAGAAGGAAAAAGTAATTGGATTCCAAACAGATAAACCATTTAAACGTTCTCTGCAGCCTTTTGGCGGAATCCGAATGGCGGTCGATTCTGCTAAATCCTATGGATTTGAAATAGATGAGGAAATTGTAAAGATCTTTACTGAATACCGTAAGACCCATAATCAAGGTGTTTTTGATGCCTACACACCAGAAATGAAGCTCGCTAGAAAAGCGGGAATTATAACAGGACTTCCAGATGCTTATGGACGAGGTAGAATTATTGGGGATTATCGTAGAGTAGCACTCTATGGTGTGAACCGTTTAATTGAAGAAAAGAAGAAAGATCTGCTTCATACAGGTAATGGTGAAATGTCAGATGATATTATTCGTGATCGTGAGGAGATTTCTGAACAAATCCGTGCCCTTCAGGAATTAAAAGAGTTAGCAAACTCTTACGGATATGATATTTCAGAGCCGGCAAGCAATACAAAAGAAGCGTTTCAATGGTTATATTTTGCCTATTTAGCTGCTATCAAGGAGCAAAATGGAGCAGCAATGAGTTTAGGACGTGTCTCAACTTTCCTAGATATATATATTGAAAGAGATATAGCGAACGGTTTAGTAACAGAACAGGAAGCTCAGGAGATTGTGGATCATTTTGTTATGAAACTACGTCTTGTGAAGTTTTCAAGAACACCTGATTATAATGAACTGTTTAGTGGAGACCCTACTTGGGTGACGGAATCACTTGGTGGTGTCGCACTTGATGGACGTCCATTGGTCACAAAAAACTCTTTCCGTTTCTTGCACACATTAGATAATTTAGGACCAGCACCAGAACCAAACCTAACAGTCTTATGGTCTGTGAATCTACCGGATAACTATAAAAAGTACTGTGCAAAAATGTCTATTAAAACGAGCTCAATTCAGTATGAAAATGACGATATCATGCGCGAAACCTATGGTGATGACTATGGTATTGCATGCTGCGTATCTGCAATGACGATTGGTAAGCAAATGCAATTCTTCGGAGCAAGAGCAAACCTTGCGAAAGCTTTATTATATGCTATCAATGGTGGCGTTGATGAAAAGCTGAAGATTCAAGTTGGACCAACCTATGCACCAATCACGTCTGAGTACTTGGATTACGAGGAAGTAGTCGAAAAATATGATGTGGTACTTGAATGGCTTGCTGGACTTTATGTGAATACACTAAATATCATTCACTATATGCATGATAAATATAGTTATGAGCGCATAGAAATGGCACTACATGACAGAGAAATTCTCCGTACGATGGCATGCGGTATTGCCGGTTTATCTGTTGTGGCGGATTCACTTAGTGCAATTAAATTTGCCAAAGTACAAACAGTAAGAGATGAAAACGGTATTGTTGTAGATTATAAGATTGAAGGGGATTTCCCTAAATACGGTAACAATGACGATCGGGTGGATGACATTGCGGTTGAGCTTGTAAAACGCTTTATGAATAAAATTAAAAAGCATAAAACATATCGTAACTCTGTTCACACTCAATCTATTTTAACAATCACGTCTAATGTTGTATATGGCAAGAAGACTGGTAACACACCTGATGGACGTAAAGCTGGTGAACCATTTGCACCAGGTGCAAACCCACTTCATGGCCGTGATACAAATGGTACCTTGGCATCTCTAAGCTCTGTAGCGAAGCTCCCTTATGAGTATGCGTTAGATGGAATTTCTAACACGTTCTCAATCGTTCCAAAAGCATTAGGTAGAGAAGAAGAAACAAGAATTAGTAATCTAGCAGGTTTACTTGATGGATATGCAATGAAAAAAGGACATCACTTAAATGTGAACGTGTTTGACCGCGAGACCTTATTAGATGCGATGGAACATCCTGAGCTATATCCACAATTAACAATACGTGTATCTGGATACGCAGTAAACTTTATCAAGTTAACAAGAGAACAACAAATTGATGTGATTAACCGGACATTCCACGAAAGCATGTAAGGAAATGTCTCTGGTGGCGAATCCCTCATGCCCCGATTGTTCTAAGGGAGGTTTCCCTGCAGTTATTAACAGTACACCTTTACAGGGAAACTGCTAGTAACTGTCTTACAAAATCGGACGCATTAAACGGTGGCGCATTTGAACATTTAGGAGGACGATGAACATGAACGGACGCATTCATTCAATAGAAACCTGTGGAACACTAGATGGGCCAGGATTACGATATGTCATATTTACACAGGGGTGCTTGCTCCGTTGTCAGTTTTGTCATAACCCGGATACTTGGAAATTAAATATAGGGAAGGAAATGAGTGTTTCAGAGATTATTAAGGACATCAGTACCTACCTACCTTTCTTTCAAGCTTCAGGCGGTGGTGTTACTGTTAGTGGTGGTGAGCCATTACTACAGTTGGATTTTTTAATAGAGCTATTCAAAGAATGCAAAAAACTCGGCATTCACACCACTATTGACAGCTCTGGCGGATGCTTTAATCGGACTCCTCATTTTATAGAACGTTTAGAGGAATTACTTACACTCACGGATTTGATCCTACTAGATATTAAGGAGATCAATCCCGTTACCCACAAGGAATTAACAGGGATGAGCAACGAACATATACTGGACTTTGCTCACTACTTATCTGAAAAGAAAGTTCCTGTCTGGGTTCGTCATGTGTTAGTTCCAACAATTAGCGATAATGATGAGGACCTTACCAAACTATCCGAATTTATCCGGACCCTGAATAATGTAGAAAAAATCGAGGTTCTTCCTTATCATAAACTCGGAATTTATAAATGGGAAAACCTCGGCCTAGAATACAAACTAAAAAATGTTGAACCACCAACAGACGAACGTGTAAAAAACGCAGAAAGAATCCTAAGAGGATAAGTAGTCACGGGTGGGTCACGGGGACAGGTTCTCTGTCCCACCATTTTTTTACAGTCGTAAACAAATAAGATGGTAAAATACAAAAGCAGTAAGAGAGAACGTAACGTTTTTCTCTTGCTGTTTTTTTTTGTTTAGCAGCTCATGTGTCTTGATTAGCAGGAAAAGTGTGGATGGAGACGAATTGAACTGTAGAAGAGAATAAAAAAGTTTTTGAAAGTGTGAAACAAAAGTACCTTTGAAACGACTTATTCATGACTGGGGGCGAGGCAATGGAGAGTGAGACGTTAGATATAGAACAAATTTATGACATGTACTACCGAGATGTTTATCATTTTGCACTTTTCTACACGAATAACCGTCAAGAGGCTGAGGATATCACGCAAGAAACCTTTATTAAAGTGATGAAGAAGCTCGGTACCTTACAGCATCCTGAAAAAATAAAAACTTGGATCTTTTCGATCGTAAAATACACGGCCATTGATAGGAAGCGAAAGCAGAAATTTTTACAATTTCTCCCGGATTGGTTTGTTGAGAATGAATCGGAGGAATTATCACCTGAAAATCAAGCCATTCAAAAAAAAGAGTGGGAAGAACTCCAAGAGGCATTGACAAAGTTAAAGCCTACGTATCGTTCAGTAGTAATTTTAAGGAGCTTAAAAGAGCTATCAATTAAGGAGACAGCAGAAATCATGGGATGCAGCGAGAGAAAAGTGCGAGTCGATTACCATAGAGCACTTCAGCAAATGAAAAAGCATGTTCAAGTGAACGAAGAAAGGTGGGGACTGCATGAACAATCGAAATGAAGAAAAATGGTTGGATGCATTAAAAAATCGTCCGGATCTTGAACCAGAGCCAATGTTTGTGAGAGAACTAAAAATAACCCTTAAGGAAGAACAGTTGATTAAAAGAAGAAATTTTTCAGGCTTGAAGGTATGGATCCCGCTGACAATGGCAATCATGCTGTTTTCCATTATTACTGTGTCCTATGTGACAAACACACCTAAACAGGGGCAGCAACTACCAGTCGACACTGAGGAGCCATCAAATGCAATCAACTCAGACTTTGATACTTTGTTAGCTCTCAATCCTGGATATAAACAAATTTATGAGTCGGTATTTAAGGTTACGGGTCATGATGTAGCAAGTAAAATGGTGGTCAAATTCTTTGAGGCCCTGCATGTGGAAGATAAAGAGTTTCTTAAGAAACAAGTGTTTTTTGTGGCGAATCCTGAAAAAGAGGTTCAGGTATTACTCGATTTTTATAAAGGGATCGATGTTCAATCGATTCAAATTCAATCCTTTAATCAAAGCCAAGCAGAACCAAGTGTGGAAATAGTCTTTTCATATTTCCAAAATGGTGAGGAAAAACTTCATCACATTCATGTTACCTACTGGGAAGAAGAAATAGCGGAAATTTATGCACCACTCGACGAATATGTTCCAGAGATCAAAAATGACATTGAGCTTAACGAGCAAGAAAGAGCAGCATATGAAGAATTCAAGATTGATCATAATCCTGAGGCGCTAAGAGGAATGGAGCCAATTAGTGTAGCAAAAATATATATCCAGGCAAATGCAGATGGTGACCAAGTAACATCGTATGCCTTATACACAACAAGAGAAGATATGGTCATGTGGTCAAAAGAAGAGGATAAGAAGTACTGGGAGGAAGAAAAAATGGACCCAGAATCATACAAGAAAGCATTTTACGGTTTAGGTTCTGGAATCTTTCATCAAACAAATGAATATCAAGGCTATATCTCCTTCCGAAACAGTACCGGACAAATGGGCTTCCAAATGATAAAAGACGAAACCGGAATATGGAAAGTAGCCTTTATGCCGATTCAATAAACTGGGTCAGGGGGACAGGTCCCTTGACCCGCCATATTTTTACAGGGACAGAGTACCTGTCCCTGTGACCCAAAGAAAGCCTCAACTGAGCCAAAGACATCCGCATCTGGACCAACTTTGTCCCATTATTTTAGTCTAAAACGTTCTTCAAACATGTAATCTTCTGCTTCGTCGTACGTGGCAAAGGCTGCTTCTAGGTTTAGTCCGGAATAGATGTTCCACCAGTCATCCTCAAGGATAAGTATAAGTGTTTGTCCAGCGTCATTAACCCAGCGCTCCTCATGACCATCTCCAATTATGGCACTCTCTCTTGCTGCATCTGAATTGGCTGAGAGTGAGTGAATGGATTCCTTCACGATTCTCCGGAGGTCATCTTCAGAGAAGTCCCGAATATTTACAAAGCCCTTTTCATCCACCTCATAGTTTTGAAGATGCCCAGCATAGACAAAGCCATTTCCATTCGGATGAAGATGTTGAACAACCACCTTTTTGTCAAAAATACTATCATTATAATGAAAGTTTACTCTTTTTAAAGAGACATCCTTTCGCTCTAACTCAGGGAATGATTGAATAATCTCTAATTTTTCTTCAAAGGATAACATGTTTCTGTCCTCATTTCTAAAAGTTTTTGCACCTAACTTACCCTATTATTTCCTTCACACGTCCAACCTGACCATCTTCTAGTCGAACTTTAATCCCATGAGGATGAAAGCTAGACTTTGTTAAAACATCCTTCACAATACCTTTCGTTAGAATACCGGTCCGTTGGTCTTTCTTTAATACTATTTGCACCTGAATTCCAGGTTTTATATCTACGCGATTTTGCCCATTCATAGTGTTGTCCTTCCACAATATATTTATTTCTATAGTTTACCTTACTTTGGGAGATTTATCTTAAAAACGGAATAAATAATCATTGGATACGTCCATGGTTGAACCGAACGTCTGTGAAAATAGCACCATATTTAGTTTGTGAATTAGTATAAAAGGTTGATATACATGGCTTGAACTTTGTGGCAATTTTAAAGTGCGGACAGGATTTTACAATTTTCGAAATATGTAAAAGTTTTATTTAACTTCTGTAAATTCCATTGACCGTGTTCAAGTGTACCAGTATCTTGAAAGCGTACCAAAATCATTTTAGGTAAGGGGAGAAGAATGTGAAAAAGGGCATAGTAAGAAAGTTTCTATCATTATTATTTGTTTTTAGTTTAATAGTGCCTACGACTCTATTAAACTTCGCGCCTCCTGTACATGCTGCAGAAGGAAATGCTGTTGTAACTGAAGAACAATCATCTTTTATTACAGTAGCAGAAGCGATTGCAAATAATACTGGGAAGGCTACAGTACAAGGTTATATCGTGGGGGCGGCTATTAGTGGAACAAATTATGATCAAGTCGCACCATTTGATATTGCCACAAATCTAGGTTTGGCAGACGATCCAAATGAAAGTGATCCTGCTAAAATCTTACCTGTACAGTTACCAAATACTGATATTCGCAAAGAGTTAAACTTAGTAGATCACCCTGAAAACTTTCAAAAGAAAGTAGCTATATCTGGTAGCCTTGAGAAGTATTTTAGCGTACCAGGTTTAAAAAGTGCTTCTTCTTATGAATTTCTTGACGGTGACACCAATCCAGAACCTGAACAACCAACAGTAATTAGCATTGCTGAAGCACGTGCTCAGGGAACAGGTGAAGCAGCAGTTAAAGGTATTGTTACTGCCGTATTAAAAAATACAATTCACATTCAAGATGAGACGGCTGCAATTGCTGTTCGTCCAACATCATTAGACGTTACACTTGGTGATGAAATCACTGTAAGTGGTTCATTACAGGAATATAGAGGATTACTACAATTAAATTCTGCAACGTTGATTGAAAAACTAGAAGACAAAGGCGTGCCGTCTCCAGTTGAATTATCAGGCGCAGCAATTACTGAAGAAAATGAATCTAAACTAGCAATTGTAAAGAATATCGAGCTTGTAAATGTGAATGAAGGTAGCGGCTGGGCTAATTTCACAGCAAAGGCTGAAGATGGTACTGAGTTTTTAGTTCGTGATGAAAATGGTTCATTGGAGTTATCAGTTGGAACTACGTATGATTCAATAACAGGTATTGTTCAACAGTTTGATACAGACTATCAAATTATTCCGCGTGGACAAGCTGATATAGTGGAAGATGCAACAAAAGTGCAGAAAGTTAGTGCTTCTCATCCATCAGGGACAATCCCAACTGGAACGGAAGTAACTCTATCCACAACAACTGAAGGTGCAGACATTTACTATACAATTGATGGAACTGAACCAACAGTTGAAAATGCTCATAAATACAGTGAACCGATTACGGTGGAAGAAGACGTAACAATTAAAGCATTTGCAGTAAAAGCTGGTTTTACTGCTAGCGAAGTAAATGAATTTACGTACAAAGTGTACGATGTAGAAGACATTAAAATCCATGATATTCAAGGCGAATCACATGAATCACCACTTACTGGTACAACAGTTAACAATGTTGAAGGTATTGTTACCTATACGTATAAAATCAGTGGGGCTAACTATTTCCATATGCAAACACCAGATGACCAAAAGGACAACAATCCAAAGACGTCTGAAGGTATTGTCGTATATACAGGCAACCAAGCAAATGTAGAAGTAGGTAATGTAGTGAGTGTAACGGGTACAGTCGATGAATACCATATCGATGGCTATTATGATTCAAAAGCTGAAACGGACTTAGCGGTTACACAAATTAATGCTCGTGATGACCGTGGGGGTATCGTTACAGTTATCGAGGAGAAGGTCGAATTACCTGAAACTACTAAAATTACGAGTGAAAACTTACCAGGTAATGTAATCGATAATGATAGCTTAGGAGAGTTTGATCCAGAAGAAGATGCAATTGATTTCTGGGAAAGTATAGAAGGAATGCTTGTTGAAGTAGGGACAGTGAAGGCTGTATCGCCTCAGGAGCATGGAGATTTAATAACTGTATTGGAAAATAGAGAAACTGATACAATCCATGGTGGCGTTTTATTAACGGAAGACAACGCAAACGCTGACCGTATCCAATTCAAATTGTACGATAACAATGCTGCGAGAGACTTTGAAGTAGCGACAGGGGACAAATTTGAAGGACCAATCACAGGTGTAGTCAATTATGGCTATCAAAACTATAAGATATATGCTGATTTGGAAGACATGATATCAAAACATGTTGTTGGTGAAACAGAACCTGAGACAACAACAATAATCAAAGCGGAAGATAAACTAACAATTGCTTCTTATAATCTAGAAAACTTTTCAAATAATACGTCTGAAACATCAAATGATAAGGCTCAAAAACTAGCAAGAGCTTTTGTAAAAGACATGAACAGTCCTGATATTATTGGCGTCACAGAAGTTCAAGATAACAATGGACAAGATGCTGGAGATTCAGCTGCAAATGAAAGCTATGAACGGTTAATTCAGGAAATTGTGGATGCTGGTGGACCTGAATATGAATACCTAAACATCGATCCTATCAACAATGAAGATGGTGGAGCGCCAAATGCAAACATCCGTGTTGGATTCTTATATAACCCAGATCGCGTTTCCTTGCCAGAAGGAATTCCAGCCGGTGATGCTACAACAGCGGTTGGTTATGCAGAAGGCAAATTAACTCTTAACCCTGGTCGTATTGATCCTACAAATCCTGCATTTGATAATAGTCGTAAACCGTTAGCTGCACAATTTACCTTCAAAGGTGAAGATGTTGTGGTAATTGCAAATCACTGGAACTCTAAATCTGGTGACACTCCATTATTCGGATCTACACAACCACCTGTTTATGGTAGTGAAGAACAACGCAAACAAATTGCAACGATCGTGTATGACTTTGTAGAAGAAGTAAAAGCGGATAACCCAGATGCCAATATCGTATCGGTTGGTGACTATAATGATTATCAATTCTCTGATGCAATGAAATTGTTTGAAGGTGAATTGATGACTAACATGATTAACTATGTAGATGAGAGTGACCGCTATACGTACTTGTTCCAAGGTAACTCACAAGTGTTAGACCATATTGTTGTTTCAAATAACTTAGTACCTGGAACAGAAATTGATATTTTACACATTAATGCTGATTTTACTGACATGGCTGGTCGTGCGAGTGACCATGACCCGGTATTGGTTCAAGTTGACCTAAAAAAGAATTTTGAATTATCCGTTATGCATACAAATGATACACATGCTGCTTTGGATAATATGCCAAAAACAGTAACTGCAGTAAAAGAAGTAAGAGAGGTTAAACCTGATTCGTTACTTCTTCATGCAGGTGATGCATTTACAGGAACCTTATATTTCAATGAATTCCAAGGTGAAGCAGACTTAGCGATGATGAACCTAATGGGCTTTGATGCAATGACATTTGGTAACCATGAATTCGACTTAGGTTCTTCAGCAGAGGGACATCAAAAATTGGCGGAATTTATTCAAGGTGCACAATTCCCATTTGTTAGTGCAAATGTTGATTTCTCAAAGGATGCTACATTTGATGGACTATTCAAAGAATCTATTGCAGCAGATTTTGAAAATGGACAAATATACAATGGAATCATCAAAGAAGTAAACGGTGAAAAAGTAGGTATCTTCGGTTTAACAACAGAAGAAACAGCTGACATCTCAAGTCCAGGTTCCATTGCTTTTGAAAACTATCTTGAAGAAGCAGAAAAAGCTGTCGAAGCTTTTGAAGCAAAAGGTGTTAATAAGATTATTGCATTAACTCACATTGGATATGACGATAACGCAGCTATTGATAACGATTTACTTCTTGCTGAACATGTAGAAGGTATTGACGTAATCGTTGGTGGACATAGTCATACAACGTTGGATGAGCCTGTAGTTGTTGCAAAAGATGCAACGCCAACTGTAATCGTTCAAACTGGGAATGCAAACAGTAACTTAGGCGTTTTAGATGTTGTATTCGATGACAATGGTGTAGTCATTGAACATGCTGGGGAATTAATTTCAATTGGTGACCAAGCCGAAGATCCTCAAGCTGCAGAAATACTTGCCCCTTATAAGGATAGAGTAAATGCTGTTGCTCAAGAAGAAATTGGTGTATCAACTCCAATTGAATTAGAAAACCCACGTACAGACGGTGATAATACAAAACCAAGTGTACGTAAAAACGAAACGATCTTAGGGAACTTAATTACGGATGGAATGCTTGCGAAAGCAAAGTCATTCACCGGTAAAAATGTCGTAATGGCATTACAAAACGGTGGTGGTATCCGTGCAGCTATTAACGAAGGATCTATCACAGTCGGTGAAGTAATTACTGTTCTTCCATTCGGTAATACGTTAGCGACAATGGAACTAACAGGCGCTGAACTGAAAGAAGCTTTCGAAATTTCGGTGAGCAGATACCCTGGTGAAAATGGAGGCTTCTTGCATGTAGCTGGAGGAAAAGTAGAATTTGATTCTTCAAAACCTGCAGGGGAACGAGTAGTTGACGTTTATATCAACGACGATAAAGGAAACCCCATCGCAGTTGATGATTCTACTACGTACACAATCGCAACCAATGCCTTTACTGCAAAAGGCGGAGACGGCTATGATGTATTTGCAAAAGCTTATGAAGAAGGCCGTGTAACTGACTTAGGACTATCCGACTGGGAGAACTTCCGAGATCATCTAGTAAGCATAGGTAGTGAAGGAATTTCAACAGAAACTGAAGGTAGAATTGTAGACATTCATACAACTCCAGGTGAGGAAGAACCACCAGTTGAAAAAGAGCCTCAAGTCGTAGTGGTGACTCCAGAAGTCAAGAATGGCAATAAATATGAAGTTAATGCTGACGATCTAGGGCAATTACAAGATGGAGCTACTGTTATCGTAGAAGTTCCTGAAAAGAAAAATACAATTTTTGTATCATTACCTGCAGAAACGATTGCGAAACTTAAAGCAGCAAATGCAAATCTAGTAATCTCAAATGGGGTTGTAGAACTTAAAATCCCGGCTTCAATCCTGCCTGATGGTGTAACGGAAATTAAAGTAAAAAAAGACAACCGTAAGGATGCTTTAGTTGCTTATGAATTTACTATCAAGTCTGAAGGAAAAGGATATCACAAGTTCAAAGAGGAAGTCACAATGACTTTTTCAGTTGACCCTAAATTGGTGAAGAATGAAGATAAAGTCAAAGTCTTCTATTGGAACCCAGAAAGTAGAGAGTGGGAAGTAATCGGTGGGGAACTGAAAGATGGAAAGATCACTGCCACAACTGATCACTTCAGTACATTTGGTGTCCGAGAAGTTGACGTTGAGGACAAAAAAGAAGATGTAGATACTGATGAGATTATTTCTGATGAAAAGGATGTTCAAGGTGGGAATAAGCTACCTGTTACAGCGACTAATCATGCTAACCTGTTAGTTGCAGGAATTGTACTAATCCTTTTGGCAGCGAGTATCATCTATTTGAGCAGAAGAACACAGCTGAAAAAAGCATAACTACAAAACAAAGACCATAGGATTTCTTCTATGGTCTTTGTTCATTTTATTTATGGAAGGAGGAATCCCCTTTACCTGTAATTAAAAGAGTTGAATCGGGTGCATCGAAGACTCTAATGCCTCAAATTGATATCCTTGATCACGTAAATAGTCTAATAGTTTCGGTAAATGCTCGAGTGTTTCAGGTCGTTCGTGTAGTAAAATAACAATTGGTTCATTGACCCGATTGAGCTTATTTAACTGTTCAATCACACTGTCGACATAGCGGCTGTCTCTAAACTGCCAATCACGGCTATCAATATTCCAATCCCACAGTTTATATCCCGATGCATCAACGGCTTCCTTATAAGCATCAGTCATATGTGGAGCGCTTCCAAACGGTGTGCGTATTAAATCCGTTTCAATACCTGTCAGCTCCAAAATCGTCTGTTGTGTTTGGTTCATCTCACCTAAAACAGATTGAGAAGATTGATAGAATTTATGCTTATCGTGGGTTACTCCGTGAAGACCTAAACTATGCCCTTTATCGACCATTTCCTTGACTGCTTCTGGATACTGTTTGATATTATTGTCTAACATAAAGAAAGTTGCTTTCGCGTCGTATTGATCTAATAAAGCTAAAATGTCTTTTGAAACCTTATGAGGACCATCATCAAATGTTAGATATACTGCTCTCGATGGCGCAGCTGGTGTTTCTTTTGGTGCATCCTGCGTATCGTCTGTTTCGGGACTTGGGTGTTTTGCAGTATTCGGTTCCGGAGTTGGACTGACTTCAGGTTCTTTTGTGGGTGTGGGTTCCTCGATAGTGGGTTTATCTACTATTTCATTACTTTTCGGTTTATCGTGCACGCTCAAATCATCATCCTTGGGTTCAGTTTTTACTGGTTTCTCAACAGTCTTTTCAACACCTGCAACAGATTCAGAGGCATCTGCTTCAAGAAAAAACTTAGATTGTAAGAGAAAAAAAGAATACAAGAGTAATAGGACAGTAAAGGCTAGAAAAGCGATAATCTTAATAATGTTTCCCTTCCTTACTTTTTTCGCACTCCCCATTATGCATACCTTCTTTGCTGAGATATTCTTCACTATATTTGACGTATATGTTGCAGAAATGTTTCACTTTTATTACGAAATTTACAAGCTATATTATGGTACCACACCAAGAGAGCGTACGGAAGGAGAAAAGTAGGAAAAAGGTAATGGGAGGCTCGTAGGCTAATAGTCTGTTATAACAAGTAGAGGATGCTAAGAAATCCTCTGAGCATCCTCTGTAATTTATTTATTCCTCACAACTAAAAAATATTTACTATTAACAACTAATAAAACAACTGCCATAAGGATTATTGAAAATGTCTGTGAATGATCCCCAGTAACAGAGTAGACAGTAGAAAGTGTAATTGCAATAATTAGGGAAATGTTTAATAAGTTGTATGATCTATACAGCCCATCTAATATGACATGTTTTTCACCATCGTCTGCATAGTTTAGGAAGTTTTGAGCATATTCTGGGTCGGAAGCACTTGGTATATTCCGCTCTGGGTTACTTTGTTTCATAAAATGTGTCATGTATTGAATCATGAAATAGGCAATGATAATGAGCCCAATTGCAGCTAACTTGAACAGTAAGTTTTGATCCGTTATTAAACACAAACTAAGCAACAGTATAGAAAAAACGAAACTTGAGTTTGTAAATAGGGAATAATCTGCTGCTAGTTTATATTTTCTATCCTCGACTTCATCCTCTTCATCACCACTAAATGTTTGTTTGTTTAAGGATTTAATCTGTTGAATCCTAAACAAACTCAGGGCAATTAGAATGATAGAGATTACAAGTAAGCTGATAACTGTAATTTCTCCTGAGAAAGTAAACTCAGAAAAATTCATCAAAGCATACGCGACAACGAAACCAACAAGTCCTCCAACTATAAACTGCAAGATAAGTTTCATTTATAATTCCTCCTCTTCAAATTGAAATACATTCTCAACTGGTTCATGAAAAATACGTGCAATTCGAACGGCGATAAGTAGTGAAGGCATATATTCTTCGCGTTCAATTAAACTTATCGTTTGTCTAGATACTTTTGCGAGCTTAGCAAGCTGAGTTTGATTATAGCCATCACGTGCCCGAAGCTCTTTTAAGCGACTTCTCAAACAACATCACCTTCAATTCTTTAAATCTTATTTGTATTGTAAAATATATTTATTAAAATGTAAACTATTATTGTCAAAAATATAATAATTGTAGTCAAATAGTCGTGTGACTAATACAAGCTGTTTTGTGATTTCGTTACACACTTTGCTTGTTATGGCGTAGAATGAAATCATTAACGAAAAGTACCAAAACAATTTACTTGTTAATAATATAAAAATATATAATAATCCACTTATAACAAACTTAGAATTAAAGGGGGATCTCAATTTGAAAATAAGGGTTTCAGCCGTTCAATATCATCTTCATACAATTGGTTCATTTGAGGAATTTGCTTCACAAGTTGAACATTATATAAAAACAGCAATGGAGTTTGATGCAGAATTTATCTTATTTCCTGAATTCTTTACAACTCAGCTTTTATCGATAGGTGGCGAGGATGGTAAAAGCCTTACAATAGACGACCTGCCAAATTTTACTGAACAATACCGAGAGCTTTTTTCTAATCTTGCCAATCAATACAATGTCCACATTATTGGTGGTACACATGTCATTCGAAAAGGGAATCACCTAAATAATGTGGCTCATTTGTTCTATCCAGATGGTCGAATTGGAGAGCAGGCAAAATTACACATTACCCCTACAGAAGTGAACGAATGGAATATGTCACCTGGTGAGGATTTTAAAGTGTTTGATACAGATAAGGGACGTATTGCGATGTTAACCTGCTATGATATTGAGTTCCCTGAAATCGTAAGAATGGCTAAAGCAAAAGGTGCGGATGTCATTTTTTGTCCATCTTGTACAGATGACCGTCATGGATTTCATCGTGTTCGTTATACGAGCCATGCAAGAGCAGTGGAAAATCAAGTTTATGTGGTGGGAACGGGAACAGTTGGTTCTCTTCCAACAGTTGATTTTATGCGTGCTAACTTTGGACAGGCGGCAGTACTTACGCCAAACGATATCCCATTTCCACCGAAAGGGATATTAGTAGAGGGCGAGATTAATAATGACATGATCGTAACAGCCGATCTAGATTTAGACCTTCTATATGAGGTTCGTGAACGCGGATCTGTTACAACGTGGCGAGATCGAAGAACAGACCTTTACCCAGATTGGAAATAAGAGAAAAAGGAGTGAATGAGTATGGAGTATAGAAGAATAACAAGTATCAATGATCCGTTGTTTTTTAAAATGCATGAGCTTATGAAAGAGGTTTTTCCGAAAGAAGAAGTGTTAGATTTTGAACTTTGGAAGGAACCTTTGGAAGACCCAAGTATTCGTGTATTCGTTGCAGTATTGGATGATCAAGTAGTAGGAGCAACGGAATATCGCTATTATCCAGATTGGAATATAGCAATGACAGACTTCACAATTATAGGTCAACCTGGATTAAGCATTGGTCGCTTCTTAGCTCAAAATCGTAGCGTAGATTTACAGGAGCTTGCAAAGGCAAACGGAAAAGAGTTATTTGGAATGTTTGCAGAAATCTATGATCCTTATAAGGTAGCGCACTATGAATTTGGAACAGTGAAGCCTATGGATCCGTTTGTGCGTCGTGAGGTATTGTCACACCTTGGCTATAAACGGTTAGACTTAGCGTATGTTCATCCATCTTGGAACAATGATGGAGAGGCAGTAAAGGGACTTGATTTATGCTTTATGCCCACTGATGACAGGGTAAATGAGCTTCCAAGTCAATTGGTAGTCGACTTCCTGACAACCTACTATACTGTTCTTCCAAACAAACCAACTGAATGGATTGAAATGGTTAATGAAGTAAGAGAGAAAGAAACGATCGGTTTATTACCTTTATAAAAAGACTACGTCCATATTTAATCGTGTATCAATCGGTTAGATATGGACTTTTTATGTCCACTTTTTGTCTGAAAATCAACATGTGATATAAATCATATACCTAAAGGAAGGTAGGAATTACAATGAATATATACATGTGTGTTTAAAGAAGAAACCTCGTTGTTGAAGCTCTATAACACTCAAAATAACGACTATCCAAAAAGTTGGTGACGAGATGATTAGTCAGATATTAGATGGTTTTAGTTTTCACGCCCAATGGAATGGCGGAATTATCTTTTTTACATTGATTTTAAGTGTATTGTATATGTTCTTATTACCTACACCTCAAGGACACAAATTATATAAAACGATATCCTTTGTTGGGAGTATGTTACTTATCCTTTTAGCCGTCGGAAGTCCGCTCAATCTATTAGGACGAATGTTATTTCGAGCCCACATTATACAGATTGTCGCAATCCTTCTAATAGCAGCCCCTTTACTTGTAGTTGGAGTAAAGACTGAATTACTACAAAAGACGTTAACAAATAATGGAATCAAAAAAATATATCGTTTTTTCACTCATCCTCTTTTTGCAATTGTACTATTTCACGGTTTGTTTATTGGATATCACATACCGGTAGTGTTTGATTGGATTCGGACTGGGTATTTTACAAATTATTTCTTTTTAATAGGATTGATTGTAGCTGCGGTGTTCCTATGGTGGCCGATTATTGGACCGATACCCGAACATGATCCATTGAGCCTACGTCAAAAGCTGACGTATATTGTGGTGAATATTGTATTGTTTGTACCAGTGACTGTATTCCTATTGCTTGCGAATGGTGAACTATATACTGTATACAGTGATACTAGCCAAATGCTAGCTGCTATTGCATTGTGTATGCCACTTGGAGAAGAGGTTCCACCAGATCTACTGGAAACGCTACTCCCATATCCGCCATTAAGTGAACAAAAAAATGGGGCGATTATACTCTTTGTTTCACAGGCTTTAATCTTTGGGTTGAGTGCAATCTGGTTAGTAATGAAAAATAGAAAAAAAGCATAGTAAGAAGGCAGAAGGGCGAATGCTCTCCTGCCTTTTTGCCTCTAGTCGAGTTTTCCAATGTAGGCTAAATCTTTAACATCATGTGAGTCAGTTGTGCCATCGAGAATTTTACGAATATCCTGTAAGGAGTCTTGTAAACTGATCGTTTCTCCCTTTTTACCTGTGAAGGCTTCAGCTACATAAAAGGGCTGTGTCAAATATGCTTCCAAGCGTTCACCTCGATTATAGGTTTGTACCTCTGTTTCAGGGAGTTTTTCAACTCCATGTACCGTAACGAGGGAACGAAGCTCGCGGTATCTTCGCAGTAGTTTCTTTGCTCGTTGTTGGATGGTAAAATGTGTTTGGTCAAGGTGTGCAAGGTGTGCCCCTTCAAGAACAGAAGAGGTTGAATAAACTGGGTTAACGGCAGGATATTGATGTCTAGCAGTGAGGTCAGCGTCAAATTGCCACAGCGTTTCAAGAGGTCCATATGGAACGTCGTCGTCTACAACTTCTCCTTTTAAATCTACCAGAATAGTCGTGACAGAATCAATTCCAGCATTATGAAGTTTCTCCTGTAAGCTTTGGATTTCTCCTGTAATAACATGGGTACGATCAGCTGCAAAGGCAACTTCTTTGGATGCATCAAGCTTTGCAATTTCTTCATATGCTTCGTTGATTGTTCTTACTTGGATTTGAACTTCATCTAAAAGATCATTTACTTCTGGATGATCTCCATCTGGCAATAGCAAAACGGTGGTAAAATCATTCTTACGTAGGCGATGGAAAAGTTCAGCTAGCACAACAAGTTGCCCCATCCCTGGACGTGCCACAAGTCCAACTGTCCCCCCTTTTGCTAATGGAGCAAAAACATCAAGCGTTTTAATTCCAGTTTCAATCATTTCAATCTTCTCCCCTCTAATAAGCAATTCATCCAAACTACATTCAGCTAAATCGGCAAGTGCCACCAAGGTACGTACTTCCGCACGACCAACCGGTATTTTTCCAGTACAAAGGTTAGAAACTGTTGCAGGACGTAACCCAACAGCACGCGCTGCAGTTGTTAAATTTGGTACTTTTCTACGGAGTAAAGAAACATTTAATCGAATATCTTCCAAAAATTTCACCTCCTGTTACTTTTTAGAGTAAAATATTTTGCTTTTGAATGCAATAAGTAATTTCGCTTTGAGGTAATTTTTTTTACGTTTGAAGATTATGGACCTCCTAAAAGTCCATAACAAGGAACATTGTTTAAAAAAAGATTGAAGTCATTTTCGAACCTTCAAAATCAAAAACGGATCAAGTGACGGTACGCAAACGCAGTAATCGTACCTTCAAAATTAAAAACGGAGCAAGTGACGGTATGCAAATGCAGTAATCGTACCTTCAAATTGAAAAACGGATCAAGTGACGGTACGCAAATGCAGTAATCGTACCTTCAAAATCAAAAACGGATCAAGTGACGGTATGCAAATACACGTAATGTACCCTCTTAAACCAGATTCACAACTAATGATGGTATGGAATCCCGATCCCTGCTACAAATCATACAAGCTAACATAACAAAGAATACATACCGTCCTATACACGAATAATAAACCAAAATGCCTAAATGGAGTTGAGTCCCATGAACCCAATCCTACCTGAATCATTTTTCCATCAACCAACATTAGAACTCGCAAAGGCGCTTCTCGGCTGTAAGCTTGTAAAGCGTACAGAGGATGGTCTCGCATCGGGCTATATCGTCGAAACCGAAGCCTATAAAGGGCCGGAAGACCGGGCAGCGCACTCCTTTGAAAACAAAAGAACGAAACGAACTGAGGTAATGTTTGGTGAGCCTGGGTACGTATACACCTATCAAATGCACACTCATACTCTTGTTAACGTAGTAAGTGGTGAGTTAGATAAGCCTGAGGCAGTGCTAATTAGAGCGGTTGAACCTGATGAAGGCATTGAACTCATGTATAACAGAAGAGGGAATATAGACAAGCGCAATCTTACAAACGGTCCAGGTAAGTTGACGAAAGCGTTAGGGATTTCAATGGAGGATTATGGTCGTCCCTTTTTCGAGCCGCCTATTTATATTGAAGAAGGATATACGCCTCTTGAAATTTCGACTGGGGCACGAATTGGCATTGAAAATACTGGAGAGGCAAAGGATTATCCATGGAGATTTTGGATTACGGGAAACCCTTTTGTTTCGCGAAAAGATAAGGTCTACTCACATTGAGTGGACCATTTTTTATGTGAAGCTTATCTCTCCTAAGCCTGAAGTCTTAGTGAAAAATATATCTGGGGCTCATTATGACGAAACGCGATACAGGATAAGATGGAAACATGAAAGGAGGAAGTAAACATGAAAAAATTCGGATTGTTTATTCTTGGAGGTATCGCAGCGATTGTGCTTCTATCACAGCTTGGCCCAATGATTGGTTTGGTGATAAGCCTAGCGATCCTGTACTTCGCATTTAAGAAGTTTGTAAAATCAGATTCTATATCAAGCAAGGTGCTATGGGCAATTATTGGAGTGATCGCATTAACAGCTTCCGCTTCAAATGTACCAGCAATCTTAGGCATCGTTGCAGCATACATCCTTTACGTAGTTATTAAAAACTGGAAAAAAGAAAAGCAAGAAGTTATCTCTGATACAGCAGACCCGTTCACAAATTTTGAAAAACAATGGGCTGAATTAAACAAACAGTAATCGTTATAAGAATCACCCAGTTAATGGTAAAAGAAGGACGTATTCAATGGTAAACCCGTTCAAAGAGATGTTCAATACCGAGATGAAGGGCTATTCCAAGTAGTCACAGTCCCTAAGGACTTAATACGAGACTAACAATATAGATAATTTTTTTAAAAGGAGAATGATACAAATGGCAAACCTATTTACTCGATTAAAGGATACAGTTATGGCAGACTTTCATGAATTACTAGATGAAAAAGAAAAGAAAAATCCAATTGCATTGCTCAACCAGTATTTACGTCAATGTGAGGCAGAGGTAGAGAAAGTACGTAAGCTTGTGGAACGTCAACATTCGCTTAAGGATCAGTTTGCAAGAGAACATCGTGTAGCAGTTGCACTTGTTGAAAAGCGTAAACACCAAGCAAGTGTCGCACAAGAAGCTGGAGAAAATGAACTGTATGAGTTTGCAATTCAAGAGCAAACTGCCTATGAAGAACGTTCAGCAAAATTGCAGGAAATGCTAACGAATGCAAGTGCCAATTTAATTGAACTTGAAAGAAAGTATGAAGAAATGAAACATAAGTTAAAAGACATGCATATCAAGCGTATGGAGTTAATGGGTCGTGAAAATATAGCTCGTGCTAACCACCGAATGAACCAGGTACTTGATACAAATGCATATACAGGTAAAGCTTCAAGAACCTTTGAAGAGATGGAATATTATTTAGAGCGCCTAGAGCATCAAGTTAATTCCTCTTACCATCGCAATACAATAGATGCTAGGATTGCTCAGCTTGAAAAAGAAGGAAAAAAAGAAGAAACTCATTCAATTTCCTAGTAGAAACATGGTATTCTAAGAAGGCGTAGACTATCTACGTCTTCTTATTCAAATCAAATGAACTTTGGCTTTTTTGGCCAAACACTACTTACGGTTAATAATCAATATATTCAATGTGAGGGGAGGCCAGCGCCTTGTTAGATAAAATGAAGTCAGACTATCTTAATGTTATTTTTCTTCTCGGAATCATTCTTTTAATTATCGAAGTTTCCTTTTTTGATGGCGGGATCCTCTTTTCTTTAGTCATTTCGATTGGATGTATTTATATTGGTCGTAAAAAGCTTCCACGAACATTTGGCAAGATTCTTTTCTGGTTCGGCTGGATAAGCTTAGCTCTTACAATCTTTAGCATGATGACAGTGAAGTTTTTTCTACTAGCTATTTTTATCTACGTATTAATTCAATTTTTTCAATCAAAGAAAAATCCAGCATATATAAAACCTGATATAAAACAAACGGTAAAAACTTCCGTTCAGGAACCTGTATTGAAGCGTAAACCGTTGTTCCAAAATCTTATCTTTGGACAGCAAAAGACGCCTGAGTATGTCTATGAATGGAATGATGTAAATATCCAATCAGGGATTGGAGATAGCATTATTGATTTAAGCTATACGGTTCTTCCAAAGGGTGAATCAGTCATCTATATTCGGAATCTGATTGGAAATGTTCAAGTATTTGTTCCCTATGAGGTAGAGGTTAAGGTGAGTCATTCTGTCCTATATGGCTCTACAACCATTTTCGAAAATCATGATTTAAAAACCTATAACCAGGCTCTTCAGTATCAAACCGAACAATACGACAATGAGGAATACAAACTGAAAATCATAACCTCAATTGGAGTGGGAGACCTTGAGGTGAAACGAGTATGAGTACAATACAAAAACAAATTGTAGTTGGACTATGTGTTTCTGTATGTTTATTTATACTTTCTCATGTTATATCGTTCATGGCTTTCCCTCTAGCAAATTGGTCGGCCTTATGGCAAACAGAATTGATGGATCTTCCCTATATCATACTTGCAATAAGTTTTAGCCTATTAGGTGGGCTGATTTTTGGTATTGTATCAGGTGTACTTTGGAGAAAACAACTGTTAACAGTTTCTGATGCGATTTATCAGATTGAGCAAGGTAGAACTGTTACGCATATACCTGAAAATCAATCAGCAGAAATGAATACGATATGGGAACGAATAAAAAAGGTTCAAACCCATATCTCAGAACAAATCAAATTGTCTCAGAAGTTGGCTAATGAAAAGGCGGAAGATCAAGAAAAACGGATCCAGAAAATTGTTTCAGAGGAACGTAACCGATTGGCGAGGGAACTCCACGATTCGGTAAGTCAACAATTGTTTGCTGCATCCATGTTGATGTCAGCAATCAATGAAACAAATCCGCCGGCAGAAAACCGACAAACGAAACAGCTTAAATTGGTGGAGGAAATGATTCATCAATCACAATTAGAAATGAGAGCCCTCCTACTTCATTTACGTCCTGTAGCGTTAAAAGGAAAAACATTACAGGAAGGAATCAAGGAGCTACTAGTCGAATTAGCACAAAAGGTTCCTGTAACAGTGGAAACGAAAATTGAGGACTTTCCAATTGATAAAGGGGTAGAGGATCATTTATTTCGTATTCTTCAAGAGTCTGTATCAAACACCCTCCGACATGCAAAAGCAAATCAATTAGAAGTCCTATTAATTAAAAGGGATGATTTTGTCATTTTACGTATTGTGGATGATGGAATTGGCTTTGATGTGGAAGTTGCAAAAGCAGGTTCATACGGACTTCAAAATATGTATGAACGTGCAGTAGAAATTGGTGGAACGATGAGAATTGTAAGTATCAATAATAAAGGAACAAGGATTGAAGTCAAGGTTCCTATGCTAAAGCTAGAGGGTGGAGAAGATGATTAAAGTATTATTTGTCGATGATCATGAAATGGTGAGAATAGGTGTTTCTTCCTATTTATCAGCGCAATCGGATATTGATGTCATTGGAGAAGCAGATGATGGAAAAAGGGCGGTCGAGCTTGCTTTAGAATTACGACCTGACATTATTTTAATGGACCTTGTGATGAAGGAAATGGATGGAATAGAGGCAACTAGGCAAATCATTCAAAGCTGGCCCGAGGCGAAGATCATTATCGTAACAAGCTTTATTGATGACGAGAAGGTATATCCAGCATTAGAGGCGGGAGCAACAAGCTATATGCTCAAGACATCGAAGGCAAGTGAAATAGCGGAGGCTGTTCGTAAGACATACCATGGTCAATCTGTACTAGAGCCTGAAGTTACAGGTAAAATGATGGTTCGTATGAGACAAAAGGATACACATCTACCACACGAAGAACTAACAAATAGAGAAATGGAGATCCTACTCTTAATCGCTGACGGTAAAACAAATCAAGAGATAGCGGATGAACTGTTTATTGCGTTAAAGACTGTGAAAGTACATGTAAGTAATATACTAAGTAAACTAGAGGTTCAGGATCGAACGCAAGCGGTTATCTATGCTTTTAAACATTCACTTGTCAAGTGAGAATATACCATAAAAATTTCAAAGAAAAAGCACAGAAATTGTATCTGTGCTTTTTTGTTATGTAGGAAATACTCTCTATATAGGTATTTATACCTATATTATGTTTTCCAGTATTTATATTATTTAGGAAGAATTTTGTACCTAATTAACTATTTAGTTTGTGGGTCAAATGGTTTATAATTGAAAAGTCGATATTTGACGAATCTCGTCTGAGACTTTAGTACCTTTTTTGTAAAAATTAAAGGTTTTTTGTGTGTTTATATAGAAATATTAGAAAAAATGGGGAAAAATGTGATGCAGAAAATGAATAAAAGCTCGGCATTTTTATATGAAGAAAAAAGGACTGTTACTTGGTTTAGTACATTATTTTTTATCATACTATTTGGCTATGATATCTTTTATTATTTTATTTATCCTAGTTATGATTCTGTAGTATCTTATGGATTCCCTACTGATTTTGTATACGTAATGTATTTTTTTCTATTGTTACTTCTTCCTTTAATATTTTTTAATAATAGGAGAGATAAACAGCATTATACTAAATACTATTTTTTCTTTACTTATGTAATTCTAAGTCTTATAAACGAACTCTTTATTTTCTGGAATAGACCAGAATCCCTATCTACAGGTAATGCAGTAGAGGTTTTCTTCGTATTGTTTTCTCCAATTTTTGTGAATAAAAAGTATTTCTGGACAGTTGTAATAGGGTTGGTCGTAAAATACGCATTATTAGGTGGAATGCTCCTAAATATATTAGTAGCTTTTCCAATCGTAATCACAATTGTACTCGCAATAATAGCTTATATATTCTTAAATAGATTCCAAAGTTATATCAATGCTTTAAGTACCTCTTATGATCAACAAATGGAGGGAATTGTAAAAGGTGTGATTGCAGCACTTGAATTAAAGGACCCTTATACAAGAGGTCATAGTGAACGAGTAGCAAAGTATGCAATGGTACTGGCAAAAGAGATAGATGTATTTTCGAAGGATGAATTGAAGTCTTTTAATTATGCTTGTTTACTACACGATATCGGTAAAGTGAATATTCCCGATTCAATACTTATGAAGCCTGCTAAATTAACAACTGATGAATATGAGGTTATAAAAACACACCCAGTTGTAGGGGAAGAAGCTGTAAAAAGTGTTGAAGGTCTTGGTACAAGCTTAAGCATAATAAGATCACATCACGAAAGATGGGATGGTAAAGGCTATCCTGATAAACTTAAAGAAAATAACATTCCATTAAAAGCTCGAATAGTAGCGATTGCAGATGCTTTTGATGCAATGACATCTTCTCGTTCATATCGAGGAGCACTGCCAGTGGAAGAGGCCTATAATCGAATTCTTCAAGGAGAGGGAACCCAATTTGATCCCGATCTAGTAGCAAGATTTAAAAAAGTGTACCCTCAATGGATTGATATACAACAAAAATCTTGAAAAATAAGAAAAGGAATGCGGAGGTGAGAATATGCAAATCAAGAAGCTAAAAAGAATTAAAGCTACTTGCTGGTGGTGTATATTTGTACCAGGAGGCCCAAGAGGATAATCAATAGATGAGTAGGATGCTTTCTTTGAATAGAGCATCCTTTTATTATGAAAAAAAGTAGGTGTGAACATGAACTTAACAGCTGAATCCACTTTACAATTACATGAGTTGGAGATTCATAAAGACAATAAGAATTATATTATTGAAGATTTGATAACTCATGAATTTTATGAAATGTCAGAGGTATGTATAGATGGTATTCGCTTAATTAATGATGGTTTGTCACTTGTTGAAGTAGAGCGCCTGCTGATTGATAAATATCCAAATGAGAATATAAACTTACTAGATTTTGGTCAGCAATTACTGGAACTAGAACTAGTTGACATGATTGATGGTACAAAAGTAAGTATAGAAAATACACGTAATTATGAAGAACTAGGACTAAGATGGATACCTGCTAAATTAGGAAAATTTTTCTTTAATAGATTTACTCGTTTTATCTATCCTTTATTATTATTAAGCAATATCATTCTGTTCATTACTAATACAAGTCTCTTTCCCGGCTACAAAGATATATTCGTTTTTAATACAATGATGTTTAATATCCTTTTATACGCAGGAATATCGGTGATTCTATTACTTGTACACGAAAGCGGCCATATTTTAGCTATACGTTCATTCAATCTTCCTACACGATTACAAATAGGAAGTCGATTGTTCTTTGTAGTCCTTGAAACAGATCTTACACAAGCATGGAAGCTTTCCTCTAAAGAAAGAATCCTCTTATTTCTAGCGGGAGTTTATTTTGATAGTGTACTTCTTTTTATAGCCTTATTCTTAAAAACGATAATCCCGTTCTCTTATGTAATAGTAGACGGAATACTAGGTCTCATCGTCTTTGATATTGTAATAAGAATCATTTATCAATGTTGTATCTATATGAAAACAGATCTTTATTATGTCATTGAAAACAGTACAGGGAACTATAACTTAATGGAGAGTGGGAAAGAACTTATTAAAAGTATTTCCAGGCGTGTTAGAGTTTCTGTAGAAAATAGGGTGATAGTACTTTATTCTTTTCTATATTTTATTGGCCTTGTAATGACTTTTACGGTGTTTATTATTTACTATATTCCTCAACTAGTATATATAATGAAAAAGGTTCTTCCTGGGTTTTCGGAATCAATCTCTTCTCTTCAATTTTGGGATGCAGCCATTTTTAGTGCGCAGTTATTGCTTTTTATAGTACTTTTACTTTATTCATGGGCAAAAAAATATAAGGAGAAGAAAAGTTATAGTACAATATACCCAGGTGAGGAAAATAGTATATAATGATGACATTATGTCCTTTTACTAAGTGAGGAAAAAATATGAAATACCCAAATTTAAATCCTAATTCTCAGCTAATCCATGAAGAAAAAAAAGCCCTTCGTATATATATATTATTGTTTTATAGCGTGTTAATGCTCTATGATGTTTTTTATTACTTTTTGTATCCTCTATTCATTACTCAGACCGAGGTTGGTTTACCTACAGTAGCAGGTTATTGGGTATATTTAATCTTGTTTTCATTAATACCTATATCGTTTTACCTTTTCAAAATGAATAAACTTCATGCAATAAAATATATGTATGTGATCGTATATTTATCTGTTACTGCCTTAGATGATATAATTTCCTTTTTGGGAAGAGATATAATATATCAAAATGGAAATGCTGCTGAAATTGTTTTTTTGTTATTTTCACCTATTTTTATAAATAAGAAATTCTTTTGGACTATCTTCTTTTCGCTAATTTTTAAATATGGATTAATTGGTATAGTGTTAAATACTGTAAATACCATGCTGCCAATTCTATTAGTTGTAATTTTCTCTATCGTCGCCTATATCCTATTAACCAGGTTTTCTTCTTATATTGAAGCTTTAACAGATACACACGAGGAGCTTCGGCATAAGGAGAAGCTTGCATTTGTTGGGCAAATGGCCACGACGATTGGACATGAGATACGCAATCCGCTTGCTTCTCTCAAGGGGTTCACACAGCTTCAGCGGGAAAAGCATAAAGAAGATGAAGCTCATTACTCGATTATGGAGCAAGAGATAGATCGGATTGATTCAATCTTGAATGACGTACTCGTCATTGGTAAGCCGAAGAGTTTACATGTTTCCCAATGTAATCTAGAGGAACTCATTAATTATGTTATTTCCATAACGGAACAATCGGAACAGGGTAAAAATTGTGAGATAGACGTGCAAATTGAAAACTCCCTGCCTCTTATTGAATGTGATGAGAAACAGATGAAGCAGGTGTTTCTAAACCTGATTAAAAATGGTGTAGAGTCAGTTCCTGATGATGGAAAATTAACGATTGAATGTCGAAATGAATCAAATAATTGGGTGTTGATTCGCATTTGTGATAAGGGTTGCGGAATACCTAAGATTGTACAAGAAAAACTGTTTGAACCATTTTTCACTACCAAGGATTATGGAACTGGGCTAGGTCTGATGGTTTCGAAGAAAATTATTGAGGATCACCATGGAACAATTCAAATTGCTAGTGAAGAAGGAAAAGGGACTGAAGTTACAATTACATTACCCATTACTCAATAGACAAAAAAGCTGACTTCAAAGGGAGTCAGCTTTTGTTCGTACAACTATTTCATTTCAGCTTCTGTTTCTTCAGCGCTCTTGTTTTCATGCCACATTTTGAGATGTGTTAAAATCGAGAAGGCAAAAAAGAAATTCATTGCGAGAACGCTTAGTAAAAGCTGCAGATTTCCTAAATCAATAGCTGTATACCCTTTTATTTTCATAACAATAAAGCCTTCAAAAATAAGTAAAAAGAAACTTAAGAACAAGGCTATCCCCGTCCGAATCATTGTATGATCCCCCTATGTAAACCAAAATGTTTTATTTTTGAACAAATTGTGAACTTAGTTAAATTATACAATATGAATGTTATTTTCGAAAGATGGAAACGCTTAATTAAATGTGAACTTTTTAGAGTTAGATCATCCAACAAAGGAAAAAAATGGGTTGCTATCGCTGCAAGGCTATACTATAATCAAAAATACGTCTTTTACATAAATCAAATAAAACTTTGTTCTGTTTACACACATACATTCACCATGGATTTTTATTGATTCATGGTCTTTTCATTTTTTCATAGGCTCAGGAGGTGTTATACCAAATGGTAGAGAAACATAAGGATTTTGAAACTGAGGCAGAGAGATTGGAATTCACAAAGCAGTATATGGAAATTGTCATTCGTGCATCTGAGTCGACCGAGGAGAACTTCCGTGAAGATTTGAAGGGTGCGCTTGAAGGGACGGACTTCAAGGATAGTAGTTTAAGTTATTTAAATATGTTAACGAATTCAACTTTACTAAGAAGGACTCATGAAGAGGTCCGTAATTTAAAACGAAATCGCAGCAAACCTTATTTTGCCCGGATTAATTTCAAAAGGGATGAAACGGGTAATGAGGAAGTCTTGTATTTTGGAAAAGTATCACTCTTTGACAAGGAAACTCAACAGCCAATTATCGTTGACTGGCGTTCCCCTGTTGCCAATCTGTATTATGATGGACGGTTAGGCGAGGTTTCTTACGAGGCAGAAGGTGAGGAATATAAAGGATATTTGTCCTTAAAGCGTCAATTAATAATCGAACAAGGAGAGCTTGAGGAAATTAGGGATGTTGATTTAACAACAACAGATGAACTTTTGCAAAAATCTTTGTCCGAAAGCGCGAGCAACCGATTAACAGATATTGTCTCAACGATTCAGGAAGAGCAAAATAATATTATTCGTGCAGACTTAAATAAGCCAATCATTGTACAGGGAGCAGCAGGAAGTGGAAAAACCACAATCGCTCTTCATCGAATTTCTTATTTTATCTATACCTATGCAGAGTATTTTACCCCTGAGCAACTAATGATTCTTGCTCCGAATAGACTTTTCATTGATTATATTTCTGAGGTACTCCCTGAATTAGGTGTTGATCACATTCTACAAACTACGTTAGTGGACTTCGTGAAAAAGTGTATTGGGAAACCGATAAAACTAACCAAACCAGAAGGAAAGCTACTAGGTTTTATACATGAAGAATATGAAGATCCTGAAATGATAGGATGGATTTCCTCTTTTAAGGGATCACTTGAATATAGAGATATACTAGAGCATTATATTGAAGATATTTTACAAACCTTATTACCTCAAGAAGACTTTTTTGTATCAAAGTTTCGTCTATACAAAGCCAGGGATATTCATCATTTACTGACCTATGAATATCGCTATCTTCCATATTACAAGCGAATAGAAAAGATAAAAAAGGTTCTACAAAATACGGTTCGTTTGGAAAAGAAGAAAATGCTTCATAAGGTATCAAACTTTTATGATAAGAAGCTTGATGATGTTCTATTCAAGACACAGATTGATCCTGAGAAGCGGCGCCGCTATGTGTCCAAAGCACTCGATAAGAAGGCAGAATTAATTGAAGAGATTACAAAGCAATCCCGCACAGCAGTAAATTCCTATATAAAAAAGATTCCACATCATGATATATTCTACTATTATAAAAAATTTGTAGTAGAACTTTTTCCTACCTATGCGTCAGGCATCATCACTGAAGAACAGATACAATTTTTTGTGCAGTATCAATCAAAGCTTCAAAAAGAAAAGCAGTATGAACTGGAAGATCTGGCATCGCTTTTGTACATTCAAGCCAAGCTATACGGAATTAAGAAGGAACTGAAAGCGAGAAATATTGTGATTGATGAAGCACAGGATTATAGCTATTTCCAGCTTGCTGCATTAAAAACAGCACTGGAAACGGATATGTTTACGATTGTGGGTGATTTGGCACAAGGGATTCATTCTTATCGTGGCATTAACAATTGGACCCCTGTTCTTGAAGAGATATTCCCAAGAGCTACCTACAAAACACTACAAAAAAGCTACCGGACAACAATTGAAATAATGAATACCGCCAACCAATTGCTTCAGCTTTTGCAGTTGGAATTACCTTTGGTGGAGCCAGTTGTTCGACATGGAGACAAACCTTCTTTTCATTATACGAACAACTCTGAAAAAGAAACCGTGGTGGCGATATCAAAGGAGATTTGCGCTCTCTATCATGAAAATATGAAAACAGTAGCCATTATCGGTAAGACGCATAAGGAATGCCAAAAGCTTGCAAAAGCATTTAAAAAATATAGCGATCTCCCAGTTCAACTATTAATAGAGAATGAAGAAATTAATAAGGAAGAAGTAGTCATTGTAAGTTCCCATTTATCAAAGGGTTTAGAATTTGATGCTGTCATCATTTATTCCAACGATGAAAGGTTTACGAAAAATGAAATCGACATAAAGCTTCTTTATGTATCCATGACAAGGCCATTACACAGGTTGCATTTTTTTGGAAAGGATATTAGGGATTTTTTGTTGGATGAAGTTGACTCGGAGTTATATCTTGTAAAATAGAAAGAAACGCAAAACACGTCATATGTTTTGCGTTTCTTTAATTTTAAAATACCTTTGTTGTCCAAGACTCAACATTCCAAACATCTGTTACAACATCTTGGTAAAATTCTGGTTCGTGGCAGATTAGAAGCATACTGCCTTTGTATTCTTTTAATGCACGTTTTAATTCGTCCTTTGCATCCACATCGAGATGGTTTGTTGGCTCGTCGAGGAGAAGGATATTTGTATCTCTGTTAATTAATTTACAAAGACGAACTTTTGCTTTTTCTCCACCGCTGAGAACTTCCACTTTGCTTTCGATATGCTTCGTTGTAAGACCACATTTAGCAAGTGCTGCGCGAACCTCATATTGATTAAAGGAAGGAAATTCGCTCCAGATTTCTTCAATACATGTATTGTAGTTAGCCTCTTTGATTTCTTGTTCAAAATAACCGATTTCTTGATTTTCACCAAGTTCAACCATTCCAGAAAGGGGGTTATTCATCCCGAGAATGCTTCGTAACAGAGTTGTTTTACCAATCCCGTTAGCACCTACTAATGCAATTTTTTGTCCTCTTTCCATACGGAGATTAAGTGGTTTTGAAAGTGGTTCATCATAGCCAATGACAAGATCCTTTGTTTCAAAGATAAGCTTACTCGATGTTTTACCAATTCTGAAATTAAACTCGGGTTTTGGCTTTTCCTTAGCAAGCTCAATAACTTCCATCTTATCAAGCTTCTTTTGTCGAGACATCGCCATATTTCTAGTAGAAACACGTGCCTTGTTACGGGCAACAAAGTCTTTTAGCTCAGAGATTTCCTGCTGCTGCTTTTTAAATGCCGCCTCTAATTGTTGCTTTTTCACTTCGTATACCTTTTGGAAGTTATCATAGTCCCCAACATACCGATTAAGTTCTTGATTTTCCATATGATAAATCAGATTGATAACACTATTCAAGAAAGGAATATCATGTGAAATGAGGATAAAGGCATTTTCATATTCTTGAAGATAGCGTCGTAACCAGATAATATGCTGCTCATCTAAATAGTTAGTCGGCTCATCCAGTAATAGAATATCAGGCTTTTCGAGTAATAGCTTCGCAAGCAATACCTTTGTACGCTGACCACCACTTAAATCCTGCACATCACGTTCAAGGCCAATATCCTCTAAGCCCAATCCTCGTGCAATCTCATCGACCTTCGCATCAATAATATAAAAATCATTATTAGTAAGTGTGTCTTGAATGGTCCCAACATCCTCAAGCATTTTTTCAAGCTCTTCTGGCGTTGCGTCACCCATTTTTCCATAAACTTCATTCATCTCAGCTTCCATATCAAAGAGATATTTGAAAGCAGTGTTTAATACATCACGTATTGTCATTCCTTTTTCAAGCACAGTGTGTTGGTCAAGGTAACCGACACGTACATTTTTTGACCATTCGATCTTGCCTGCATCAGGCTCAAGCTTTCCTGTGATGATATTCATAAAGGTTGATTTACCTTCACCGTTCGCACCAATTAATCCGATATGCTCACCCTTTAAAAGACGGAACGACACATCATTAAAAATAGCACGATCCCCGAATCCATGGCTCACATTTGATACTGTTAAAATACTCATCTATAAACACCTTTTTCATAAGTTAGTATGTTTAATCATTTACCGAAAAAAATTACACATATAAAGATTATAAACGAGAAAACAAAGGGTTGGAAAGGGAACATTTTTAGTAGTACAGTAAAAATTTTCTTTTGTCCAAATAATCTACGGACTTGTCTCATATTTATAGAGTATCGAATTAAACAGATAAGGGGTTACAAGATGAATACATTTTTTAAAGGAACGTTGTTATTGGTAATTGCTGCATTTATTGGGGAATGTGTTGAGTTTTTAATCAATCTTGTCCTAGCAAAAGAGCTCGGTGGGCACGGGATGGGATTATATATGACAATATTGCCTTCCATCTTCCTTGTTGTTATTTTAGCAAGCTTAGAGCTGCCAATTTCAATCTCCAAATTTATTGCTGAAAAAGAGGAAAAGTACCATCGAAGTATGCTAAAACATGCGACAGTCTTAACGACTGTATTTGCTGCAATCGTTATTTCGTTTTCATTTGTGATTTTGCCGATTATACCTGTCTTTGATGATTATCATCCATTCGTCAGATGGCTAGTGATTTTATTTATACCAATCGTTTCGTTTTTGTCGATTGCAAGAGGCTATTTCATGGGGATTCAGTCAATGGGGCGGATTGCGTTTGCGAACTTTTTGCGTAAAGCCGTTCAATTAATTTTATTGGTTTTTATTTATCAATTATTAGATTTCGAGTTACATACATCAATCCTTATTGCCTTGTGTACCATAGTAGCAAGTGATTTAATTGTATTCGGTTATTTAGGCATTGAGTATATGATTCATTATCGTAGATTAGGGCAGAAGCCTGTTTCAAACTTAAGTGGAAAATTGGTTCGACGAAACCTTCTTGCCGTATCGTTACCAACTACTGGTATGAGGATTTTTCATGCTATATCTCACGCCGTACAGCCTTTCTTAATTAAAGCAGCACTTTTAAAAGCGGGACTACCAGCAGCTGTAGCAACGGAGCATTTTGGGTTAATGACTGGGGTTGCATTAACAATTGGATTTTTCCCAGCTTTTATTGCACATTCCTTACTTATTGTATTAATACCGACCGTTTCTGAGGCTTATGCCAAACGTGATATTCCGTTACTTCGAACTTTGCTTCAGCAGGTAATGAAGATGACAATTTTATACGGTGTCCCTGCGTGTGTGATTTTCTACTATTTTGCAGAGCCGTTGACTCATATATTCTTTGAATCTGCGTCAGCAACCATTTATTTGCAAATGCTTTGGCCATACTTCTTGTTCCATTTCTTTTTAATCCCGATGCAAGCTTATCTAATCGGACTTGGACTCGTTAAGGATGCGTTTATTCACAATGTGTTGTCGACAGTCGTTTCATTTTCAATCATGTTTGTACTAGGCTCACTCCAAACCTTACAGATGGAGGGAATCATTATTGGGATGAACATGGGAGCAGTGTTACTAGCCCTACTTCATTACGTAACTATTTGTAGAAAGATAGGTATATCGGTGTTTCTAACAAAGGTTTTACATCCCATTACGTAATGGCGTTATAGCTAGAATTGATTTTAATTGTTTAATAACAAACTTCGTGATATAATGAGCAAGATTAACGTCTAGCTGTCGTTATTCTAACGATTTTTACAAACTTAAATTTAGCATATTAAATGTATATTATACCTTTGAAAATGGTAAATGGTAGAATAATAAAATGTCTAACCGTGGCCTAACTTCTAAATATTATATTTGGAGGCTAGGCCATTTTTTATTGCACTTAGGGGGATTAAGGTCCAATGTCAAGGAGTCATGTTGCAAAGCAGGAAGAATTAACGCATATTAGCAGTTTCGTGAGCAAGCTTATCAAAACTAAGTTTGGAAAAGGTCCGGAAACATGCTTTACAACCATTTCTGATCACTATATTTTGGTCCACATAAAGAAGTTTATGACAAAGATAGAATTCGAATTGGTAAATATGGATGATATCGAAACGGCTAATCTGATACGTACGAAGATTATGAAAGACTTGTTTGATCCATTACAAGAAACGTTAGAGGAGCTATGTGAGAAGAAAATTTCTCACCTTTATCAAGATTGGGATTTCGAAAAAAATACTGGTGTATTACTTCTAATAGTCGATGTAGGTGAAAAGGTTAATACGGAAAACACTCTTGAGTTTATGTTGCTTCGAAATGAAGTTAGTAGACAAAGTGAGTTCTATCAGTATCAGCCCAATGATTTAGATATGGTGAAAATTGGAGCAAGCGTTTATATCATAAGATGCTCTGGCTACTTACTTCCGATTGAACGATTACTCATGGAAAAGGGTATGCATCTATTGGAAGAGAGAGAAAATAACGTTCGGAAAAACTACCAAACCAATATTACTCGATTTAATAAAATTATCAACAAGGAAATTGATGATATTTTTATGATTTGGGATTATGAGAAAGATGTTAGCTATAAAATTTTTTATTGTAAATAATGTTGTTTTGATAATTTCTTATTTAGTTACACAAACTATATGGGGAATGATGGAAAGTAAGGGGAAATCATGCTACGATAAAAGAGGCTGATGAATAAAAGTCATTGGTTATTGTGGTTTTTCCCTAAAGGTGGGAACAACATGAATTTACAAGAAAAACTTACATACATAAGTAGTTACACAAGTAAACTGTTACGAAATAAATTCGGACGAGGACCTGAATCTTGTTTTGCAGCTACTGCAGATCATTTTTTAGTTCTACATATTCGCGGTTTTATTTCTCCTATGGAAGAAGTACTATTGGAGCAACACCAGCATATTCACGTAGACATTGCTAGGAATATTGTGATAAGTAGTATTATATCCGAGTTAAAAGGTGTGTTTCAAGTTACATTGGAATCAGAGATACGTACCTTTTATCATGATTGGAACTATCCGAATAATACGGGTGTAATTATAGCTGTTTTAGAAAACTCGTTGAATAGTATGGAGAAAAGTACTGAAGTTGATTTCTCTCTTCTTGAATCAGAGGTAGTTAGAATAAGCACAGAAGTCCAGAAACCTCCTCAAGAGGTTACTAGCTTTCAGATTTCTCCAAGGATATGTATTGTTAAACGTGAAGGTATCTTAGTACCGATTGAAAAGGCACTTATTGAAAATGGCTTCCAAAAAGAGCTTTACTTTACAAAGGATGAACTCGAAAAAGGCTATTTACACAGACAAGGCACTTTCGATCAGGTGTTTCAAAAGAAAGTTGCAGACATCTTTGTCGACTGGGATTTTAAAGAAGATAACAGTTTAATTTGTTTTATTTTAAAATAAATAAAATTATGGTAAATGTGCGGATGTCTCTTTATTCTAGACAAGCCGTCAACATGGCCTAACTTCTACTATGAGGTTAGGCCTTTTCATTTTACGTAATAGGTTGGGGGATGAAATGGGTAGAAAAAGATGGAAGGCATTAAATTTTGCTGTTCTTTTATGTTGTATTGTCTTAATAATTGGCCAAGTGTTTTACGTGAGGACAATGAATCAGTGGGAAATATATATTTTACTATTGGCTTTACTTGCTTTGTTGATAATGTTTCGTGAAACAAGAAAAAATAGAGAATTCCGCTTTTTGGTTGAAAATGCTCCATACGCAATTATTCTCACAAAGCAAAGTGGTGAAATAATGTATATGAATGACACAAGTAAATACTTACTTGGTGCTTCAGATGAAAGGTCCGTTATTGGCCATTCAATGGAGGAATACGTTCAATTTGATTCTAAGGAGCCTACGCGTAAAACTGAAAAAGGACATAAATTCAAAAGGATATCTGAGGCTAAAATCAATCATCCGAAATTAGATGAAATATCAGTTGAAGTAAAGTCAATGCCGATTACATATCGAGGAGAATGTTGTCAATATATTGTGATTCGAGACATAACCGAGGTTAAGAAAAGCCAGGAGCTCATTCAACAAACGGATAAGTTGTCAATGGTCGGGGAAATGGCGGCAGGAATTGCACATGAGATCCGTAATCCGCTGACAAGCTTAAAGGGATTTGCTCAACTGTTGCAAAGTGAACATACACCAAAGATGATAAATGGATATTCTGACATTATGGTGTCAGAAATAGACCGAATAAATGGAATAGTGGATGAAATGTTATTGTTAGCTAAGCCAAAGAAGCTTAACCTGCATAAACAAAAGATAACCACTATCTTAAACGATGTTGTCTTTTTACTAGATACCCAGGCCATTCTTCATAATATACAAATTCAGACAGAGTATCATGAAGCATGTAAAAATATCTATATACTCTGTGAAGAAAATAAACTTAAGCAGGTATTTATAAACCTCCTTAAAAACAGTATCGAGGCAATGGAAAGTGGGGGGCTCATTGATGTTTCGTTGTATCCAAGAGAGAAGAATATGATTATACGCGTTACTGATAATGGATGCGGTATTCCAAAGGAGAAACTTGAAAAGCTTGGAAAGGCATTTTTTACTACAAAGGAAAAAGGCACGGGATTGGGAATCATGATATGTCAAAATATTATTCATGAGCACGGCGGAGAAATGAAGATAGACAGTGAAGAAAATAGAGGGACAACCGTGGAGATTTTATTGCCAGTTTACAAGAATTAGGGTGATATATAGGAAGGGTAAGGACCATTTAGTAATGGATCCTTACCTTTTGCTGTTTTATATACGATTAATCCTGTTTATCACTATGTTTTACGACTTTCAATCCGTCATCAGCGTGGTTCTCAGCTATATGCTTTAATATAGAAAGTTTGTTACCCCAGAATTGGTCAAAATAGGATAACCACTCATGGAGTTCAGAAAATGAATCGGGCTGGAGACGATAGCGTTTTTCTCTGCCTACTTTTTCACCAATTACTAAATTAGCCTCGGATAAAATATGGAGATGCTTTGCAACAGCCGTTCGACTCATTGAAAAGTGTCCCGTGATTTCAGAAATCGGAAGCTCCTGTTTAGAGAGGATTCGTAAAACCTCTCTGCGCGTTGGATCAGCGATGGCTTGAAATACATCATATTTTTGTGCAGATTCTCCCACTAGTTAACAGCCACTTCACGAAGCTTTTCAAGGATGCCTGTCCAACCGCTATTCATTGTTTCACGAATCTCAGCAGCACTACGTTGTGCTTTTTCAACTTTTTCTTCGGAATCCTTCCAACCACCATGAACAAGAGTGAATTCTGTTCTTCCCTCGATTTCCTTAAGAAGAAACTCTACAAACCAGCCGTCTGTATCCCAAGAAAAGGTAAGGCGATTTGGTGGATCTACCTCAAGAACCTTACAAGGAGACGGGCCGAACGGTGATTGGATATGGAATTCATGACCTTCTTTTGGTTCTAAATTATTCGGCATGAACCAAGTTCCAATTCCTTCTCCAGTCGAAACTAGCTCCCATACCTTTTGAATTGGTGCATCAATCACAATTGTTTGTTTTATATCTTGTACTTTTGCCATTATAAATCTCCTTCTCGTTAAAAATAGAACCATTTGGTTTCACTTTTGATTATATAAAACCAAATGGTTTCGTGTCAACTTGGCTCAGACATAGTTTACCCCAGGATTCCTTTGGATAATTCTGGAGACTTTTCATACAAGATTCTTGTAACAATAAATTGAAAATGGAAAAAAAGAGGAGTACTATTAGTAGGTAATGAAATTTTACTATTTTACTATATTTATAGTTGAGGGGGGATTGACCCTATGGATATGCTGAACATACTTGGACTAGCCATATCTTCAGGAGCTACAATCGCTTTATTAAAAATTATTGCAATTGATATTATTCTATCTGGGGATAATGCTGTTGTGATTGCTATGGCAACCAGAAACCTTCCAAAGGATCAGCAAAACAAAGCAATATTTTGGGGGACAGCCGGTGCTGTTATTTTACGTATCTTGTTTGCAGCGATCATTGTTTATTTACTCAAAATCCCTTATGTAAATGTAATCGGCGGAGTATTGCTTCTTTTTATTGCCTATAAGGTATTAGTTGAGGAAGAAGGGGACGCTCATATAAAATCCTCAACAGGCTTATCAGCAGCAATTGGCACAATTATCATGGCAGATGCTGTCATGAGTCTTGATAATGTTGTTGCAGTTGCTGGGGCAGCAGACGGTCACATTGGCATGGTTGCGCTTGGAGTTGCTATTAGTATTCCAATTATGATTTTTGGTTCCAAATTTATCGTAAAGGCAATGAACAAATATGCTTGGATATCTTATATTGGATCAGGTATTCTTGCGTGGACAGCTGGTGAAATGGTCATGAAGGATAAGGGCTTTACTGAATTCCTTCATATTCAGCATGGACCAGTTTCATACGTAATTACTGCTGTTATAACAATTCTTGTCTTAGGTCTCGGGTATCAAAAAAATAAAAAGATTGCTGAAAGACGGGACAAGCTTCAACAATCCGCTTAGTAGAAAAACACCATCCGAGGATGGTGTTTTGTTATTTTGCAATCTTATGCAGTTTATTAATAATACTTAAGGAGCGACCTGTACCTATCGCAACAGATTCTAGTGGGTTTGGTGCAAGGTGTACAGGAACAAATATTTCTTGACTAAGCCACTCCTGCATTCCATTTAACAACGCACCGCCACCTGTTAGAATTACACCACGATCAACAATATCACCACTTAATTCAGGAGGGCAATCCTCTAAAGTTGCACGGATAGCTTCAAGAATGTGTAGTAAAGATTCGCGTAATGTTTCTTGAACTTCAGTTGAACGTAATGTAATAGTTTTTGGAAGTCCAGTGACCAAATCACGTCCGCGTATATCCATTGTTTTTTCTTCATGATCAACAAGAGCGTATCCAATCTCAATTTTCACTTGTTCTGACGTATGCTCACCAATGAGTACATTGTATTTTTTACGTACATATTGAATGATGTCTTCATCAAACTGGTCTCCACCAATTCGAACAGAATTACAGGTAACCACTCCACCAAAGGAAATAATGGCTACCTCTGTATTTCCTCCGCCGATATCTACAATAACATTTGCAACTGGCTCATCAACAGGTAAATCAGATCCGACTGCTGCTGCAACTGGCTCTTCAATTAGATAAACCTGTTTTGCTCCACATTGTTTAATGGCATCCTGAATCGCCCGGCGCTCGACTGACGTTGAACCTGTAGGTGTACAGATAACGACATTAGGCTTACGAAGTGAATACCCTAATTTCTGGCTTACCTTTTTCATGATGTGTCGAAGCATATCTGCTGTTACATTGAAGTCCGCAATCACTCCTTTTTTTAAAGGGCGAATCGCTACGATTTTTCCTGGAGTTTTCCCGATCATTCTTTTTGCATCAGAACCGACAGCTACCACTTGGTTGTTTTCTGTATCAATTGCAACAACTGATGGTTCATCGATAATGATGCCTTTATTTTTACTATATACCAAAATATTTGCAGTACCTAAGTCAATTCCTATTTCTACATTTGAGAACATGTTATTATCTCCATCCTTCAAAGAGTTTGGGGTTATATATCTAGTAGCCTAGAGTATGTTTGTCCAATACATAAGAGGCTACATAATAAGGCCATTTTTTGATTATGTGTAGTCAATTTAACCCACTTCACATTATAAGGTTCATGAATTTATGTCGATTTTTGGGGGTTGTTGTCACAATGTAACAATTGAAATATAGGAGAAATATAATAGTTCAAATGAAGGAATAGATAATTGATAGAAAAAACCGTAAAATATAAATAGATAAATCACTCCATAGAAGGAGATGTTGACCATGGATTTTTCAAGCATTGTCTCTGAGGATAAAATTCGTAAGGCGTACAAAGACGGAGAATTTGAGAATTTACCAGGATACGGGAAACCACTAAAACTTGATGATGATTCATCGATTCCAGAGGACCTCCGGATGGCCTATCGAGTCATGAAAAATGCAGGATTACTCAATGAAGAGGTTGAAATTAAGAAAGAACTCCTTACGATTGAGAATTTACTAGAAAACTGCCAAGACGAGGAACAACGGGTTATCTATCAGAAAAGGTTAAATGAAAAGCAGTTTCGCTTAAACCAAATTTTAAAGAATCGAAAGACGTCACATACGTCTGCTTTCAAAGACTATCAAATGCAAATGCATAATAAATTTAAGTAAAGATAGGGTATGCATTAGTAATGCTCTTTAAGTCGTTATAAAGATACAAATAGCAGAACAAGTTCTAAATCGGAGGTATGAAGTCCCGAACGGAAGCGGGGGATTAACGAAAAGTCCTTCAACGAGGTGATGAAGACTCGAACGAGGAAGGGTCACCTGTGAAAAGTCCTTCATCAGGGGTATGAAGTCCCGAACGGAAGCGGGGGATTAACGAAAAGTCCTTCAACGAGGTGATGAAGACTCGAATGAGGAAGGGTCACCTGTGAAAAATCCCCATCCGATTGACATAGACAATATGAGCAAAAGAGTAATCCGAAAAGGCCAAAACATTGCGTTTTGTCCTTTTCTTTTTAGAAAGGAGAGAGCATGATCAAAAATTTGGTGCTAAAAAGAATATATGAACAAGCTAATGAGGAGGATGGAAAACGGATCCTAGTAGACCGTATTTGGCCAAGAGGGATTTCAAAAGAATACGCGAAACTTGATACTTGGATGAAGGAGATAGCGCCGAGTACGGAGTTGAGAAAAGAGTTCAACCACAAGCCGGAGAGGTTTCAAGATTTCAAGGAGCATTATATAGAAGAGTTGCGTAGTGAAGTTGAAAAGAGACAAGCTATTAACGTTGTCTTACAAATGTTGAAGGATGGAAAAGTTACTCTCCTATACGGGGCGAAGGACGAGAAACATAACCATGCGACAGTTTTGCAGGAAGTCTTACAGGAGGAAAAAGAGAATTTTTAGCGAGATTCAGTTAGTGACAGTAAATCTCGGCTTAGTGACAGTATTTCAAGAATAGCAGCTGTATTTTTTATATAGTGACAGTATTTTGGAAATAGTGACAGTAAGCATACTGCCTCCAAGCAAAAATCACCTGGGTGTCAGACATTTTGCGCTGTGTGGGATTAAAAACGGCATAGTATGATTTAAATGAGTTACTTTATACAACCTGTAACCCGAAAATTGCTCACCCATCGGTAAGATGGAAGCCCAATCGACAAGAAACCTCAAAAACGATCACTCATCTCTTAATTCTGTAACAAGAGTATACAACAAAACGTACACAGCCTCCCCGTAGAACACAAAAATCGTGTTGCCAATACGGGGCTTTTTTCATTTGACTAACTTGTATATACAAGTTAAACTACTAATGATTCTAAATAACTTCGCTTTGTTTATGAAATACTAACTGAAGTATATACATTGTAAGGTAGAATTCCTTCAAATTACATAACTGAATAACATTTTAGATGGTGGTGTAGGAAATGAAACAACCTTGGTGGAAGAAATCCGTGGTTTATCAAATTTATCCGAAGAGCTTTAATGATACGACAGGCAATGGTGTTGGTGACATACAAGGAATTATTGAAAAGCTAGATTATCTGAAGACATTGGGGATTGATGTTATTTGGTTAACGCCTATTTATAAGTCTCCTCAGCGGGACAATGGGTATGATATTAGTGATTACTTTGCTATTCAGGAAGAGTATGGAACGATGGAGGACTTTGATCGTTTGCTTGAAGAAGCACACACGCGTGGCATTAAAATTATCATGGATATCGTTGTTAATCATACGTCGACAGAAAACGAATGGTTCGTCGAGTCGCGAAAATCAAAGGACAATCCATACCGAGATTTCTATATATGGAAGGATCCCAAAAATGGCCATGAGCCAACCAATTGGGAGTCAAAATTTGGAGGCAATGCGTGGGAATACGATGAACAAACAGGACAGTATTATCTTCACTTATTTGATGTGACACAAGCTGATTTGAATTGGGAAAACGAAGAGGTTCGTAAAAAGGTTTATGACATGATGACCTTTTGGTTTGAAAAAGGCGTAGATGGTTTCCGTCTTGATGTTATTAATCTTATTTCAAAAGATCAAAGCTTTCCTGACGATGATGGATCGGTTCCTCCAGGGGATGGGCGTAAATTTTATACGGATGGACCACGTGTCCACGAGTTCATGCATGAAATGAACCAGCAGGTGTTCTCGAAATACGACAGTATGACAGTCGGGGAAATGTCGTCGACGACAATTGAAGACTGTATCAAATATTCAAATCCAGAACGTGAAGAATTAAGTATGACCTTCAATTTTCATCACTTAAAAGTGGATTATCCGAACGGAGATAAATGGACAATTGCTGACTTTGATTTCCTTGCATTAAAGAGAATTCTTTCAACTTGGCAGGTAGAGATGCACAAGGGTGGCGGTTGGAATGCGCTGTTTTGGTGCAACCATGACCAGCCTCGGATTGTATCGAGATATGGAAATGATGACAAGTATTTAATAGAATCAGCAAAAATGCTTGCAACGACCATTCATATGATGCAGGGAACTCCGTATATTTATCAAGGTGAAGAAATTGGGATGACAAATCCGAAGTTTGATGATATTTCAGAGTATCGAGATGTAGAGTCGACTAATATGTACAATATAAAAAGAGAACAGGGTATGAGTAACGAGCAGATTATCGAGATCTTGAAACATAAATCAAGAGATAATTCTCGGACACCTGTACAATGGGATTCAAGTGAACATGCAGGATTCACTAGCGGGACACCGTGGATCAATGTAGCATCAAATTATCAAACCATCAATGTGGAAAATGCATTAAAGGACAAGAACTCCGTATTTTACCATTATCAAAAATTGATCAAGCTGCGTAAAGAGCACGATATTATTACGTATGGAGATTATGAGTTGCTACTTGAGGAAGATTCTAGGATCTTTGCATATGTACGTAATGGTGAAAATGAGAAGCTCCTAGTGGTAAACAATTTTTACGGGGAAGATACATTGTTTGAAGTTCCACCAAGCCTAGATATCAAGGGGTACATACCCGATTTATTACTTTCCAATTATGACGATTCACAGACAGACCTTTCGAAAGGACTTACACTACGTCCATATGAATCGGTTGTGTATCATCTGAAAAAATAATGAGCCAAACCTTTTTAGGTCTGGCTTTTTTTGTACTCATTATTTTTTTGTTTTCGGAATTGGGTCTATTCTTTTTGAATCATCGGTATCCATCGACGACGAAATGAAGTAGATAAAGAATCCGGCAGAGATAAAAAACAATACGGACATTCCAATGAGTGTTAGCCAAAGTCCTACCAAGTGTATTCCCCCTTATCGATGCTTGGTACTTGCACAAAGCAGTTTGACCAAAAAAAGAGCCTCTTGTAATACATATATGCAGAACGTAAGGGTTATTGACTGAAATTTCGGAAATTAAATTCCAACCAAAAAAATAGCGACCATAGTTGGCCGCCTTTCGTATGTATTATTTATTTTTACGTAAGTTTCCTAGTTCTTCTACAAGTGCTTGCATTTCGTTTGGACTAAACGAGTTTTTTCTCATAACAAGGTCATAAATATCTTTTAATTCCTCATACATTTCCTCATCAAAATGTGATGGTTTAATGGCACCAAGATTAAGCACTTTTAACTTTTCTTTGATCGTTTCAATCATAAACTCTACGTTTTCAACTGACTTATGTGAGAGATCCATATTCTCATCCTTTCGGTTTTCATTGTAAGCTTATTGTATCACGTTTTTAAGAGAATAATATCCTTTGCCTTAATTTCTTACTCATTAATAGCCCGCTTCCATAAGTATTGGAATGGGTGGGTTAAAAGTATACAATGGAATGGGGCAAGTATACCGGAAAGACTTACATAATGAATATAGAAAAACAACAAATGTAGGAGGATTTTGACCATGATAAAAGTATTGTTCGTATGTTTAGGAAATATTTGTAGATCACCAATGGCTGAAGCTATTTTTCGTGATTTGGTAAAAAAGGAAGGTCTCTCAGAGTACATTCAAATCGACTCTGCGGGAACTGGAGATTGGCATATTGGCAGACCACCGCATGAAGGAACACAGACTATCCTTACAAAAAATAATGTATCTTTTGAAGGCATTAAAGCTCGTCAGGTGACGAAAGAGGAACTTAGTCAATTTGATTATATTATTGCAATGGACTCTGAAAATGTAGGGAATTTGCGAAAGATGGCCGGCCTCGAAAAAACAGGAAAGATCCAAAGATTACTCGACTTTGTTGATGAAAGTAAGGTTACGGATGTTCCGGATCCATATTACACTGGAAATTTTGATGAAGTGTATGAGCTTGTAAGTAATGGCTGTAAACGGCTGTTAGAAACGATCAAAAAGGAAAATTTGGTTAAAGGGGAGTAGATTCCATGACGAAGCGAAACAAAATGGTGGAAGGTATGTTGATTGGTGCTGTAATTGGTGCTGCGATTTCTTTATTCGATAAGGAAACAAGAGAGTCATTTTTACATACTAGTAAAAGAGTTAGTAAAAAAACTGTAGATGTCCTGCGAAATCCTCAGGGCTATACAGAACTTGTAAAGGAACAATTCAATACTGTTCGGACGACCATCGAACAGGTCGCCGAAGATGTCCGTATCGTCACCTCTAAGGTCAATGAAATCGTTGAAACAACACCTGAACTTGTAGAAGCTGTAAAGGATACCAAGGACGCAATTATTCATAAAACGGAGGTAATTAGGGACGATAATATAGAGAGGTGAAAAAATGGCCCAAATTCGGACTTTAGATTTGCGGTTTATTAAAGAATTATTTTTGCGGTATAAGGAAGATGAGGTAGGGGGGCTTTCAGCTGAACTTGCCTACTTTTTCTTGTTGTCCTTATTTCCGTTTTTACTCTTTCTAGTTACGTTAATTGGATATTTACCAATCACACAGCTTGATGTTTTAGCCTTTGTCAGTCAATATGCTCCTGAGGGAGTAATGGAACAAATAGAAGAAACACTTACTGTTGTTGTAGGTTCCAATAAGGGTGGGCTTTTATCCGTAGGGATCATTGGTACACTTTGGTCTGCTTCCAACGGTATCAATGCAGTTGTTCGTGCTTTTAATAGAGCGTATGATGTAAAAGAAACTCGGAATTTCTTTGTGACAAGGGGACTTTCGGTTTTATTAACGTTTGGTATGATTTTTGTCATCATTGTGGCTTTATTGTTGCCTGTCTTCGGGAAACAGATTGGAGTGTTTATTTTTTCAACTATGGGGTTGTCTGATGAATTTTTAGATATCTGGAATGGTATTCGCTGGATTGTGAGTGCTGCCATTTTATTTATTGTGTTTACATTTCTATATTGGGTCGCACCAAACCGGAAATTGAAATTGAAAGAAATTATTTCAGGTGCCTTTTTTGCAACCTTTGGCTGGATGTTTGTGTCCCTCGCATTTTCTTATTATGTGAATAGTTTTGGCCACTACTCAACCACATATGGAAGCCTAGGGGGTATCATTGTCTTAATGATTTGGTTTTATTTATCTGGTATGATCATCATCCTCGGAGGCGAGATTAACGCCATCATCAATTGCAAAAGAGTTCGGTCTGGACGTTAATTACCGTAAGTTACCGTAATGGAACCATTCATAGCGAGGGATAATAAATGTGCAAATAAGTTTTCACAAGGAGGCATTTATGATGTCCAAAAAAGACGGTGGAACAAAGCAAAAGGGAAAGAAAAATAGTCCAAAGCAAAAAACAAGTGGATCTGCTAACGGTAGCAACGGGTACCACTAAAAGAAAAAGGACTTGACCATGTATTAGGGTCAAGTCCTTTTCTTATGATTTTAAAAGTCGAAGTCCATTCAAGATTACGAGAATGGTGCTTCCCTCATGTCCAATGACACCGAATGGAAGGTCGATAAATTGAAAGAAGTTCGATAGTATTAACAGCATAATCACGCTAATGGAGAAAATGATATTCTGTTTGATAATTCGATTCATTCTTCTTGAAAGTTTTACGGCTTCAGCAATTCGTGGCAGATCATTTTTCATTAGGACCACATCAGCTGTTTCAAGAGCAACATCTGTACCTTGACCCATCGCAATTCCAACACTTGCAGTAGCTAATGCGGGTGCGTCATTAATTCCGTCACCGACCATGGCCACCGTATTATATTTCGAAATAAGCCCCTTAATGTGGTTCACCTTTGCTTCAGGTAAACATTCAGCGATATGTTGATCAACATGACTTTCAGCAGCAATTGCTTCAGCTGTTTTTTCACCGTCACCTGTTAGCATAACTGTGTAGATGCCTAATTCCTTTAAATCAGAAACTGCTGAGACTGTATCATCTCGGACTACATCCTTAAGGGCAAGAATCCCTGAAATCACGTTATCACATTTTACATATACGATTGTTTTTCCTTCTGATGCTAATTGCCTTGCAATTCCTTTTTGAAAGGATTCCGCTGCTTCTTTTCCAACAAACTCAGATTTACCAATTAACCAACTAGTCCCATCGACCGTGGCTTTCACTCCATATCCAGGCATGTCCTCAATACCATCTATTGGCAGAAGACCTAAGCTATTTGTAGCTTTTGCATGTGACACAATCGATTGTGCAAGAGGATGTGTAGATTGATTTTCAATGGAAGCAACTATTTGTAAAAATTCATTTGAATCCATTGAGTCCATCGCAATTACATCAGTTACAACAGGTTTCCCTTTTGTCAATGTACCTGTTTTATCAAAGGCAATTGCTTGTAAATTTCCGAGCTGTTCTAAGTGAACGCCACCTTTAAACAGGATTCCGCGTCTTGCCCCATTTGATATGGCTGATAAGGTTGCAGGCATAATCGATGCAACAAGCGCACACGGGGATGCGACAACAAGTAAGATCATGGCACGATACAATGTTTCTGTCCAAGTCCATCCGAGTAAAAAGTGAGGAAGAAACATCATTAATCCAACTGCAAGTAAGACAAACTTAACATAGGTACCTTCAAACTTTTCAATGAACTGCTGTGAAGGTGATTTTTCACTCTGTGCAGATTGAACAAGCTTTATAATCTTCTGAAACAGGGAATCTTCATTTGGTTTTGTCACTTCAATGGTAATGGATCCACGCATATTGACTGTTCCAGCAAACACCTCATCACCAAAAGTTTTGCGAACAGGAATTGATTCACCTGTAATTGCCGCTTGATCTACATTTGTTTCCCCTTTTAAAAGCGTACCGTCCGCTGGAATACGTTCTCCTGGCTTTACCAAAATGGAATCCCCAATTTGAAGGGATGAAACATGTACGACACTCTCGACGCCATTTTTAACAAGTGTTGCTTCTTCAGGTTGTAGTTCCATTAGTGACGAAATTTCTTTATGGCTTTTATTCATCGTATACGTTTCAAGGGCACCACTTAATGCAAAGATAAAGATTAATATTGCGCCCTCATTCCAGTATCCAATAATAGCAGAACCAACCGCAGCAAAGATCATGAGCATTTCAACATTTAGTTCTTTTTCCGCGATAGTGTCAGTTATTCCTTCCTTGGCTTTTGCGTACCCTCCAATCACAAATGAAAGTATATACGTAACAATTGAGGAGGTATTGTAGTCAAAATGAGCTAACATCCAACCAATAGCAATTAATACACCACTCGTTAGTGCTGCTATTAATTCTCCATGAAGCTTCAACTTATCAAAGAAAGGTGAGGATTCGCCTTCTAGTTTATACATGCTTTTTTGTCGTGGGGCAGCTTTTATTTCTGTATTCATTATATCGCCTCCAGTTACTAATTGAGAAAAATAATCATTTATACTACCTTAATTGAGAATTCATATCAATGTAATTACCGTAATTGAGAAAGGGAATCACAATCAATATGCTGATAAAATAAGAAAACTGCAATCGATTCTGATAGCAGCAGTTCATTTTATTTATTTTTACTTTATAATTATTATTAATTATAACACAATGCCTCAAATATAAAAGTGCCTTTTTAAAATTATTTTAAATTAAGTATTTCATCAGAGAGTGTCTATTTTATATTGATTGCGTAACAACAATAGTGTATGATACATAGTATAAGTTAAATACTGTATAACACATAGTATTGAAATGAGGGTTCGGAATGAGTAATTTATTAAATTCTTTATCGACAGAGCTTAGGAGAGGAACTTTGACATTAGCGGTGTTAAGTCAATTACGAACGCCCCAGTATGGATATTCACTCGTTCAGTTATTGGAAGGTTCAGGAATTGCAATTGATCAAAGTACCTTATATCCATTGCTTCGAAGATTAGAAAAACAAGAGTTGGTTACTAGTAGTTGGGATACAACAGAGAGTAGACCTCGTAAGTACTATGTATTAAGTGAGTATGGGGTAGAGATTTTTTTACAGTTAAAAGAAGAATGGATTCAAAATTCGAAAGAACTATATCAATTATTAAAGGGGGAAGAAGAGGATGAAGGTGAATTTAATTGAAGTATATATTCAGGAAGTAACACGCAGGTTGCCTGAAAAGAATCGTGAGGATATTGCACTCGAGCTACAATCAACGATAGAGGATATGCTACCTGATGAATACGGTGAAGATGATGTAAAGGAAGTGCTTGGAAAACTAGGTAGTCCCGTGAAAATGGCTAGTGGATATGTAGAGCAGCCAATGCATCTCATTGGACCAAGGTATTTTGATGTGTATGTTGCATTATTAAAAATGATCCTGCCGATTGCAACTGTGATTGCATTAATTTCTGTGATTGCTGAATATTTTATAGGTTACCAAGGTGAAGAAGCTCTATTAAATGTGTTGTTAGACGTCGCTGGTTTTGGTATTTGGAGAATCATAGATGTGGGAATCCAAACATTTTTCTGGTTTACAATCGTTTTTGCTATTATTGAGCGAACGGATAAAGGAAAAGACAACGAGCCACTGACATCAAGTCTACAAAAATGGACACCCGATGATTTGAAAAATATAGCGTATATACCGAAGAAAAAGAGAATCTCAAAGTTTGAGGTTTTTGGAGGTCTTTTGTGGACTGCGATTTGGGCAACACTCTATTTTTACGCAAATCAGATTCTTGGTATCTATGAAGGTGGAGGCGATAGCCTTACATTTGTGACTCCAGCATTAAATCAAGAAGTATTGTTATCATTTTGGCCAATCATTGTCTTAATAATAGGTTTTGAAATAGCGTATTACCTATATCAATTAATTAAAGGGCAATGGACAAGGAGAATGGCATTCGTAAATACAGCTCTTCAGTCTTTATCAACCATTGTATTAATAGTGATCGTACTACATCCAAAAATCATGAACCAAGAATTTGTTTCATATATGACGAATTTATTCTCTACGAATGCAAATCAGTTTGAAACATGGGTCATACTTACTGCCATTGTAGCAACTATCGTAACAGCTTCAATCAGTGTATATGATGGTTTCAAAAAATCTAAAGTACGATAAATAGCTAAAAACTGCACCTGTAGAGGTGCAGTTTTGTCGTTCGGTAAATCTAAAATTTCTGAACTGTAGATTTTTATTTCGACATCTAGTTCCAGCGCGTCAAGCCCCTCGAGGTTCCTTGTCGTACTTGCACAGGACGTGGCAGTCTCTAGTGGACGTTTACTTTCGAGGACTTGCGATTTTGTTCTTTCATCTTTACTCAGCAATTTCTTCAAAATGAAAATACGTAGTGTTATAGATATGTTCAATATCAGCGTCTGTCATATACATAAGTGAAATCTTATCAAAGCCTTTTACCTTCTCAATAAATTCAATCATGTTTTTACGTTCTTGTCTGCTCATTCTTCCCATCTCCTTATATTTTAGTTTTTATCTTTCTTATCTGTCTTAATACAGTGTATTTTATTATAATGTATTATATAACAGTTAATTCAAAAACGTCAATTAAAATTCTAAAAATAGGCAGAAAATCATAGGAAATAAAAAATGCCTCCCTTAGTAGGAGGCCGTATACAAGATTTTATGAATTTTGTTCAGCTGTTTCGGTACCAAGCCTTGCTCCAAAAACTGTGATAACGATAAAGATGATAAGCAATATTGTCCCAATAATCGTAAAGAAGCTAATAGTTTCAAAGAATTGAATGAATAAGCCGCCTACAAATGGACCAACTAAGCTTCCAACACTAAAACAGATCCCACAAAGAAGATTTCCTGTAGGTAGTAGATTTCTAGGCATTAAATCTGTCATATACGAGATTCCGAGAGAGAACGTGGAGCCAACAGCCATTCCCGCGATCGTAAAGCAAAGCCAAAGTCCAATAGTTGAGTGTTCAAGAAAGCTAGCCGTTGTAAAGCTTATGAATCCTAGAAAGAGAACGATCATTAGGATGTTTCTTCGACCAAATTTATCACTGAGGATTCCAAGGGGAAGTTGTGTAATGATGCTTCCAACTGCAAAGGATGTTAATAAGATGGATACGAATGTAACATCAAGGTCGATCCGTAACCCATATACAGGAAAACTTCCATTTAGAGAAGATTCTAAAAATCCATAAGCTAATGGTGGGAGAAAAGCAACCCATGCATACTTCCAAGCCTTTGAAAATCGACTAATTGTTTCTTTAATAGAATTCACACCTAGCTCTTGGTCAGGATATTCATTTTTTAGAAGAAATAAAAAGAACCATGCGATTAAACACAAAACAGAAGACAGAATAAAGGGCAACGTCTCATTGATATTTACCAATGGCATCATTAATGGTCCTGCGGCAAAGCCAAGTCCGAAAAATAACCCATATAAGGAAATGTTCCTTCCTCGCTTATTTTCTGGTGAAAAAGAGGTAATCCACGTTTGTGTTCCAAAATGCAAAGAGTGGTCCCCAATCCCAATTAATAAACGTAAAACAAACCAAAACCAAAAAGACTTCCATAATGGAAACAGTGCTAGTGAAAGTACCACCAATAACCCACCAAAGATAATAACAGGTTTATATCCATACTTGCGTAGAGGGTATTCCATAAACGGTGAGACAAGTAAGATCCCGATATAAAGAGCAGTTGCATTTAAACCGTTTAAAGTAGATGACAATCCACTATTTTCAAAGATAACTGCAATCAGTGGGAGAAGCATTCCTTGACTAAACCCTGAGATTGCTACAATACTAACTAATATCCAGAAGCGTAATTTCATGTTGATTTCCTCCATATAAATTCCTTCTTAATCATACAAAATTAATGCGAGATTGAAAATGAAAAAGATTTAACTTTATTCAGCAGAACTCTTCCACTCTGCAGGTGGCAGAATTATGAATAAGAGTATACAATTTAGTAGTGGTTTCAATACCTGGTTGAATAAAGTAAAGCCTCCGGCGGATGCCACGATTTTTCAGAGGGAATTTTTCGAGCTTGCTCAAAAAAATCGGGCGCAAATACGCCAAGGCGCATTTGATTCTCATTTCATAAAGACTGATTATGAGTACACTAGAAATACATAAACGAGCTGGGGGGATTTCTACATGAATTTTCATATGAAGGAAGTTGGGTTTTATACGGATCTAGAATACGGTAGATTGGATGTTGCGGGAAATGAATCACATGGTTTTAGACCATATCAATTACTCGTTTCATCTATTGCCGTTTGTAGTGGTGGAACACTCCGGATTATTCTTGAGAAAAAGAGAATGAAGGTAGAGGATATCGCCATAAAAACAGAGGTTGTACGAAATGAAGCGAAGGCCAATCGGGTTGAAAAAATCCATCTTCATTATGTAATCAAAGGGTCTCATCTCGATGAAAGTAAAATTAAACAGTCCATTGAAGTCGCACATAAAAATTGCCCCATGGCACAATCCGTAAAGGGAAGCATTGAGATTGCTGAAACGTTTGAAATTGTTGAATCGTGAAAATGAAGCAAAAAAAACGACTCTGTGTAGCGGAAACTACACAGAGTCGTTTAGGTTCAGATTACACTTTCATCACGTTAAGTACTTTTAAATAAGGGATAACATTCAAAGGTGTTCACTTCGTCCTGCAAATCGATAGCATACCCCCTCCGCTAAAGGTATGGTCTCTTTATCCCTCCTTCAAATAAGGTATACTTAATAATATTTACTTAAGATTAAAAATATTCAAATTAATTTAAAAAATGATAAAAATATCGCTTAATTTTTAAGTGGAGGCTATAATAAAAAGCAATGTTTTACTAAATGTTATAAAGAGTTAGGCTCTGTTACAAAACTTTACACTTAAAGGAGCTCCAACATGATTTTACGGAAGATTGCTTTTTTTACGATTGGTTTGTTTATTTTATCATTGGGAATTAGCTTAATGATTGTAGCGGATATTGGTGCAGGGGCCTGGGATGCGCTAAATGTAGGGTTATCTCAAACCATTGGGCTTACTGTGGGAAATTGGGTCATTATAGTCGGCATTCTTGTGATGTTGGTTAATGCACTTTTATTAAAGACTAGACCTGATTTTTTAGCAATTGGAACAATTATTCTAATTGGGTTTTTTATTGATTTTTGGTTACTCCTAGTTATGGGTGAGTGGCTTCTTGAAGGATTATTCATTAAAATACTAACACTCTTGATTGGTTTAGTTGTTGCTTCGCTCGGAATTGCAATTTACCTTCAAGCTAAATTTCCGCTTTCACCACTTGATGGCTTAATGCTTGCGATTAGCAAAAGATTTAAGTTAAAAGTCGGGGTTGCCAAAACAATTGCTGAAGCAACGGGTTTACTATTGGCATTGCTATTTGGTGGACCAATTGGAATTGGAACACTGATTGTAACAGTCGGGATTGGACCGATCATCCAATTCTTTTTCCCATATTTTGAGAAGCTTATGTTGAGGGGAGTAAAGAGTTAGGTATGTACCGGCGAGAATAGTAAGTCGAAAGAGCCTCTAGAAAGATAAACTTTCTAGAGGTTTTTTTATTGTTAGGGAAATTATAACATCCAACCATGTGGATAATTCCTAACGTAGTCTATCCGCGTCCAGCTACAGCGCCTAGCCCCTCGAGGTCATAAGCTAATTTAGAATTGAAGGCAAAGAGCACCTTCTATTCTAAATCATCTTATGCTTGTCGGGGCTGATCAAGGCGCTTGCGCCTTTGTTCTTGTCGGATACTATTTTAAATTGCTAATAAAAGGATGGATAATCTATAAAAACTTCGAAAACACTAAGCACAAAGCCAAGGAAAGGAGTACCGTCTATGAAACGTAAGGTTCTTTTTATAGTTGCCATTCTTTTTATGTTGTGTAATGTAGCAGGAACAGTAATGGCAGAAGGTACCGATAAAGCGAAGAATGAAAAAGCTACTAAAGCCAAGATTCCAAGCTCTGTATTAGACATTTCGCAGGACAATACGTATCCAAATCCAACACAGGATTTACCGTATCTCCAGCCAAGTAAGCTTACACAGGAGCTTATCAACACTGCAGATGTGGAAATAGAAAACCCAGAATTAATTCGAATCTTAAATGAGTCAGCCATTCAAACGACACCGCTAGGGATTGGGTATCGCGCAACAATCTACCTAGGACAGTGGCCGTTAAGCTATGAATCGTCTGAAACTAGTGCGAATTGGGAATATGAAAAAATTAATACAAATTACTATGATAATCGTGGCGGGAAGTCTCCATTCCAAATCCACTACAAGCAGGAAGTACAAAAGATTGTAAAAGGTGGATTAACAGCAGAGATTCAGGATGCAGAAGAAGTGAAAAAAATGATGCTGATAGAAGCTGCGAAGAATTCTAAGTTACCACTTTCCTTTAAAACGATTATTGGTGGCGGTACAAAGAAAGATCAAGTTTATAACGTACCACCGAAAAAACTAGGTTACCTGTATGCCTATGCGCCAGCGGTAAATGAAAAAGGGAAGGTTACATATGGAGAGGTTTACCTCGTTCTCAAAGGAAGTAAAAAATCCATTGTTGTTAAAAATGTAACCCACCAAGGAATCGGCGCTTGGATTCCAGTACAAGACCATGTCTCCTATGGCTTCCTCGTATCAGACACCCCGAAATAAAGAGAAAACAAAAAGGCTCCGCAAAAAGCGGGCCTTTTTATAAGGTTGAAATTACGGAACATGCAATAATCTCGCTGAAGGTGCAATAATTCCTGCTGAAGGCGCAATTATGCAAATATAGGTGCAATTCCATGTAACGAAGGCGCAATTATGCATATAAGTACCAAATCTTTAAGTGTGAACACGGAATTCTTAGTAACAAAAAGCAATTTCCACGTTTAGTTACAGCTTATGATAGTCTAATGCAGTAAAAATGTCTTCATCACGACCTGTGTTGTCTTTTTATAACACATCGGTAGTTTCTATTTTGGAATGTCTTTTCGTAAAATCCTGCTCCTTGTAATATGCATTTTTTACAAGGATATTTGGTCCTAAGCATTTGACTGCAGGACAGTGACAGCTAAGTTCTTTTGCGATATTCGTTTGGTTCCAATTCTCGTAGGCCGCCGGAAGAGACGTTGATAATATATTACCGAGTGATGGCGTATCTCCAAAGTCTGTCACGATAATATCTCCAGAAAAAATGTTAACATTTAAGCGAGAACGACCATCTGGGTCATTGCGTACCGTTACATTTTTACTAGAATAAAGGCGCTTCAACAAAGAACGATCCTCTTCATTATCACTACAGGCATAAAAAGGTAATGTTCCAAATAACATCCATACGTCCTCATTACGGATATCCAATAGATGATGGATGGCACTTCGTATTTCTTCAAGTGATAAAACCTCAAGATTACTAGCAAAGTCGCTCGGATACATTGGATGAACCTCATGTCGACTACATTCCATTTCCTCCACGATTTGTTTATGGATGGAGTGCAAATGAGGGAGTGTCCGTTTGTTCAGCATCGTTTCTGCCGATACCATAACCCCAGCTCTCGATAGGGCCTTACTATTTTCAATCATTCGTTGAAAATAACGTTCACGTTGTTCAATTGAAGGCTTTCTCTCCATCATGGCAAATCCGCCTTCTACAAAATCATCGATCGTGCCCCAATTATGTGAAATATGAAGTACATCTAGATAAGGAGCTATTTTTTCATAACGGGCTAAGTCTAGTGTGAGATTTGAGTTGATTTGAGTACGAACGCCCCTCTCATGGGCATACTGAAATAAAGGAACCACATAATTATCTACTGATTTTAATGAAAGCATTGGCTCGCCACCGGTGATACTTATTGAGCGCAGCTTAGGTATTTCATCAAGGCGCTTTAGCAAAAGATCTAGAGGTAGTGCGCGAGGGTCTTTCGGTTGTAGAGTATAACCAACCGCGCAATGCTCACATCTCATATTACAAAGATATGTGGTGGTAAATTCAACATTTGTCAGCTGCATTGAGCCATATTGCTCAACATCTAAATAAGCCTCCCACGGATCATGTGCAGGAGAGATTTGGGTGAAAGAATGTATGTTTGACATTATGTAACTCCTTCTAATACGGATTTGGTGAAACACCGTAATCGCCTTAGGAATTGTAATGAAAATAAATAGAGTTGTCAATATAAGGACCTTTTACTACTATTAATTAGACTATTATAAAAAAGAAGGGAAAGTTGCAATTTGGGAAACGCGATTCACGATAAGGACTTACAATTAAAGTATTTGAAAGATCGCTTAAATATGTTTTTAGAAGTGATTGATTCAATGGATCCTGAATCAACAGATCTGGATGACATTGACCGCTTAATCAATATGCTTGATGACCTAGAAGGAAAATACGATCAATTTAAGAAGGATTGGAAGGGAGAATAAGAAAGTGTATTCTTAATCGTACCTTCGTAAGGGAAAAATAGGAAAGTGAAGGTAAGCAAAAGTGTTGATCGTACCTTCACGAGGAAGAAATAGCCAAGTGAGGGTAAGCAAAAGAGGTAATCGTACCTTCACGAGGAAGAAATAGCCAAGTGAGGGTAAGGAAAAGTGCTAATCATACCTTCACGAGGAAGAAATGGCCAGAAGAGGGTAAGCAAAAGAGGTAATCGTACCTTCACGAGGAAGAAATAGCCAAGTGAAGGTAAGCAAAAGTGTTAATCGTACCTTCACGAGGAAGAAATAGCCAAGTGAAGGTAAGGAAAAGAGGTAATCGTACCTTCACGAGGAAGAAATAGCCAAGTGAAGGTAAGCAAAAGTGCTAATCATACCTTCACGAGGAAGAAATAGCCAAGTAAAGGTAAGCAAGAGTGCTATTCGTACGGTTGAAAGGGAAAAATAGGCATATGAAGGCATATAAAAGGTATAAATTATTATCTTATTTGATGAATTGCCGGTAGTAGCTTTTCTACAAACATAAAAAGGGAGCGTTAAAAACCGCCCCCTTCCTCTTAAAATGACTTCGTTTCGAGAGTCAATCCTTCTACAACGACGTCTTCGTCGATTTCTAGTAATAATGAACGTTTGCCCTGGAACATGATGTATTTTACATGTTTTAGGTCTTTGGGATTCAACGTTAGATTTGCAACCTTAGTTTCAATCTTAATTGATTTTGGAACTAAGCTTTTTGCTTTAAATTCGTGTTTTTCATCGTCAATTACACTTTTAAATGCATGCTCCACTTTGGCGGTATCGACACCTTCAACACCACTTACCGTTAAGATGCGTTCCACGTCTTGATAGCCTAACATTGGTGGTTCGCTATCTTCCTCTTCTTCTTTTTCCTGAACAAATTTATCGATTTCTTCATAGACGTTCGAGATGACCTCTGAATCGACTGTGTCACCAATCACATTTTTTAAGATTTGCTCAAATCCAAACTTCTCTTCCTGCGCCGTGATGATTTCCTCACATTGAAGTACTTCTTCGATGAAGTTCCAATCTGGCTCGTTTGGCTTTCCAGAATAATAGAGAATATGATTCACGTCCGCTGAGTTATCATTAAAGGCTGGAAAAAGAAAACCAGTAAGTGGAGATGCCAAGTTAATAACTGGATCAACCATATTATTTGATTTAAACGTTCTTTCAACATAATCAAACACTAATGACTTCTTAGGCTGATCAATTTTGTTCACCGTACAAAGAATGAGGGGGCTATAATAAACCTCATCAGAACCGCCTTCTTCCGTTTCTTCACTACGTCTTCTAGTAGGCTTTTTATACTCTGCACGGATAAAAGTGACTACTGAATCAAAGTCATAAACGGAGTGCGCAAACATTTTGCATACGATTTGAAGCATCTGTTCAATCCACTCTTCAGTTGTATCCAAACGTAAACCATCATAGAGAATCGTTTGTGTACTATCTTCCACATCATGACGGAACTTTAACTCAAACAGTTTGGTATCTTGTTGACCAGTTAACACCTTTTTAAAATTCGCTAAAAATAATTCTTGAGCTTCCTGCTCCAATAACTCAAACGGCTGACAAATGTGATGATATATTTCGGCAGACTCTTTTTTTACATATACATTAAAAATTTCCTTAATCGCTAAGTACTGATTATCTAATTTAAATTGCTTTCGAATGTTCGCAATGTCTTTTTTATTCACGTATCTCAACTCCCATTTTCTGATTATACATGCTAGAGAACAATTATGTAATGATTGATTTTTTTCCAATGGTGGGACAAGGAACCTGTCCCCCTGACCCAAAAGAATAATCTGGAATCGTTTGCAAATCTCTTTTCGAAAAAAATAGATAGGAGTATAATGAAAATTGTGATTATAGATAAATAATTTATTGTATAACTATATCCAGCAGTCAACTGGATATAGTTAATGCCTCCGGCGGATGCCACAGATTTTTAAAGGAATGTTTTCGAGCAAGCTCGAAAAAATCTGGGCGTAAATACGCCAAGGCGTATTTGATTATGGGGATGTAAGGGAAGGGGAATACAGATGGATAAGTTGCAACAAAGTATGTACAAGTTAATTGTAGAGACATCAACAAGACTTCCAAAGGATGTTCGAAGAGCGGTTGCTCGCGCAAAGGCGAGTGAAAGTGCGGGAACTCGTGCTGCTATGTCTCTTTCAACAATCACCAATAATATTTCAATGGCAGATGTTAACGTATCACCTATTTGTCAGGATACAGGTCTACCAACTTTTAAGGTGAAAACTCCAGTTGGGGTCAACCAATTAAAAATTAAAGAAGCCATTCGTGCTGCAATTGTAGAAGCAACGAAAGACGGTAAGCTTCGTCCAAACTCAGTAGATTCATTGACTGGTAAAAATAGTGGGGATAATCTTGGTGAAGGTGTACCTGTTATTAAATTTGAGCAATGGGAAAAAGAGTACATTGATATCCGCCTTATTTTAAAAGGTGGCGGCTGTGAAAACAAAAATATTCAATACAGCTTACCATGTGAACTAGAAGGACTAGGTCGTGCTGGTCGTGATTTAGACGGAATTCGTAAATGTATCATGCATTCTGTATATCAAGCGCAAGGTCAAGGCTGTAGTGCTGGATTTATCGGAGTTGGAATCGGTGGGGACCGTACTTCTGGCTACGAACTAGCAAAAGAACAGCTTTTCCGTTCGGTTGAAGACGAGAATCCAAATGAAGACCTTCGTAAACTTGAAGAGTATGTCATGGAAAATGCAAATAAGCTTGGAATCGGAACGATGGGCTTCGGCGGTGAAACAACATTACTAGGTTGTAAAGTAGGAGTAATGCACCGTATCCCTGCTAGCTTCTTTGTTTCTGTAGCGTACAATTGCTGGGCGTATCGTCGTCTAGGTGTCACTCTGGATGCAGAGTCTGGTGATATCAAGGACTGGTTATACCAAGAAGGAGAAGAAATCGACTTCTCTAAAGAGCAAGAAGAAGTACAAGAGGTAAAATCAGAAACCCGTGAGGTTGTTCTACAAGCACCAATCACGGAGGAGCAAATTAGAGAACTTAAGGTTGGAGACGTTGTAAAGATCAATGGTCGTATGTTTACAGGTCGTGATGCGATCCATAAGCATCTATCTGAAAACGATGCTCCAGTTGATTTAGATGGACAAATCATCTACCACTGCGGTCCAGTAATGCTAAAGGATGAAGACGGTAACTGGCATGTGAAAGCAGCAGGCCCGACAACAAGTATTCGTGAGGAGCCTTACCAAGGTGATATCATGAAGAAGTTTGGAATTCGTGCTGTAATTGGTAAGGGCGGAATGGGACCAAAAACTTTGGCTGCCCTTAAAGAACATGGTGGGGTATACCTAAATGCAATTGGTGGAGCTGCACAATACTATGCAGACTGCATCAAATCTGTTGATGGTGTTGACCTTATGGAATTTGGTATTCCGGAAGCAATGTGGCATTTATCTGTTGAAGGCTTTACTGCCGTCGTAACAATGGATTCACATGGCAACAGCTTACACGAAGATGTTGACAAATCATCTCTAGAGAAACTTGAACAGTTCAAAGAGCGCGTATTTGCGTAAAAAGTATAGCGAAATGGCGGGTGACTTTCACACGCCATTTCTTTTTTATGAGGGGGAAATCATGAAGAATGTAGTATTTGTCTTTCTTGTGTTTGGACTAGCCCTTGTAACAGCCTGTTCAAATAAGGAAGAAATGAATGCTCACCTAGCATCTATTCAAGAAGCAAGTGCCCAATCCAAAAAACTTGAAAATGGTTCATTTTCGTATCGTAATGTTGTGGAAGATGAAACGAACAAACATACACAAGTGACGGAAGGTGTTTTTGTAGTTACGGATGAATATGTGGACTGGTATACAAAACTCATAATCAGTGAATCAGATAGTAATACAGTGACCGAACGTATCCAAAAAGATAAAATTCAATATCAACGGTTTGGTATGGTAAATGAGGAACATCATTATATTGGAACTGATAATGAGGTGTTACCAAATAAACCAAAATGGCAAAGTGTGAAGGAAGCAGTAACAGATTATCCTGAAAGTGTGAATTTACTTATGGAAGTAGACCTTCCAAACGAATACATTAAAAACGTAAATAAGAAAATAAAAGATAACGTCACACAATATGAAGTAACATATAAGGACTCTTATCTATCATCTTTAAAAGAAGAAAATATTTCCGAAATTAAGAAACAACTTGAAAAAGCAAAAAAAGAAAATGCTGGCCTCAATGTAATAGGATCGTTAGAAAATTCCTTAGCCTATAATGAAAACATGAATTTTAAGAGTATCAAACGAGCGTTCACTGTGAATGATGCGGGGATATTAGTTGGAGAACGAGTAGAAGCTGTCTACGAGCAAACAATAAACGATACTACGCAAACGATACAAGTTGAGAATCATGTGGAATTGGTAGAGTACAATCAAAATGAAATAAAAGTTGAACTCTAGGAGCACAAAATGATTGGACAAGAGAGTAGCTTTTGAAAAACATCAGTCAAAAAATTATACCCATAACCTCAAAAACTTTTTTGGTAATCTATTCCCTGCATGAACTCCCTAAATGTGGTAAAAACTAACTCTACTACTAACGGAGTTTGGGAGGTTTTATTTTTGAAAAGGCTATGTGGCTTACTTCTTTTTTTTACTGTTACCTTTTCATTAGTCGGTGCACACCACGCAGCAGCATACTCAAATGCGCCTATCCATTGGGGGTTCAAAAAAAGTAAGAACCATGAACCGGCATCAGCGGGAGAAGAGTATGACGAACTATTAGAAAAATATGATGCATTTTATATTGGTGATACAACTAAAAAGGATATTTATCTAACCTTTGATAATGGATACGAAAATGGCTATACAGAAAAAGTCCTTGATGTCTTAAAAAAGAAAAAGGTACCTGCGACGTTTTTTGTAACTGGTCATTATCTAAAGGACCAGGCTGACCTTGTGAAACGAATGGCAAAAGAAGGGCATATTGTCGGAAATCATTCATGGTATCATCCTGATTTAACAAGAGTAAGTGATGAGCGACTTAGAAAAGAACTAGATTCCGTAAGGGAAGAAACGAAAAGACTTACAGGACAAGATGTTACATATTTACGTCCGCCACGAGGCGTATTCAGTGAAAGAACGCTTGGACTCTCAAGGGATCTTGGGTACCAAAACGTGTTTTGGTCGTTAGCTTTCGTTGATTGGCATATCAATAACCAAAGAGGTTGGGAATATGCCTATAACAACATCATGAAACAAATTCACCCTGGGGCAATCTTACTCTTGCATACTGTTTCGAGGGACAATGCAGAAGCGTTGGAGAAAGCAATCGATGATTTGCGGGAGGAAGGCTATACTTTCCGTAGCTTAGATTACCTAATGGCTCAAAAAACTCTGAAAGATGAACTACTATTTGATGTTGACTAGCAGATGGAGTGGGTCAGAGGGACAGGTTCCGCGTCCCAAACTATATACGTAAAAAAGGTGTCCAACTGGACACCTTTTTGGGTCAGGGAACCTGTCCCCGTGTCCCACAACCTCATTAACTACATATAATTTTCAACCAATTCGTAGCAGCGTTCTTTTGTCATTTTTCCTTGTGTTGCTATGTACGTTAATGACTCCATTGAACCACCTTCGTATTGTGCTGCTTCTTTTCTTGCATTCTCATACTTGAGTTTAATCCATTTGCGTTGTTCTTCTCGTACTTTTTCCATTTGATCAGGAGGAAGCTGTGTCTCTAGCGCTCCATAGATTTTATTTAAGGCATCATCCCAGATTTCATAGGCTTCTGTTTCGAACTGCTCCATCTCAATCTGTGTTTCACCTATTGGCTTATTTTGTAATTCTGCCTCAATCTCATCAAGCATTTGGAGATATTCTTCCTTTTTGCTATCTATCACATCACTATCGCTATTACCTTCGTCCGCAACTTCTTCGTTTTCTTCGTCTGTTGTAGGTACTTGTTCAGTTTGCGTATCATCACTAGAAGAGTCAGTTGTTGAATCTACTTCAGAGTTTTTTGAGCTTTGTGTTGTACTTTCCTCTTGTGGCGAAGTAGACTTTTCAGATAGATTGCCGCAAGCCGCTAACACAACTAATAGCATGATCATAAGTAGTGTGAAGAGTTTGTTCCTATTTTTCATTTCCGTAGTCTCCTCTTACCGTAATTCGTAATCGTATATGAGTCTTACCTTTTTATCATATCTTACCATAATAATCCGAAAGTAAGGTAACAATCAATAGAAGTGAAAAGTCGTCTATGCCTTTGACAAAGGTATATATGCTTTTATAATGAAAGGGAATACATAATAAGGGGGAGTACGAAATGGTTGGAGAATGGGAACAAGCAGAACCAGGGGTAAAAAGAAAGATATTCCCACCAGGGGAAACGGTTATGATGATGGAGGTGCACTTTGAAAAAGGTGCGGAAGGATACCAACATAGCCATCCACACGAGCAACTTACCTATGTCATGAAGGGAAGCTTCCAGTTCACAATTGAAGGTGAACAAAAAACAGTTTCTCAAGGGGAAACCATCTTTATTCCAGGAGACCATAAACATGGTGTTGTCGCACTAGAAGAAGGAATCCTACTAGATACATTTACTCCTTTAAGAGAAGACTTGTTAAAAAAGTAAAATGTTAATCCTCCTAGCTTTCAGGGGGATTTTTTTTGTAGCCAAATGGTATAATGTGTACTAACACTTTAAAAAGGGATTGGTTTCCGTGTGGGAAAAAACAGTGAAGGTACAGCCGCCATATAATTTTGATCGAGTACTTGAAAGGCTATCATTAGATCCGCTTATTAACCTAAGTAAGGACGAAAGGTCAGTGAAAGTGCCTTTTTATTTTAACAGGCAGCCCACTGTTGTTACAGTCAAGGCAACTGGTACAATAGATTCACCGTCTTTTTTAGTAACAGGTGAACAGAAAGATTCAATGGACTATTCACTACAACGTATATCCCATATATTCCAATGGGAAGTTCCGATAGAAGAAATACAATCCCATTTTTTAAAAACAGACCTTCGTGATATTTTTATCGAGCATCGTGGTACACCATTGGTTTTGGATTTTGATCCATATTTTTCGTTAATGAAATGTATCATTCATCAGCAGTTAAATATGTCGTTTGCCTATACGCTCACCTCTCGTTTTATTACTACATTTGGAGATGAAGTTGATGGATCCTTGGTATACCCTAGACCAGAAAAAATAGCAGAGTTAACAGTTGATGACTTGAGGGAATTGCAATTCAGTGGACGAAAGGCTGAATATGTCATTGATACGTCAAAACTTATTGCAACTGGTGAACTCAGACTAGAGGATCTTCAAGGGAAGTCAGATGAAGATGTTATACATACTCTTGTAAAAATAAGAGGAATCGGTCAATGGACTGCTCAAAACTTTTTATTGTTTGCGTTGGGGAGACAAAATCTATTCCCAATGGCAGATATCGGAACTCAAAATGCGATAAAGCAATTATATAAATTAGAGAAAAAGCCAACCTATGAACAAATGGAAGAATACAGTAAGCCGTGGGAGCCATACTTAAGCTATGCTTCCCTATACCTATGGCGGAGTATCGAATAAAGAAAGTTGTGTGTAATGATGAAACAGCAAAAAGAGAATCCAGCGAAATTAGAGGTAGGACAAACCTTTCCACTTACGATAAAACGGCTCGGAATTAACGGTGAGGGAGTCGGATATTTTAAAAGGCAGGTTGTCTTTGTTCCAGGAGCGTTACCAGGTGAAGAAGTAGTTGTCGAAGCGACAAAAGTTCATCCGAAATTCTCTGAAGGAAGAATAAAAAAGGTCCGCAAAAAATCTGAGCATCGCGTGAAACCGCCATGCCCGATTTTTGAACAATGTGGCGGGTGTCAGTTACAGCATTTAGACTACCGCCAACAGTTAAAAGAGAAGCGGGATATTGTTGTCCAAGCATTTGAGCGCTATGGAAAAACACCAATTGAAAAGCTCAATATTAAAGAAACAATTGGGATGGAGAATCCGTGGAATTACAGAAACAAAAGTCAATTCCAGGTTGGCCAGGATAAGCAAAAGGTAATAGCAGGTCTCTATGGCTTAAACTCTCACAAACTAATCGATATCGCGGATTGTATGATTCAACATCCGGCAACAAGTAAAGTTACACAAGCAGTGAAAATGATTTTACAGGACCTGAAGATATCAATCTATAATGAGCGAACAAGAAAAGGACTCGTACGTACGATTGTCACTAGAGTTGGCGTTCAAACAGGTGAGGTACAGCTAGTCTTAATTACTTCTGGGAAGGAAATCCCTCGTAAACCACTCTTAATTGAAGAAATTACGAAACGTCTGCCTGAGGTAAAATCGATTATCCAGAATATAAATGGACAAAAGACATCACTCATTTTTGGAGATGAAACGATTCATTTACATGGAAACGAAGTTATTCAAGAAACACTTGGAGACCTGTCGTTTGAACTGTCCGCTCGTGCCTTTTTCCAACTTAACCCTGAGCAGACTATTAAGCTTTATGACGAGGTGAAAAAAGCTGCTTCCCTTACCGGTAAAGAAAAAATCGTGGATGCCTATTGTGGAGTCGGAACGATTGGACTGTGGCTTGCTGATGGTGCAGCTGAAATCCGCGGAATTGAAATCATCCCAGATGCAATCGAAGACGCAAGAAAAAATGCCAAAAAACATGGCTTCAAAAACGCAAAATATGCAGTAGGAAAGGCCGAACAACTACTTCCGAAATGGGTAAAAGAAGGCTGGAAACCAGACGTCATCGTCGTCGACCCACCACGAACAGGATGCGATGACCAACTTCTGCAAACAGTCTTGAAGGTAAAGCCAAAGAAAATGGTGTATGTGTCTTGTAATCCATCAACATTGGCGAAGGATATTGAAGTGCTTTCGAAGCTATATAAGGTTGAGTATGTGCAGCCTGTTGATATGTTTCCGCATACGGCGCACGTTGAGGCTGTAGCAAGATTGGTAATAATTTAAGATTCAAAAAATAAAAGGATAAAAGACCTTGAATTCATTAAGAGACTCTTTACGAATTCAAGGTCTTATTTATTATAAATAGCTCATATCACATGAATTATGTTATCTACAATTACTTTTTAGTGAAAAAGTAATGCATTACAACTAATATACTCCTACATTGGAGGATTTTAACAAATTTTGTCGAAATTTATACACTGACTAATTGGGTAACTAAAAGAGTTAACTCTATTAAAAAAATTTTAATTACCAATAGGAGCAGAGTATTTGAATGCTTTAAGTAATGAAAATGATGTTGTAATGAATCAAAATAATTAGTAGAGGTGTATCATGCAGAGATTGTTAAATACAAAAGGATCTACATGGCGAAAATGGGATTTACACATACATTCCCCGGAGTCTGTACTACATAATGAATATTCAGGAAACTGGGACTATTTTATAGAAACCCTTGAGAATTTTACAGACATTAGTGTAATTGGTATAACCGACTACTTTTCTATAGCAGGTTATAAAAAGCTAACCCAAAAAAGAGATGAAGGTAGAATTCAAAATATCGATTTAATTATTCCAAATATTGAACTTAGATTAGATAAAACAACTCATAGAGGAAAACCGATTAACATCCATATTTTGTTTGACCCGGAATTAGATACAGAGGATATAGAAAATAATTTTCTAGGTGAATTAGAATTTATTTATCAGGATGTCCCTTATAAGTGTGTTAGAAGAGACTTAATAAATTTGGGAGAAATTTTTTTGAATGAGGAGTACTCTGAAGAAAAAGCTCTAAAATCCGGTATGAAACAATTCAAAGTCTCAATAGAAATGATAGATAAAATATTAAAAAAGCACAGAACCAAATTTCAAAATAGATATTTAGTAGTTGTTCCCAATAGTAATGTGGATGGAAATTCAGGACTTAGAGATGATTCATTCCTAGCAGTAAGAAGGCAAATATATCATTTTTCACATGCTATATTTAGTGGTAATCCTAGAGATCGAGAGTTCTTTCTTGGTATAGATGACCATGATAAAACTATTGAACAGTGTGGGAAATTAATGCCATGTATTCATGGGTCGGATGCACATTCATTTGAGAAAATAGGTATACCAGATAGTGACAGATATACTTGGATAAAAGCAGAGCCGACATTTGAAGGATTAAAACAAATTATACACGAACCAAAAAGTAGAGTAGTGGTACAGCCTAATAACCCTGACCAAAAGAATGATTATGATATTATTTCTTCAATTAAATTTAGAGCCGATGATTATATCTTTAGTAATAGAGAGATACAATTAAATCCAGGACTGAATACGATTATTGGAGGGAAGTCATCTGGTAAATCCCTACTATTATATAAAATAGCACAATCAATTTCTAAGAATGAAATTGAAGTTAGAGAAAAAGAAGAATTATGGAGAAACCCATATACAAATACTTTTATTGAAGATGCAGAGTTTGAAGTGATGTGGAGAAATGGGTCAACAACTAGTAACGACTCTGATGAGCAGATAGGAAAAGTTACATATATACCACAAATGTATATTAACGCTTTATCAGAAGACACTGCTAACGATGTTTTACAAGGTAAAATAAAATCTATATTGCTACAAATATCAGAAAATAATACTTTTATGGATGAAAAAAGAGATGATTTGAATCAGAATAAACGAAAAAGAGCAGAAGCTATTGCGAATTTATTCGATTATTTAAGTAATAGAAAAGAAGTATTATTGGAAATAGGCAATATAGGAGATGAAAGTTCAATTCAAATAGAAATAAATAAGTTAGAGGTTGTTCTCAAAGAAAAACTAGTATTATCTGAATTTAATGAGAAAGAAGAACGTGAAATAGAAGAAAAAGAAGAATTGAAAAATGTATTAAGGTCTGATTTAGAGTTAGTAAAATTCAATAGTAACAATACACAAAAGACATCAAAAAAGTTGAGTATGATTTATGATCAAGTTAATGAGAATATAAAGCAAATCGGTCCAAATGATGAAAACATATTAATTATTTTAGATAAGTTACGTCAAGACATTAGCGAAGCATTTGTTAAAGCACAGTCGAAACTCGAAAAAAGATTTGATCGTTTGGATGGTATAAAAGAGGAGGTACAGCAAAAATTAACTCAACTAAAAGAGGTACTACATCCTTTAATTCAGAAAGCGAAAAATAGGGAAGAAATTCAACAGTTAAAAAGTAATTTAGATACACAAAGATCATCTTTAACTCAAATTCTGAATAAAAAAGATGAATTACTAAATATAGATAAAAAAATAGAATTAATAATTAGTAATATAGTGGGATTAGAGGAAGAGTCTTTAAGGATAAATGAAAGTATATTAGAACACTTCAATAACTCAAACTATTTAAATGAGATTAAGGTTAACACAAAAATTATTTTTAATCATGAATCTTTTGAGGAGAATTTTCTTAGTAAGTTTGTAAGAAGAGGGAGAATGACTAATACATTCCCACAATGTGATGAATATAAGGTTTTCTCGGATGATGGTATGTTCATTTTTACTAAAAATAACTATATTAATAGTATTAGATTTTTATTTAAATCAATATTAGAAAATGATGAAGGGAAAATAAGAAAAGGGTTTTCTAAGGAACAAGTTATTTATGCATTATTTGAAGATTATATAGAGGTTATGTTTGACTTAATAAAAGATAATGATGCATTATCTGAGATGTCACCGGGAAAACGAGGGTTAGTTTTATTAGAATTATTCTTAAATATAAGTGATGAAACTCATCCAATACTTATTGATCAACCTGAAGATAATTTGGATAACAGAACGATAACCACTGATTTAGTAAACTTTATCCGTCAAAAAAGTATAAATCGACAAATAATAATAGTTACTCATAATGCAAATCTTGTGGTTTTAACAGATAGTGAAAATGTTATTGTAGCAAATCAAGATCCTCAATTATTTGAAAATGAACAATATAGGTTTGAATACATTAATGGTGCCATTGAATGTGACTTTAATAAAGAAGACAGTAATAAACTCATCGATAAAGGTATAAAATCTCATGTTTGTGAAATTTTAGAGGGAGGTGTGGATGCATTTTCGCAAAGAGAGAAAAAATATGGATTTAATAATTGGAAAAATTAATTTAGTTAATGTGAAAAAGTGTAGAAAAAGGTGGGAAAATGGAAGAAGATATAATTAATAATATTCATGACTTTATATCTGGATTTAGAGAAAAAGGATATTCAAGACTAGCTAGAGTTTTAAATGATAAACTTAATAGATATGTTTTAAAAAGAAATAATAATGAATGGGAAGATAAGGAACTATTAAAGAATGTAAAAGAACTTATGACTGATATTATGGAAACAATATATTTACATATTGATTCTGGAATTGACACTGCACAAACTCAATTAGAAATGTTAGATTCTAGTATTGAGGTATTTAAAGAATTAGGTATTTCAAGTGAGGATATTAAAGTTAAGAATATTTATAAGAATATTGAATCTATATTAATTGTTAGGAATCAATATATTGATTTTAAAGATTTAAAATCATCTTTAATAACGTTAATTAAAATCTTTAAAGAAAATAACTATCTAGTTGAAAGTAAAATATTAGATGGGGTATTAAAGTGAAAAAAGAGATTGGTACATTTTTTTCTAGTTTACCACCATGTCCATTGCCTTGGCGAGGTTCTTTAAAGGCAAGGACATCAGCTCCTGATGATAAAATATATGAAGTATATATTTATACGTTAATTGCTCGAGAGTTTATGGCTAATACAACTTGGAGTTGGAGAGTTTTATCAGGTAAGGGGATTGTGGTAAGGAGCTTCATATTCCGAGGAAAACCAGGGAAATTAAATGGAGATCCAGAATTTAGCTTTATTGAATTTAATAATAAAAAAAGTGGTAATTCGTATGAGTTACATTTAGGAATTGAAATTAGTGGAGTTTCTACTGTGAATCACGAGATTGATATTGGATTATTTGACACTAATAAGGCTTCCGATGTGAGAAACCATAAGGTCAAAGAAAATATTAATGGTAGAAGTGTGCCTCTCACAATAGAATGTAAATATTATAATATTAAAATAGGCAAAGACCTAGGCAGGCAAACTTTAGGGATGGCTATAGATACTGAGCGTTCTTTTCATTTAGGCAAATTTCTACAAAGAGAATGTGGAATGTTTGTTTCCAATAACGACGATGAATCTATTAATGATTTGTTATCAGCATATAATCTTATATATTTTGGGAAATTAATGCCGAAGAATATTGTGGCTGTTAATAGTTTTAAAGATTCTATAAAAAATTTAATTAATAACTTGTAATGCAAAGTTACCACTCATGCCACGTTGAGGCTGTAGCAAAATTGGTAATAATATAGAATTTAAAAAATACAAGGATAAAAGACCTTGAATTCATTAAGAGACTCTTTACGAATTCAAGGTCTTATATTTATTATAAATTGTTCTTATCACATGGATAATGCTAACTCTACGGGTAATTCGGAGCTGCATAATGACAGAACAAAATTTCCAAAAGTTAAAAAGATGCAATAAACCAATTATCATGATAATATAAGTATGAAAGCGGTTGACATAAATGAGTAACCGTTAAAAATATGGTAATGGTGATCTAAATGAAGGCAAAATTAGAAGATGTGGCTAAGTTGGCAGGTGTTTCACCAACTACGGTTTCAAGAGTTCTGAATAATAGAGGATATATTAGTGAAAAAACCAGGAAAAAGGTAGAAAATGCGATAAAGGAATTAAATTATTATCCCAATGATATTGCACGTTCTTTATTTAAACAAAGGACTAATTTTATAGGATTAATACTACCTACAATTAATAATCCTTTTTTTAGTGAATTAGCTTTATATATTGAAAATGAAAGTGCAAATCTTGGATACAAAATTATTCTGTGCAATAGTCTTGGGCAATTTGATAAGGAAAAATCTTACGCATCAATGTTAATTAGGCATCAAGTCGATGGAATGATAGTTTGTTCATATAACAGGGGAATAGAGGCTTATAAAAATCCTAAATTACCTATTGTTGCTATAGATCATTATTTATCTCCGGGAATTCCGGTAGTTGGATCTGACAACTATGAAGGCGGAAAGTTGGCAGTACAACATTTAATTAACCAAGGCTGTGAATCAATTATTCATATTAACGCACCAGCCGAATTAGAAACTCCAACTCAACAAAGAAGAAAAGCATATGAAGACTTGGTAAAAAATCCAATAACCTATGAAATAACAGATTTATTTAATGAAGAAGCTACTACAGTAACAATTAGAAGGATTTTTGAAGAGCATCCAGATACTGATGGTATTTTTGCAAGTGATGATTTAATGGCGGCAACTTGTTTGAAAGTAGCAAATGAGCTGAATATTAGCGTACCAGATCAATTAAAAGTTATTGGGTACGATGGATCTCAAACCGTAATGAGTCTGTTACCACAGCTGACTACAATCAGACAACCAATAAAAGAAATTGCTAAGACTTCAGTATTAAATTTAATTGATCAGATTAATGAAGTCCCAATGGAAGATAGTAAGGAGATTGTTTTACCAGTTCAGTTACTGAATAATGGTACAGCATAAATCTACTCGAATGTAACTGAGTAGATTTATTTTTAAAAATATAGGTCAAGCGGTTGACATATAAATTCAAACAAATTAATATAATTAATATAACAACCGGTTGACATGAAAATACAATACCAGTTGGGGATATTATGAAAGCGGTTAACAAAAAAAGTTCACTGTAGTCAATTTAAACAGTGAACAAAATTATCAACAATATGTCATCCGGTTGACATGAATTGGTTGTTAGGTTTTTTTATTGTTAATCACTTGAAAACATAATTGTTAAGTGGATTACAATACTTTTTTATAACTAGTTTTGAAAGTGAGGAAGGGATATGAAAGCGGAGGCGAATGAACTACCAATTGTCGCGCAATCTGTAAAAAAAGTAAAGAAGTCAAAACTAAGGCGAATTTTAAATAGTTACCAGCTTTATTTGTTTCTAATGCCTGCTCTCGTGTATTTTATTGTTTTTCATTACTATCCAATGTATGGTGTTTTGATCGCTTTTAAAGATTTTATTGCCACACAGGGTATAATGGGAAGCCCTTGGGTCGGTTTAAAACATTTCGAGCGGTTCTTTGACTCTTATCAATTTTGGACACTTATTAAAAATACATTCAGCTTAAGTATGTTGCAATTAATCATTGGATTTCCACTTCCAATTATTATTGCGTTAATGATGAACCAGATTAGAAGCAAAAAATATAAAAGTTTTGTTCAGACTGTTGTATATGCTCCGCATTTTATATCTGTAGTTGTATTAGCTGGTATGATTTATGTTTTCTTTTCAAATAATGGGTTAATTAATAGTTTGATAATGCTTTTCGGCGGGGAGTCAATCTCCTTCATGGCAAAGCCTGAATGGTTCAAGCCTTTATATATAGGATCAGGTGTATGGCAAGAAACAGGTTGGGCAGCGGTTATTTATCTGGCTGCACTTGCTGGTACTAGCCCAGAGTTACATGAGGCTGCTGTTATGGATGGAGCAAATAAGTGGCAGCGAATTCTACATGTAGATATTCCGGCGATTATGCCAATTGCTGTCATTCTATTAATCTTGCAAGTAGGAAATATTATGAATATCGGGTTTGAAAAAGCTTACCTTTTACAAACACCGCTTAACCAGCCGGCAGCTGAGATTATTCCAACATATGTTTATAAAATGGGGTTACAGCAAGCACAATATAGTTTTGCAGCAGCAGTTGGATTATTTAATTCGGTTATCAATTTAGTGTTACTTGTAGCTGTAAATAAATTCGCGAAAAAAATATCAGGTCAAGGTCTATGGTAGAAGGAGGTTTTTTAGACTATGAGTTTACTAACTTTAAAAAAAGATACAAGAAAATCAAAGGAAGATAAAGTTTTCGATCTAATAAACCTATTTCTAGTAGCTGTTATGGTTGTCTTAGTTGTCTATCCTCTTTACTTCATTGTCATTGCCTCAATCAGTGATCCAAATATGATCTATGAAGGAAAGGTCTGGTTTTTACCGCAAGGAATTACGTTTGAAGGATATGAACGGATTTTTTCCGACAGCCTGATTTGGACCGGTTATAAAAATTCAATAATATACACATTTGTTGGGACGCTTGTAAATGTTTGTTTTACCCTGATGGCCGCGTATGCCTTATCTAGAAAAGATTTGTATGGTAGAAACATTATCATGTTGTTGTTCTTATTTACGATGTTTTTCTCTGGTGGTTTAATACCTACATATTTAGTTGTTAAAGATCTCGGCTTGCTTAATACGATGTGGGCATTGATTCTTCCTAAGGCTGTAGCGGTTTGGAATTTGATAGTTGCAAGAACTTATTTTCAGATGTCCATCCCTGATGAGATGTTAGAAGCAGCAAAAATTGATGGATGTTCAGATGTAAAGTTCTTTTGGAAAATTGTTTTACCGCTTTCAAAACCAATTGTGGCAGTTATGGTTCTTTTTTACGCTGTAGGGCATTGGAATTCTTACTTTGATGCATTGATTTATTTAAATGATGAAGAATTATATCCTCTTCAATTAATTTTACGGAACATCTTGATACAAAATGAAGCCTCAACCCAAATGATTAGTGACCTTGAGTCTCTTGCGGCAAAACAAAGAGTCTCAGAATTAATTAAATATGGTGTTATTATCGTAGCTTCTTTACCATTATTAGTCCTTTATCCGTTCGTACAAAAACATTTTGTTAAAGGAGTTATGATTGGCAGTATTAAAGGGTAAGCCATTTGAACTCACATCAAGGAGGTGGTGGGTCGTTTCCTTACAAAATCAGTTTTTCTTAAATATCAGATACCATTTAAGGGGGAAAATCAATGATTAGATCAATGAAAAGAAATATGATGAAAAATAAGAAGAAAAAGTCAACTGTAGCGTTGGCTATCGGATTGAGTGCAGCACTTGCTTTAACTGGTTGTTCATCTAACAAGGATTCTGAAAAAACATCTGCCAAAGCAGTAGAATTCAACAAAACTGGATTACCAATCGTAGATAAAGAAGTTACATTAGAGTTTGTTTCTCCTAAAGCTGCATTAGCTCCTGACTATTCAGAGATGACAATTTTTGATCGCCTAGAAGAAGAAACAAATGTAAAAATTGATTGGACCAATATCCCTGCAGACGGTTACCAAGAAAAGAAAAACCTATTATTAGCAAGTGGCGACCTACCTGATGCGTTCTATGCTTCCGGTTTTACAGACCAAGATCTTATTCAACATGGTCAAAACGGAACAATCATTCCTTTAGAAGACCTAATTGACGAATATGCTCCAAATCTAAAGAAATTATTTGAGGAAAGACCAGAATTAAAACAAACAATTACAGCTCCAGATGGACATATTTATTCACTTCCACGTGCTGAAGAAATGGATTTAGTAGGTATGCCGAACATTATGTATATTAACCAAACATGGTTAGATAAACTGGGCCTTCAAATGCCTACAACTCTAGAAGAATATCACGATGTTTTAAAGGCTTTTAAAGAAAAGGACCCAAATGGTAACGGGAAACAAGACGAAATCGGTCTTACCTTCTGGTTCAATGGCTGGGCGGGTAATGAAGGAGATTTGATCGGATTATTCGGATTACCTGATTCTTCATTTGAAGCAGATCACCGTATTGTTCGTGACGGAAAAGTGATTTATGTTGCTACTCAACCTGAATATAAAGAAGCTATTGCCTACTATCATGAATGGGTGAAGGAAGGATTAATTGACCCTGAGGTTGTAACTCAAGATACAGCACAACTTTTTGCAAAAGGTAAAACTGAAAATCCAGTATTAGGTTCATTCATTTGGTGGGAAGATACTGAGGTTGTTGGAACAGACCGCGTAGAAGACTACTCTATTTTACCACCGCTTAAAGGTGTGGATGGAAAAATTCGAATTGGACGCTCTAATTATTCAGAGTATGGAAGAGATGCATTTGTTATCACTTCTGCAAATAAAAACCCAGAATTAACAATGCGATGGGTTGACCAGCTTTATGCACCAAAAATGTCTGCGCAAATCAACTGGGGACCAATTGGTGAAGTGTATGAAGAAGATGCAAACGGAATGCTAGTGAATAAAGAGTTACCAGAAGGCATAGCGATGGGAGAATACAGACAAAAAGTAGCGCCAGGTGGACCATTCGTTGTTCTAAAAGAGCATTTTGGAACTGTTGTAGATATGGAACCAAGAGCAAAAGAAAGATTACAAATTTTAGAAGAACACTACAGACCACATATGGCTAAAGAAAATTATCCACAAATATTCTTCAGTGTCGAAGAGCTTGAAACAATTAATCAAATTGAGCCTGAGATAAAAGAGTTTGTTAAGCAAAAAGAAGCCCAATGGTTAATTGAAGGTGGAATTGAAAAAGAGTGGGATGACTATGTTGCTCAGCTTGATGCTATGGGATTAAACGAACTAATGGAAATCTATCAAACAGGTTTAGACCGATTTAATAATAATTAATAATGTCTCGTTATGGCCAGATGTTTCAATATTCTGGCCTTTATTATGAATGAAAAGTTATAAATCAACATTTGAATTTTATAAAGTATTGAAAAAGGTGATTTCAATGTATGGAGTAACAGCATTAGGAGAGTTATTGATTGACTTTACACCTTCTGGTCAATCAGATAGAGGGAATGTTTTGTTTGAAACAAATCCTGGTGGAGCCCCAGCGAATGTTCTTGTGGCCTTGTCTAAGTTAGGTGTAAAAACTTCTTTTATTGGAAAGGTCGGGCAAGATCATTTCGGGATGTTTTTAAAAAATACGTTGGAAAATATGAATGTTGACACCAATAATCTTCTTTTATCAAACGAAGCAAACACGACACTTGCCTTCGTACATTTAGATTCAACGGGTGATCGCTCATTCAGTTTTTATCGTGAATCTGGTGCGGACATTTTGTTGAAGGAAGCAGAAGTCAGCGAACAGCAGATAAAAAATTCAACGATTTTTCATTTTGGTTCACTTTCATTAACTCATGAGCCTGCAGCTACCGCCACTTTTACAGCGTTAAAATATGCAAAGAAGCATGGCGTGTTAATTTCATATGATCCAAATTTACGCTTGCAACTTTGGGATTCAGTAGATCGCGCAAAAGAGATGATCATGAAGGGATTAGAATACGCAGATATCGTTAAGCTTTCTGAAGAAGAATTGCTATTTATCACTGGAACAGATGATGTGGAAAAAGGTACTGAGTTGTTACAACTGCAATATCAATCCCCACTTATTCTAGTAACGTTAGGGCCAAGGGGAAGCTTTTTTCGATCTACTACTAGTTTTGGTCGAGTAGGAGGATTTCCGGTAAATGTTGTTGATACAACAGGGGCAGGTGATGCTTTTGTTGGTGGAACTTTATTTAAAATCCTTGAAAAGAACACAAAACTTGATCAGTTAACAAAAGGTGATTTGGTGGAGGTACTTACCTTTGCAAATGCTACAGGGGCTCTTGCAACCACCAATAAAGGTGGAATACCAAGTATGCCCACTCTGGAGCAGATTGAAAAACTAGTATCAAATCAATAGTTTTATACAGAGAGAGGAGTACAACAAACATGAACAACGCAGAAACAAAGCTAACCTATTATACGGAAAAATATCGTCCACAATACCATTTTTCGCCGGAAGAAAACTGGATGAATGACCCGAATGGGATGGTCTATTATGAAGGGGAATATCATTTGTTTTATCAATATTATCCATATGGTACGACGTGGGGGCCGATGCATTGGGGGCACGCTATAAGTACAGATCTTGTACACTGGGAGCATTTGCCGATTGGGTTAACCCCTGATGAAAATGGAATGATCTTCTCAGGAAGTGCAATTGTTGACTGGGAGAATACATCTGGATTTTTTAATGGGGGAACAGGGTTGGTTGCTATTTTTACATCAGCAGATACATACCCTGATTCTGAACGACCAAGACAGCGACAAAGTATAGCTTATAGCCTTGATAAAGGGAGAACATGGATAAAATATGCGGGTAATCCTGTTCTATCAGATGAGAATATTACAGATTTCCGCGACCCTAAAGTATTTTGGCATCATGAAACAGCTAAGTGGGTAATGATTCTAGCAGCGGGACAAAGCGTTCGACTTTATACTTCCTCGGATCTAAAGACTTGGGATTTTGCGAGTGAATTTGGAGCGAAAGACGGTTCACATTTAGGCGTTTGGGAATGCCCTGATTTATTTGAATTGCCGGTTGACGGGAATGAGGAGAATAAAAAATGGGTGTTGTTAGTAAGTATTGGTGCTGAACCTCACATTCCAGAAGGCTCACGAACACAATATTTTATCGGTGATTTTGACGGAAAAACATTTACAAATATATACGCAGCTGATACGACTCTTTGGATTGACAAAGGAAGAGACAACTATGCCGGTGTTAGTTGGTCGGATATTCCGGTTCAAGATAACAGAAGAATTTATCTGGGCTGGATGAGTAACTGGAAATATGCGAATGTAACGCCAACAAGGGAATGGCGCAGTAGTATGACAATTCCGCGCGTACTATCTCTAAAAACGTTGGTTGAAGGCATTCGATTAGTGCAAACGCCAGTAGAGGAGTTATCGGACTTACGCTCATCATCTTTTTTGCTCTCTGATAGAATCGTTACACCTGGGGAAAATCTTTTAAAAGAGTTGAAGGGTGATACGTTTGAAATTATAGCCGAGTTTGAATTGTGTGGTGCAAGTGAATTCGGGTTTAAGGTACGTAAGGCAGCTCGTGAAGAAACGCTTATTGGGTATAATATAAATAATGAAACATTATTTATTGATCGTATAAATTCAGGTGACTGTGAATTCCATGATGACTTTTCGGGGAAACATGAAGGTCACTTGACACCAAATAAAAATAAAATAAAGCTGCATCTGTTTGTCGACTGGTCGTCCGTAGAAGTATTTGGGAATGATGGTGAATTAGTGATCACTGATTTAATATTTCCAAAAGAGGACGGTCAAGACATTGAGCTTTATGCAATTGGTGGGGAAGTGATCGTTCGCTCCCTTGAGTATTACGAATTAACATCAGCTTGGAAAAAGTAACAGACAACAGTGAGTAGGAGGAAGGTAGAATGACAGATAATAGATTACTAAATACACTAAATTCCATTGTGGATTATTTTCTACTAAATTTATTGTGGGTCATTGCCTCGATCCCTCTACTCACGATTTTTCCTGCGACGGCAGCAATGTTTGGTGTGATTAGAAAGAGACAGCTTCAGAAAGATTCAAAGGGTATTTTCTTAGATTTTCTCATGATGTTTAAAGAAAATTTTAAACAGAGTTCTATACTTTCTATCATTTGGGCGGTTGTGGCCTTGTTTTTATATATGGACTACATGTTGATTGATCCTCAGGGGTCAGTTGTAGAGTTAGTGCTTTATATCTTTCTTATTAGTGCGGTGATTTTGTTTAGTGCAATAACTATTCTTGTCTTTCCGGTGATGGTACATTTTACAGTAACTTGGAAGGGAGTCATAAGAAATTCATTTTTCTTTTCACTGATGAAGCCAATAGTTTCGATTGTCCTATTGGTGTCTTTAGTGGTGGGACTTGGGTCTACTTATTACTATCCTATTTCAATATTTATTGTTCCGAGTGTAATCGTGTCAATTGTCTATTCGTTTAGTCAAAAGCTGTTTGATTTGGTTCAGGAGTGAAGTAGGGGGTAGTTTTGACCCTGTTGTGATTTTTTGTTGTAAGTTTCATAAAACCTATTAAGCTACAAAAAAAGTAACCAATGAGAGTAGATGAGGTATTAACGGAGTCAAGATTACCCTATTTTTTGTACATAAGGTAATAATCAATTACGTCAGGTTACTTATTATTGTTTACGCTTACATCTAAGAGCTAGTGAAGGTGATGCAAAGTTATATGAAAAGGAGCTTGAGAGATGAAAGATAAAAGGAATAATAGAATATGGAGTTTACTGATTATTGTCTCAATCCTAATTACAATGATACCGCAGCAAATAAACATTGTAACAGAAGCAGCTGAAAATAGTGAAAGTAATTCATATCGACCAGGATATCATTTTTCTCCTGAAAAGAATTGGATGAATGACCCAAACGGTATGGTGTACTATGACGGGGAATATCACCTTTTTTATCAGCATAATCCAACTGACATTACATGGGGTCCGATGTATTGGGGACATGCTGTTAGTAAGGATTTGGTGAATTGGGAGCACCTTCCGATTGCTCTATATCCAGACGAGCTAGGGTTTATGTGGTCAGGTAGTGTAGTTGTTGACTGGAGTAATACCTCTGGCTTTGGAGATGGCTCCAAACCACCAATGGTTGCGATGTTCACGCAAGAAAAGGGTGGAGAACAAGTACAAAGTTTAGCTTATAGTAATGACAAAGGGCGTTCATGGAAAACTTATGATGGGAATCCTGTAATACCTATGCTTGAAGGAGGCGATGTGTTTAGAGACCCAAAGGTCTTTTGGCACGAAGACACAAACAAGTGGATTATGGTTATATCTGCGGGTAATCATATTAAAATCTATCAATCTGACAATCTAAAAGACTGGAACCATGTGAGTGATTTTGGAAGTGATCAAGGCTCACATGCTGGTACATGGGAGTGTCCAGATTTATTTGAACTGGAAGTAGATGGAGATCCGAACAAAAAGAAATGGGTTCTTGCTGTAAGTATTAGTGAGGGTGCCCCTGCTGGTGGATCAGGGATGCAATATTTTGTTGGCGATTTTGATGGTACTACCTTTACGAACGAAAACGCACCAGACGAAGTTCTATGGGCTGATTACGGAAGTGATTTCTATGCGGCGGTTACATGGAGTGATGTGTCTGATCATGATGGGCGAAGAATATGGATGGGGTGGATGAATAATTGGCTATATGGTCAAGGCCTCCCAACGTCTGAATTTAGAGGGGCTATGAGTTTGCCAAGAGAATTGTCCCTTACTAGTTCGTCTGACAATACCATTCGTCTCGTTCAAAAGCCAGTTAGTGAATTTGAAAGTTTAAGAGAAAATAAAAAAACCTGGGCAAATGAAATAATCGATACTGAAAACAGTTTATTATCAGATGTAAATGGGAAACAATTCGAGATTAGAGCAGAATTCGATCTTACATCCTCAAATGCTACCGAGTTTGGTTTTGTTGTAAGAAAAGGCGAAGAAGCAGAAACAATAGTTGGATATAACAAGACGGATCAGCAGCTGTTTGTTGACCGTTCAACGTCTGGTGAAGTTGGTTTCCATGAAAAATTTGCGGCAAAACATGCTGCTCCATATTCTTCAACACATGAGACAGTAAAAATGAAACTATTTATTGATAGCGCTTCTATTGAAGTGTTTGGAAAAGATGGAGAAGTTGTATTAACTGATCAGATTTTCCCGACAGAAAATGATATGGCTCTCGATATTTATTCAAAAGATGGAGAAGTAACCTTAAAATCTTTAGAAATCTATGAAGTGAAAAGCGCACAGTTTACATCAAATAAGGGGGTCATAAATGTTGATCCTACTACTCTTCCGGAGGAGATTGAAAACCCTGACTTTGAGACGGGAGATTTAACTGGCTGGACAGAAGTAGGTTCTGCGTTTAATAACCCTGTTTCCGATGTAACGAGTTTTTGGGGAGGTCCGTTTAATCAGCAAGGAACTTATCATGTCTGGGGATTTGCCGGAGCGAAGGAAGATGCAAACTCAGATTTTCGAACAGGTGAAATGGTGTCAAGTGTATTCAAGTTAGGAGGCAACGGGATGATTGATTTCCTTGTTGCTGGGGGTGAAGATCTTAATAATCTATATGTAGCACTTGTAAGAGCTTCTGATGGAAAGGAGTTATTTAAAGCAACAGGTGCTAATACTGAGGCCTACCGAAGGGTCAAGTGGGATGCTTCAGAATATATTCGTGAAGCATTGTATTTAAAGATAGTTGACCGGCATAGTGGTGGTTTTGGCCATATTAATGTTGATGACTTCCAAGTTTTTAACAATGAACCTATTTTAACGGATGATATTGAAAATCCTGATTTTGAAACAGGAGATTTAACAGGCTGGACTGTTGTTGAAGGTGATGCTTTTTCAAACGAAAATGTGACAAATGCAAAAGATTGGGGTTGGGGAGGTCCTTTTAATCAGACGAACCAATACCATCTTTGGGGAGCAAAAGCCAGTGATGATAAAATTGGGGTTCTTAAATCCAAACACTTTATTTTATCAGGGAACGGTGAAATAAGCTTCTTAATTGGCGGGGGCAATAATATCGAAACCTTATATGTCGCATTAGTAAGAGCATCTGATGATCAGGAATTAATGAAAGCGACAAATAAGAACTTTACTGATAGTGAGGCTTACTCAAGAGTAAGCTGGGATGCAGCTAGTTATGTGGGAGAAGAGGTCTATCTCAAAATTGTTGATAAAGCAACAGGAGGATGGGGACATATCAATGTTGATGATTTCCAAGTGAAAACACAAGGCGTAATTGCCCACTGGCCTTTTGATGAAAGTAAAGCTGCAAAGGCACTAGATAAAGTAAGTGGTATTGAGGATTCAGTAGAATATGTGTTCAATGATGCAAAGTATAAACCATCAACAGATCCATTATGGAAACAGGGTATTTCCAATAATGCATTATTATTTGATGGATATTCCACTTGGATTTCTCGTAAGGCAGAGGATATTATCAAGCCTTCTAGTGCGTTAACAATTGAGGCTTGGGTAGCTCCAAGATCCTACGAGTGGGGAGATTTAGGCCAATTATCTGCTATTGTGAACCAGCATAATCGTTCCTCGAATGAAGGATATATTCTAGGAATGGGTAAACATGGAAAGTGGTCCTTCCAAACAAGTGTTGACGGTGATTGGAGAGAGGTTTGGGCAGATGAGTCTAAACCATTAGAAAAAGATAAATGGTCATACGTTGTAGCTACATTTAGTCAGACAGAGAAAAAAATGAAACTTTATCTAAATGGAGAGAAAGTTGGTGAAGCGTCAACACCAAATGGAGTTTTAACACCATCAGCGCAGGATTTAATTATTGGGAAACATAATTCTGCTGCTGTCATTAATGGTACGTTTACAGCAAATATGTTTAATGGTTTAATTGATGAATTAAAGATTCATAATCAAGCAATTAGTGAGAAAGAAATTCAAGAGAACTATCAGACGGTGATTCAAACGTTTGAAGATGGTAAGTTGCCAGCTCCTGATATGAAATTGGATCGAAGCAGATATGATGGGGATCGCTACAGACCTCAATATCACTTGATTTCACCAGAACATTGGATGAATGAGCCTCATGGACCGATGTATTATAACGGAAAATATCATATATTTTATCAGCATAATCCACAAGGACCATATTGGCATCAAATTCACTGGGGACATTTAGTCAGTGATGATATGGTTCATTGGGAAGATGCGCCGGTCGCATTAGCTCCAACAGGAAATTCTGTATCACCTGATGGAGTCTGGTCAGGAGATTCAACAATAGATGCTGACGGAAATCCAGTTCTTCTCTTTACAGCAGGAGATGATTCGAAATTTCCAAATCAAATGACAGGGCTTGCGACAAGTAATAATCCGGAAGATCCATTATTAAAGGAATGGACGATGCATGAAGAAGCAGTTACTGTTCAAGCACCTAATCTTCCTGCCGAGCAAGGAGAAGTGTGGTATGGACAATTCCGCGATCCATTTGTTTGGAAGGATGGCGATACATGGTATCAGTTAGTAGGTTCAGGTATTAAGGGTGTTGGTGGGACAGCATTACTGTATACATCTAAAGATTTATATGAATGGAAATATGAAAAACCTTTATTTGTTGGAGATGTTAAAAAACATCCGAAAACAGGAGATGTTTGGGAGTTGCCTGTGTTTTTACCAGTAGGTGAGGATAAAGAAGGGAATCAAAAGTACGCCTTCTTCATTAACCCTTGGTTTGAGAGCTATAGTCCACATAATGTGAAATATGTGTGGTATTGGACTGGAACGTGGGATAAGGAAAAATTAGAATTTGTACCGGATTATGAAGATCCAAGACAATTTGATTATGGTGAGCATTTTACTGGCCCAAGTGGAATGGTTGATGAAAGTGGTCGTTCAATTCTGTTTAGTATTGCTCAAGACAGAAGAACCGAGCAACAGCACTATGATGCCGGATGGGCGCATAATGGTGGATTACCTCTTGAACTATCATTATCTCAGAACGGTGAGCTAGCGATTGAACCAATCAAAGAGCTTCAGTCGTTAAGACAAAAAGAACTATTATCAATTAAAAATGATAAATTTGAGAAAGCGAATGAGCAATTAAAGAAAATTAAAGGTGACATGCTTGAAGTACAGCTTGAAATTGATTTAAAAAAGGATGATCAAGTGGGATTAAAGCTTAGAAAAAGCTCAAATGGTAAAGAAGAAACACTATTATTCTATGATGCTATGAACGAAAAACTAAATGTTGATCGATCAAAATCCAGTCTGGATCCAGATATCCCTAAAGGTATTCAGGGAGGGGAATTAAAGCTTAATGGTGATAACTTGAAGCTTCACATCTATCTAGACCGTTCAATGATTGAAGCTTATGCAAATGGGAAGAAGAGTATTACCACTCGCGTTTACCCAACACTTGAGGATGCATTAGGATTAGAGTTATGGAGTAGTCATGGAAAAGCTAAGGTAAAATCGATGAAAATTTGGGAGTTGGGTTCTGCTTATGGAAATACCGTTCCATCGTACTGGTCGCCGGTAGAGGAAGTACCAGCACATGGTGAATTAACAAATCATGATTTCCAATCTGGAGATCTAACAGGTTGGAAAGTGATTGAAGGAACGACTTTCAGTGATAAGCATATAACAAGTGCAAATGACTGGGGCTGGGGTGGCCCATTCAATCAAGCCAATGACCGAGTAGATCCTAACCGATACCATTTATGGGGATTCAATGGTGAGCAAGGCGGAGATGCAGCGACTGGTATAGTAAAATCTGAAGATTTCAAGCTCGGAGGATTAGGTAAAATAGACTTTTTAATTGGTGGTGGACAAAATATTAATAAACTTTATGTAGCTTTAGTACGAAAGTCAGACGGGAAAGAACTATTAAAAGCCACCGGACATAATGATGAAGCCTATCGAAGAGTGAGATGGGATGCATCCGATTTTCTGGGAGAAGAATTATTCATCAAGGTTGTTGATAAAGAAACTGGAGGATGGGGGCATCTTAATATAGATGATGTTAATGTGCCAGTGGCATTAGACTGATAGATATATATAGTAACTATTGGAATTAGGGCATGTCTACGAATGTCTGCCCTATAGGGATATTGCTTAAGACCAAATCGAAGATATGATTTGGTCTTTTAGATTTATTTGATAAACAAGCATATCTTTAGATTAAGAAATATATTAGATAAAGCTTAGCTATCAATACTTCTAGAATCCGAATTAGGAACCAGGGATTTAGGGACCTTAATATACAACAATGTATCAATGTGTTCAGCCGGTTTTAGTAGATTATTGAATTGTGACTTATATTCCCCCAGACTAAAAGGTTCGGGGGGATTTTGCTTTAGGGGATCTAACTTTTACACATAACAAAGAAGTTTCATGAAGGAATATATGGTTGTGTTAAGATGGGGAAGAGATAATAGTTTATAAAATACGGATTACAACCAGGGCAATGATGAGAATTGTAGGCGAAACTAATGAAACGGAGGAGGTACGTATATGGATGTTTCATATGTTGTGGAATGTATTAATGGTCTTTTTACTATAACAAACAAGGATGTCTATTCTAGTGAATCTGGGATTACATACCAAGCAGATAAAAAAGTTAAAAAAATTGGATACTGCGTAAACCTAACGCTTGAAACGATAGAGGAAGCAAGACTTCATGGAGTAGATATGATGGTGACACACCATGATGCTTGGGATGAGATATATGGATTAAGAGAGGCGTGCATAGAAAAACTAGCAGAGTATGGTATTAGTCACTATTATAATCACTTGCCACTCGATGACTGTAGCTTTGGAACAAATGATAGTTTATTAAAAGAATTAGATTTAGCAATTGTGAAAAGAACCCACGCATGGGAAGGGTTATATTTTGGTAGAGTCGCAGAGTATGATGAGGAAGTTGAGTTTAATGAATTAGTAAAAAAATTTGAGAATCTACTTGAAGAACCAGTTAGACATTGGCAGTTTAACAACAAAAGGGTAAAGCGAGTGGGCGTAGTCTGTGGTAATGGAGCTCCAACAGCTTGCCTAAAGGAAGCAGTTGAAAATAACTGTGATGTATACATTACAGGTGAATGTAATTTGTATACAATTCAATTTGCTGAGTTTAAAGGGATAAACCTTATCGTTGGGAGTCATACTTTTACAGAATTCTTAGGAATTCAAAGCCTTGCATTGAAATTGAAAGAGAATATAAAAGAGCTTGAAGTAGTGAGACTTAATGAAGAGCATTATGAAGCGAATATAAAATAAATTTCAATATTGGAATTGAAGTTTTATGGTTGAAGAGGTAGGTGGCGACTCCAGTAGGGAATAGCTTGCATTAGAAACGTCGGGATGAAATCATCAACAAGGTTTTAACAAGGCCATAATAAGAAATAATAACAAGAGTATAGAGACGTATTAATAGACTGTACTATTAAATAATAGACACAATGATGATTTATCGGCACGGTAGATATCAAAGCAAAAAGTGAACTTACAAGGAGTATACAATGAACAATTATAAATTAACCATTCAGTATGATGGTGGCCGTTACAAGGGTTGGCAACGACTCGGTAATAGTGACAATACGATTCAAGGGAAAATTGAAAATGTATTAACAGAGTTGGCAGGAGAAAAGATTGAAATCATTGGATCTGGACGAACGGATGCAGGTGTACATGCTCTTGCCCAAATCGCTAATTTTAGGATGAGTAAAAATGCAACCGAAGACGAAGTTCAGCAGTATTTAAATAGATATCTTCCAAATGATATTAGCGTTGTAGATGTTACATTAACTCATGATCGTTTTCATGCACGTTATAATGCAAAAGATAAAACCTATTTGTATAAGATTTGGAACGAGCAGTATTCACATCCCTTCATGCGAAAGTACAGTATGCATGTGGAGGAAAAGCTTGATATCGAAAAAATGAAAGTAGCATCACACTATTTTTTAGGTAAGCACGACTTTACTTCCTATTCGAACGCAAAGTCGAAGAAAAAATCTATGGTGCGTGAAATATACTCACTCGAGATAAATGAAAATGAGAGCTTTATTGAAATCAGAGTGCGAGGCAATGGCTTCCTTTACAATATGGTGAGAAAAATTGTAGGAACATTAATTGAAGTTGGATTAGGAGAAAAAGATGCCGCTGCAATACCAAGTATTCTCGAATCGAAAGAAAGAATTCAAACAGGTCGTATGGCGGATGCTGAGGGGCTGTATTTGGAGAAGGTTGGTTTTTAAACACAACGAAGTTATAATCACGAGCACCCCGTGTGTTGCCACATTCACTCTGGACATCAAAAATTTGGATCAAAAAAATACTAGCAACATTAAGCAAAAGAGTTCAATGGTGAACTCTTTTTGTGTTTGAAAATTGTATTACATGATTACTCCACTTTTAACAGTCAGGTCGAGTAGCTACCTGAAAATGACGTTGTAGACTTAAATTGTTCAACAAAGAATTTTCCCGTAATCTTTTAAATGTAAAGCAAAAGGTACAACTAGAATTGAACTAGTTGTACCTTTTTCGAGGGAAAACTTCCGATTGTCCTCTACTAAGAAATGTCCCCGTGTGCTCCCACTTTTTAATGAATGTCTTGAATGACTTTTTCTAGGAATTCACCCATTCTCTTAACGGCTGGCTCTGAAAAATCAAAGCTAACCCCAGTTTCTTTGTAGATATCTGCAATGGATTGGTTGTAGTCCGCGCTTGCGCCTTTTTTAAAGGACTCCACTGCTTTCACTGGGTCTTTTTGATAATTTTCAAGTAATTGAAGAGCTCCAAGCATGGAGATGGAGTACTCAATATTATAGAAAGGAACTTGGAAATAATGAAGGGTGCCTGCCCAGCTCATCCCAATTTCTTTCTCTAGGCCAGTAGTATCGACAGGGTTTAGGCCATAACGTTTTGAGATTTCAAAGTATTTTTCATCGCGCTCTTTGGCTGTATGGTTTGGATTCGTATACATCCAATGCTGGAAGAGATCCCCTGATAGTGGGCCGAATAACATAGTAAATGCCCGTCTTAACTCTTCACGCTGTGCACTCTTGAAATCTTCTTCTTCTGGATAAAAACGATCCAGCTTATCCAATAGAAGCAATTCCATCCCATGAGAATAGAGTTCAGCAACTTCCATTCGGTGTTGGTAGTCTTCAATAGGACCGTGCTCGGCAAACTCGAGGTATCCATTCACCGCATGGCCCATCTCATGAATTAATGCGATTAGAGAGAAAAAGGATGGACTAAAGTTCGCAAATACAAACGTATCTCCTGAAACAGCTAGGGACGTACAGAAACCACCCGGGCTTTTTCCTTTCCGATCTCCAAGATCTAGTAACCCATTTTCTCTCATGTAATCGAAACGATCTGCAAAATATGGGTCAGTTTTCCCTAACATCTCAGAAACGCCATCCATAAGAGTGGACACCTCGGAGTAAGGAGGATTTTTCATCAATTTAGCAGTGTTATCCCAAGGACGATAGGTATCGACACCTAGCTTAGACTTAAATACGTCTGCGAGTCGGTTCCATGCTGGGATAATATGCTTCTCTACATTTTCATGGAAATCATAACAATCTTGGACACTGTACTCACGGTTTTTGACCACAAACATATAATCACGGTAGTTCTCAAATCCTGCATTTAATGCGATTTGATGGCGAAGTTGAACAAGTTCGTCCATGATGGCGTCCATATCGGACTTAATTTGACGATAAGCTGATCCCATTGCGTAATAAGCTTTCTCTCTTACAGCTCTATCTAGATTATCGAGTTGAGATTGGATAAATGGAAAAGGCTTTTGCTCTCCTTCCCATTCGACTGTTAACCCTCCGATAATTTCACTATACTTTGTATTGAGTTCTTGTTCTCTAACCATCAATGGAATATTTTCTTCTCTAAACAGTTTTACTTTGGATTCGCGAACACGTCTCATTAAGCCATAACGTTTTTCATCTAATTGATGTATGTAAGGAGACTCACAAACTTTTTCATTTAGTTTAGCTTCGTATTTCATTAATAGTGGTTGGACGACTTGCTGATCGTGAAGATACGTCGCCTTGATTTCTGCATCCTCTGTGTTTCGGTAGAAGTCGACTTGGTGACCTGTCATTGCCTCGTCGATTTTAATCAGTAAATTCTTTTCATCTTTTAACCACTTTTCAAGGTCAGAAACGGATTCAATTGGTACTTCAAGTAAACTTTGAATCTGAGATTCTACACCGTCTACATCCTGCAAATCAATTAATTCTTTATAATATTTATTTTGTGTCATGGATAACTCCCCTTTAGCATTTAAATAATTTTAATTATCCCAATAATTATATTATAGATTTCTAGATATTAATTCTAGCTTTTTTGAAAATATCAACAACGCATGCTTTAATGGGAGATGATAGAATCTGCTTTTTTAAAAGGTTAAAGCATTATAAATCGAGTGCAAACTCACTATTCACCCATGGTTGCAACAGACACAAGGGCAGGAGGAGTGTGAGCGACACTCATTTTTAAAGAGGCACTAAACCACATTGGGAGATGTCTTTTTGCGTTTTTTCATAACTACATTCAACACTTCCATACCATGATCATTTGACTAATTAAATAAAATAAATTATGATTATCGAATAATAATTACTTAAAAGCGTAAAAGCTTTAAAGTGCTAAAGTACTTTAGGTAATCTCCTAAACTAATAAAAAGTTGATTTTATATGATTGGTGGGAAAAAAGGTGAAAACAAATCTTCCAATTTGGAAATCAGTTATTCCATTATTTGGCTTAATCATTGCTGCGGCTTGTTCGATTTTTATATGGGAAGCAGGAATGAACTTTCCATTAATAATTGGGGTTATTTTAGCTTCTATTGTCGCCATTAGTTGCGGATGGAGCTGGAATGATGTACAACAGATGATGGTAAATGGAGTAACAAGGGCTTTGCCAGCGGTGTTTATTTTATTGGTAATCGGTACGATTATAGGGTCATGGATTGCTAGTGGTGTCATTCCAACCATGATTTATTATGGGATTTCAATACTTGATCCGTCCTGGTTTGTTCCAATTGTTGCTCTTATTACGGGTATTGTTTCTATTACTCTAGGAACCTCCTTTACCTCCATCGCTACTGTAGGACTAGCATTCATGGCAATTGGTGAGGGTTTAGGATTTCCACCAGCTCTCGTCGCGGGAGCAGTCATATCAGGTGCGTATTTAGGGGATAAACTTTCTCCATTATCAGATACAACTAATGTTGCTGCAGCGCTGGTTGACACGGATTTATTTAGTCACATTAAACACATGCTTTGGGACACGATTCCCGCATTTTTATTATCACTTGTCTTATTTTGGATATTTGGTAGTTTTGAGGTAGCTAATAGCACGAGTATTGGTTCTGAAGCAATTGAAACAATCATGTTTGGCTTAGATGATGCTTTTGTAATTCACCCATTGTTATTATTACTACCGGTATTCACCATCTATTTGATGCTAAAGCGTGTTCCTGCATTACCAGCATTAATGGGTGTTGGCTTATTAGGTTCAGTTATAGCTGTTATGGTTCAAGGAAACTCGGTAAGTTCAGTTGTTCAATTTATGACGAGTGGTTTTAAAATCTCAACCGGAATTGGTGAAATTGATTCTTTATTAAATCGCGGTGGACTTGCTTCGATGCTTGGAACCGTTGGAATGCTAATGATCGCTACCGCCCTCGGTGGTATTCTAGAAGAAACGGGAACATTTGAAGTATTAACAGGTAAAATGATGAAGAAAGTGAAAACTACTGGAGCGCTTATCGGTTCTACACTTTTATCAACATTTGTTGTTGCTTTAGCAAGCGGTGCTCAGTTTTTGGCAATTATACTACCCGCAAGAACCTTCGTTCAAAAGTATAAAAATATGAATATTGATACTAAAAATCTTTCTAGAACAGTCGAGTCAATGGGGACTGTCGGTATTAATCTTATCCCTTGGAGTGTTCCTGCCGTATTCGCATCGAGCATTTTGGGAGTCAGTGCGTGGGAGTTTATTCCATATGCGTTCTTTATTTATCTTGTACCGTTAGTAAATCTACTGTTTGGATTCACTGGATGGACGATTGCTAGAAAGGATTACAGCCAAGAAAAAGAACTGCAGCATGTAGAAAGGGAAGTTGTATAGTGAGTGAGGTTATATTAAGTGTGGTTGGAACTGCCCAAGATGGTGGTTTGCCACAAGCAAATTGTTTTTGTGAAAATTGTAAAAGAGCATTAGAGGACTCGAAGTTTAAAAGAACTGCCGCATCCTTGGCAATTATTTTACCAGAAGAGAATAAATGGCATTTAATTGAAGCTACTCCTGATCTTCGAGAACAAATGGCACGATTGCAAATGAGATATGGAATGGAATCAAAGCTGATGAGCAGTATTTTTCTATCGCATGCACATATCGGTCATTATCCAGGTTTGATGTTCTTAGGGAAAGAAGCGGTTAATTCTCGTCTATTACCAGTAATGGCAGGGGCAAAAATGAAAAAACTACTTGAAAATGATGCACCATGGAGCCAGTTGACTGCACTTGAAAACATCATTGTTCAAGAAATCAAAGATAGACAACCTGTTAGTGTTTCTACGGAAGTAACTGTAACTCCATTAATTGTTCCGCATCGGAATGAGTTTTCAGAGACTTTTGCTTTTTGGATAAAAGGTCCGAATAAAAAGGTTTTATTTATTCCTGATATTGATCGTTGGGATGAATGGGACATCGATATTCGTGAAGTGGCGAAAGAGGCGGATATTTGTTTTCTTGATGGCACGTTTTATTCTCAACAGGATCTAGCAAACATTGGGCGAGATTATCGGCAGGTCCCCCATCCACTAATAACAGAGACGATGGATCTACTTCAAGATTTAGTAGGGGAAACTAAAATTTATTTTACACACCTTAACCATTCAAACCCGGTATTGCAAAGAGAGGGTTCATTAAGAAAGCAAATCGAAACAAAAGGGTTCTTCATTGCAGACGAAGAGATGGAATTTAGAATATAACAATAATGAGATGTTCAAGAAGAAGAATTTCTTTTTGAACATCTTTTTCTATTTAATAAAAATGGTGAACTGTTTCATAGTAATGTATATCAAATTTCGTAATTCTTATTAGATAAAAACTACTACACAAATTCTTCTGCATTCATATTCAAACCACGTCGAGACAGTTGCACAATTGGTGAATATAATATTCAAAATTTTAAAGTCAAAAGACCGTGAATTTGCAAAATACTATTATACGAAATCACGTCTTATTTATTATAAATAGTTCTAATCATATGGATTATCGGAACTCAAAGAGTGGGGATGGGGAGAATGATATTATCTCTATTAGCTATAAATATCATTCAGTTACTTTCCATAGCAGTTGATTTCATTATGTCTCCAGCTTTCTTAAATAGTGTAAACTTGTTTATACTATTATTAGTGTAAGTATTTTTTTTTTCGTCACTGTGAAAGGCGACGTTGAACGAAGAGGGGATTTATAGTGAAGATTGGGGTTATTGGACTTGGAGACATTGCACAAAAAGCGTATCTTCCAGTTTATAGCGGATTAAAGGAGATTGAGTTTCACTTTTACACAAGAAATCAAGAAAAGTTACGAACAATTACCAGTCAATATCGGTTTGAACATATACACTCTGACCTCCAGTCCATGGTTGATAGTGGGATTACGGGAGCATTTGTCCATTCGGCGACATCCTCTCATGAAGAAATTGTTGAGTGGCTACTTCATCATGGAATCCATGTGTTTGTCGACAAACCTATTACGGACAATTATGAAGGTGCGAATAGACTTGTCAAACTTGCGGAGGAACGTGGACTTATTCTTATGACCGGATTTAACCGCAGGTTTGCCCCTTCCTATGTAAGTTTGAAGGAAGTTTCTAATCCAAATATGGTTGTAGTCCAGAAAAACCGCAAAAATCTTCCTGGGGAGCCGAGGACGTTTATTTTTGACGACTTTATCCATGTAGTGGATACGATGAGATATTTATTTCCACACCCGGTTGAGGATATGCTCGTGAATGGCCGTATGGAAAATGGATCCTTATACCACGTTGTGATTCAATTTATTTCGAAAGGTGGCACTGCAATCGGCATCATGAATAGGGACAACGGGACCACCGAGGAAATTGCCCAAGTTATGGGTCCGTTGGAGAAGCGGACGGTCACGAATGTATCCAACTTACTCATTTCGAAAGACTTAGAAAATAGTGAGGTTCGGAGTAGTGATTGGGAGTCAACCTTGTATAAAAGAGGGTTTGAGCAAATGGTTACAGATTTTATACGCGCTGTCAGCACAAATTCAGAACCAAAAATCTCAACTCGGGATGCATTGGAAACCCATGAAATTTGCGAAGAAATCCTCACGAAACTAGCGGAACAGAAGTAAAAGGATACATGAATAGAAAATGAATGTTGATGAGACTCCATGTTTTCTCATTCTTAACTAAAAAAGTGAGCTTACAAGGTCATCTGTATGACAACGTAAGCTCACTTTTACATTTCTTACTCTTTATTCATGAGACTATGCTTTTTACCATAAGCAAAATAGAAGAATAGTCCAAATATAAACCAAACACCGCATGAAACCCACGTAAAAACAGATAGCTGAGTAATTAAAAATAAACATAATAAGAATGAACAAATCGGTAAGATTGGAAAGAATGGAACTTTAAAACCATCGGATGGTATACTTTTATTTTTTCTTAAGTAAATTACTCCGATTGAAACGATGGTAAATGCAAGTAATGTTCCCATATTTACTAGTTCTGCCAGTTTAGATAACGGAACGAAGCCGGCACAAAAAGCTACACATGTTGCAAATATCCAAGTGTTTTTAACAGGTGTTTTCTTTTTTTCACTAAGTTCATACATACTTTTCGGCAGCAATCCATCACGGCCAAACGCGTAAAGAAGTCTAGTTCCACCATATGACATAACAAGTATAACAGTCATCATTCCAACAACAGCACCAAGTGAAATAACGCCAGCCACCCAATCTTGATTAACGATCTGCATCACGTAGCTAACTGGATCACTTACATTTAGCTCTGTGTAGGAAACCATCCCAGTCAAAACCAGGGAAACTGCTCCATAAAGTATTGTACATATAAGTAAAGAGCCAATAATTCCTATTGGCATATTCCGTTGTGGATTCTTTACCTCTTCAGCAGCTGACGAAACAGCATCGAATCCAAGATAAGCGAAGAAAACAAGGGCTGCCCCACTTATTACGCCTTGCACTCCGAAGGGCATTAATGGTTGCCAATTAGCGGGCTCAACATAGAAAATACCTACTCCAATGAATAAGAGAATAACACCTACTTTAATAAATACCATAATCATATTAATTTTCGTCGATTCTCTTATTCCGAGCGTTAACAAATAAGCAGTGGCAAATATAATAGCTATAGCCGGTATGTTTACATATGTTCCATCTGCTGGATTAAAAGAACCAGAAATGGCCTTTGGAAGCGTGATAGAAAAACCTTCTAACAAGGCACTTAAATAAGCAGACCAACCTGTTGCAACAGCCGCAACTGCTAATCCATATTCTAAAAGTAAAGCCCAGCCAACTAACCAAGCGATTAATTCTCCAAATACAATATATACATACGTATATGCACTACCCGTTACTGGAATGGATGAAGAAAATTCTGAATAACACATCCCTGCCAGTGCACAGACAATTGCAGCTAGAATAAAAGAAAAAACGATAGCTGGTCCTGAGTGTGCCGCAGCTACTGTTCCTGGAAGTATGAAAATACCCGTTCCAATAATAGCACCTACTCCAAGCAACATTAGGTCAAAGGCTCCTAGAGTTCGTGGTAGCTGTTTTTCTCCTTTGTTTAAAAGTAACTCTGCGAGATTCTTTTTTCTGAATAATATATCTTTCATGCTGTAACCTCATCCTTTTGAAAATATGTAAAAATTCTATATGTTTATGAATGATAGGTCAACCGTTTTTGTCGAATTACCAATATCTTTGTCGAAAAACAGTATGCTTACACCTAGACTTTGGGAAAGAGACAAGGGTGATAAATGAACCTAGTTTTTGAGGCAACTCTACTACAGCAATTTGTTTGCGATCACCACTCAAGCCACGTTAAGGCGTTTTAGAAATCCAACAAAGTTGTAAGATCCTTTTCCACAACTTATCCACATTGGAAATAAATGCTGTATAAAAAGTTGGGGGAAAAGCTAGTTATCCCCGTCATATCAACAATTGTGAAATTAGGTATTTATTTCTTTTGAAGATATGCTCGTGAACAGCTATATGGAAAATGGAACCTTAACCTTCGATTTTTTTTATAGTTATTAGAAAACCTGACCAGCACTAAAGCTACATAATGCAATCAAGCATTTGGATATTTATCTATGGTTTGTAAAGAATATCCTTATAGTGATTGTTTTCATTTGCTGTTTTACTTTCTTTATAAAGGATTAAAATGGTTTTATAAAACCATCAAAAGGGAAAATCCATTGAATGCGGTATTCGGAGGATGAAAAGTAGTGAAGGATGTAAGGTTAAGGCCATTAGAGAGAGTTGACTTAGGATTTGTTCATAAGTTAAATATTAATGCAAACATCATGTCCTATTGGTTTGAGGAGCCATATGAGTCATTCGTTGAATTGCAGGATTTATATGATAAACATATTCATGATCAGGGTGAAAGAAGATTTATTGTAGAAAAAGGCACTGAAATGGTGGGGTTAGTTGAATTAGTAGAAATTGATTATATTCATCGGAGAGTTGAATTTCAAATTATAATAGATCCGAATCATCAAGGACATGGATATGCGAAGTCTGCAACATATCTCGCAATGGACTATGCGTTTTCTGTATTAAATTTGTATAAATTATATTTAATCGTTGATAAAACGAATGAAAAGGCGATTCATATTTATAAAAAACTTGGTTTTCAGTTTGAAGGAGAATTAATTGATGAGTTTTTTGTTGACGGTGAATATCATAATGCAATAAGAATGTGTATGTTCCAGCATCAATATTTTAGTAGGGATTCTTGAGACTGTACAAGAAAGACGTAATAAAAAAATACTAATTTTTGTATCCCACAACTTATTTACCTCAGACTTTCCATTCATTTGTTTAGTAAATAACAGGTAATCATGGTGGTGTCTATATTCGCTATAGCATTGGTATCCGCTTCAAGTAATATAAAAAGGCAAAGGCAACACCCAAAGGGTTAGTTGCCTTCTTTCATAATATCTGAGAGTTAACACATACTGTACCTTACCATTAATCGATAAAAAGTAAAAAGGAATTACCGAATGTCATAATAGGGAAATCAAGGTTTATTAATATCCTATTCGTTAAAAATTGTGTTTGATAGTAATCTAAATAGGTAATCGGTGTGATTTCTAAATCCAGCTTCTAATCCGATTAATGTTACGGCAGCGTCTTTTTCGGTTACAATGACCGCTTGACCTCTTGCAGGCTGCCTATTTTTCCAATGACCAGAAACAAAGAAATCTTCTCCTTGGTCAAAGGTGGCAAAGACTTCGGTTTCTTCAGTATTGGAGTACCAAACCGGTCCATATATGAATCCGATATCGTCTTGACTATAACCTGCTGTAACTCCTTTTCCAGTGTAATCAATTTGGACGATACCATTAGAGCTCGAAGATCCAGTGTTCACTTCCACATCTGTTAGCCCTAAGGACTTGGCAACTTTTGATGCACCAGATCCTATAGCGATGTACTGTCCTTTTTGCTCAATAAACTCATCCACATTCTGCTTAAATTTGTTGTATTCTTCTTCGTTTGAGAGTCCAAACTCTTTGTTTGCCGTGCTAAGATTGTAGGATACTAGATTAGCAGAACCACTGTAAATAAATGTATCATATCCCGATAAGCCATTGTTCGCTACATCACTTGGATGTAATTCGGTTACTGAAAAACCAAGGCGTTCAAGGGCAAGTTTCGTACCTGAATGTGACTGAACCTTTCCAAGTCCCCCATCTTTTAAAATAGCAATTTTCTTTTCAGTTATGCTTCTTACCTGTTTTGGAATTGAAGTTGTAACAAGATCAAGACCTGAAGCTTTTACAGCTTTTATAAGGTCAGATGTTTTCTTTTCAACATAAAAGTTCCCTTCCTCATCCTTCAACACCTGGATGTTTGATTGAAGTAACTGATTTACGAGAGAAACAGCATTGATAGAGGTATTTGGAATTTTATAAGGACCATTACCATTAAGTGATCCTTTTAATTTAATCTCTTTAACTTTATCGATTTTTACATTTGGGAATGATGTTGATTCAATCACTTCAAATCCCCACAGTTCTGGAAGACCCCAAGAAGATATGTCATACATGGCTCCGATGTCATTGGTAATATCCTGTCCATCCCAAAGGAATGCGTTAGCAACTGCAGCCTTCGCTTGCCTGCCTGATAGTAAGTAAGTACCTTTTTCATAACGAATACCGTCCGAATCGAAAGCTTCCTTTGCTTGCGTTACTTCAACATCATTCTTAATCAAGTGCCGAACAGCCTTTTCAGTAACGGTTGGGTCTTCCTTCTTTACAGGTAATATATATGCTTCAGGATATTTTCCTTCTTCATAATTAGGATGTTGATTAGTAACACCTCTCTGATAAACTTCTATTTGATCCTCCAGCATGTCATATTTATGATCTACAGCAAATTTAAGAGCCCCTGTTACTGCATCAACTTGCCACTTTACACCATCTAAATCATTTGTTGGAGCTTCAAGGGTATAACCGTATCCCCCGTGAAGCATTGCATATGCTGGGGTATAGATTGGCGGATAAACATCCCATCCTTGACTTGAGTCTCTTAAAGGAATATGTGTCCCTTCCATTGTTTTATAAAGCTCAGTTTCATATGAATCTTTTTGACTTACCAGTTCAGATTCCATTGCTTCTGCTTGTTGATTCATCCAATTATATAAAAGATCAAATTCGTAATTGGGATTGTGCGGTGGTGTACCAGGCAGGATCAAACCTGGATGTTTTGCGACGCCTCTTTGTTTCACATAACCATGAAGATCTAACAGAACCAAAGGATTTAGCTTTGTAATTTGCTTAACTACAGCTTGTGTTTCAGGTTGAGACTGAGTAATAAAATCACGGTTGAGGTCAATTCCCTCTCCATTAAAACGAGTTGCTTCGATACGACCATCTGGATTAGCATTCACATTGACAATTAACGTAAAGTTGTTGAGTATTTCTAGTGTCTCCGAGTCATTTTCAAATCCAAATCGCTCAATTAATCTTAGTGCAGCATCTGTTCCAACAAATTCACTTCCATGGATAGATGCGTGTATAAGAATTGGAGGTTTCACGTCTGGATTTTTTGATAACCAACGCTGTGCTTGATCGGGATCTTCACTCATTAGTTTTCGTAAGGTTTTATAAGAGTTATTTTTAGCTTGATTCGTAATCGTTACTGTATATAGATCTTTTCCAGTAGAGGATTTTCCAGTCACCTCAAGACTAATTCTATTACTCCTTTTGTCAAAGTCCTCGAGCTGTTTTTGAATAGTATCGAATATGACATAATCATATTGTTCTGAGTTGAAAAGACTGTGCTTTCGCTCAGATGAGTTAGTCTCCTCAGTCCCGGTTGCCAATACATCAGTAGGCAGTGTTGTCCCAATTAATGCAACACTAAGTAACATAGGTAATACAACTTTTTTCATTTCTCCCACTCCTTTTAAGATATAACAAGTAACCCAATTTAAAACAAAATAAAAGCCTCTTTCAAAGAGAAAGAGGCACAGCATCACTAACAAAGTGACCAGTTCCTCTTTTATCTCTCAGCTACTGCTGCAAGATTTAGCACCTTAGCTCACCTTAATGGTTAGCCGGTTGCCGGGCTTCATCGGGCTTGTCCCTCCGCCTGCTCTTGATAAAAGAGTATTCATATTAGATTGCTTGTATTTACCCAATTATAGAAATATCTACCACGAAGTCAATGAGTTTTCGTTAAAATGGTTATATAGAACCAACTAACTCCTATTTCACAAAAAATGGAGAAAGAAAAACTTCCTTGTAGGTAAATGGGACGAAGGGGAGAGGAGAGGTAGTTAAATGTTAACTTGGTTTTGCAGTTAGCATATCAATGGTACAACTTAAAAAAAATGCATTTTTTTACGATACAATTTAAAGGGACTTATTTCCTTAACATAGTAAAAGTGTAACATCCTAAAGCCCTATAAAAGAAGTTTATAAAAGAATAACCCATGGTCACTATTTGAGTCTTAAAAACAGTTGTGAGGGAAAGCCGCTACTTATTTTTGAAAGAAGGTAACCACCTTTTTATCATTAATCTCCTTTAAAAATATGTCATTTCTCTCAACATAAAGGAGTTAGGTTCATATATAGTCAGCAAAATCCTGCCAAAGAACAAGTATTTCAAAGTTTTTTTAATAATATAAACCCAAAGATTTACACAATACCTATTAAATCTCAAGTATACTTTACATATACAATTAAAAAATAATAGGAGATTATGATGAAAATAGATTGTTTGATTGTGGATGATGAGATTGCTTTAGCTGAAACAACTTGTGAGTATTTTAATATGTTTGAAGTCAAAACAGCGTTTGTGACTAGCGCAGCTGAGTGCGAACGTTTTTTGGAGGAGCATGAACCATCGTTGCTTCTTCTTGATATTAATCTCGGGGAAACTTCAGGGTTTGAGTTATGTAAAAAATTGCGCCAAACTACGCAGATCCCGATTCTATTTATTAGTGCACGTTCAAGCGATGATGATATTCTGATTGCTCTCAACATCGGTGGGGACGATTATATTCAAAAACCTTACACGTTAAGTATTTTACTAGCAAAGGTAAAAGCTGTATTAAAAAGGTTTGGCAGTGGTTCTAGTAACCAAGAAGAGGTTTTAGAGTTTGGTCAGATTCAGATTGATACAAAGCTGCATCGTGTGCGAGTAAATGGTGTTGATATCCAGCTTAAAACGATGGAATATAAACTTCTGTCTTATTTGGCCAAGAATAAAAATCGAATCATCACAAAAGACGAACTGTTTCAACATGTATGGGGAGATTCTTTTGTAGGGGATGGAACCCTTAATGTACATATACGCCATTTACGAGAGAAAATTGAAAGTAATCCAAAGGATCCGCAATTTATAAAAACGGTTTGGGGAACAGGATATGTCCTTGAGGATACCAACCAATGAAAATAAGATTGCTGCTGGTTACGATTCTGGTTGTTTTTAGTGCAGCTATTGTTTTCTCCATACTAGTTATTAAGAAGAATACGATTTCAGAACTTGATCTTGTAGCCATAAATGATGTGGTGAAAACTGTTGAAGGAAATTGGGGGCAGGTTAGTGACGAAATGTTTCGAAATAGCGACATTGACCAACCATTTACGATAATAGATCACCTAGGGAACGTAATTTACCAAACCCCAGGAAACCATTATAACGATACATACGATGCCATAAAAAATAGAGATACATTTATAGACTTGAAGCAAAATAACGAGACTGTAGGGAAATTAATTATCACCAATAATGAACAAGAAATGCGGCAACAAATGAAAAGTGAACTGATCACTTCCATAAGTTTGATAGTGGGTCTAGTGATGATTATTAGTATTTTTTATATTATCTATATATATAGAACGTTAGTGAAACCATTTCAGCAGCTTCGAAATTTTGCATCGAATGTGGCTAGAGGCAATTTTGATATACCTTTACATATGGACAAGAACAATTATTTCGGTGCGTTCACGGAAAGCTTTGATCTATTGCGTGAAGAGCTTGATGCAGCACGCCAAAGAGAGTATGAATTAAACCGTAGTAAAAAAGAGCTTGTAGCTACACTAAGTCATGATATTAAGACGCCTGTTGCTTCAATCAAAGCGATTAGTGAATTAATGCTTCTCCAGGAAAAAGATGATCGGGTGATTAGGCAAGTGAATACGATTTATTCGAAAGCAGAGCAAATTAACCTTCTTGTAACCGATATGTTTCACGCTACTTTAGAAGAACTACAACAGTTAAAGGTAACGGTAACGGAAGAATCGAGCGAATTACTAGTTGATATGATTGAGAATGTAAATTATGACCATCAAATCCTCTTAGATCCAATTCCACCATGTATTATGTTAACTGATTCCTTACGTTTGCAGCAGGTAATAGACAATATTATAAGTAATTCATATAAATATGCAGGAACAAAGGTCACCGTTTCTTCCCAAATTAATCAGGGCTATCTTGAACTCTACATTATGGACTACGGACCAGGAATTAGTGAAGAAGAATTGCCTCTCCTTTTTAATAAATATTATCGAGGGAAAAATGTCGACGGAAAGAATGGATCAGGCCTTGGTCTCTATATTTCGAAGTACTTCATGGAAAAAATGTATGGCCACATTCACTGTTATAACAGAGAAGACGGTTTTACAGTAGTTATAAAAAGTAAACTTGCTTAACTTTATTCTGTCGGAGTCAAAACCCCGACTGAACAAAGTTAAAGCCTCCGGCGGATGCCACGATTTTTCAGAGGAAACTTTTCGAGCATAGGATCGAAGACTAAGATCGCCACATCCTGTGGCAACGTCTTCATGACCTACTTCGTGTAGGCCTAAAAATCGGGCGCAAATACGCCAAGGTGTATTTGATATTTAAGAATTAGTTAAGAATTGCACAAAGATTTAATAAGAATTCATTTTGTATGATAAGACTGTAAGCTCGTTTACAGTCTTTTTTCTATAGGTCGAAAGAAGGAATCCTTACGATTAAATAAAGGGAGATGGCGATAGGTCATGACTAAAACAATTATTAGAACGGAGAAGTTGTGCAAATCTTTTTCTAGCGGGGGAATTCAGCAACATGTATTAAAAAACCTAGACCTTAGTTTAGTAGAAGGGGATTTTACAATTATCATGGGTAGTTCAGGGTCTGGGAAATCCACGCTACTTTACGCAATTAGCGGGATGGATAAACCGACATTGGGTGAAATTGATTTTGCCGGGAATCATTTAACTTCCTTAAATAACGATCAACTCGCGATATTTAGAAGAAGAAATTGTGGCTTTGTATTTCAACAAATTTATTTACTAGATAATATGAGTGTACTTGATAATGTACTTGCAAGTGGTCTATTAGTAAATAAAAATAAGCGTGAACTCGTTAAACAGGCAAAAGAACTATTAATACAAGTAGGGATTAATGAAAACTCATGGTCTAAATTTCCTACTCAGCTTTCTGGCGGCGAATCCCAGCGAGTTGGGATCGTTCGAGCAGTCATTAACAACCCGAAAGTATTATTTGCAGATGAACCAACAGGTGCCTTAAACTCATCATCTAGTGACAGTGTGTTAGATGTATTCACAAATATAAATCGCAATGGACAGAGTATTATCTTGGTCACTCATGATATGAAAACGGCATTGCGTGGGAATCGGATAATCTATTTGAGAGATGGCGTAATTTGCGGTGACTTGCAGCTGGGTTCATACAGTGAGATTGAGAATTTCGAGCGCCATGAAAAGCTCATGACTTTCCTTACAGAAATGGGGTGGTAAGGTGAAGATTATGATTCTGGCATTGGCGAATATTAGAAAAAGTAAATCGGCAACGGCTTCTTTATTTATCTTTATTTTTGTTGCTGCGTTACTTCTTAATATTGGCTTAATGGTTATTACTCAAATCAATCCATTTTATGATAATAAAGTTGAACAATTAAACGACCCACATGTAACAATAATCATGGACCAAGCTAGTCATGATTCGACTTATGATGAATTTTTTATGAACTACTCAGGGGTCGCAGAGACAGAAACAGAAGAAATTATTGCAATGAGCATTGCTTCATTTACATTTGCTAACAGTGAATTGACGAGCAGTATTGCTATTTTTAATGCAGAGAACGATCGTAGTATTGGACCTCTAAAGTTGATTGAAAAGCTAGATACATCGAGTACAAATGATATTTATGTGCCTTACAGTTTTAAAACGAATGGGGGCTATGAATTAGGTGATGATTTCACCATTACCTATCTTGCAAAAGACTATGAATATCGAATTGCTGGATTCTTAGAAACAACGATAATGGGTACAACTAACATTGGAGTTATGAAATTCATGTTACCAGAGAATTCGTATCAAGAATTAGCTAGAAATCTAAACGATCAATCAATTGGGGTAATCCTATCTACAAGATTGGAAGACAAAACTCAATCTCCAAAGTTACTAAATGATTTCACTAAGGAATTTCCTCAATCAATAGTAGGAGAAACGACTTCTTATATTTGGGCATTAGATATTGAATTAGTAAAGAATGTAAACACACTAACTATAAACATTGTAGCAACAATATTAATGGCTTTTTCGGCTATAATTGTGCTTGTATCACTAATTGTCATTAGATTCCGTGTTTCAAATAGTATTGAAGATGGGATGGAAAATATCGGGGCTCTTAAAGCGATAGGCTATACTAGTAGGCAAATTCTTTCTTCCATTTTACTGCAGTTTATCTTAATTGCCCTTAGTGCAAGTATGGTAGGGATTGCCTTGTCATATGGTCTAATGCCTTTCATCGGAGGGATTATCTCATCCCTATCTGGTTTGGTATGGGTTCAAAGTATAGATATTATCATCAATGTAGTCAGTATTTTCCTTGTTATTTTATGTGTAGTAATCGTTACCTTACTTTCTGCTTTCCGTGTTCGAAAAATTTTACCTGTTGAGGCACTTCGTGGAGGTATTCAAACTCACAGTTTTAAAAAAAATCACTTCCCTTTAGAGAAGACAAAAGGTAGTCTTCATTTCTTACTGGGAATTAAATCAATGTTGTCAAACGCAAAACAAAATGTAATGATACTTTTAATCATTATTGCGTTAACTTTTGCTTCTGTCTTTTCAATGGTGCTTTATTACAACGTTGCTTCTGACAAAACTGCATTTGTTAACCTCTTTGGTTCAGAACCAGCTAATGTGTTGGTTGCAGTTGAGGCAACTACGGATACAAGTCAACTTTTGAGTGACATTGAACAAATGGATCATGTTAGGAAAGTGAATATATACGACTTAGTTACAACCAAAATTGATGGTCAAACCGTTTATACAACTGTTACTGATGAGTTTAAGCAGTTGGAGAATAATATCGTTTATGAAGGACGGCAACCGAAATATGAAAATGAAATATCCATTTCTTGGGTTGTGTCAAAGCAGATTAATAAAGGAATAGGTGACTTCGTTGAAGTGGAATATGGACCTGAAACAAAACGTTATTTGGTAACTGGCCTTAGTCAAGCCATTGGTAATCTTGGACAAATAGCAGCACTAACAATGGACGGTATTCAGGAATTACATTCAGATTATAAAGGTACGACCCTTTATGTATATCTAGATGGTGAGTCGAACAATGCCTTTATCAAAAATGTCCAGGGTAAGTACGGGGACCATATAGTTGAAACATTAGATATCGATAAAAATATAGAGAGCCAAACAGGTATGTATACAGCTGCAGTGTTTGCGGTTATGCTGATAGTAATGTTAATTACCGTTCTAGTTGTCGTGTTGATACTATATCTCGTTATCAAAACGATGATCATAAAGCGCAGGAAAGAGTTTGGTGTAATGAAAGCAATTGGCTATTCAACGTATCAACTGATGAATCAAATATCCATTAGTTTTCTGCCTGTAGTTATCACAGGAGTTTCAATTGGTGGAGTGCTTGGGTATTTTTTCACGAATCCTATGCTTTCGATATTACTATCAAGTGCAGGGGTGAAACGTTTGGATTTTATCGTTCATATACCGATGATTCTAGTGCTTTGTGTCAGCATCCTTATTTTAGCCTACCTGGGATCCATGTTTGTTTCGCGGAGCATTAAAAAAATATCTGCTTATGGTTTAATTACAGAATAGATGAGTGAGAAGTGAAATATCTACTATAAAGGCCTGTTCCTCCTGCGTACTATGTGCAGATGGAACAGGCCTTATAAATTATGCTAAAACAAAATGCCCAGGTTTCACTTCCTGTAATGCCTTTTGACTAAAATCAAAACGAGGTGTTTCTGGCAATTCTTGCTTAAGTTTCTTTCTCTCGATTGCTGGGTTCGGAATAGGAACCGTTGCAAGCAACGACTTTGTGTATGGATGGAGCGGATTGCTATAAAGCTCCTCACTTTCGGCAAGTTCAATAATCTTTCCGGCATTCATAACGGCCACTCGGTCACTAATGTGTTTGACCATCGAAAGATCATGGGCAATAAATAAGTAGGTTAATCCTAGTTTTTTCTGCAAGTCTTTTAGTAGATCAACAATTTGGGCTTGCATGGAAACGTCCAATGCAGATAACGGTTCGTCACAAACGATGAATTTCGGATTAACTGCAAGAGCCCGGGCAATACCGATACGTTGTCGCTGACCACCTGAAAATTCATGTGGAAATCGATTGGCATGTTCTTTTTCCAAGCCCACAAGTTCTAATAACTCCTCAACTCGAGCCTTCCGATCTGCTTTGTTTTTCACCAATTTGTGAATATCTAAGGAATGTCCAATAATATCAAGTACCTTCATACGCGGATTAAGCGAAGCATATGGATCTTGGAAGATAATTTGGATTTCCTTGCGAAGTTGCTTCAATTGTTTCTTATTTAGGCGATTGATTGCGATGCCTTTATAGAGGATTTCTCCTTCGGTCGCATCTTGCAAGCGTAATAACAGTCTTCCGGTTGTTGATTTACCCGAGCCAGATTCACCAACGAGCCCCAATGTTTCACCCGGTTGAATAGAAAAACTAATGGAATCTACTGCTTTTAGCGTTCTGCCTCCGCCGAGAGGATAGACCTGTTTTAATGAACGTACCTCAAGTAATGGGCGGTCCGGGTTAATATCTTCTGGTAAATCCAGATCACCCTTAGGCTGTTTCTTTTCATCTAACCGAGGTAAAGCATTTAATAGTTTTTGTGTATAAGGATGCTGCGGTGAAGAGAAGATCTTCTCTGTGGTATTTGATTCAACAATTTCCCCTTTTTTCATTACAACAACCCGGTCACACATTCCGGCAACTACTCCTAAATCATGAGTGATTAAGATGATAGATGTGCCAAACTGCTTTTGTATTTTTTTCATCAAACGCAAAATCTGTGCCTGAATCGTTACGTCAAGTGCAGTGGTTGGTTCGTCCGCGATCAATAGTTTAGGCCGACAGGCAAGTGCCATGGCAATCATTGCTCGTTGCCTCATACCTCCTGAAAATTCATGAGGGTATTGATTGTATCGTTCTTCCGGATTTTTAATACCGACCAGACTCAGCATTTCGATAGACTGTTGTCTCGCTTCTTTTGCTGAAAGACCTTGATGTTTGATTAAGACTTCGTCGATTTGTTTTCCGACCTTAATAGTAGGATTTAAAGAAGACATTGGATCCTGGAAAATCATACTAATTTCTTTTCCACGAACCTTTTCCATCTCGCTATCTGTAAAAGAAGATATTTGTTTGCCGTCAAATTCAATGGAACCTTCTTTCATTAATGCCGGTGGAGAAGGTAGCAACTGCATAATCGACCTTGCAGTAACACTTTTTCCTGAACCAGATTCACCTACTATTCCTAATGTTTCTCCTTTGCGAACATCAAAAGTAACGCCTTTGACCGCTTCGAAGTCTTCATTATTAGATAGGAAAGATATATGCAAATTGTTGACTGATAGTAATGTTTCCATAGTATATAGCCTCGTTTTCTACTAATTAAATGTTCTATCTTTTTAATTGACATCTAATCGTTTAATCACTATACTTTATTTCTGTTACAGGTACAAATATACACTAATCAACTCGGAATTATCAACAATTAAAATCTCCCAAGGGGGTGAGTATTTGCTTTCTGAACAGGGTCATGCAAAGGATCAAACAGATTCTAGATTTGAAACATACTATCGCAGTTTTCGTACACAGCCTTTATTACTTTTTTTCTTTATCTTACTAGGGCTTCCTGTTCATTTGGTGACGTGGATTTATTATCAATTTAAATCTAAAAACTCATCCTATAAGCAATTGCTCCAAAAAGAGACAGAAGCGATTCAACACTCTACTACATACGGTGAATTGGTTGAGCGTTACGAAGATCAATATAAAAGTAAAAAGCGATATTTTAATGAACCGTTAAATGAGCAAGAGATGAGTCGTGAAGCCAGGGAGCTTGCAGATGAACAGGCAAAAGAGTTGGCTAAAGCTAGATTGTTAGAAAACAATATTATAGAATCGACCTATTTACAATTTTTTGGAGACTGTTTGAAAAAGCCAACCTTTGTTTGGGTTAGTTTATTACCTGGAATCCTAATGTATTTGTTCTTATGGATTTATTCCAGATACTTTCTTCGTTATATTTTTGAACGATTACTGATGACTATCTTCGTCATTATATCAGTAGCATTCTTCGTCTTTACTATTTTGCATTTTTCACCATCCGATCCAGCTGCAAACATCTTAGGAGAAGCTGCTACGATGGAACAGCGAGAGGAATTTAATCGTCAATACGGTTTAGACCGGCCATATCTAGTACAGCTTACGGATGCAATAAAAGGGATTATTACCTTCGATTTAGGGTTTTCCTATACAGGTAATGAAAATATAGCAGCTAGCATAGCGAATAAATTCCCTGTTACGTTAATAATTGCGGTATTATCTCTGTTAATGGCTATCGTGTTAGCGATTCCAGTTGGAATTATATCCGCTTGGAAACGTAACTCCATTTGGGATTACAGTTTTATGTTTATCGCCTTAATTGGTTTATCCATTCCGAATTTCTGGCAGGGTTTGGTATTCATCCTAAACTTCTCGATTAAATGGCATTTGTTACCGGCGACCTACTCACCAAAAGATATGCTATCAATTATCATGCCGGTTATTGTACTTGGAACGGGACTGACGGCATCAATTGCTCGAATGACACGTTCATCAATTCTTGAGGTAATCAATGAAGATTACATTGTAACAGCAAAGGCTAAGGGACTGAAGCCAAGAAAAATTTTAATCCAGCATGCACTAAGAAATGCATTGATACCGATCATTACTGTGATAGGCTTACAGTTTGGAGGTATGCTAGGTGGGGCAGCTGTTACGGAGAAGGTATTCAATATAAGCGGACTAGGAAGCTATATTGTCGATAAGCAATTTATTCCTGACATTCCGTCAATTTTGGCTGGCGTAGTCTATATTGCAATTACGATTTCTCTTGTAAACCTTGTGGTTGATATAATTTACGCATTATTGAATCCGAGAATTCGTTCTCAAATGAAAAGTTCTTAAGAGGTGAATGAAATGACGCCACAACAGGAGTTTACACTAAAACAATCACAAGATTATAAGAATGCTAATTTTTCTCTTAGTCTTTCATTCGTGTTAACGTTGATATTTGCCTTCAATGCGTATGATTTTGCACAAGGGACTTGGAGTTTGGCTTGGGGTATTGTTTCGGCCGCTTATTTTGTTACAACCTTATTGCAAGGTGCCATTGTTCTACTTCTAAAAAAAGATTTAGTAACCTCTGGGGCGGTCCAGAAGCGCACAAGAATTTTGAGTGCTATCCAATTACTGAGTTTGTTTGTCGGGAATATCTTTACCGCGACATTTGCTTTTCGAATGTTAAAAAAGAAGGACTCGATTGAGTATACGTTTGCCTACTATATGTTACTGACGCATTTTCTGGTTTTTGCAATTTCACTGTTCAATTTGTTTAAACCATTTGTTTCGAATAGTTTTGTTATTACTATGACACTATTAATCTTGGCGATGGGTATTGAGCTAACCCTGCTAATAATCCTTTCTAGATCAAATTTAGAAAAGGGCGCAAAGCCATTCTTTAGATGGTTGGGTGTTATCGTGTTTTTAATCGGGTTAACCGGAAACTTTTTTGGTTTAATCCTAGGATATAGCTTGTTGATGAAGTCAATAAGCCGTGATGCATCCACTATTGATAAATGGAATAAATTTTGGTTGAGCATGGCCAATAATTATACTGCAATGCTAGGATTTTTATTCGTGTTTTTAATGTTTGCTATATCGATTACTAGTTACGGTACCTTTGTTGATACCTTTGCTACTGAAAATGCCTATGATGCTCTACTTATAGAGCCAAGCTTGGCACATCCCTTTGGAACCGATAATTTTGGTAGAGATGTATTTTCTCGAATTGTTTTCGGCGCACGGATATCCTTGATTGTGGGTCTATTGACGACCATTATACCAATGGTCATTGGCGGATTTTTAGGTGCCATCTCAGGCTATTATCAGAAAAGTGTTGATAACATTATCATGCGTTTGCTAGATGTATTATACGCAGTGCCAGGGATTTTACTAGCGATTGCGATAATTGCAGCATTTGGTTCCAGTACGTTTAATTTGATTATCGCATTAAGTGTGGGCTCTATTCCAACCTATGCAAGAACCATGCGGGCAAATGTCTTGATGGTTTCCAATCTGGAATTTGTAGAAGCTGCTAAAGCATTAGGGGAAAAGGAATCGAAAATAATCTTTAAACAGATCGTTCCAAATGCGTTTGCACCTATGATTGTAAAAGCTTCATTAACAATCGGTAGTGCAGTGATTGCGACAAGTTCATTAAGTTTCCTAGGCTTGGGTGTGGAACCGCATATTCCAGAATGGGGAAATATTTTGAAAATCGGCAGTATGTACCTAGAAACCAACCCTTATTTAGCAATCTTTCCTGGTATTGCCATTATTCTACTGGTGCTCTCATTTAACTTCCTTGGGGATGGTTTACGGGATGCACTAGATCCAAAGTTAGATTCATAGATTTTATTTTAAATATACAACATAAAAAGAAAAGAGGTTCTACAGATGAAGAAGAAATTAGGTTTTCTACTACTAGCTTTCATGTTATTTTTAACAGGCTGTGTTCAAACTGAAAATGATGTGAAAGAAAAAGACAATGCTACATCAGATCCAAAAGGGGAAGCACCAACGATTGAAATTTTAGGAATGGCAACTGGTGAAGATGATATGAACATCTTACGCGACCAGCTAACTAAAAATGGTTTTAGCGTAAAACTAAACATTCAACCAGATTATGGTAGCTTCACTGCTCAAAAAGAAGCTGGCAACTATGATTTAGCAGTAAATAGCTGGACAACTGTAACAGGAAACCCAGATTATGCTGTTCGTTCCCTATTTACTACTGACGGTGACAATAGCTTATTTGCAGATGAAAAAGCGGATGAGTTAGTGGAAAAAGCAGCTACACAATTACCAGAAGAATACCAAGAAACATACAAAGAATTAGAACAACACGTAGTTTTAGACAATGCATATATTGTACCGCTTTTTAATTCCTTTAAAGCACAAGCTGTTAACAACCAAGTGGTAGATGAATCTACAGTGCGTTTACCAAAATCAAGAGCGCAAGTATGGGAAAAATACGATTTTGTAGATCAAGCAAAACGCACTAGTGAGCCTTTAATTGTTCACCAGTCCATTAGTTCGTTAACATCTTTAGATCCAATTAAAGGTAATGACGGTTCAATCAATACGTTAAATACAAACATGTATGTACGTTTAGTAAACCTAACTGATGATGACCAGGTAGTATCTGATGGTTCTCTTTCTCTAAATCACGTAATTGCTGAAGGAAGCAAAGACTACTACTTCCTACTTCGCGATGACATTCACTTTGCGTCTGTTAGCGACAACAAGGGAGTTGATACTGGCGAGCGTGTTGGTGCAGAAGATGTTGTCTTCTCTCTAAACCGTGCGAAGGATCCTAAATCTGTTCCTGACCACCGTACGTTCAGTCTTCATGAAAATATGGAAGAAATCTCAATCGTAAGTGATGTAAGTGAGCTTGATGGAAAAACGGCAGATGGCAAAACAATCCGTGAAGCTTTAGAAGAAGGAATTGATCAAGAAATCACTGAATTAGTGGAAGATAAAACAAAAGCAAATAACGAATCTGGTGTGTACCAGGTTGTAAAAGTAACAACTGTTAATCCATTCCCACAAGTGTTGAACTATCTAGCTCACCAATCTGCTGGTATCGTTTCACAAAAACAAGTGGAAAGCATCAATACGTATGATGTAGCAAGCTTTGATATTAACAAAGATATCCCTTATGGTGATCAAAGAACTGTAACAGAAGGTGCAAGCTACGATAATCACCTTTATGCGAGTGGACCATATATCTTAACTTATAAAAACGATTATGAAGCACATTTTGTGAAGAATCCTGCTTATATGGCTGGAACTGAAAATGAGCCAAACGTTTCTGAAATTGTTGTGAAATTCATCCAAGATGCAGACAGTGCTTTATCTGCATTACGTAACGGTGAAATTCATATCTTAAATGGTGTTCCTGAAACAAAGTATGATCTTGTAAATGAAGATGATAAATTAACACTTCAACAAAACAAGAGTAATGGAGTTTCATACCTTGCCTTCAACATGAAAGATCGCGAAGTTTCCGAAAGCGCGGCATTACGTAAGGCGATTCTTTATTCAGTTAACCAAGAAGAATTCATTACGTTCTACCAAGGAAACAAAATGAAGGCTGTTTCCACAGTAAGTCCTTTAGTTAACACTGGTCTAGAAGTAGTTGCAGATAGTGCAAAAGCTAAAGAATTCTTAAATGAATATTTAAGCAAGTAATTCAATAAACAGATAAAGTGCCTGTCTCTTTTAAGAGTCAGGCACTTTGCAATTTAGGGCACCCCTAGGTTAGTTAGGTTTATTCTGGAAGTTGTGCGTGGGATATGAGCAAGTAATCTATGAAAAGCATTCGAAAATTGAAGTTACGCATGGTTTGAAGGGTTTATTTTAGAAAAAGCATTCGCAAGTGGTAGAATATAACAAAAGTTGCCGCTGTTAAAGCCGATTTTACCATGATCTGGATGATGCGAATGTAATGTTACCAAGTAATCTATAAAAAGCATTCGAAAATTGAAGTTGCGCATGGTTTTGAGGGTTTCTTTTAGAAAAAGCATTCGCAAGTGGTAGGATATAACAAAAATTGCCGCTGTTGAAGCTGTTTTTACCATGATCTGGATGATGCGAATGCAATGTTACCTAGTAATCTATAAAAAGCATTCGAAAATTGAAGTTGCGCATGGTTTGAAGGGTTTATTTTAGAAAAAGCATTCGCAAGTGGTAGAATATAACAAAAGTTGCCGCTGTTAAAGCCGATTTTACCATGATCTGGATGATGCGAATGTAATGTTACCAAGTAATCTATAAAAAGCATTCGAAAATTGAAGTTGCGCATGGTTTGAAGGGTTTATTTTAGAAAAAGCATTCGAAAGTGGAAAAATAAACCGTAAAAAGTCGATGTTGTAAATTCATTTACTAATATTTGGAAAACTCGCACGCAAGCCTACAACCCAATCTATTAAAAGCATGCGTAAATGATATCTGTTTATGCTATATGGTTAAAATATACAGGTCCGATTCGTTTGATAAAAAGTGCCTAACCATGGTATAGATATAATAGAAACTTTTGAATGAGCTTTTGACTATGTATCGTTAATGAGAGGATTTGAGTTTGAAATGATAGATAATTTTTGGCGTGATTTGCCACGACCATTTTTTGTGCTTGCCCCAATGGAAGATGTGACAGATGTTGTGTTTCGGCATGTAGTAAGTGCAGCTGGTCGGCCGGATGTGTTTTTCACAGAGTTTACAAACTCCGATAGCTACTGTCATCCAGAAGGCATGAAAAGTGTGCGTGGCCGTTTGACTTTTACAGAAGATGAACAGCCAATGGTGGCACATATTTGGGGGGATAAGCCCGAATACTTTCGTCAAATGAGTATTGGTATGGCCGAACTTGGATTTAAGGGTATTGATATTAATATGGGCTGCCCTGTTCCAAATGTGGCATCGAGAGGAAAAGGTAGTGGCCTTATTCTGCGTCCAGACGTTTCAGCAGAACTTATTCAAGCAGCAAAAGCGGGTGGACTGCCTGTCAGCGTGAAAACGAGACTTGGTTATAGTGAGATAAATGAGTGGGAGGAGTGGCTAACGCATATTTTAAAACAAGATATAGCGAACCTCTCTATTCATTTGCGTACAAGAAAAGAAATGAGCCAAGTAGATGCTCATTGGGAGCTAATTCCGGAAATCAAAGCACTACGGGACCGTATTGCACCAAATACGCTACTTACAATTAATGGTGACATACCTGACCGTCAAACTGGGCTGCAGCTTGCTGAAAAGTATGGCATAGATGGCGTTATGATTGGACGAGGTATTTTCAAAAATCCTTTTGCTTTTGAAAAAGAGCCAAGGGAGCATAGCAGTAAAGAATACCTTGATCTTTTAAGACTACAGCTTGATCTTCAAGATCAATATGCGGAAGAAGTGCCACGTTCCATTTCAGGGCTTCATCGTTTCTTCAAGATTTATGTTAAAGGATTTCGTGGAGCTAGTGAATTACGAAATCAATTGATGAGCACAAAATCAACGGATGAAGTACGTGCATTACTTGATAAGTTTGAGCAATCAGTAAAATGATGCTCTTAAAAAGGTAAACAAAATGGGCTGTTACGAATACGGTATTGAACCGGACTCTAACCGGCCCATTTGCTTTATAAATGTGTGCTTAAGGAATATTTAACGATATATAAAAAAGGAGATTCATATGAATATTTTATGGGATTTTGACGGAACATTGTTTAACACATATCCAGCGCTCGTCAAGGGGTTTATTCATTTAAGTGGGAAGAAGTTGGATCCGAACGAAGTACTGAAGTGGCTAAAGGTAAATTCGAAAGTGGCCTTTCAGCATTATGGAATACCTGAAAGCAAGCGAGAGGAATACATAAAGTTATACAATCAGTATTCTTACGATAGTCAGCCATTTAGCCATTTGGAAGAGGTGTTACAGGTTGCTGATGACAACTTTATTGTCACTCATCGCGACAAGGAGTCTACACTATTTCTTCTGGATAAATTTAAGTTATCGCATTATTTTAAGGTGGTTGTTTCAGTTGAAGAAGAGGGCTTTACCCGAAAGCCACATGTAGCATCATACCAACATGTAATAAAGGATTATCCAATTAATGTAGTGATTGGCGATCGTGAGCTTGACCTAATTCCAGCTAGGGAACTAGGAATCAAAACTGTTGCCTTTGAGAATCCGGATATAGAGGCGGATTTTCACATCGATGACTATGCAAAATTTAAAACGAGTGTCCTGCCTTTTTTGTAAAGGTTCCTATTGGAAGGTGGAAAAAATAGCCTTACTTTCATGCTGGAGTGTATCCTTTGACTTATTTACTTTTCTAATATACCATTAATTTAAGATAATTAAATTTAAGATAAATTAGAGGAGTATATTAAATAATGAATATTTTAGTAGTAAAAGCAAATAACCGTCCAGCTTCAGAGGCTGTATCAAGTAAAATGTATGAAACATTCATAAACAATATAGAAGGTGTAAATGTAACTACTTACGATGTATTTGCAGAAGATATGCCGTACCTAGGTCAGGACTTATTCAACGCTTTCGGAAAAGTAGAATCTGGAGAAGAAATGACAGATGTAGAGAAGCGTATTTTAGCAGCAAAGAAGAAAGCAATGGATGCAGTAACAGCAGCAGATGTAGTTGTTTTTGCATTCCCTTTATGGAATTTAACAATCCCAGCTAAATTACAAACATTTATCGACTACGTGTACCAAGCGGGTTACTCATTTAAATACGATGAAAACGGACAAGCAGTCCAATTAATGACTGACAAAAAAGCTGTTATTCTAAGTGCTCGAGGCGGTATTTACTCAACACCTGAAGCAGCGCCGTTGGAAATGGCTGCTACCTATATTAAAAACGTAGTTGGTGGCGTATTCGGTATGGAGATCATGGAAGAAGTTATCATCGAAGGTCATGCTGCAGCACCAGATCAAGCTGAGACAATTATTGCTGAAGGACTATCTAAAGTTGAAAATGTAGCAAAAAAATTATCAGCAGTATTGGTTTAATTATTAACTTTTAACATGTAGTAAAATTTGATTTTTGGATTTTACTATAAAATAAACCCATTACCATCTAATGTGGGAAATGGTGCTAATATTTTATTAAGACTCAGTTTTCGAGAAAATATTTTTTCCGAAAGCTGGGTCTTTTCGTATCTGGTTGTATTGGGATTAGGAACATTACTGGTACATAGTTTTTTGCTTAATTACGTTCATGTTGACTAAGCTTATAGTGCCATCAATCCTTAAAGGAAAAAGGTAAAATCCCCAAACACATTAGAATAACTGCTACTTAATTTGCCACTTATCCCCTTTTTCATCAAAAGCCTGCTTAAAGTCAAACCCATAAGGAGTCGGTCCACGATTACGATAATGGTTGTATCTCTTAAAAGCATCTTCCCAAGAGACGTCCTTTATCTGCTCTGTCCACCAAATCACATATGAAAGGTGTTTTGCTTGATAAGGAACCATCCATTTGCTCCTATTTTTTAATGCTTGGCTGTGCTTTCCTGAATAAGTAAAACGAAATAAAGAAGGAAGACTCTTCCATACAGTTAGTGTCAGGACAGGGTAACCTTTCACGTTAATTTCTTCAGGGATAGTCACTCCATCCGATGGAAACTCCTCTATTAAATGTCCTGATACATATGCCTGACGCATTACTTTATATCCTATTTCATAAAAATTGCGTGATTCAGGGTGGTCATACGGTTGTTTTAGCATGCCAATGGTGAAAATTGATACTAAAGCCATAAACAGCCTCCATTAACGTTTTTTACACATTATATTCAAATAAGATGCCTACTTATTACTCTACTTCTTTCCGTTATTACCTCTGATATAACTCTTAAATACCAAACTAATAAAACACTAGTCACCACTAGGCAGCCAGATATATAATGAATTGTACATTTCAAATTAATGGAGAAAATGAATGGCAGAAGAACTTTTAATCTATTTTCTGATGATTGTTATTGCTGGTGTGTTGAGTTTATTATTATGTTTTTTCTCATATGTTAAGCTGAAAAATGCACCAGGTGCTAGACCTTATATAATGGCTACTTTGTTTTCATCGATATTTACGTTTTCGTATGCTCTCGAATTGGCAAGCAATACTCTGCAGGAAATTAAGTTTTGGTTGGGTATTGAATATCTTGTAATGCCGTTTATACCAAGTTTCCTTTTGTTGATGTGCTGTGAATACATTGGCATTAAGCTAAGTAAACGATTCTTATTTACCTTATTTGTCATTCCAATTTTTACTGTGTTTATGCATCACACAAATGAACTACATCATCTTTATTATTCATCTATTGAATTACGAGATGGCACACCGTTTCCAATCGTAGATTTACAATACGGGCCATTTTTTTATGTTCACTCTTTGTATCTATTTTTATGTTTATCAATTAGTATCGTAATTTTGTTAGTTAAGTTTACAAAATCATTGTTTCGATTTCGGATGCAAATTTTAACGATGGTTGCAGGATTATTTGTCCCAATTGTAGCCAACCACTTTTATGTGAATAATTTGAGTCCCTATGGAATCGATCTAGGGCCAGTTTCAATGAGTATTTCATTCCTCCTTCATGGATTGGCACTCTTCTCATTTCAAATGTTTCAAGTCATCCCCATAGCGAGAGAAAAAGTGTTCGAAAATATGCTAGAAGGTGTAATTGTTGTAGATCAAAATGGATTGGTTGTTGATTACAATAAGGCAATTCTATCAGTTATACCCAAGCTACATTCATTGGCTATAGGGAAACCCCTTCAAACAATACTTGTTGATAACAAACAACTAGCAGATTTAATCTTACTTGGTAAAGAATGCGACTATGAATGTGGAAGGGATACCGAAAAAGTATACTATCAAGTACGATTTTCACCAGTTACGAAGAAATCCGGACCGATTGTAGGCAAAATTATTACGTTTGTTAATATAACGGAAAGAGTAGTTTTACAGAAGAAACTCCGTCAGCTTGCAAATTATGACGGTCTCACCCAGATATACAATCGAACATATTTTATGGATAAGTCTGTAAATCTATTGAAATCCCTGGATTCAAATGAAAGTAGTTTCTCCATCATTATGTTTGATATCGATTATTTCAAAAGAGTGAATGATACCTATGGGCACGAAGCGGGTGACAATGTACTAACCTTTGTTGCTAATTTGGTAAAGAGTTTCCTTAGAGAGAACGATATATTTGCTCGATATGGGGGAGAGGAATTTATTATCTTATTACCAGAAACGAATCGTAACCTTGCGACTGAAATAGCAACAAAGATTGGAAAGATAGTTTCTGATTGTTTTATAGATATAAATGGAGATGCGGTTCATGTAACCTTGAGTATAGGGGTTGCATCAGCTACCCCAGGACAAGGAGAACATACTAGTTCATTAAAATCTGTGATTAAAGAAGCAGACCATGCACTATACGCTGTAAAAAGAAACGGAAGGAATAATGTCCAACTTTTTGAGGAAGAAATGGAAATTATATAGAGGATGTAATAAACAAACTGTGCTGAAATAGTACAGTTTGTTTATTTTGTAAAGGAAACTTGACGTAAAGGAAACTTTACAATAAAATGCTAAGTAAGAGGGGGTGTAGGGTTGAAAAATAAGGTATCAGAATACAGAAAAAAACATGGTTATTCACAGGATCGATTAGCTGATAAGTTAGGTGTCTCAAGGCAGACCATTATTTCGATTGAAAAAGGGAAATACAACCCTTCTCTTCCTTTGGCAATGATATTGGCTGAATTATTTGAGACAAATGTGGAAACTCTTTTCACTTTGGAGGAAGAAGATTACAAGTAAAAGTTTAGGAGGAATGTAAAATGGACACTTCACGAATTTCCTTTTTTGTTTTGGGTATTCTTTTTACAATTATGGGGGGATTTATGATATTTGCCGGTTTAATGGCAGACGCTGCTCCACCTTCTATTGCATATATGCAACTAGGAATGGCTGTCATGAGTTTCTGTTTAAGCTACCTGTACCCCCAGTTTAAGCAAAAGGATGAACGCATGCGACTAATAAGGCAAAAGGGAATGTTTGCTTCTTTTGTTACAGTAATGCTGTATTTAATTGTCTTTAATCTTGCCTTACAATTTGATTTATTTGTATTAACTGCAATAGAGTTACTTCACATATTAACAACCCTAATTATTTCTACTGTCTTTATTGCCTTTGTTGTTTATTCCAAAATTTATTGATTTTTAGTTTGGGAGAATAATAGAAAGGGAGTGTGAATCTTGGAAAAGTACTTTCTGTTAGTTGTCGTTATTAGTAGCATGTTGATAGCGTTGGTAATCACTCGTAAGGATAAGGATGGAAATGGCTCTTTAAATAAAATGGGATTTATTAAAATAGTAACATTATTTACATGTATCTTTGTGTTTGTGGTTGTTTATGTTCTTACTGTAAGTTAGGTATAAAAAAGGCCGATAAACAAATATCGGCTTAGCTACATTTTAATGGCGACCCTTTTAGTCAATATTCGGATCAACCCAATTGTAATGAGTATGATTAGTACTATACCTAATAAGGCAATTCCAACGGGAAGGAAATCTAATGTTGAAAACCAGCCTGGAATAGGTAAATCGAGTGAAATTCTTAGTAAGGTATCTTTTAGCATAATAAGCACCATAGAAAGTAGGATAGAACCTAATCCGGCATAAATATCATATCGGTAGAAGCTGGAACTGATTAACCAACCCACTAAATAGAAAATAAAGATATTAACACTAAGTACAGAAATAGCCAAAACCCAATTATGTTGCGGATCTGCGTAAGGAGTTATGATGATCGACTGAATAATGTCCCCAACAACATTCGCGTCAATGTCCACTTCGTTAATTGTCTGCGTTTTATACTGCATATCTACAAAGCCTAGAATCAATCTTTCTACAACGGAAACAATGATAGTGATTATAGGGATAATGATGGATAATCCAATCGATGCTAAAACTGTCCCAATAAAATAATCCTTTCTAGTTACGCCGTTTCCTACAAAATGGGGGAGAAAGTGTATAGATAGCAGCCCAAGTATGAGCATATAAATGTTACCTGCAATAAAGATAGAACTAAAGTATCCCTCAACCTCATTTCCTTGAACACCTGCCATAATTCCTTTCACAATGTTTATGACTAACATAATTCCTAAAAATCCACCTGTCCAAATTAATTGAACAGTGAACATGTCTTGGGCAACTTTAGGGAATACTGCTGTTTGTTTCATCTTAGAATCCTCCTTGCGTTAAATGGATAAATAAGTCATGAAGAGAAACGGGTGCTATTTCAAGTCCATTGTCCATAGCTGCATCCCTCTCTGAGTCACTAAGTTCTCCATAAACTGTAACCGATTTTGTATTTCCTAATGTTTGTACACCAATTTGTTTCTTTGTTCGAACAAAGTCATCGACTAACTCGGCATTTCCAGTAATAGTAGCTCCTTTGGTTAAAAGGGAATCATACTCCTCTTGAAGTAAAATCGTACCTTCGTGCAGGAAAAGTACTTCATCAAATAAATAATCCATTTCTGAAACAAGGTGGGTAGACAGGATAATAACTCTAGGATGCCTTTCTTGGTCTTCTAGTAGCTCTTTGTAAAATATATCTCGTGAAGGAGCATCCATACCTAGATAAACTTCATCAAAAATTGTAATGGGAGCTCTGCTAGCTAAACCTATAATTACGTTCAAGGATGATTGCATTCCCTTTGAAAATTGTTTAATAGGCTTTTTTCGGTCTAGCTTAAATCGTTCTAAAAGATGCTCCGCGTACTCCCTATCAAAATTAGGACGATATCGTTGTATATCTTCCAGCATGGCTATCACATGATCGGACTCATCCTTATAATCTTTGTTGTAAAGGAATGCAACTTGTTTCATAACGTTCGAATTTTCAAAAGGGGTTTCCCCATTGATGGTTATGGAGCCTGAGGATGGTTCACGAAATGAGGCTAAAATAGATAAAAGGGACGTTTTCCCCGCACCATTTCTGCCTAATAATCCATATATTTTTTCCCCGTCTAACTCAAAAGTAATATCTTTAAGTGCTTCTTGATTCCCGAAGTTTAATTGGACCTTTTCTGCTTTAACAATCATTCCATTTCACGCCCTTTAACATTTTTAATAAAATTTATAATCTCATTTTCCTTGAAACCTAACTTCTGAGCTTCGTGAACTAGTTTGACAACATAATCTTCAATAAAAGATTCTTTGCGTTTTTGAATGAGTTTCTCTTTAGCTCCTTCAGCTACAAACATACCAATACCCCTTTTTTTAAACAGAATGCCTTCTTCAACTAGCTGATTAATACCTTTTGAAACAGTGACATGGTTAATTTTATAAAACGTAACAAGTTGATTCGTAGAAGGTGCTTGTTCTCCCTCTCTAAGTTGATTATTAAGAATTTGGTCCTCGATTTTTTCGCGAACCTGTACGTAGATTGGTTTGTCTTGATCAAAGGATTTACTCATGTTAATCGCCTACAATTCTTTTTATGTTATATACTTTAATGGTTATATAGTTATGTATATAACCATAATGGATAATCATTCATTAGTCAATGGTGTTTTGTTTAAGATATCTCGATCAGGCGAATTATATATGTATCACTAATAGTAGGTATGGGAGTTCAAAATAATCAAACTGCGTCTAGCAGAAGAGCAATATTTTCACATTTGCAACAATGGTACGAATTTTTTCAGAATAATAATTTTTTATCTGGACAATCTAATTTTGTTTAGGAGGTGAGAGAATGTCTAATCAACAAGAGAAGAAAAATAAACAAGGAAACCAAAGTGTTTCAGAAGGAATTAAGAATACCGCTGGGGCTGCGTTCCATACGGTTCATAGCGCTTTGGAAACAGCTGAAAATGCTGCAATGAATGCTGTAGACGCAACAACAAACGCTATTAATAATTTAACAGAGGAAGAAAACTCTAATAGAGATAACAGTGGTAAGAATAAGTAATAACGCCATTAAATTGGCGTTTCAGACTGTTGACAAACGCTCGCATACTGCGTTGCTTGCCTCTCTCGTCCGCTCATGAAGGCAACTTCTATTCGCGTCTTCGATCGGCTTCACGCCTTGTCTGACAAGCGTTTTCATGACAGTCTTAGTACATAATGTAACCAGAGATTTTCATACTAAGAGAGTGTAGACAAAGTCATTACTGACTTTGTCTACACTCTGTAACGCCATTAAATTGGCGTTTTTTTTTGTGTCCGACGGGTAGTTTTAGTATGAATAATTCCTACCATTCAATTTCATCACAAGTTCATTCCAACCTATTTTCCATGAAACCTGCATTTTAAAAAAATTGACCTACATCAAAGAAATAGTGAGAAATCATGAGATAATAAGGCTGTCACTCAAACTAAGAGAGAAAAGAATTAGCCGAACTACTGGGTTATGATGGGGGTGTGGGAAGGAAAATCTATTGTGCTACTAAAATAATAAATGTACTAACAGTAAGTTCGAATTCACGAAAAATTGGGTAGTGATGCAGCCTGTTCTTATTACATTTTCTAATTGAATATGTGAAAATGTTCACAATAAAAAGGAGTAACTCATAATGAAAAAAAATATTTATGGGGCAAAAATGGCAATCGTATGGACAATAGTACGAATCTGGTTAGGGATTCAATGGATCGAAGCGGGTTATTATAAAATTAGATCGGGATTTGATGCGAGTGGATTTTTACAAGGTGCAATTGCAAATGCAAGTGGAGAACATCCTACAGTACAAGCTTGGTATGCTAGCTTCCTTGAAGGATTTGCTCTGCCGAATATTGAGTTCTTTAACATTCTTATTCCTTGGGGAGAATTCCTTGTTGGTTTCGGATTAATCTTAGGATTTGCTACCATTCCCGCATTAATTGCTGGCGCCTTCATGAACATTAACTTTATCATGGCAGGGGTAGGATTATCTAGCCTAGATACAAGGCTATTTGCGATAGCCATAATTCTATTATTGATTGGATCGGGAAGGTCTTACTTTGGACTTGATAGATTTGCCATCCCATTCATAAAAACATATTTCTTCAAAAAAAGGGATGTTGTATCATCTCAGTTGACACATTAGGAGTTGGTAGCCAGTGCTCGATTAGAGGGCATTCGATTTATATAAGTGCTGCCTCCGATGAGCCAAAGTATTTTAACAGGAGGAAGGCATAAAAAGATGACCTAGGATTTTTAACGGGGGCCATCTTTTTTTTGATATGATTTGAAAACTCCTTCGTTTGTGTTGCTAGTTGTTTGGTAGTAGTTCATAGGAATTGGTAAATCTACTAAAATTTCCCGTATTAACTATATTCGCTATGACTATATGCCTATTTCTTTTAGCGTCTATTTCTCGTCGTGTTCAATCTTTTTTTACTCTGCTATTTTAATACTAATACATAAGAGAAGGAGTGAATAATAGAAACCACGTTAAAAAGAAAAAAAGGAGCTGAGTGTAATGAGAACGTTTACAAAACCGATCGCTATTCTTTTTGCTGTCTTTGTGTTAGTTGTATCTTCTTTGACTTATAGCCAACCAGTTCATGCAGCAGTAGATAAAGGATTCAAAGATCCAATTGATTTAGGATCACCTATTCAAAGTATCGCAATCTATGACTCTACCTATGGTACAGAAGATGGAAGAGATATGATGTATACAACTGCTAGTGGTAACCCAGCTATCTTTCAGGTAATTGACTTAAAAAGTCAGGAAGTAGTAAGGACCTATCCTTTGGAAGGGACAGGGGCGGTTTGGACACATATTACTGTTCCAAATGGCAATGTCTATATTGGTGGCAATGGGTATCTTTATGAATACTCTCCAGAAACAAAAGAGGTAAAGAATCTTGGCGGTATAGGAGAAAGTGTAGTATACGGTTTGTCCTATGATGAACAGGGTCGTGTATATTTTGGTTCATTCCCAAATGCGAAAGCAGGTCGATATGATCCAAGTACAGGAGAGATGAAGGATTATGGAAGCGTTGCTCCTGGTGAGAGCTACTCAAGGTCTACTGCATATCACAATGGATACTTATATTTAGGTATTGGTGTTGATAATCGCATCGTGAAACTAAATGTGGAAACAGGTGAATATGATGCAATACCGGTACCAGATCATGTTGTTCCAGGAAGTAGCGTTTGGCAATTGGACGCTGCGGGCAAATATATCATAGCTGGTGTTGGAGGCGGAAGTAATACACTCCTATTTTATGATACGGAAACAGAACAATGGAGCGATACGTACTATACAAATAATAAAGGATTACGTTTGATTCATGGTTTGACTGGGAGTAATAAGGTGTACTTCCTGCAAGGTACCAGATTAAAGGAAGTGGACCTAGATACACTTGAAGCTGTCGATACAGGGGTGATTTTTGGGACATTTCTAAGAAATACAAGCTGGATTGAAGTAGAAAATGATCCTGATCTCCCAGGGCAGTCATTGGTTACTGTTCAATTTGGTGGTCAAGTCACATATATGAATCTACAAACGAAAAAAGTAAAAACTGTTCAATACCCAATTGTCGGTAATCCAATTCCAATTCAAACGCTGGAGAAAGGTCCAGAAGGTAATTTATATGTAAGTGGCTATCCAGGAGGAAAAGGAGCTGTGTATAATCCGGATACGAATGAATACGAGAATTTCACTCTAGGTCAAGCAGAAGGTATGGTATCTCTTGGGAATAAAATGTATTTTGGGGTTTATCCAGGTGCTACTATTTTTGAAATGGATGTCACAAATCCTACCATTTCTACTAAGCAAATTTATGATATTCCTGATCAGGATCGACCGTTTATCATGACTGCAGCCAACAATAAATTATTTATTGGTACGATACCTGATTACGGCCATTTGGGAGGTTCATTAACAGTGCTTGATCCTGCCTCTGTAGGAGATACGGTTGTTTATCCAAATGTTGTCCATAATCAGTCTATCGCTGGACTAGCAGAGGTGAATGGTAAATTAGTTGGTTCAACAACTGTTGCTGGAGGACTAGGAATCGACCCAACAGAACAAGCAGCTAAAATATTTGTATGGGATATTGAAAAGGGAGAAAAAGTTACAGAATTTATTCCGGAGATACCAGGTGTTACAGTTCAGCCAAAGATGATTAGTGGAATGAGCCTTGGTCCTGACGGGCTGTTATGGTCAGCAACAGGTGGTACAATCTTTGCAATGGATCCAGAAACACTAGAAATTGTCAAAAGCAAAAACATCTATCCGGAGGTTCTAGATTATGGAAGATGGAGACCGATTCATATTCGCTGGAGTGAGGATGGTCTAATGTACACTACTCTTGCTGGTAAACTAACTGTTATTGATACAAACTCAATGGAGCATGAAACTCTAGCGGAAACAGAGTTAATGACAATTGGGGATGATGGAAATATCTATTATGCTGATAAAGCCTATCTAAAGAAAATAGAAGTAGGAGAAACCTTAGAATCTGCTCTGCGCTTTGTCGAAAAGCTAACAAATGAAGAGAAAATCACAAATTCAATAAGCAAGCAACTTTCGAATTCCATAACATCAGCGATTCATCACCGAGATATGGGCAGACAAGAACAAGCTACAAAACACTTGCAGGATGCAATCAAACACTTGGAAAACGTGAAAGAAAATTTAGAAGAAGAAACATATATAAAATTACAGGGAATCTTTGACTCGATCGAATTATAATAAGCAAAGCTATCCTATCTGCCAAATAATATAGCAGGTAGGATAGCTTTTTTTACCAAATTACTCTGTCGTGAATATATCTAGCATGATTTTATCTGCAATTAGCCCATATTTATCAGCTTTAAAGTGGACCCCATCGCTAAGATTTCCTTCAGTTTGTATATCTGAACCATTTACAAAACGAATATTTTCTTCTTGAGCGAGATTTTTAATTGTATTTGTGTAGTTAATTTGAGTTCTATTCGCATAATTCTTTTTACTCGTAACGGTTGTTGGAGAGAGGATGACAACTTCAATTCCGTTCTGTTTACTGATTTGTAGTAATTGTTGCATGTTGTCTTTATATAGGTCAATGGGAACTGGTTGCGCACTAGGGCTATACTTTTTATGACCTCTTGCATCATTTATGCCAAACATCGTGATGAGCATGTCTGGTTTGTAGCTAAGGACTTCCTCTTTTACATGCTCTAAAGCCTGAATCGAAGTCCAACCTGGATGACCGTTATTAATAACTGTAATATGGCGATTGCTAAACCTCTTTCTAAGCTTTTCTTCTAGGACATTTGGATAAGGGTTTTTCACCTGTTTTACCTTACCACTTTTGGTATCCCGTTTATAACCCCATGTAATAGAATCACCATACACGACAATGGTTACAGTCTCATTATTTAAAAGCTTGTGAACCACTGAGGATTCAAGGCTATTTGAACTGATGGTTGCAGCTTTACTTTTATGAAATATGGGTACTGTATCAAATTTCTCGTTACCAAGAATTCCGATAACTCCGAGTAACAGAAATGAGCAAATGAATACAGGTATAAGATAATATAGGTGAACTTTCCGGAAAGTCCTCATATAAAGCTCCTTTTCAGTTGAGGTATATGTACTATAAGCGAATACCTTAATAGTACTACATAAAAGTTAAGAGGTAGTATAGGTAAACAATCTATTTTTTCCCTTTAGTGGAAATTTTTATTACTTGCTGCATCGGTAGCAGGCTTACTTTCAAGAGACTAGGGATTTTGCCCTATACTTCCTTTTTCTTTAGGTAAATATGATTATTTCTTCCCTATAGATATTCTTTTATAATTGAAATGTTATGGAAAGTTTTTCTATCTACCCTTAAAGAATAGGGATAGACATCGTTAGGACTTATGCACCTCAATTAAATAAAAGATGTTTTACCATATAATTTGTAAATAATTGAAAAGGAAGTGAGTAATGTTGTCATCGAGAATTGTGTTTAAAACGAATGCGGTGAATAGTTCAGTTTCGGATTTGAATCATACTCTGGCGAGACTATCCAGTACGCAAAATGGGATTGCTGCAGTCCGAGGGAGCATTGATCCACAAATTTTACACAGAAGCGGAATTAGCTCTATGCTTGCCGGGGTTGGTCGAGAAATCGATCGTGTAGAAAATAAGGTAAGCCAGGTTAAGTCGTTTACCTCCGCATCAGTCGTGAAATATTCAGGTGCTGAGTCACAGGTAAATAAACATGGTCAAGAGATTATTGCTGAAGCAAACTTAGTAAAGCAGGCATTAGATGCACATCTACCTAGTGAACTGTTTGAGACATATAATAATACAATTGGGCGATTACAGGATCTACTTCATGGTCTTCAATATTCTGCTGGTGCTGGAATCATGCATCTTCTTGGGTTTAAGTATTCACAACTTGATGGAATGCTCCGTCGTTTTGATCTTGTGGATGATGTTTTAGTTGGAAAATATAAACTTCCAATTGGTAGTGTTATAAAAGGAATTGAAAACTCCAAGTTTCATACTTTAGCGAAACTAATGGTAAGTCCTTTTGGTGCCCTAAAGTATAGACAACTACCATTATCAGAACACCTTTATAAAAGGTTCGCGAACTTTTTCCCAAGCGACATCGTTAACTTCAGCAATAATGTTACATCTTTGAAGCAAGCTCTTCAACAAGGTGGAACAACACTTAAAAATGGATTTTCCATTGTCAAAGATCATGCCGGTGGAATTTTAAAGACAGGTCTAAAGGTAGTAAAATCCAATGCCCTATTAGCAGGTGTGATTACAGCTGGAACAGAGACTGTTAGTGCTACCCTTAAAATCAGTGAAAACTATTCCATTTATGGAGGAAATGTTGAAAAACTGAAAGAGGAAAATGCTAAGGTTGTTGGTGAAGCCGTATGGAAAACAGGTGTGGTTACCACTACATCTGTGGGAGGAGCTGTTGTTGGTGGTGCGATTGGAACTCTTATTGGCGGCCCGGTAGGAACCGTGGTAGGGGCAAGTATTGGGGGCTTCATTGGTAGCTGGGCAGGAGATGTCATCGCTGGAAAAACATCTGGTTGGGCAAAGGATGTAGCTGTAAATTTTAAAGACCAAATTCATTCCGTCACAGAAGGTGTTCGTTCGGGTGTTGAGAATGTGAAGGAAACATTTAATGATGTGAAGAACTTTGCTGGTGGTCTAGTAGAAGGCTCTAAAAAATTCTTCGGTGCATTCTCCTTTGGCGGATAAAGGTAGGTGAATACACATTTAACAAATGATTTTTAGTGAAAAATAGGAGGAAAAAATGGAACGAATTTCGCTTTCAATTGAAGAACTAATCTATTGTTTTTATAGTGAAGGATATTTTGAACAAGGAAATGCACTTAAGCAGGTGTATTTTGGTGAACTCGAGGACGACAAGATGGACCTACTGTTTCAAATCACATGTCGTTCCCTACTCGCTAAAAATCTAGTACATTATGAAAATCATAAATTTACGTTAACAGATGATTTAGCAAGTATCATTTCGACACTTAACTATTCGCAACAATCCATTAAAGCCTCACGTCACGCTGAAGGTGGAAAAGGAGAGGAACAATTATCCTTTCACTTTGGTGAGAAGGGGATTATTCAACACGCTCTGTTGTTCGATGAAATGGTACATGAATTCACGTTTGTGTCCCTGGAGGATGTTAGTAGGAAGATATCTGAGTATTATCGAATTGGAGATGTCTTTGAGAATGAGGCAAGTACATTGCAGCTGACACAAAATGAGCTTGAAGAATTACTGGTAGCGTTAAATGATAATAAAAGTAAATTTGAAAGACCGCAGCATGTTGGAGCAAAGCAACAGTTTAATAACATACTAGAGCAGACAAATGGTTTACTAAATACATTGCTGTTTCTTGAGTTTAACGAAAATAAAGAGCCACACGCAACAAATATTGTGATGTTTACAAACCATGCAGAGAATAATTGGATTATTGAAAAGAAGGATGACCTTTTCAAAGCTCAACCATGCAGTGTGGATATCGTGAATCTCCTCTTAGAAAGTAACATATCTGCTTTTAAGGAGAAAAAGGAGGAGCTTACGCATGGAAAATAATATTAAAATATCAAATGATAAAGTTGAAGTGGTCTTTCTGCCACTTTGGGCAGGCTGTATGGTCTTTTTAAGCGGGTTAATGACCGTTGCGGGACTTTTCATTCTCTTTTACATTGTACCTAGTACGAGTATATTAAGGGGATTCTTTGGAATTGTCATTGGTATTATTGGGACGTTTTTCTTTGGAAGTATATTTTTAAAGATTCTTTCTGTCGTGATGAACGGAAAGGCATTATTTACAATTGAAAATGGTCAGTTGAAAGGGCGTAAACAAGCAATACCCATTCGGGAAATTAAAGATATCTATTGGGGTGGAGCCTCTTTGAAATATATTATGGTTCAGACCATAAATAATAAGAAGGTCAAGCTTTCCACATACAACCTAGTATCCGAACAACCCGTAAACCATGTCATTGAAACATATGTCCTACCCGACGCAAACCCTGAACTAAAAAACAACTGGGCAAAACGAAAAAAATAATGGGTCAAGGGGACAGGTACCATGACCCACCATTTTTTTACAAAACATCATAACTAAGGTTAAATGAAATCTGGGACAAAGAGCCTGTCCCCGTGACCCAGAGTGGTAACTGGGACAAAGAGCCTGTCCCTCTGACCCAGCCTGTGACTAAATAACTAAAGTTGTATTCTTTGGATAGTTTTAAAAAGAAAGTGATTGACAGATGGTGAAATTCCGTGTAATTTAGTATCAATCAATAAATTAAGTAGTCAAAAAATTACATATATTTTTTCTTATCCAGAGAGGTGGAGGGACTGGCCCGTTGAAGCCTCGGCAACAGACATATTGTACTGTGCCAATTCCAGCAAGCGTTAGGCTTGAAAGATAAGAAGAGTGTACGAAACCGATGTACGTATGCCCTCTTCTTAGTTGAAGAGGGCTTTTATTTTGGTCAAAATGAACAGACTTCCATACTGGTCAACCAGAGGATTGTCTGATGCATACCACTAGCAGGGAGGGGTTTTATGGCAAAACTTGAGGAATCAAAGGTGACACATATTCTATCAACCTTGGAGAAATTAGAGTTTGGATCTATTGTGATTACCGTTCACAATGGCGAAATCACTCAAATCGATGCGACGGAAAAGAGACGGTTTTCCTTGCATAAACCCACATCAAGCAATATTCAATCAACAACCAAAAAAACGTAAATACTTGCCGATTAGACCACTAAAGGCATCTTTATTACCAAAGCGTCATTCTAACGCTCTGGATAAAGATGCCTTTTTTTGTTGGACTTGTGCCATATGGAAGGGGGAGTACCGTGATAAACAAACGGCCAACAGGAGGATAGGCCCGATGTCAATCAAGAAAGGTATTTTTAGATATAAATCATAGAAGAGAGGATGAACATTATGAGTGAAATCGTGATTTTGTCAGGAAGCCCATCGGAAAGTTCTAGAACAGATTTGGTACTTCAGTATGTTGGGAACAAACTAAAGCGTGAGGGATTTGCAGTTACACATGTTTCTGTTAGAGATATTCCTTATGAAGATATCTTTAATCTAAAGTTTGACAGTCCCTCCCTTAAGGAACTCACCTTACTAATTCAAGGGGCAGATGGTGTGATTATAGGGTCGCCTGTATATAAGGCAGCCTATACAGGAGTGCTAAAGGCTCTAATAGATTTACTGCCTCAAGATGTATTAGCGGGAAAAACGGTGTTACCCATCATGACAGGCGGTAGTCCTGCCCACTTACTTGCAATTGAGTTCAGCTTAAAACCTTTACTCGCTGCATTGAAAGGGCAAAGCTTACAAGGGGTTTACTTCTTAGATTGCCAAATCGATAAAAAGCAAATAGATAATCCAATCATTGATGTGAATGTTTTGGATAGATTGAAAAAAGAGCTTTATTACTTTAGTGAAACAGTAAATCAGAAAAGAAATCTTGTTTTATAAAATCAAAGATACTTACATGAATTGAAAAGGAGCTAATGAAATGACAAAGAAAAGATTGTATTTAAATGCGTTTGATATGAACTGTGTAGGTCACCAATCACCGGGGTTATGGACACATCCAGAGGACCAATCTCATCGTTATAAAGACAGCGAGTACTGGATAGAGCTAGCTAAGATTCTGGAAGCGGGCAGGTTTGATGCTATTTTTCTAGCAGATGTATTAGGTCCTTATGATGTGTATCAAGGCTCTAGAGATGCTGCTATTCGTCAAGGAACTCAAACACCTGTAAATGACCCGTCCCTAATTGTGCCCTTAATGTCGGCGGTGACAAAGCACTTAGGTTTTGGGGTCACAGCATCTGTCACCCATGAGCATCCGTATACATTTGCCCGTCGGATGTCTACGCTAGATCATATCACAAAGGGGCGTGTAGGCTGGAATATTGTCACTTCCTACTTAAAAAGCGCTGCCGTTAACATGGGTTTAGAAGACCAAATTAAGCATGATGAACGCTATGACATTGCCGAGGAATATTTACAAGTTTGCTATAAATTGTGGGAGGGCAGCTGGGAGGATGATGCTGTTTTATTAGACAAAGAGAATCGAATTTTCGCAGACCCAAGCAAAGTCCATGATATCAAGCATGAAGGGAAGTATTATAAGGTACCAGGGGCCCATCTTTGCGAGCCTTCCCCACAAAGAACACCAGTACTCTATCAAGCAGGAACGTCTACGAAGGGGCGTACTTTTGCAGGCAAACATGCTGAATTAATCTTTATCGGTGCACCGACAAAGAATGCGGCTAAGCGATCTGTCACAAAACTACGTGAAGAAGCACGTAAGTCTGGAAGAGCACAAGAAGAGATAAAAATACTGGCTTGCATTACTCCAATCGTTGGTCGGACAGAAGAGGAAGCGTATGAAAAGTACAATGAGTACCAAAAACATATTAGCTATGAAGGGGCATTGGCACTTCTCGGTGGCTGGACTGGAATTGACTTTTCGGAATATGGACCGAATGAAAATCTTAAATATGTAAAGAATGATGCGATTCAATCTACAGTTGAGAACTTTACGAAAATTGATTCAGATAAAAAATGGACGATCGATGAAATTAAAAAATATACCGGCATTGGTGGATTGGGTCCTGTTACAGTTGGAAGCCCAGAACAGATTGCAGATGATTTGGAAAGTTGGGTAGAAGAGACAGGGATTGATGGTTTTAACATTGCATATGCGATTACTCCTGGTACCTTTAAGGACTTTGTAGAGCACGTTGTACCTATTTTACAAGAAAGAGGTCTTGTACGAAAAGAATATGAAGGTGACACATTAAGAGATAGTCTATTCGGAAAAGGCAGCCAGTTACCAGCCCATCATCCCGGAAAGCAATATAGTAAAACTCCTGTACTAACGGAATAAAGTTTCACAAAAAGGGCATTCAACATCTGTAAGGTGATGAATGCCTCTTTCATATGTAAAGCTACATAAACTATGACTCGTATTTCTATGACCGAAGTGAATGTAAAAGTTATTTATTTAGGTCTTGGATACCAGGACTGTGTTCATTTGGCATTTCTGGTAACACAGGAACTGGATAACCATCTGGTGGTGCTACGACTTTAAGTTCACCATCTGCTCTGCTTGGGGACTCCCCTTGGAAAATTTGTCCCATCATTGTATCATCCAATCTGAAATTGAATTGTGCATTATTGAAGCCCATTTCTATATACTTTCTACATTCTGGATACTTATTGATATCATAGTTCGGAACAGGGAAAATTTTACCCCATTCAACACCTAGTGTTTCCAAAGCTTTTGCAAATGCATTTTGATGAGCATTGTCACGAACAATTAAGAAAGCTAATGTTTCCCTAAACGTTTTGTTTGAACTCATTTCATATATTCTCGTCTTTTGAAGAACACCAGTAGATTCCAAAGAAAGATTATTTATTAAATTAGCAACTAAATTTCCATGGTCATACACATAGTTTCCATTCCAAGGATTACCCGCAGCATCAACAGGAAGTGAGCTTTGTGCTCCCATAATGAAATGATGAGGATTTGCATGCTTAATTGCTTCCTCCAAAGGTGCACCAGTACTACCACCGGCACCAACAGCTTCCTCTCCAGCTCCATTTAATAATTGATTGATGGTAGTTTGAACAAGTTCAACATGGCTGATTTCCTCAAGAAAGATTCCTCTAATTAAGTCGCGAAACTGTTTTTGATTTCCTCGAAAATTTGAACTTTGAAAGAAAAATTGCATCATAGTTCTCATCTCGCCAAAACGACCGCCTAATGTTTCTTGGAGAACCTTTGCTGCAGCAGGGTCTGGCTTATCAGGTACGATAATATTTATTAAATCTTCTTTATAAAAATACATGATTTACCTCCTATCACAATAATTGTTTTACGACCGTATTATTCGAAGAAATAGTTAAAAATATCCTAGTGTGAAAATTATTTATTTTATTGAGGTATTCTTTATGCTCTAAGGGAAAAGAGTAGTAGATGTGGATGAAAAACTTCATTGGTACAATTGGTATACCAAAGGCTAGACAAATTAAAGGAGATTGAATAATGTTAGTGAACAAATTAATGAAAAGATTGGATGAGAGAAAGGATCGTATCATTGAGATTCGCCGTTATTTACATGAACATCCAGAGCTTTCTTTCCAAGAAGAAGAAACGGCTAAATATATCAGTGACTTTTACAAAGACGTCCCAGTGGATTCAGTTGAAACAAACTTCGGTGGTGAGCGTGGTGTGGTTGTTACGATTAAAGGTGCGAAACCAGGAAAAACGATTGCAATTCGTGCTGATTTTGATGCCTTACCAATCAAGGAAGAAACGGGTCTGCCTTTTGCATCTAAAAACGAAGGGGTTATGCATGCTTGTGGTCATGATGGCCATACGGCATACATGTTGGTAGTAGCTCAAGTCTTAGCAGAGTGTAAGGACCAATTAGAAGGTACGATTATAGTGATTCATCAACCAGCAGAGGAAAGTCCTCCAGGTGGAGCAATTGGGATGATTAAAGCGGGTGTCCTTGAAAACGTTGATGCGATTATTGGAATTCATGTCATGAGCAATATGAAAACAGGTCATATTTATTACAGAAGTGGAAACACGCAGACAGGCAGATCTTATTTTAAATTAGTTGTTCAGGGGAAAGGAGGCCATGGCTCATCGCCTCATTTGGCGAACGATGCGATTGTTGCAGCAAGTTCGTTCGTTTTGAATTTACAAACAATTGTTAGTCGCCGAATCAACCCTTTTGATGTCGCCTCGATTACAATCGGTAATTTTGATGGAAAGGGTACATTCAATGTAATCAAAGACGCAGTCACAATTGAAGGGGATGTTCGAACAATGTCACCAGAGAGTCGACAACTCATCGAATCCCAAGTGCGTGCTTTTGCGGAAGGATTAGAAAAGTCCTTTGGAGTAACTACTACCTTTGAATATAGCAATGATTATCCGGTCCTATATAATGATCCAGAAGTAACGGAGCAAGTTCGCCAAGCTCTTGAACAAGCATCCATTCCAGAGGTAGAAGCTGTTTTGGAGACTGCACCACAGCCACCTTCAGAAGATTTTGCGTACTATCTTGAAAAAGTACCAGGATGTTTTTTCTATGTAGGTGCCGCCCCAGATTCAGGTGAAGCATATCCACATCATCATCCTAAATTTGATATCAATGAAAAAAGCCTCCTTATAAGTGCTAAAGCAATGGCGGCAATTGTCGCCTCTTACTGTGAAGACAACAAAACTTGATCCCCACTATAAAAACAGTGGGGTTTTAGGCTGTTGATTTACATGCTTTTTGGCAATGATAAACACAGTCTTGCTATATTTATATAAATCGTATCCAAATTGAGTTTCCGACTTTTTTCTTTAGGACCAACTTCAGGATTTGAGCTCGGATGATTACCATGCTGTAATAGAAAAGAATGTAGCGTCCCCTCATAAAGTAATACGAGATCCTTACAATCTACCAAATCAATAGGTTTGACTAAACTCGGGTGTTTACATGTAATATTAATCCCACCTCTATTCAGTATCGTTGCGACAAATTCTGAACAAAAGAAGGCTTTTTTTCTAATGATCTTTTTATTTACCAATACCCCAAATAGTCCAATAAAATTATATTTATAGTCACACTTGTGTTTTTCAAAATATTGGACAAACTCCCTCATTTTTTTATATTCACTATCTGAAACTGAAAGACTATAAATCGCACAAGTGGCACTTTGAAATAATTCACCGTTCATGTTTTCTTTTACAAAGCCCCCAATAAAAGGATTGTTGGCTCTCTTTCTACCAAAACTATAAGTGGTCTCTAAATCTTTTGTAAACGATATTGAAGCATGATTTAAAGGTTGTTTTGTGAATTTCTTAATTATTTTTGTAAATAAAGTGCCCGTATCTGTAAGAATAATATAAACTTCCATCTCAATCCCCACCCGTACATTTCTATAATTCAATAATCCTATATTTTCTTTCGTACTTGAACAACCGCGGGGTCTATTTCTATCTAGGACCTGAGATGTAATTGTTTTATAATTTGATTTTTTAGAAAATGATGCAAAAAAATTGTTATAATAAACTTTACAGTACGAAAGGGATTCCAAATCTACATAAAGAAGGCGATACAAAAATGATAAATGATAAAGAAGTATGGGAGAATGACAAGCTTAGAATCAATGCAGTAATTGAATTTTGCAACAATGTTTTAGAAAATGGACGCGATTGCTATAGAAAAAATCCATCGCCATTGTTTTGTGATGGAATCAATATTGATACGTTAGAACAAATCAAGTGGAACTTCTCTGATGTGGGTGAAGTTGTTGTTTCTAATATGGCCACTCAGCAGAACTTATTTAGAACATTAACCTCTCTAAGCCATCTACTAGAGGAACCATCCTATAAAGCAGCAGCCAAGGATGCGATTCAATTTCATTTTGACCATTTAGTAGATAGTAGTGGCCTATTGCAGTGGGGTGGACATAAGTTTATTGATCTTAAGACGTTGGAACCGGTGGGACCAGTTGAAAAAGCGTATGTTCATGAACTGAAGAATTGTTTTCCCTTCTATGAGCTTATGTACGAAGTGAATCCCGAGGCTACAACAAAGTATATTAAAGCTTTTTGGAATGCTCATGTGTATGATTGGGAGGATCTTGATGTAGGAAGGCACGGCCAGTATGGACTAGAACTAGGTTCAGTGTGGAAGCATGAATTGGTACAGCGACCCCCTTTCCGTGAGTCGTTAGGTTTATCTTTTATCAATACGGGGAATGATCTTATCTACGCAGCGGCCAGTCTTTATCGTTTGAATGGGGACAAGGATGCATTAAAATGGGCAAAACATCTTGCCTATCAGTTTGTTCTAGCAAGAGACGAAGAGACCGGTCTAGGTGCCTATCAGTTTACACAACCTAAGAAAACAGATGAAACAGACGATGATGAAAATACATTAAGTAGGTACGGTGATAGGGCAAAGAGACAATTTGGACCTGAATTTGGAGAGGTAGCCCTAGAGGCTAAGGTACTTCGTGCTGGTGGAGCAACCTCCATCTACGGGAAAAATGCGCTGATGCAACTGCAGATTGCTGAAGAAATTGGTGAAAGAGCGAAAGAGATACTAGACTGGACATATAAAGGATTAATGAGTTTTGCAGAATATGCTTATATTCCGGAAATTAATTCTTTTAGAACGATGTTTACAGATGGAACCGATCTGACAGGATATGTATTGAAAAGAAGTGGATATTACGGAAAAGCTGGTAGTGAATTGAAAAGTTATTTTGCCCATTGTGGTTTTTTACTGTCATACTCTAGAGCTTTCTTAGATACCGGAGATATGAATCTTTGGAGAATGGCGCGACAGATTGCAAAAGGAAATGGCTTTGGTGAATTAGGAGATGAACCAGGCAGGGGAGTAGAGCTTAATCTTGATACAACATGTTCAGATGCGATTGCTCTATTTGCAATTATAGATTTATATAAAGCGACTAAATGTAAGGAGTATTTGAACTTAGGCAGGGTTATTGGTGATAATATTGTTAGACGAAGTTTCCATAAAGGGTACTTTACAATAGATTCATCAAGAAAAAATGCTAAGTTTGATGCCTTAGAGCCATTTGCGTTAGTTACGTTACAGGCAGCCATTGAGGATAAACTTGAAGTCATACCACGATTTATCGATGGGGCAGGTTTTATACATGGTGGTTATATGTTCCCGGATGGTACGTTTGAATCGGTCTTTGATTGGGAATTATATAGCTTACGAAAAGAAGATGATATCTCAGCCTTGATAAAAGGTATTGGGCTCCCTGATGGAAATTAGTTACATAGAGGAGTATTTGAAAAGACTCCTATCAAATCAAAGAAGCACCCAACGAGTTCGCTGGGTGCATTTTTATTGAAAAAGACCTACTAACTTATTTTCCAATAAACATTTGTGTCCAATAATTCCCCTCAACATGACCTACGCCAATATGAGTAAAGTTTGAACTTAGAATGTTTTTACGATGACCTTCACTATTCATCCAAGCCGTTACAACCTCTTGTGGTGAACGTTGGCCCATTGCGATATTCTCGCCGGCTGCACGATATTGAACACCAAATTGCTTCATCATATCAAACGGAGAACCATAAGTTGGGCTTGTATGAGAAAAATATCCCTTATTCTTCATATCAGAAGATTTGAGTCTAGCAACTTCACTAACTTTTAAATCAACCTTTAGTGGTTGTAGGCCATATTTTGCACGTTCATTATTTGTTAATGTTACAACTTCTTGCTCGAACTGACTTAGTGAATAAGAAGCCTGATTTGTATTTTCGTTTTTCGGTTCAGTGGGTTGCTGTGGAACAGGCTGCTGTACAACTGGTTTCTCTTGAACAGGTTCTTCAGCCTTTGGCTCAGTTGGCTCCTCAGCTGGTTTTGTAGGTTCCTCTACTTTTGGTTGAGCTTGAGAGTACCCGGTATAATATTTTTTAAATAAGTTTTGAAAGAAGTCATTCCAGTTCGTAGAGTTGTTGACAGATACGACGTAACGACTTTCATATACATGTTTTGAATCACTTACTTGTTCTGCTGAACTAGCGAGTGGACCAGTTACTAATAGGGCACCTGCTACTACTATAGATAATACGGTTTTCTTCATTTTCAGTCCTCCTTGTTGTGTGTACCAAAGATACGCCACTATCATAACATGCCGAATTTTGTAATATTTAAGGGAGACTTTTCCTTCTTGTAGAACCTCCAACTTCTTTACTATGCTAACTTCCTTGAATTGTTGAAAATTAATAGATTTGGAGAATTGAAATTGCATTCACTTTTCGTTTTTTTATGGTAATGAAGGTAGAAGATACTAGGATATACCTATTGACAGGGTTGAGAGAAGCGTGGTTTTATGACGTATATTACTTGTACATGACAAGTTTAATAGTACATTCACATTTTTTAAATAGGCTCTTTTCTAAAAGATTGTTGCTTTTATATAAAGTGCCAACTATGTTGATTGAAGAGGAAGGTGGCGACTCCTCGAAAATGTATTCACATTTTCTTCGTGCGTGGGTTATTTCAAGGAAGCTATTTCAAAGTCCTGCGGGAATAGCATGAGCCTTGAGACCCCGCAGGGAGCACGATTTTCGCTACCGAGGAGGCTCAAGCCATGCCCGCGGAAAGCGAGCGCCGGAACGGAGAACAACAGCCTGTTGAAAAGATTAAACACTTTATATCACTCAGACAGAAAAATAATTATAAAAAACACTTGACTACAGGTAAGAAAGCGTCCACCTGCAGCGGAAATCAACGGTGTAAAAAGCAACAAAGTTTGCGAAAACAGCCTTTAAATAAAATACGTTGTAACCATTTTTACGTAAAGCTTCAAATACAATTCTTTTGAATTTGGGGTTATTCTATTATCCCGCATGTAAATAAAATGTAGAAATGAGTTGCATTATGTGTCGATTTTATGACAAAATCAAAATTCTTAATGGACTGTGTAGAAACGGTAGTAAAATAGGCTAGAAACGATGAAACGATATAGCGGATTAGAGAGGAAGTTAAGGAAAAAGTTGAAATTATATCATAAATTTTTTGCAGTTTTAATTATTATGTTACTTGTGTTTAGTGCAGCAGGTTGCAGTAAAGATGAAGGCATAACAAATGTAGGTAAGGTAAAATTTGAGCAACCTTTAAAGATCCCGCCACTTCTCGAACCTACAATAGAACCTGATGGTACAAAAAACTTTACATTGAGCATGCAAACAGGAGAAACAGAATTGTTACCAGGTAAGATTGCGGAAACTTGGGGAATCAATGGTCCGTATTTAGGGCCAACAATAAGAGCTTCTCGTGGGGACAAGGTTTCTTTTAATGTCACAAATAATTTGGATGAACCTTCTACCCTACATTGGCACGGTATGAGATTACCAGCTGTGATGGATGGAGGTCCACATCAGATGGTTGATGCAGGAGAGACGTGGTCACCATATTGGACTATTGATCAACCGTCTGCAACCACATGGTACCATCCACACTTACATGGCAAAACGGCAGAGCATGTGTACCGTGGACTTGCAGGTATGTTTATTATTGATGATGAGGATTCCAAAAAGCTTCCTTCTGATTATGGTGTCGATGATATACCACTTATAATACAAGATAAGTTGTTTACGAGTGATGGTCAGCTTACAGAAAAAGAAGATGAGATATTTGGTACACTTGGTGATGAAATACTTGTAAACGGAACGTATGACCCTTTTCTTGAAGTTACGGCAAGTCAAGTTCGATTCCGTTTGCTTAATGGCTCAAATGCAAGAGCCTATCATTATGGATTTACCGATGGCAGATCTTTCAAACTTGTAGGAAACGATGCGGGGCTTTTACAAGAGCCAATCACAATGGATCGTATTATGTTGAGTCCAGGTGAACGAGCAGAAATCGTTGTTGAATTTGAACCAGGTGATGAAACGATTCTCCACAGTTATAGCGGAAACGCAGGTTTAGATAATGGGGAATTCGATTTGTTGAAGATAGTTGCAGCTTCTGAATTGATTGAATCAGCTCCAATTGATAACCAGCTATCAACCGTTCCACCAATTGAGGCTCCGGAGAATGCGAGAGTTCGTCAATTCAAATTAACGATGGAGAACAAGATTAATGACAAATTGATGGATATGTCTCGAATTGATGAGGTTGTACCTGCCGGTTCGACGGAAATATGGGAAATTAATAATTTTGGCTGGTCTCATAACTTTCATATTCATAATGCGGCATTCCGAGTGTTGGATATTAATGATAAGGAACCTGCAGAGTACGAAAGAGGAAGAAAAGATACCGTATTTATTCCAAACGGGTCAAAGGTTCGAATCGTTGTGGAATTCGGAGATCATGCCGACCCTTATCATCCACTTATGTATCACTGTCATTTATTGCGCCATGAAGATGATGGCATGATGGGCCAATTTCTACTGGTTGAACCTGGTACAGAATCGCAAGTACCAACTACACTACCAGATTCTGAAGAACAACATTATGATCATCACTAAATATGGTAAGACTAAAACTCGCTGCATATGGCGGGTTTTAGTTTTGCAAAAATGAATGAAAAAGTCCCTTTACTACCGGTTGGTAATAAAGGGACATGAATAATATTTTATTGACGTACAAGTGTTTTCTGGTCGGTTGCTTTTGTATCAGTATCCCAGTTGTTTCGGATGAGGTAGTCAAATGCGCTTAAGGACGCTGTTGCACCAGATCCCATAGAAATGATGATTTGCTTATATGGACTATTCGTACAGTCACCTGCAGCAAATACACCAGGGATATTCGTTGCACCATGGTTATCTACAACGATTTCACCAGTTCTTGTTCGTTCGATTGAATCACCAAGCCAATCGGTATTTGGTACAAGACCAATTTGAACAAATACACCTTGTAGCTCGATATGATGTTCTTTTTCAGTATCACGATCAACATAAGTAATACCATTAACTTTGTCAGTACCGGTAATTTCTTTTGTTTGGGCATTTTTAATAACCGTAACATTAGGAAGACTGAAAAGACGATCCTGAAGTACAGTGTCAGCTTTTAGCTCTGAATTATATTCAATTACTGTTACACTCTTCACGATACCTGCAAGGTCAATTGCAGCCTCAACACCAGAATTACCGCCACCAATTACAGCAACGTCTTTACCTGCAAACAATGGTCCATCACAATGTGGGCAATATGCTACACCTTTGTTTTTGAACTCCGCTTCACCTGGAACATTTACATTTCTCCAACGGGCACCAGTTGAAAGGATAACGGTTTTACTTTTTAAAATAGCACCGTTTTCTAATTCAATTTCTACGAAGTCTTTCTTTTCAATACGTTTCGCGCGCTGTAGGTTCATTACATCAACATCGTATTCTTTTACATGTTCTTCAAGGCTTGCTGCAAGCTTAGGTCCTTCAGTGTACTTAACACTGATAAAGTTCTCAATGCCAAGTGTATCCATAATTTGGCCGCCAAAGCGTTCAGCAACAATACCAGTACGAATGCCTTTACGTGCTGCATAGATTGCTGCACTTGCACCAGCAGGTCCGCCCCCAACAACTAGAACATCGAATGGATCTTTTTCAGCAAACTCTGATGCATCTGGAGTACTTCCTACTTTTGAAAGGATTTCCTCTAATGACATACGACCGCTGCCAAATGAATTCCCATTTAGAAATACAGTTGGTACTGCCATGATATCTTTGCTTTCAATTTCTTCTTTAAAAGCAGCACCGTCAATCATTGTATGTGTAATGCCTGGGTTAAGTACACTCATTACGTTTAATGCTTGTACAACATCAGGACAGTTGTGGCAACTTAGACTAATATAAGATTCAAAGTGATAGTTGCCCTTAATGTTCTTAATCTGATCAATAAGCTTTTGATCAACCTTTGGAGCTCTTCCGCTTACCTGTAAGAGAGCCAAGACTAATGATGTAAATTCATGTCCAAGAGGAATACCAGCAAAAGTTATACCAGTATCTTCACCTATACGATTCACACTAAAACTAGGTGTTCTCTCCAACGTGGATTTCTCAACCTTAATTTTAGATGACATGGCTGTCAACTCATCAACGAGTGACAACATGTCCTTTGATACATCATCGGAGCCAGCGCTAACTTTAAGCAGAATATCGTTTTCTAAAAGCTGAAGATATTGGTTCAATTGTTGCTTAATATCAGCATCTAATACCATTTATAGCACCCCTTAAATTTTACCGACAAGGTCTAGACTTGGCTTAAGAGTTTCGCCGCCTTCTTCCCATTTAGCCGGGCATACTTCACCTGGATTGTTACGAACATATTGTGCAGCTTTGATCTTGTTAACAAGAGTACTTGCATCACGGCCAATACCACCAGCATTAATTTCAAGTGCTTGTACAACACCGTCTGGATCAATGATGAAAGTTCCGCGATCTGCAAGACCTGCTTCTTCGTCTAGTACGTCGAAGATACGTGTAATTCTTTGTGAAGGGTCACCGATCATAATATACTGAAGTTTGCTGATTGCATCTGAATGATCATGCCATGCCTTATGTGTAAAATGAGTATCTGTAGATACAGAATAAACTTCAACACCTAATTCTTTTAATGTTGCATATTGGTTTTGAAGATCCTCAAGTTCAGTAGGACAAACGAATGTAAAATCAGCTGGGTAAAAGCAAAAAATACTCCATTGGCCTTTTAAATTTTCTTGAGAAACCTCAATGAATTCACCTGAACCTGCATGGTATGCTTGTGCTGTGAATGGTTGTACTTCTTTTCCTATAAGTGACATAGTAAATTCCTCCAAATTGTTATTATTTAAAAATAGATTATTAGTATTATTGACTAAAAAATCTATAATTATTACTTGTTTATACTAATTATTATATAGACAATGAATTTTATGTCAATGGAATTGGCTTAGTTATTATTATTCAATAGTAATCTTTTCACATAGTTATCACAAAAGAAATGCTCACCCGTTTTTATGGATGAGGGTGGGTTAGCATAGTACACGAAATATAGTATTTACAACTAAATCGTCACTATTCTGTGAAATATTGTAAAAGATATTTCAATGTACACGTGCCTTCTATGTTGACCTTGATTTATCTATTTTGTATAGTGAGATAAGTGAATTTACACAATATAATCGTGTTTTCCTACATACTACTTTATTCTGAATTTATTATTCGTGATGTATGCTATGTATAGCAAATAATACAATAAGAAAAATTAATGATATAAACGGGGACGATTTTTATGCTTAAAATAAGTAGCAAAAAACGTCCCTGTTCCATTTAGCGGAGGGTTAAAAATGAATAATAATGATATTTTAATTAGGCTAAGATATGCATTAGATATAAAGGACATTGATATGGTGAGAATTTTTAATTTAGGTGGCATAGACGTAACAATTGACGATGTGAAAAAAATCCTCACAAAACCAAAGGACGATTATGATTATGAGGATGACGATGATTTTGACTTTGAGGAAGATGAGGATATAATACATATCAATAATAGGGACCTAGAGCTATTTTTAAATGGCTTCATTACCTTTAAAAGAGGAAAGCAAGATCCAAAACCTGGTCAGCCTGAAAGACCACCACTCTCTAAAGAACCAGTGAATAACATTCTCCTCAAGAAATTAAAAATAGCACTTAGCTTAACTACCGAGGATATCATTGAGATACTAGACGAAGCAGGAGTAAGGATTACGAAAAGTGAATTAGGTGCGTTGTTACGAAAAAAAGGACATAAGAATTACATGGAATGTGGCGATAGGTATGCTAGGAATTTCTTAAAAGGGCTGGCTTTAAGATATAGATAAAGAAATATTGTTAATCATAAAAGCAAAAAAACTAAACGTACCTAATTTGACCTCGGAAGTTTGTTCTCCCGAGGTCTTTTTATTTGGACTTCAATAAGATTGTCTTACACCCACCATATCTATTTAAGAATAAAGGTAGGGCTTTTATTCTTATCAGCATCTAGTAACCTATTAAATATTTATTAATTCAAGAAGTGAATGAATACTTCGTAACCTTTCTCCTACAACTTTTATAAAACCATTAAAAAAAATTAAAAAATAAAAGTCTTATCAATTGAGATGTTACATAATATCAAATAAAATATAGTTAAGTAACATTACATTGTGATTTATTCCGTGTTAATTATTTTCAATATTAAGTCTCTTTCAGATGGAGGTAACTAGTCCATCTGTAATTATCGAGACTGAAAGTAATAAAGTTTGATAGATATATTTAATATAGAAAGGAATGATTTAAATTGAACGTGTTAGCTGCAAAATTAAAAGAAGTACTGTATGCCGTAATTCCTATAACAGTGATGGTATTGATTTTAAACTTTACCTTAGCCCCTCTAGATTCAATGTTACTTATCAGGTTCATTATTGGAGCCATCGTGATTATCGTGGGATTATCCATTTTTTTATTTGGTGTAGATATCGGGATCACACCTATTGGTCAAACAATGGGAAAAGGAATAGCTAAATCAAATAAAATCTTGATTGTGATCGGAGCCGGATTGTTACTAGGATTTTTCATCTCTATTGCCGAACCCGATCTACACATTTTAGCAGGTCAGGTTGATTTAGTTACGTCAGGGTTAATCTCCAAAACAAGTATTGTGATTGTCGTTTCGATAGGTATTGGAGCGTTAATTGCATTAGGGCTTGCTAGAATTGTGTACAATGTTCCATTGTATAAGATACTTTCTATTTTGTACTTCATCATCTTAGTTCTCGCCTTATTTACTTCTCCAGAATTTTTAGCCATCTCCTTTGATGCATCAGGTGCGACAACGGGTGCGTTAACCGTCCCATTTATATTAGCACTTGCATTAGGCGTTTCCACACTTAAGAAGGATAGCAAAGCCTCTGAAAAAGATAGTTTTGGCCTTGTTGCCATTGCATCAACTGGAGCTATTATCGCTGTTATGATTATGAATATTATTATGAAAACAGATAAGATTTCAGGAAGTCTAGAACCACATGATGAGGGTTCACTTTCAATATTTGGTCCATTTTTTCACGAAATCCCAATCATAGCTCAAGAAATTATCATGGCCCTTGTACCTATGTTGGTGATTTTCCTTGTATTTCAAAAGATTTCATTTAAAATGTCAAGAAAGGCAGTTAGAAAAATTTTAGTTGGTATCTTCTTTACTTTTGTGGGGCTTGTCTTGTTTTTAGTTGGTGTAAATGCTGGCTTTATGCAAGTTGGAACTTCTATAGGATATTCTATCGCATCCTTAGATAATAAAGCATACGTTGTAATTATAGCTTTTGTCCTTGGGATAGTGACAATACTCGCAGAACCAGCGGTGCATGTATTAACACATCAGATTGAAGATGTTACAAGTGGATATGTGAGAAGAAAAGTCGTGATGTTTTCACTTTGTATTGGAGTGGGCCTTGCGGTAGCCTTATCTATGGTCAGAATACTAATCCCCGAACTTCAATTATGGCATTATCTATTGCCAGGATATCTTATTGCAATAGCTATGACGTATTTCGTACCAAAGTTATTCGTTGGGATTGCTTTCGATTCAGGGGGGGTTGCTTCCGGCCCAATGACGGCAACCTTCATTTTGGCATTCGTACAGGGTGCGGCGGAGGCGATCGACGGGGCAAATGTACTAATTGACGGATTTGGAATGATTGCCATGGTAGCATTAACTCCACTTATTACATTGCAGATTGTAGGTTTTGTCTTTAAATATAAATCAAGAAAAGGAGGCATGGTGAAGGATGTCCATTGATTCTGAAATTACCGAATTAGAACTAGTTTGTGTAATTGTTGACTTCGGATTAGGAAGTAAGGTAGTACAAACTGCTAAGAAACATGGTATTTCAGGTGGAACAGTATTGTTGGGAAAAGGTACAATAAAAAGCCGCCTCTTGGAATTATTAGCGATAAATGACGTTCGGAAAGAGATTGTCATCATGATTTCAAATAAAATGACGGCAATTCAAGCAATCGAACAACTTGATAAAAAGTTTAAATTTATTAAAAAACATCATGGCATCGCATTTACTATACCAGTGTGTACAGTAATTGGAGCTAGCAGTCATAAAGAAATACATGATAATCACGGAAGCGGGGTGGCGAACAGCATGTATCATGCAATCACGGTAATTGTGGAAAAGGGAAATGGTGAGGACGTTATTGATGCTGCAACCGAAGCGGGTTCGAAGGGCGGAACGATTATAAATGGAAGAGGATCAGGGATTCATGAAACGAGCAAATTATTTGCTATGGATATAGAGCCTGAAAAAGAAATTGTATTAATCCTCTCTGAAACAACTGGTACAGAAGAAATTGTAACCTCAATTAGAAAAAGGCTGAAAATTGATGAGCCAGGAAACGGAATCATTTTTATTCAGGATGTTAGTAGCACGTATGGGTTATATAAGTAGTAGAAGGCTCGGTTACAATCCGAGCCTCCAGACTGTTGACAAACGCTCGCATACTGCGTTGCTTGCCTCTCTCGTCCGCTCATGAAGGTAACTTCTATTCGCGTCTTCGATCGACTGCGCGCCTTGTCTGACAACCGTTTTCAAGACAGTCTGGGGAAAGTAATTTCTTTTTAGATATACTGTGAAAAATCGTGTAGACAAAGTCAGTACTGACTTTGTCTACACTCTGAAGGCTCGGTTACAATCCGAGCCTCTTTTTATTGCGGTTGTCTATTATAAATGCACATTTTCCAACTTACGTGTTGACAATATACCTACTGGGGTATATTATAAGTCTTGTGAGTGTAATCACACCACTAAACACTAACTGGGTGACACCCATTTTTATTTTTAAATCTTAATATACCTATAGGGGTAATGGTAAAAAAGCTTGGAGGAATGCAAAATGAACATAGATAAAGTAGTAGATGCTAAGGGCTTAGCTTGTCCAATGCCAATCGTAAAAACAAAGAAGGCAATCGACGGACTTGAGCCTGGTCAGATAGTAGAAGTTCTTGCAACTGATAAAGGTGCAAAAAGTGATCTTACAGCTTGGACCGCATCTACTGGACATGAACTAGTGAATATCAAAGAAGAAAACGACATTCTAAAGTTTTACATTAAAAAAGGATAATAAAAGGGAGGAAAATAGATAATGACTGAAACAAAAAAAACGACTATCGTATTATTTAGTGGAGATTATGACAAAGCAATGGCTGCTTATATCATTGCAAATGGTGCGGCTGCTTATGATCATGAAGTTACCATCTTCCACACGTTCTGGGGATTAAATGCATTACGTAAAGATGAGGACATGAAGATCGACAAAGGCTTCATTGAAAAAATGTTTGCGAAAATGATGCCAAAAGGAGCAAATAAGCTCGGCCTTTCAAAAATGAATATGGCTGGTATGGGACCTAAGATGATTAAGGATGTTATAAAGAAGCATAATGCTCTTACATTGCCACAGCTTATTGAAATGGCTCAAGAACAAGATATTAAACTTGTAGCATGTACGATGACGATGGATTTACTTGGTTTAAAAGAAGAAGAATTGTTAGATAACATTGAATTAGCGGGAGTCGCTGCATATTTAGCAGATGCCGAAGATGGGAATGTAAACTTATTTATCTAAATTCAAAGTAGGGGGAATTGCACATGGATTATATCAATTATATCCTCTTTGCACTAATTGTGATTTTTATCGTACAACGTTTTATTCCAACAAAAGGAATTCGTAATATAACAACTGCAGAACTCAAAAGTGAATTAACGAAAAAAGAGAAACAATTTATTGATGTTCGTACGCCTGGGGAGTTCAAGGGCTACCATATTAAAGGGTTTAAAAATATGCCACTTCATCAGCTTTCTCAAAAGGCAAATGAACTTTCTAAGGAGAAAGAGGTAGTTGTGATTTGCCAAAGTGGTATGAGAAGTCAAAAAGCAAGTAAACTACTAAAAAAATTGGGCTTTAAAAATATAACAAATGTAAAAGGCGGAGTAAGCGCCTGGAGATAATTAATTTGTAGGAGGTACGAAAATGGAATCATTAAAAACGAATCATATGTTAGATGCAAAGGGATTAGCATGCCCAATGCCAATTGTTAAGACAAAAAAGGCAATCAATCATTTAGAAGGCGGTCAGGTTTTAGAAGTTCAAGCTACTGATAAAGGATCAAAAGCAGATCTCAAAGCCTGGGCTGAGAGTACTGGTCATCAATACCTTGGAACGATAGAAGAGGGAGAAGTATTAAAGCATTATATTCGTAAAGCAAGTGGTGAAGAAGCTATAGAAAAGAATCATTCTGCTGTTGTTTCGAATGAGGAATTAGAAACTACTATCGCATCTGGGAAAGAAATTCTTGTACTTGATGTACGCGAAGCAGCTGAATATGCGTTCAATCATATACCAGGAGCAATCTCCATTCCATTAGGAGAATTAGAAGAAAGAGTCAATGAACTAAAAAAAGATCAAGAAATCTATGTTGTATGCCGTACTGGCAGCCGAAGTGATTTAGCGTCTCAAAAATTAACAGAAAAGGGCTTTACAAATGTCATTAATGTTGTTCCAGGAATGAGTAAATGGTCAGGAGAAACAACTGGTGTAACAAATAAATAAGCTTAAATATCATAAAAATTTTTAAGTTAAAATATACGGTAGGGGGTAATTTTAGAAATGACAGTTCATGTAATGACTTCAAAAGATGTCACCAAAAAGGTATTCGATAAAAAACCACTATTTATTTTAGATGTGCGTAATGAGAGTGATTTTAATGATTGGAAAATTGAAGGGCATAACTTTGACTATTTCAATATTCCTTATTTTGAATTACTAGATGGTGTTGAAGAAATTCTTGAAAAACTACCTAAGGATAAAGATATTCTTGTTGTTTGTGCGAAAGAGGGATCTTCTATCATGGTTGCAGAAATGCTTTCGGAGGCGGGTCTCACTGTTTCCTACCTTAAGGGTGGAATGAAGGCTTGGAGTGAGCATTTAGAGCCAGTTAAAGTAGGTGATTTAAAAGATGGAGGAGAGGTCTATCAGTTCGTACGAATTGGAAAAGGCTGTCTTTCATATATGGTCGTCTCAAATGGCGAAGCAGCCATTATTGATGCAACACGTATGACTGATATATATCTTGATTTCGCGGCAAGTATTGATGCGAAGATCACACATGTTTTTGATACTCATTTACATGCCGACCATATTTCGGGTGGAAGAAAGATTGCTCAACATACAAATGCAACTTATTGGTTACCGCCTAAAGATGCAACAGAAGTAACATTTGAGTATGCAGCTTTAGAGGGTGGTCAGGATGTAATGATCGGAAATACAACTATTACTATTCAAGCCTTGTATTCCCCTGGTCACACAATTGGTTCAACCTCATTCGTTGTGGATGAGAAATACCTACTATCAGGTGATATCTTGTTCATTGATTCAATCGGAAGACCTGACCTTGCGGGATTAGCACAAGATTGGGTAGGAGATCTAAGGGAAACTCTTTACAATCGCTATAGAGATTTATCAAATGAACTAATCGTGTTACCAGCACACTTCATGATCATAGACGAACTAAATGAGGATGGAAGTGTATCTGAAAAGTTAGGAACACTGTTTGCGAAAAACCATGGTCTTACCATTGAAGACGAAGCTGAATTTAGAAAAATGGTAACTGAAAGTCTACCACCACAGCCAAATGCATATCAAGAAATTCGTGAAACCAATATGGGGAAGATTTCTCCAGATGACGAACAACAACGTGAAATGGAAATTGGACCAAACCGCTGTGCGGTTCGTTAATAAAAATTACTTTTTAAACGGAGGCAATGAACGTATGGATATAGCAAAAGTGTTAGATGCAAAAGGACTCGCATGTCCTATGCCGATTGTAAAAACGAAAAAAGCAATGAATGATTTAGAGTCAGGTGACATTCTAGAAATTCATGCAACTGATAAAGGTGCTAAAAATGATCTATCTGCTTGGGCTAAGTCAGGTGGTCATGAACTAGTTAAGCATGAAGAAGAAAATGATGTACTGAAGTTCTGGATTAAAAAGGGCTAAACAATAAGGGGACCACTACTGGTTCCCTTTTCCTTAGAAGGAGGCTAACGAAACCATGGATTTTGCATTTATCATTACAATCTTTTTAATCGGTTTTATCGGTTCCTACATTTCGGGTATGTTAGGTATCGGTGGATCCATAATTAAATATCCGATGCTATTATATATTCCACCTCTATTTGGGGTAGCTGCTTTTAGTGCACATGAAGTATCAGGAATCAGTGCGGTCCAAGTATTCTTTGCAACCATAGGTGGAGTATGGGCTTACCGTAAGGGTGGCTATTTGAATAAAACACTTATTTTATATATGGGGATAAGCATATTGATTGGTAGTTTTGTTGGTGGGTTTGGATCAAAATATATGTCAGAAGGTGGCATTAATGTGGTGTATGGTTTACTAGCATTAATAGCTGCTGTCATGATGTTTGTTCCAAAGAAAAATGTGGATGATATCCCGTTTGACCAAGTTGTATTTAATAAATGGCTAGCCGCAACCCTTGCCTTAATTGTGGGGGTAGGTGCAGGGATTGTAGGAGCAGCAGGTGCATTCTTACTTGTCCCGATTATGCTCGTTGTTCTTAAAATCCCGACAAGAATGACAATTGCCTCTTCATTAGCTATTACATTTATCTCTTCAATCGGGTCTACTATTGGAAAAATTACAACTGGCCAAGTAGAGTATGTGCCAGCGGTAATCATGATTGTGGCAAGTTTAATCGCATCACCACTAGGAGCGATTGCAGGTAAGAAAATGAATACGAAAGTATTACAAATTATCCTTGCAGTTTTAATTGCTGCTACTGCTAGTAAGATTTGGATGGATATTCTGTAAAATAACAAAATAGTATAATGTCAAAGATAGTTACTTGTTTATTTTAATACCCAAATGGGTATAAAATGTATCTATAGGTGTTTCCTTACTTATTATAATGGAGGGTTTTATGCTATTGATTTTGCTTAGTCTTTTGATACTATTTGTATTATGGGAATTATATAAGAGATACTCTCCTGTATTTGGAATACACTACAAGGACGCATTAACAGTTGATACAACGAATATTGAGGTTATAGACGTAAGAGACTATAATATTTCATACAAAGATGTAATAGAAAACTCTCTAAATATACCTGTGGCATATTTAGAAAGATACTGTTATGAAATTCCTGAGAAGCAAGTTCATGTTGTTGCAGCAACAAAACTAGAAAGAAATATTGCAATAAGAATTCTTAAACGTAATGGATTTCAAGTTAGTGGATACACAGTAAGCGGCGATTGTTTGCTAACTAAACAATGTGAGTAAAAGGTACATTCCCTACTAGAAAGGGGGCTATTTTATGAATTACGATGAAAAGATGAAAAACCGAGTCAAACGAATTGAAGGACAATTACGCGGTATATTACGCATGATGGAAGAAAACAAGGACTGTAAGGATGTAATCACCCAGTTATCAGCAGCCCGAACTGCGATTGATCGTACGATTGGTGTCGTGGTTAGCTCAAACCTAGTTGCATGTGTACGTGATGCTGATGAAAAAGGTGAAAATACAGAGGAACTAGTTAAAGAAGCAGTCGAATTACTTGTTAAGAGTAGATAAGAGACCTTAGATGGTCACTTCAGACTGTTGACAAACGCTCGCATACTGCGTTGCTTGCCTCTCTCGTCCGCTCATGAAGGTAACTTCTATTCGCGTCTTCGATCGACTGCGCGCCTTGTCTGACAACCGTTTTCAAGACAGTCTGGGGAAAGTAATTTCTTTTTAGATATACTGTGAAAAATCGTGTAGACAAAGTCAGTACTGACTTTGTCTACACTCTGAAGAGACCTTAGATGGTCTCTTTATTTTGGATGGAATTACTAACAGAAGTAGAAGGAATGCATGAACGAACATGTATGAATAACTAGGCTAGCCCCAGTTGGTTGTCCTTTTATATATTTGCTATGATGTACATATCCAAATTAGTAGGAGTAGGTTTGTAAAATGGACGAGCTTTTGAGCAAATGTTGGTTAATTAAGAATACGTTTCATATAGATGTACAGGTGATTGATGAACACTTTCAGACCGTTTTTCACATTTCAAATGACAATGATCCCCTCATAATCTCTGATGCCCAAAAAATAATGCTTCAAGAGCTTCTAGTTACATTAAAAGAGTCTCCAACCAATAGCTTTTGTTTTCATACAAATTCTTTTCAACTTTCGTATCTTGCCGTGCCTTTATATGAAGAAGATGTTTTTAGAGGAATTGTTTCGGTTGGCCCCTTCTTAAATGAAAAGGTTACGGATGATTTTATCTGGAATATATTGAAAAGCAATGACCTTGAGCATACATGGATAAAACCACTTACAACTTTCTATCAATCATTAGCGTATTTAGCACATTACTATCTAGCGGTTGGCGATTTGTTAGTGAATATCTTCAAACACCCTCATGTAGAATCACATATAGTAACGGTAAAAAATCGTAATGCTCAGCATCACTCAACTATACAGCCACAGGATTTTGATGAGAGTGGTTTTGATATTAAAATGAGGTATGAGAAAGAAAAGATCCTTTTACATTACATTGAGGTAGGCGATAAGGAAAATGCAATAAAAGCAATGATAGAGTTTACGGGTGATTTTTTATATAGAGTTCCAGGTAATCCTTTGCGTGCGAAAAAAAATATCACTCTCTCATTAAATACGATGATGAGGATGGCTTCGGCTAGAGGCGGGGTTGAGCCACAATATGTACATGCAATATCAGATAAATTCGCACGTAAGATTGAAGAGTCTGTGGCAATGTCAGATTTAGATTCGATTGCTCTCAGTATGATAGAAGAATATTGTGAAGCAGTTCAGAATTTTGCTGTTAAAGGTCATAGTTCAATCGTAAGGAAGGCATTAGTGTATATAAATCTTTACTTCAAGGAACCCATTAGCCTACAAATGATAGCAGATGAAATTGGAGTGAATAGATCCTATCTTGCAAAGAAATTCAAAAGTGAAATGAATATAAGTGTTGTCGACTATATTCATAAAAAGAGAATAGAGGAGGCTACCTTCTTACTTGGGCAAGGGCGGTTATCGATTACCGAAATTGGGATAGAAGTAGGGTTTAGCAGCTATAACTACTTTTGTAAAGTCTTTAAAGAAGTAAAAGGCATGACAGCAACGGAGTATAGGGAAGGCATACACAAAGAAGAACAGGCGCATGATTAATTCATGTGCTTATTTTCGTTAGTGTATTTCATCCAAAAGAAATAAATCATGAGTATGTACCCAATATTATATAAAAGTCAGCAATAATGGGTGTGGAAAGCGTGTGAAGTTGATAATATAAAACATGAGTACTAGGGACCATACTAATAGTTGGCACCAAAGGAGGCATTCAATTGCAACATAATGAAAAGCAACCCAATTTAGAAGTTAGAGTAAAGAATATCATTGAAGTTAATGATTTGAAATTTAAAGATTTAAATAACAACGGAAAGCTCGATCCTTATGAGGATTGGCGCTTGAGTCCCAAAGAACGTGCCGAAAACCTTGTTTCATTAATGAACATAGATGAAAAGATCGGTATGATGCTTATTAATACCCGTAGAATGGGTCTTTCACAAGAAGATAAGAGCAAAACGAGTCATGATGGAGTGCTAGACGAAGCGATTGTTGAAAAAGGTGAAAACATTTTTGCTATCTCAAAAATGTATGGAACAACTCATACTATTGAAAACATGCACTTACGCCATTTTATTTTAAGAGATAACTTTAGCCCGGCTGAAATGGCTGAATGGATAAATAAGATGAATGAAGTAGCTGAAGGAACACGCCTTGGTATCCCAGTCATCATTGCATCAAACTCAAGAAATGAGAACGCAGAACCAGTCTTCGGTATGAATGATGCAGCAGGGATTTTTTCTACTTGGCCAGGAACATTAGGGCTTGCTGCAGCAGCACAAGGGGATATTAAAAACGGTGGCGATGCATCATTAATTAGCCAATTTGCCGAAATCGCACGCAAAGAGTGGGATGCGACTGGTATAAGAAAAGGGTATATGTATATGGCCGATGTGGTGACAGACCCAAGATGGCAACGTACATATGGTACATTCGGTGAAGATCCTGAATTTATTTCAGATGCAATTGGTAGAATTATTGATGAATTCCAAGGAGAAACACTTGGAAAGCATAGTATCGCTATGACTACGAAGCATTTCCCAGGCGGTGGAGCGAGAGAGAACGGGTTTGACCCCCATTATGAAGAAGGAAAATGGAATCTATATCCTACACCAGGAAGCTTAGAGAAGTACCATTTACCTCCATTTAGAGCAGCAGTCGAACATGGTACATCTTCTATCATGCCGTATTATTCAATTCCTAGCATTAAGAAGAGTGTAGTACAAGAATTCGAGGGAGAAGACATCCCATTCGAAGAAGTTGGTTTTACATTTAACCACTATTTCTTACAACATATTCTTCGTGGAGAACTTGGATTCAAAGGCTATATCAATAGTGACAGTGGAATTGTTAATAAAATGAGCTGGGGTATGGAAAATAGCAGTGAAGCAGAACGCTTTGCAAAAGCTATTAATGCAGGTACAGACCTAGTAGCCGATACGAACGATATAGAAAATCTTAAAATGGCGATCAGCAAAGGTTGGATTAGCGAAAAACGTATCAACGAAGCAAATGTAAGACTGCTAACAGAAATGTTTACCCTTGGTCTATTTGATGACCGCACGTACAATGCACCGGAAAAAGCTACGGAGGTTATTGGTACATCTGAACATTGGGATGCTGCATATGAGGCACATAAAAAATCTGTAACTGTACTTAAGAACTCGGATCAAACTTTGCCTTTAACACCTGCTAAGTTAGAAGGTAAAAAGGTTTATGTGGAAGCATTCCATAAGGAACAAGGGAAAGCAGATAAATTCACGAAGCAAGCGAGAAGCCAAGCAGAAGACCTTGGACTATTTACCTTAACAGATAACTATGAAGAAGCAGATACAGCTATTTTATTTTTACATCCGAAGTCAGGTGCCTATTTCAATGCAACACCAGGACTGTTAGAGCTTGAGTTATGTGAAGATAAGGTGAACAGTGCATTAGATGGTGCTTTATATCATGAGACAACATTAACTGGTATGAATCACCTAAGAGAAGTAGCAGACAATATCCATAGCCGCGGTGGAAAAGTAATCATGAGCGTGAATTTCGTATTACCATGGATTCTTGGAAATATTGAACCTATGGCAGATGCTCTAATCGCTGGATACGACACATTCTTTAATGCACAATTCGAGGTAATGGCAGGAAACTACCAACCAACAGGTGTATTACCTTTAACATTACCAGCAAGTGAAGAAGTAATTGCTGTTTATCAAAATGGTGAAAGTGTATCAAGAAACGACGTACCAGGTTATGACAAAGATAAATACATGCCAGCAGGACTAAGCTATGCCTATAAGGATAGCGATGGTAATGTATACAAACTTGGTCATGGATTAAGATATTAATTAAAAAAAGACGTCAAACGTATTCTATGTTTGGCGTTTTTTTGTAGCGTATTCAACTAAAAAAACTTCAAGTACTTTTGAAGTCCATGGTACTGATTGGTAATCAGTGTGTAGATGTATAAGGTAAAAAGTATATAAAAGCCGATAGGACTGTGTAAGAATCCTTTATGTTCAGTAAGAAGCACTGAGTTGAAAATTTTCCTCCTATAATTTTCTCTTTCCCACACAAAATAGGACTGTAGGTTTCTTTTTTGAAAGGGGATATGTATGAAGTACATGCAGATAGTTTCATCAGCAATGGAAGGGTTAGGTAACCACAAATCACTTCGTACATTTACAAGAAAACGGAGTAATACTGGCTGGATTCTTATTTCTATGATAGCTGTAACCATCATGGGGATAATAGGTGGTAGAAATAAAAATATTGGAAAGAAAATACAAAGTGGTTATACAACCGTTCAACAGACCGTAACGAATATGAAAAATGACAAAAATCCTGTTAAAAATAACCTACAATTTGCAACAGAAGTTTCAGAAGAGTTTAATCCAGATATGTTAATGTTCAACAATAAGTAATCCGTAGATGATACAGGGCCATGGAGAATTCCATGGCCCGTACTTTCTTACTTTATTGTTTGCAAATAGGAGAGAGAAACCTTTAAATTAGCATTTCTTTCACGAATTTCATTTAATAAATCTTGTTCCCTCGTCGATACTTTATTTCGAATCGAGAATGTGTATAAGATCATCGTGCCAAGGTTTGTTGTTTCAACTTGGCGCAACGCATGATGTACTGTATATTTTTCCTAAAATATCTTTAAATAAATCCTCATAATTTAAATTTTCAGGTACGGTTATTTTTAGTATTTGGGTGTCTTTTCCTTTACCGTAATCGTATTTATATAATAAATACAGCACGAAACATGAGAAAACCGTCAATACAATGGCTAACCCAATTTGATATAATCCAGCTGTCATGCCGACACAAAGTCCGAAGAAGATATAAGCAATATCCTTTGCGTCCGTTACAGCACTTCGGAACCTGATCAATGAAAAAATCGCGAATAATCCAAAAGCAACTCCGGCATTATTACTAACGACGTTCATGACAACTGAAACGACTACACTCATGATGATGATGGTATGAACAAACGATTGTGAATAACGCTCACCGCTAAATGTTATCTGATATATTTTTGTAATGGCTAAACTCAAGATTGCAGCGGTTGCCATAGCCACTATCGTCATGAAAATTGATGATTCTTCTGCTTGACCATTTAACAATAAATCCATCTTTATCCGACTCCTATCATTACGTTTTCATTCATTATTTTTTTAGAGACAAGTTCCCCTTTTAATAACTCTGCACTTGTACAAAATTTTGAAGCACTTCTCTGTTCACAGTCTAAATCCTGAAGAATTCGAGTTAACCATAACGGCACACTATGAGTTACTTTGACTTCAAGCACAACGAGGTTTGGGTCAATAAAATGTTTGCCATACGGACCGTTTTCAATATTTAAATCCTCATCGCGACAGCGTAAGTTCAAATCAAAAGTCACTCGTAAATCAGGGTCAGTGACACAATGAAACGCTTGGCGGTCATAGCTTACCACCATTTCAGGGAGTAACTTGTAATATTTTCGGAAGTAATCTATTTCCTTAAAGATTTGTTGATTAGAAGTCTGATAATTATATAAAGAAGCATTACTTGGTTTATTGATATAACGATATGCCTCCATAAGAGGGATAGCTGTTCTTCTTTTATTCACGACATTACGATGCTTTTGCTTAACCTCAAAAAAGGCAGTCCCATTCATATCGGTCTCACCATAAATGCGTAGCCTCAGTTTTTGTCTAAACTTCAGCTTGTTCTTTGTTTCAAAATAAATTTGCCGTTCGTCATTATCAAAATATAGACTAGTCACGGTATACCTTCCTGCGTTACCGAATTTATCGTAACGCATATAGGGTGACATTAAATCAACTAACGCCTCATACTGAAATCTGGTTATTAAATACTTTTGCTCTCTTCGGCTGAAAATTTCAATAGCCATATTCAATCCGCCTTCCCTTTTCATTTTTTATCTTATCTTCATAGTAAATTTACAATCTTAAAATCTAGTTAAAGAAAGATGAGAATTTGATGAGGGTATCATGAAAGAATAACAATGGTAATGTAAGGGAGACGCTATTTGGGTAGAACGTGTGAAAAGCGGAGAGAAGAAACAAATAATGAAGTTAGGGCACAATTATAAAATAAAGGAAAATGTAAATGTTATATGTTAATGTGTATATGGTGGATTAACTTATTTTATGATCATATAAAACTCTATACAAAATTGGTTCCCGTAAAAGTTTTTAAAACGTAAGATATAAAAAAAGACACTATAATGAATAGTATGATAAAATGACCTTAAAACAGGTCTGATTTGTTGAAATACTCGATATGTGATAATACAAACCTGCTCTTTACACTGTGTTATCTTTATTATATATAATTTGTTTGGAGGTTAAGAGACATGCAAGATACGATAGATAATCTGAAGAATGATAAGCCAGTTGTACCTTTTTCAAGAACGAACCCATTCCAAGCGAAAGTTCTTAAGAATGTTAATTTAAATGGTGAAGGTTCCAATAAAGAAACAAGGCATATTGAATTGTCATTAAAAGGGTCAGGTCTTTCATATGTACCGGGTGATGCACTTGGCGTTGTCCCTACAAATGATCCAGAACTTGTCACAACACTACTTGAAGAAATGAAATGGGATGAGAATGAGGTTGTAACCGTAAGTAGGAAAGGTGAGACATTGCCACTTAAGGAGGCATTAACTACGTACCTTGAAATTACACTCCTCACGAAAAAGATTCTTCAACAAGCAGCAGCTTTTACCGAGAACGAGGCATTACAAGAACTAGTGGCAAATACTGACCAAGTGAAAGAATATTGTGATGGGCGAGATTTACTTGATTTGCTACGCGATTTTGGCCCGTGGAAGGCTTCTGCCCAAGAAATCGTCTCCTTATTAAGAAAAATGCCACCTCGACTGTACTCAATTGCAAGCAGTCTTGCTGCACATCCAGATGAAGTACATTTGACAATTGGTGCCGTTCGTTACACAGCGCATGGTCGTGACCGCAAAGGGGTATGTTCTGTTCAATGTGCAGAGCGTGTTCAAGAGGGAGATACAATCCCAGTCTTTGTACAGGCGAATAAACATTTCCATTTACCAGATTCCCAAGATGTAGACATCATTATGGTAGGTCCAGGAACCGGTATCGCACCATTCCGTTCATTTATTGAAGAGCGTGCAGCAAATAAAGCTGAAGGACGCTCATGGTTATTCTTTGGTGACCAGCATGAGGCATCCGATTATCTTTATCGAAAAGAGCTAGAGCAATATCAACAAGATGGCGTGCTAACAAAACTTGATGTTGCTTTTTCTCGCGATACTGACCAAAAAGTCTATGTACAACATAAAATGCTTGAAAATAGCAAAGAAATATATGAATGGATTGAAAAAGGAGCTTATTTCTACGTATGTGGAGATAAGGAGTATATGGCAAAAGACGTAAACGATGCCCTTCTTACAATCATCGAAAAAGAAGGCGGCATGGACAGTGAAGCTGCTGAAGAATACCTAAAAAACATGATGAAAGTAGAAAAACGTTATCTGCGCGACGTATATTAAACCGAAAAGTTAAACAAAGTAACCCTTCGTTCCGTACGAAGGGTTATTTTGCTATAGAATCGTGAGAGATGAGTTTCCGAAGCTCAACTACATAAAGGAGAAAAATATTTTAAAAATGGGAGTTGATATTCATGAATAATGCTCTTCGAAAATTCATTAATCAATTATCGGAAAATGGAGCAACGTCTGGCATTCATAACCTATTTCTCAAACTCATAATCTCTACAATTGATAAGCCTCTTAATTTCCGATATTTTACTATTTTACATAGGACTTAGGGATGAGAATTGAAAAACTGAATAGTTAAAAGGCAACGGATATAAAAAAAGGAAGATTTATGCCAGGGCTTAGTGCATCAGGCTTATACTTTCAAATCTTTGACTTGAGTGATATATTTTAAGAGAATAGACACTAAATTCAGAAAAGAGGCTGAAAGATGATTCTAAAACCAAGGAATATCCCTGAACACTTAAAAGTACGACAATACCTAACATCTCGAATATCGTTTACAGATGGAGAATTAAAAAAGTTTCAAGCTGATGAAAAAGGGTATGAAGGTGAGTGCTATTTTGATGATCTAATAACCCAATCCCCCGCCTCCACATATCTTCAGATAAATGACCTCCTACTCAAATGGCAAAACACGACTTTTCAAATTGATTCACTCCTAATTTCTCCATATAAGATCTATCTTTTCGAAATCAAGAATTTCGAAGGAGAATATTATATAGAAGGTGATCGATGGTACTTTTCATCTGGGTATGAAGTGAAAAATCCTATCCCTCAACTCCAGCGTTCAGAGTCCCTTCTAAGGCCACTCGTTCAAACCCTTGGTATTAATCTCCCTATTGAAGCGAATGTCATTTTTGTTAATCCGGAATTCACACTTTTTCAAGCAAATCGAAATCTCCCAATCATCCTCCCGACTCAGATTAATTCCTATATTAAAAGGTTGGGTTCAGATTCAAGGAAATCTAACGAACATTTAATTGGCTCGGCAAAAAAAATATGCTCACTTCATATTGAAAAATCTCCATATAGTGATGTGAAAATCCCTAAGTATACCTATTCTTCTGTTAAAAAGGGTATGTCATGTTTGGATTGTGGTACACTTTCAGTTCGTTTGGATGGAAAAGAGCTTGTGTGTGTGAGGTGTGGAACCAGTGAGAAGTTACATGCAGGTGTAATGAGGTCAGTAGAAGAACTTAGGGTACTCTTCCCTGAAAGGCTGATAACCGTTTCTCAAGTTAATGAATGGTGTGGGCTTAATCTGGATAGGCTTCGACTGCGGAAAATATTGAAGGAGCACCTCCGTATGGTAAAGGGTGGAAAATCTACCTATTACCTATATTAGTAAGGGTGTGCCAGAGGGTGCGGATATTTTTAAGAGAAAAGGTGAAAAAGGTAGTAGCAAAATCAGGAAAAGATTCGCAAAACTCCAGGAAAAAGAAAAAAAGGTTCTGAAACGAGTGGAAACTGTAAGAAATATCCATAATCGAATGCTTTCTAAGGGAAAAAGCGAAAAAAGCATTCGTAAATGAAAGATATGAGTGCTTTTTGAGAGATTAGTAGAGGAAAAGATTCGCAAAATCCAGGAAAAGGAAAAAAAGGTTCTGAAACGAGTGGAAACTGTAAGAAATATCCATAATCGAATGCTTTCTAAGGGAAAAAGCGAAAAAAGCATTCGTAAATGAAAGATATGAGTGCTTTTTGAGAGATTAGTAGAGGAAAAGATTCGCAAAATCCAGGAAAAGGAAAAAAAGGTTCTGAAACGAGTGGAAACTGTAAGAAATATCCATAATCGAATGCTTTCTAAGGGAAAAAGCGAAAAAAGCATTCGTAAATGAAAGATATGAGTGCTTTTTGAGAGATTAGTAGAGGAAAAGATTCGCAAAATCCAGGAAAAGGAAAAAAAGGTTCTGAAACGAGTGGAAACTGTAAGAAATATCCATAATCGAATGCTTTCTAAGGAAAAAAGCGAAAAAGGCATTCGTAAATGAAAGATATGAGTGCTTTTTGAGAGATTAGTAGAGGAAAAGATTCGCAAAATCCAGGAAAAGGAAAAAAAGGTTCTGAAACGAGTGGAAACTGTAAGAAATATCCATAATCGAATGCTTTCTAAGGGAAAAAGCGAAAAAAGCATTCGTAAATGAAAGATATGAGTGCTTTTTGAGAGATTAGTAGAGGAAAAGATTCGCAAAATCCAGGAAAAGGAAAAAAAGGTTCTGAAACGAGTGGAAACTGTAAGAAATATCCATAATCGAATGCTTTCTAAGGAAAAAAGCGAAAAAAGCATTCGGAAACAAAGGACATGAGTGCTTTTATGTATTGTAGAAAAATAAACCATTCTCAAAATACATAATAAGGGGAAAAAACGAACCAGAGATGGACTAAAACCGTAGTAATTAACATAAAGAAAATCTGAGGGAAATCCTTTCCCTCAGATCCTATAAACAATCGTATTAATTCAAACGCTCGTCAAACCAACTAATCAAATGGTGTAGACGTTCTAAGCGGTGCTTTGGTTTACCGGAGCGTGAAAGGTCATGGTTTTCATCCGGGAAGCGGACGAACTTTGTTTCTACACCTAGACGTTTAAGGGCAATATACCATTGCTCTGCTTGTTCCATTGGACAACGTAAGTCCTGTTCACTATGCAAAATAAGTGTTGGTGTTTTTACATTCCTAGCATGGGTAAGAGGTGAAACCTTTAACAGCTTCTCAACATCATCCCACAAATCCGCATGACCATGTTGCCATTCAGTAAAGAAGAAGCCAATATCACTTGTACCATAGAAGCTATGCCAGTTACAAATACTACGTTGCGTAACAGCAGCTTTGAATCGATCTGTGCGCGTTACAATAACGTTGGTCATATATCCACCGTAACTACCACCTGTTACGAACAAATTGTCTTGATCAATATATGTATAGTTTTCTAAGGCATAATCAACACCAGCCATAATATCTTCATAATCCATTCCACCGTAATCACCGATAACAGCATTTACAAAGTCATGCCCATAACCATGGCTGCCTCTTGGATTCGTGTAGAGCACTACATATCCTTTTGAAGCCATCAGTTGCATTTCATGATGTAATCCATTACCATATGCCGTTGCCGGACCACCATGTATCTCAAGGATCATCGGATATTTTTTCCCTTCCTCAAATCCATATGGCTTTAAAATCCAGCCTTCGATCTCTTTTCCGTCTGTGCTCTTGTAATGGAAATTTTCTGGTGTACTTAGATGAACCTCGTTATACAGTTCTTTATTCCAATCTGTTAATTTACTAATGTTGTTTACATTGTTTAAATCCTGAACAACTAAATCTCCTGTGGAGTGAGGATTCGCGAGAACAAGGACGGCTTGGTCAGCACTAACAATATCATAGGAAGTAACTGATGCTACTGAAGGTGATAGGGCAGCAGAAACATCTCCGTTAAGAGATACCTTAAATAACTGACAGTCCCCGCCTACAGTTGCACTAAAATATATGTAAGAACTGGTAGTGTCCCAGATTAATTGAGTATCTGCCGTGTCATATTTCGCATCTACACCTACAAGGTTCCCTACTGTAAAGTCAAAGCTATTTGTTACGTTTGATAATGTACCAGACTCTAAGGAAAGTAGGAGTACATTCGTATTGCCTTGACTTCTTTCCCCACGTGTATGACCTGCAATAGCTAGCCATTTACCATCTGGTGATACAGAAGGTGCCATGAGATAACCATTTCCTTGATAGAGAAGAGTCTCTTCTTTTGAGGCTATATCATATTTCCAAATAGCAGGGAGGTAACCCCATTCCTTATCCTCTGCCTTCGTTCCAATATAGAATAAAGTTTTTCCATCAGGAGAGAAACGAGGCTGACTAAAATCATGATCGCCTCCGGTAATCTTTGTGTAAGCTTTGGAATCCACATCAAATAAATAGACATGCTTCCGATCGTCGTTAAATATTCCAACTCCGTCTCCCTTGTATCGGAGTCTGGTGATAACCTTAACATCACTTTTTACTTCTTCTTTATCAGAGGAGGAAAGATCTAGTTCTCCATTCATAGTAAGCGCAAGCCTTTTTCCGTCTGGAGACCAAACGAAATCACCAATTCCTTGCTTAACATCTGTTAGTTGGACTGCCTCGCCGCCATCTGTATGTAAAAGCCAGATTTGGTTTTTGCCAGTACGATTTGAACGGAAGGCAATCATGCTGCCATCTGGTGACCACTTTGGAGAAGTATCTTTTACTAGTTTGTCTGTTGAATAGTGAGAGGTAAATTGCCTGCTTTTGCCCTTTAAATCTGTGACATGAATATAAGAGTAGTACCCATCTTTTTCTTTATCTACATGCGTTAAGACATAAGCAACTTTGTCTTTTAAAGGGGAAAGCTGTGGATCTCCTACAAACTTAAATTCACATAAATCATCTGCTGTAATTGGACGTTTCTTCATGTTTATTCCTCCATATAAAATAAAATATCTATAAGTCTATCTTAACATTTCGGTTGTCGAAGTAAAATTAAATTTTTGTATAAATTCATAATTGAAAGAAACCTTATAAACTCGGACTCGAAAATTTTTGTACAGATTTGAATTTTTTCATTTATAGTATAAATAACTACTAGTATGGAGGGATTTGGAGTGAAAGAGAATACATTATTAGAAGCGTTCAAACAGGCGAAGTATCAGGTTAACGGACATGGTAAGCGGACTCTACAGATTTTAAAAGAGGCAATAAGTGAATATGATGATGAACTTGAGAGTGAGATGTATGGAAAAGGAGAATTAATTGAAGCCTTTGAGGAAAAAATGGCAACCTATTTAGGAAAGGAGTCGGCAGTATTTTTTCCAAGTGGTACAATGGCCCAACAAATTGCTCTACGAATATGGTGCGATGAAAAGGACGTAAAAAAGGTAGCCTATCATCCATTAAGTCATTTAGAAATTCATGAAGAAGATGGGTTAAAAGAACTCCACCATATCAAACCTATTTTGTTGGGTGATAAGACGAGAGTCATTGAATTTGAAGATGTGGAAAGCCTACAAGAGGATATTGCGTGCCTGTTACTTGAGCTACCACAGCGGGAAATTGGGGGACAGTTGCCAGAATATGAGACACTCGAACAAATTTCTACCTATTGCAGATCAAACGGAATAAAGCTGCACTTAGATGGAGCACGATTGTTCGAGATTCTTCCTTTCTACCAAAAGACCGCGCAAGAAGTATGTGCCCTTTTTGACAGTGTTTATATTTCCTTTTACAAAGGGATTGGTGGTATTGCGGGAGCTATTCTAGCTGGCGGAAAAGATTTTACAGACAAGTCTAAGGTGTGGAAACGTAGACACGGAGGTGATTTGATTAGTCTTTATCCATATTATTTGAGTGCTGAGTATTATTTTGACAAACGCATTGAGAAAATGGAGGAATACTATCAAGAGGCGAAGGAGCTAGCAGCTTTTTATAATACGTGTAATAAGATTTTTACGAATCCAACCATACCTGTCTCCAATATGTTCCATGTACATTTTGAAATACCGAAGGATAAAGTGGAAGCTATTTTAGCAGACATTTGCCATGAAACTGGTGTTGGGTTATCAAGCTACATAAGAGAGGTAAGTACATCTACAAGCTATTTTGAAGTCAGCATTGGTGACCTTTATTCACTCGTTCCAAAGTCTGCTTTGAAAAACGCATTTGAACTACTTTATAAAAAATTAAATGAATGTAGCTAACATAAATAATGTATGACATACTAGAACGCTAAGTAATAACTCCACAATTGAATGTTATATTGCCTGTAGCTGTCATATAAATTAGATTGTAATTACTGGAGTATGATCAAGAAGGGAAATATGCTAAAAAGTGGATTCCTGCATCTCGAGATTAGAGAATCTAAAGATGAACTATCTAAACGAGAAAGGGTGATAACTCTTGGGAGAGCATAACTATGCGAAATTTCTGGGGATTATTGTTGGGCTATTAACTATTTTAGGTGCGATAGGCTTTGGGGTTTTATCGTTTATAGGAATAGGACTTGGTCGGGCACTTAATTCGGGAATAGAATACTCATCAGACGGACCTTTGTTTATGTTTATATTCGTTTTCTCAATAGGAGTGACTACCTTAATTGGTGCTCTTAAGCTTGGGAATAATAGATGGAGACGGTTTTACATTGGCATATGTTCTATACTTGGTATAGGTTTGATCCTTTCCTTTTTTATATCAAGAGGAGCCCTTGGGACAAATAACGAAATCTTTATTTTACTTCTTGGGGCTGTATATTTACTTCTTGGATATATCGTGTACAAAAATAAATAACAATAAGATCTAATGTATAATGATGGTAGATAAGATGTTTAGGAGGAGAATGAATGTACATAACTGAGGAAGCAAAGCAATTATTAGAAAAAATAGGTGCAGTGGGGGTTCGCCTGTACACAGTAAATAGCAGCGATGGACCGGAAATTGCTTTGTCTTTAGACACTCCACAAGAATTTGACAGAGTTCAGACCATTAACGGAATTAAAGTAGCGTTTGATCCGACCGTAACAGGTACGGAAGTTCTAACGTTAGACAAAGAAGAAAATCAAGATGGCGTGGGATTCGTGTTAGTTGGGCCGGGTAGGTATTCCTAGGATATCTCGTAACAGTAGCTCTCATTGGAAACATCTACATGAAAATGTGGGTGTTTTTTTACGTGTTATATTTCACTACTAATATATTAGCAAGAAAGTTAGTTGTCCCACTATACAAAGTTAGTTATCTATAGTTATAATGTAGTTGTAAGATTCATTACATTTACTGGAGGATATTATGGTGAAAAACGTAAAACCTAATGAACCCTTAGTTACACATATTTTTACAGCAGATCCATCTGCGCATGTTTTTGAAGGAAAGCTTTATATTTATCCTTCCCATGATCTTGAACATGACGAGCCTTCTAACGATAATGGTGATCAATATAAGATGGAAGACTACCATGTTTTATCCATGGATGATGTGAATGGACCAGTTGTCGATCATGGAGAAGTGCTTCACGTGAAGGATGTCCCTTGGGCTAGTCGACAAATGTGGGCACCGGATGCAGCTTTTAAAAACGATACTTATTATTTGTATTTCCCAGCTCGTGATAAAGATGATATTTTTAGAATTGGTGTAGCAACAAGTTCAAAACCAGAAGGTCCTTTTACACCGGAAGAAAACTATATTCCAGGAAGCTTTAGTATTGATCCTGCAGTATTTGTGGATGAAGACAATAGAGCTTATATGTATTTTGGTGGTCTTTGGGGCGGACAATTGGAAAAATGGCAAACTGGTACATTTAAAGAAGAGGTTACTGAAGGACCTGCTCCTACAGAACCAGCCTTGGGACCAATCGTGGCTGAACTAAATGATGACATGCTAACTTTTAAGAGTGAACCAAAGGAAATCTCAATCGTTGATGAAGATGGGAACCCAATTCTTGCTGGTGACGAAGACCGTAGATACTTTGAAGGTCCTTGGCTCCATAAATATAATGGTCTATACTATTTATCTTATTCAACTGGTACAACTCATAAAATTGTATACGCTGTCAGTGAAAATCCACAGGGACCATTTGTATTCAAAGGTACAATTCTAACTCCCGTAATTGGCTGGACAACACATCATTCAATCGTACAATTTAAGGATAAGTGGTATCTTTTCTATCACGATTGTTCGTTATCGGATGGTGTAAACCATAAAAGAAGTGTAAAATTCACTGAACTAACATATAACGAAGATGGAACGATTCAAACAATTGACCCTTATGGCGATAAATAATCAGTAAGAAGTTGACTCTTTAACCGGGGTCAGCTTTTTTTTGCATACAAAAAACCCCTGCAAATGCAGGGGTAACATATTTCGTACATTTAATGGGTTAAGGAGCCAGTCCACTAGTTTTGCGTAGTTGTATTAAATTTGAAAAAAAGTAATATTTTTACATTTCTTTTTTCTCACGGGAGCAAAAACGACAATCTTAAATAAGATTGTTGTTTGTTCCCATTTTTTGGTATTTACTTCAATTACTTAATTTTCCGTTTAATACGTTTCTTTTTCTCACCGATTAGCGCAACACTACCATAGAATACTTTTTCCTCTGGTTTATCCGGAATCTTTTGTCGACCTTTTGAAGTCTTTTTAGGTTTAAATTCTAATGCGTTTATAAAGACTTCCCATGTTTTATCAAAGTAAGTTCTAATATTTGTAAGAATAAATTTTAGGCTTTTTTGTGATTTTGTTTTTAGCTTAACAATAAGTGTTAATATATAGGCAATCATCCCTATAAACATCTGGTTCCATATTCCTTGTGGCTTTGTACTCCAGACTTTTGTAAACCGCAAGGATTGCTTAACCCATTTAAAGAAAAGTTCAATAATCCAACGATTTTTATAAATTTCCGCAATCTCAGTTGCTTTTAAATCCCATCTAGTAGTAGCTAGCCTGTATACTTTACCCTCTTCATCAAGAAATTCCACTAGTCTAATTGGTTTCATCTTACCTGTTTCGCCCAAAATCACCTTAACATCTCTTTGGATATTTGACCCTTCGGGTACTTCATATTCTTCTAAGGTTCTTTCGACGAGTTTCCCTCTTAGTCGAACAACAAATTTAATTTCTTTCTTAATCCATTCGTTCATGCGAAAGAGGTCCATATAGCCACGGTCCATCACATATGTGGCATCTGATTTTTCTATTAACAGATCTCCACCTTCGTGATCTTGTACCTTACCGTTTGAAGGAACAATTTTATCTGGATAGTGTACGTCTGGTGAAGCGACAACCAAGCGTGTATGCATTTTTACAACTGTCCAGCCCTTGGTTACATAAGCCCATTTTGATAAAACGGATGGAAGTTTTATATGTGTCGCATCTACGATGCGAAGTTTTCCAACGTTCCGAGGTAGACCAGTGAATTCTTTTGTATAATATTCAAGTTCTTCTACTACTTTGAAAAAAAGGTTTTGGAGTATGTTGGTGTCTAACTCATTAATTCTCCGACTTAACTGTGAACTACTAATACTATCTACACCGATGTATTCCATTAGGTCTTTATGTGCGCCCATCTTTATATCAAATTCGGGATAAGATTCCCATTTACCCAATTGGGCAGCTACAAAAACTTTAACAAGTCCTTCAATTGTAAGTTTTTTCGAATCGTAGTTTAGAATAGGACAAGCCAAATCTTCTGTAGGTAATAATGACAAACATTGACGAATTACAGTATCTTCAGTTATCATAATCTTATTGTTTTTGAGGCTCCTTTGTAGAAAGTTTGTTTATGGGAACAAACATCTAACATTTCTACTTTAGGAGCTTTTTTTGTGTTTGTCTAGATATTTACCAGAGTGTTTACATTTTATGGAACCTATGCAAAGCTAGTGGAGCCAGTCCTCTGTCCCATTAAAAGTTGTTCGCTTCTTCTTTAATAAAGTTATCCACGACAAACGCCGATAAACCTAAGGAAGTAGAGTACTTACCTAGTTTAGAAAAATCAAGTTGAAGGTTATTTTGATGATAGGCAAGAGTATGTTTTTCAACGGTAGAGCGTATTGGTTCTTCGATGAACTCTTTTGCTAATGCTAATCGATTTCCAACAATAACTTGATCGGGGTTAAATGTGTTGATAATGTTATTTAAACCGATTCCAAGGTAGTTTCCAATCTTTTCGAAGAGTATAAGGGCATTTTCGTCACCCGATTTAGCTGATTTAATTAATGATTCAAGGGAATCAGTGCTTGGGTCAGCCATTTCTAACAGAGCATGTTCTGATGCATAAGCTTCCCAGCATCCTTTGCTACCACAGTTACATCGTTTTCCGTTAATATCAATGATCATATGGCCCATTTCACCAGAAAACCCATTTTTCCCTTTGTATAACTCTCTATTTACAATAATACCAACACCGATTCCAATTCCAGCACTGATATACAGGATGTTGTCAAAGTCTTGACCAGCACCAAATTGTTGTTCCCCAACAGATCCAGCATTTGCCTCGTTTTCGATGATAACAGGGACATGAAATAGCTTTTCAAGATCCTCTTTTAACTGAATATTCGTCCAGCCCAAATTGGGTGCTAGAAGAATTGATCCTTCTTTGTTTACAATACCAGGCACGCCTACACCGATCCCTACAATACCATACTTGCTGGTTGGCATTTCTGCGATTAATGTTTGTATCATGTTCTGAACGATACTCATAATGTGAGAATAGGTAGTCCGGTGAACTGTTTCATTTTTCTCAACAAGAATATTACCTTTTAAATCCGTCAGGATAGATAATACATAGTTAACCCCGATATCAATACCTATTGTATATCCTGCGGCGTTGTTGAAGTGGAGGATAACAGGGCGTCTACCTCCGCTCGAAACCCCTGGGCCTGATTCAAAAATAAGTTCTTCTGCTAATAATTCATTTACTAATGTAGAGACTGTTGTTTTATTTAGACCTGAAATTTGAGCGATGTCAGCCCTTGAAATAGGTTCTTTTTCCATAATAAGTTGTAACACTAGCGCTTTATTATTTTTCTTCACAACTTGTTGATTCCATGTCATGGTTCCCACTCATAAAAACTCCTTATTTGGTAGTTGATATTATTTTATCATAAAACTTTGTTCGTTGGATATACAAACAGTGCAAAATGCCCAAGTATAACACATATTTCAAAGGACTAGTACCTTTTGTCATGTATTAAAAGGAATAATAGAGAACGAAGAAAATAGTAATATTTATAAGTAGGTTTACATTTTCACCTATAAGTTCAAAAAAAAATTATAATAACTTAGTTTATTCGATAGACAAACAAGAAAACGGGTGCTATAATCTGAGTATAAATAGCTTACATCTTAAGTAGAAAACTTGTAAGCATTTTCATTCATTCAGCATTCTATAAATCTAAAAAACTACTAGGAGGAATAATCCAATGGCTTATTTCGAAACAGTTAACAAAATCAAATTTGAAGGATCTAAATCAACGAATCCTTTTGCATTTAAATATTACAATCCAGAAGAAAAAATTAACGGTAAAACAATGGAAGAAATTCTTCGTTATTCTGTTGCATACTGGCATACTTTTACTGCAGATGGAACAGACCCATTTGGTGTAGGTACTGCGATTCGTCCTTGGGCTCACCTAAAAGGATTAGATCTAGCTAAGGCACGTGTTGAAGCATCATTTGAACTTTATGAAAAACTAGATGTTCCATTCTTTGCTTTCCATGATGTTGATATTTCACCAGAGGGAAGTACGTTAAAAGAAACAAACGAAAATCTTGATGTAATCGTTGCGATGATCAAAGATTACATGAAAACAAGCAAAGTAAAATTATTATGGAATACAGCAAATATGTTCACAAATCCACGCTATACACATGGTGCAGCAACTTCTCCAAATGCAGACGTATTTGCATACTCTGCAGCGAAAGTGAAAAAAGGATTAGAAGTAGCAAAAGAGCTTGGTGCAGAAAACTATGTATTCTGGGGTGGACGTGAAGGGTACGAAACACTTCTTAACACTGATATGAAGCTTGAAATGGACAACTTAGCTCGTTTCTTCCACATGGCAGTTGACTATGCGAAGGAAATTGATTTAAACATTCCATTCTTAATCGAGCCAAAACCAAAAGAGCCTACCAAGCACCAATATGATTTCGATGTAGCAACTGGTCTAGCATTCTTACAAAAATATGACTTAACAGACTACTTCAAGTTTAATATTGAAGCGAACCACGCTACACTTGCAGGTCATACGTTTGAGCATGAGTTACAAACAGCACGTATTAACGGTATGCTTGGTTCAGTTGATGCTAACCAAGGAGATACATTACTTGGCTGGGATACAGATGAGTTCCCAACAGACCTATATACGAACACATTAGCAATGTATGAAATTTTGAAAAATGGTGGACTTGGCAAAGGCGGTCTAAACTTCGATGCGAAGGTAAGAAGAGGTTCATTCGATACAGATGATCTTTTCCACGCACATATTGCAGGTATGGATGCATTTGCAGTTGGTCTTAAAGTTGCTAACAAACTAATTGAAGATAAGGTACTTGATAGCTTTATCGAAGAACGCTATAGCAGCTATACAAATGGTATCGGATTACAAATCGTAGAAGGAAAAACAAACTTCCGCGAGCTAGAAGAATATGCACTTGGCTTGACTGAAGTTAAAAATACTTCAGGAAGAACAGAACGCCTAAAGGCTTTAATTAACCAATATCTACTTGAAACAATCTAAAGTTTAGAAATTAATTCTTAAAAGCAGAATCATACGAAATGTGCTGGAAGTATTTTACTCCAGCACATTTTCATAGAAAAGGATGATACGGATGAAATACGTAATCGGTGTTGACCTCGGTACGAGTGCAGTAAAAATATTACTCGTTAATCAAAATGGGGAAGTAAGCAAGGAAGTTTCTAAATCATATCCTCTCATTATTGAAAAATCAGGATATAGTGAACAAGATCCAGAAGAATGGGTTGAAAAGACAACTGCTGGACTTGCAGAACTAATGAACGATTTTACTGGTGATGTGAGTGATATTGAGGGGATTAGTTTTTCTGGACAAATGCACGGATTGGTATTGTTAGATGAAAATCACGAGGTAGTCAGAAATGCGATTCTTTGGAATGATACGAGAACAACGAAGCAATGTGAAGAAATCTATGAAGTTATCGGAAAAGAAACGCTCTTAGAGGTAACAAAGAATCCAGCACTAGAAGGATTTACGTTACCAAAGATCTTATGGGTCAAAGAGAATGAACCAGAGTTGTTCAAACGCTCACATGTGTTTATGCTTCCAAAGGATTATTTGCGCTATCGTATAACTGGAAACGTTCACATGGAGTATTCAGATGCAGCAGGAACTTTATTGTTAAATGTGGCGAAGCGGGAGTGGAGTCAAAACGTTTTAGAAAGCTTTGGACTTACAAAAGAGTTTTGTCCGCCTTTAGTGGAGTCACATTCATTTGTTGGTACTGTTACAGCTGAATTTGCCAATGTAACTGGATTATCAGAAACAACAAAAGTGTTTGCTGGTGGTGCGGATAACGCATGTGGTGCAATTGGTTCAGGGATACTATCGGAAGGTAAAACCCTATGCAGTATCGGAACATCAGGTGTCGTGCTATCATATGAAGAGAGAAATGACTTGGATTTTGAAGGTAAGGTCCACTATTTCAATCATGGTGAAGAAGATACGTATTATACGATGGGTGTGACCTTAGCTGCAGGCTATAGTCTAAGCTGGTTTAAGGACACATTTGCTAAACAAGAAGCTTTTGATCAATTATTAGAGGGAATTGCAGAAGTACCTGCAGGTAGTAATGGTTTATTATTCACACCTTATATAGTAGGGGAAAGAACTCCATATGCGGATTCTACTATCCGTGGCAGCTTTATTGGTATAGATGCTGCACATGAGAGAAAACATTTTGCTAGATCAGTCCTTGAAGGAATTACATTCTCCCTGCATGAATCAATTGAAATCTTTAGACAAAGCGGTAAAACAATTGATACGATTGTTTCAATTGGTGGTGGTGCTAAGAATGATACATGGCTACAAATGCAAGCTGATATATTTAATGCAAAGATTGAAAAGCTAACAAGTGAACAAGGTCCAGGAATGGGTGCTGCAATGCTAGCTGCATACGGTTGCGGTTGGTTCGCATCACTTAAAGAATGTGCGGACGCATTCGTCCAAACCTCTAAGACCTATAATCCAATCAAGGAAAATGTAGAAGCATACAAAAAGTTATTCTCAATTTACCAACAAGTTTACTCGCAAACAAAAACACTAAACGACCAATTAAAAGAGTTTAGAAAATAGTGGGACAGAGGGACAGGTTCCCTGTCCCAAACTGAGTCCAACACAAGTTGATTTGGCATTCTTCTATACACAGTAAAGGAGAGGAAAAGTATGAACTATCGTAAATTAGGAAATACAGACTTGGAGATTAGTGAAGTAAGTTTTGGAACATGGGCAATTGGGGGTTCTTGGGGCAAAAGTAGTGATGCTGAGGCACTTAAATCGTTGGAACATGCAATCGCCGAGGGTGTTAACTTTTTTGATACAGCAGATGTGTATGGCAACGGGCATAGTGAGGAATTATTAGCAAAAGCTACAAAAGGAATGGAAGATAAGATACATATTGCAACAAAGTTTTGCCGCCAGGGAGATATTTTTGATCCAGAAAATTATAGTTATGAAAAGGTAAGTTCCTACTGTGAAGATAGTCTTCGTCGCTTAAATCGAGAAGCAATTGATTTATATCAAATTCATTGTCCTGCTACTGAGATATTGAAGGATGGCCGTGTTTTTGAGGTACTAGATCGCTTGCAGCGTGAAGGGAAAATTCGTCATTATGGAGTAAGTGTGGAAACAGTTGAAGAAGGACTTATTTGTTTAGAAAATCCTAACGTGAAAAGTCTTCAAGTCATATTCAATATGTTCCGCCAGAAACCATTAGAAGAATTATTTCCAGAAGCATATAAAAAAGGCGTTGGTATTCTTGTAAGGCTTCCACTTGCTAGCGGGTTGTTGACTGGTAAATTTACTGCCGACCATGTTTTCGAAAAGGATGATCATCGTCGATTTAATGAAAATGGTGAATCATTTAATGTAGGGGAAACATTTGCAGGATTAGGGTTTCAAAAGGGTGTTGAATTAGCTGACCAACTCAAATGGATTGCTGAAGGAAGACAGTCTATGGCTAGTGCAGCTCTACGATGGATATTGGATCAAAAAGAGATTACATGTATCATACCTGGATTCAAAAACGTAAAACAAGTTCAGGATAATCTATCAGCACTTGATACGAAACCATTTTCAGAAGAAGAAAAAGAGAAAATCGAGCGTTTTTATCATAACAAGGTGAAGGAATTTATTAGAGGTCCATATTAATACTAGAAAAGAACGAGGCAAATTAGTTGTCTCGTTCTTTTTAAATGAAATGTATAGAAGGCTACCCAAGTGAAACTTCATAAATAGTGGCTACATGGAATCGTTTACTGATATATAATAGTTATACAGAAATAATAATAGGTATGATAGATAAAGACGTTCCTGCAAGTTTGTTTTGAGAAGTTCGCTATTGTTCTAATGGAGGTATTCGATGAATAAAACGGTCAATTGGGCATATTCCGCTACTCAATGGATTGCGAAATTTGCTTATCTTAATCTTATTTGGATGGGTTTTACAATAATAGGACTTATCGTATTAGGCTTCTTTCCTGCCACTATTTCAATGTTTGCGGTTATCCGGAAATGGGTGAGGGGTGAGACGGATATTCCGTTGTTCAGTACTTTTTGGAATACTTATAAGTCTGAGTTCATTAGAAGCAATGTACTGGGCCTCTTTTTCTGGATGATTGGGGGACTCATGCTTCTAGACGTTGTTTTTATAAAAGCGTCTGGAGGAAGCTTTACAAGTGCAATTCAAATCCCTATCTATATGTTTATTTTTGCTGTAGGACTAACAACACTTTACGTCTTTCCTGTGTTTGTTCATTATGAACTGACGCTATCTCAAATTATAAAAAACTCATTTTTACTCATGCTCATTAGTCCGCTTGAAAATATTATTATGCTTGTAAGTATTGGTATGGTTTTCTTTGTGGTGAAATTCATCCCAGGATTAGGCTTCTTTTTCGGTGGAAGCATAATAGCAGCAATTATAATGGCCGCATGCTATCGCGTTTTTATGAAGACAGATAAGAAAAAAGAGCAGATTTCATGATGAGTATTGTTTGAGGTATATAACTCAGTTCAGTGAATGTAGTTAAGTCCTTCATCAAGGGTATGAAGAGCAAAACACGGTTCGGTGGAAAGAGTAAAGTCCTTCATCAAGGGTATGAAGAGCAAAACACGGTTCGGTGGAAAGAGTAAAGTCCTTCATCAAGGGTATGAAGACCAAAACCATGTACGTTAGCTGGAGTTAAGTACTTCATAACGGGTATGAAGATCAAAACGTGGCACAAGAACTGGAGTTAAGTACTTCATAGAGGGCATGAAGACTATATAACCCGGTAAGTTAGCTGGAGTTAGATACTTCATAAGGGGTATGAAGACCATAACTAGGTAAGGCAACTGGAATTAAGTCCTTCATCAAGGGTATGAAGAGCAAAACACGGTCCGGTAAATGGAGTTAGTTAAATACTTCATCATCAAATGAGAACAAAACCCGGTTCCGATTCGAAGTCCTTCATCCAAAACAAAAAAGACAGATTGGTAGGCACTCTCAACAAGGAGAGATCCTTCCAATCTGTCTTTTTATATATCATTAGCCTTTCACAGAACCTGCTGCCATACCTTCAACGATCTTATCACTTAGGAATAAGAAGGCGATTAGGATTGGAACAATACTGATGACAAGAGTTGCACCGATTGCACCCCAGTCAGTTAAGTATTGACCAACGAAGTTGTTAATACCAACAGTTAATGTCTTCCAGCTATCAGAGCTGATGAATGTATTCACGAATACAAATTCATTCCAGTTGTAAATCATGTTAATGATGGCTGTTGTTGAAAGAACCGGAACAGTCATTGGCAACGTAATTTGGAAGAAGATTCGATGAACAGAGCATCCATCCATGACCGCAGCTTCCTCGATTTCCCGTGGGAACGTTTTGTAGAAACCTAGTAATATCATTATCGTTAATGGTAAGTTGAAAGCTGTGTATGACAATACAATAGAGATCGGATTGTCGATTAAGTTAGCACTGTTATACATTTTAAACAATGGTATCAAAGTTGAATGTAATGGAATCATGTACGCTACTAAAAACAATCCTAGAACAGGACCACTTAGTTTCCAATGCATCCGTGTTACTGCGAATGTTACAAAACTAGCAAGGATAATAGTTAAGACAACAGAAAGTATCGTAATCCATACACTGTTAAAAAAGTAGAGTCCAATATTTCCAGAAGTCCAAGCCTTTGTATAGTTTGCCCACTGTGGATCTTGTGGTAAAGCGAAAGGAGACATCCCAAACACTTCTTGATTGGTTTTTAGTGAAAAGAATACTAACCAGATTAATGGGTAGATTTGTATAACAGCAAATCCCCCTAATACTAGATATAGAAACCCAAATCCGATTTTGTTCAGGTAGGATTTCTTTGTTTTATTGGGTGCGGAAAGGTTTGTTGTTACCTGTTGTGTACGAGCCTCACTCATTTTGAATTCTCCCCCTTAAAATTGAACATCATCTTTAGATTTCGTTAATTGCGAAGTTAACCAAGTCATAACAAGACAGATTACTAATAATCCAAAACCAATAGCACTACCATAACCGAAGTTATTTAATTTGAATGCTTCTTTGTACATATAAGACGCCATAACTTCACTTGCTCCGTTTGGTCCGCCACCAGTCATTACATAAATTAGATCGAAATATTTCAATGAACCTACTACCGCAAGCATAATTGTTACTTTAAAAATTCCTGAAATAAGTGGCAACTTAATTTTCAACGCTATTTGTAATGATGTTGCACCATCAATTTTTGCTGCTTCAATGACTTCATCAGGAACATTTTTTAATGCAGCGTAATAAATCAAAATATAGAATCCAGCATATTGCCAAATAACAGGGATGAAAATTGCATATAGGGCAACTTTAGGATCAGCAAGCCATACGGGAGTGTTTTCTAAACCAAATGACTCGAGTAATTTATTAGCCATACCGTTTGTAGGGTCAAATATCTTCATCCAAAGCTGCGCAATTGCAACAGAAGATAGAAGCATTGGAATTAGGTAAATTTTACGTAATAAATCTGCTCCCTTAATTTTACTCGCTAGAATAAGAGAAACAGCTAAATATAGCAGTAAGCTAATTGTAGAGAAAATAGCTAAAAGAAATGAATGCCATGTACTTGTCCAGAAGTACTTGTCTTGAATTAAATTAATGTAGTTTTCTAACCCAATAAACTTCATTTCGCCGATTCCGTCCCAATCCATGAGACCGTAATAACCAGATAAAACAATTGGAATATAAATAAGAACGAGAATGAGTAATAAAGCAGGGAGTGTATAAAGGGTAATGACTAATTTATTCGACATCACATTTTTCATTTTGTTTAGTCCCCTTCCTTTCTATAAAGAAGAGGGCATATTATTTGCAATATGCCCTCTATCTAAGCAATTATTATTCCTCAGCTGCAAGAGCTTCTTCTTGCGTTTTTGCAAAATCTTCAGGTGACGTTTGACCGCCGAATAGTGCTTGAATTTGGTTCAAGTGAACATCAGCTACGCCAGCAGACATTTGTACGTCTGCATAAAGTGTAAGATTTGTAGCATTTCCTAAATCATTAAGGATGTTAATATACATTTCATGAAGGTCACCGTTTGATGTATCAACAACTGTTGCAGGGATTACACCAGCGTCAACTACAGAACGTTTACCCCATTCTTCAACTAGGTAAGAAACAAATTCTTTTGCTTCGTCTTTCACCTTTGATTGTTCAGATACGAATAATCCAACTCCAGGACCACCTACATAGCTGTCGATGTTTCCTTTTCCACCTTCATAAGTAGGGAATTTGAAATATCCAACTTTGTCTTTGAATTCTTGAGACACGTCAGGAGTTGTTGTATAGTTTGGTAATTCCCAAGTTGCCATTAAGTACATAGCAGCCTGCTCATTCATAAAGTAACCTTTTGCTTCATCGTTTGAAAGTCCGTTAAATCCTTTAACAAATGCGCCCATATTTACAAGATTTTCGATTTCTTCCGCTGCTTTTACTAAAGCTGGATCTTCGAAACTTCCAGTACGATTGATAGCATTGTTTAGTGATTCAGGTCCGCCGATACGATCTGCAAGGTACATATACCACATTGAACCAGTCCAACGGTCTTTGTTTCCTAATGTAATTGGAGTAACGTCATTGTCAACAAGAGTTTCTACAACCTTTAGGAAATCATCATACGTCTGTGGAGCTTCTAAATTATATTTCTCAAAAATTTCTTTATTGTAATACACAGGAGTAATGTTTAGCTCAAGAGGTAAAGCATATGGCTTTTCTTCAACTGAAAAAGCATCTAATGTACCAGCTACAAATTTATCTTCTTGAACAATGTCATCTAATGGAGCAAACATGTTACCTTCAACGAATGGCTTCATATAACCTGCTGCCCATGTGATCCCAACGTCTGGAAGCTCATTGGAAGCAGACAATACTTTCACCTTTTCTTTGTACTGTTCGTTACCAAGAATTTCTGTTTGAATGTCTACATCAGGATTTTCTTTTTCATAAGCTTTGATGATATTATCAACAATTGTATACTGAGCATTTGAACTTCCCTCTGGCCATAAATGCATCATCTTAACAACTGTTTTATCACCGCTTGATTCTCCGGATTCTTTAGATGTATCGGAAGATGAACATCCTCCTAAAACTAGTCCACCAACTAATGCCAAAGACATTACAGCGGAAAACGCTTTCTTTTTCATTAAGCAAAACCCCCTTGTTTCGTTTGTTTGTATATCTTACAAGTTAAAGTGTACCACCGGTGGGGGATAACAGTAAGGCAACTACGATTGGGAAAAATACTACTATTTTTAGAAAGCCCTTTCATTGTCTGTTTTTCGATATGTGCTAGGTGTCATACCTTCATTTTCTTTAAAAATTTTTATAAAGTATTTTGATGTTTTATAGCCTACTTCTTCTGCAATTTCATTGATTGGCAGCTTCGTTGAAAGTAACAATTCCTTGGCGCGTTGGATACGTCTCCTTGTCACATATTCACTAAAGGTTACATTAGTCTGTTCCTTAAACAACACACTAAAATAGCTAGAATTTAAGTGTACATGGGATGCTACATCCTTCATAGTTAATTCGTCCTTTAAATGCTGATCAATGTAAGAGATGGCTTCTCGTATAGTATCCTTTGTTGAGTCCATATTTGTAGTAACATTCACTATTTTTTCATCGACTACTTTCTCGATCATGCCAGCTCGCACTTGCTTTTGCATAACCTTAACTGCTTCTTCAACAGCTTCAATTAATTTCTTCTTGCCAATGGGTTTTAACAAATAATTGATAACACCAAGACGCAATGCTTCCTGAGCATACGAAAATTCAGAGTAGGCAGAAATCACAATCACGACGGGTGACATGTCTCTGTCTTTAATCTGTTTTAATAATTGCAACCCGGTCATCTCTGGCATCATAATATCAGATAGTAATATATGAATCTTTTTTTCCTCAGCAATCCTAAGTACTTCCTCACCGCTATCCGCGGTAAGAATTGTAAATTCCCCATTATTCCAAGTTTCTAATGTTCGTTGAAGGCCTTGCCTTGTTCTTGGTTCATCGTCAACAATAACGATATTTTTCGTAAACATATTATCCTCCCCCATTAACCGGTAGTTCAAATGAGATCCGTGTACCCTCATTTGGCTTACTTTCAATCAAAAGGTCTACTTTTTCCATATAGTATAATGTTAAGCGCATATACACATTTGAGATGGCCATTCCTTTACCATGTTCAGAGGTAGAAGAAGCACCTCCTGTTTTCATGGATTTGATAATATACTGCAGTCTTTCCTTATCCATGCCGGAGCCATCATCTTGAACAATGATGCGAATATATTCTTTGTTTTCTTTCGTAACAGGTTCAACCTCTACGGATATTAAACTAGTTCCAACCTTGTTCCCAGCTCCATGTAATATTGCGTTTTCTACAAGCGGCTGAATAATTAATTTAGGAATCTTTACAAATTCATACTCCTGGGGAACGATAACCCGGCACTGAATCCGTTCGCCAAAACGCATTTTCATAATTTCCATATAGTCACCGATGTGTTTGATTTCTTCCTTTAAATACACCCACTCATCATCGGTTTCCTTCGTAATGGTATAACGAAATAAATCGGACATTGCGATAACAAGCTCGGCTAACTCTTCTTCATCCTTCTCTTCAAGTGACCAATGCAGAGCATCTAACGTATTGAAGAGGAAATGAGGGTTAATCTGTGCCTGCAGGGCTTTTAACTCACTTCGGCTCCTTAGTATTTCTTTCTGATACACCATTTGGATTAGATGATTGGTTTCTTCAACAAGCTGATTATACGTGCTGTTTAATTCAGCAATTTCAGTAACAGATGACATACTCGGATTAAGAGTAAGTGACCCTTCTCCAGCGCGTTTCATGGTCTTTGTTAACCGTAAGATAGGTCTCGTAATAATTGTTGAAAGGAAAAACGTGATTATCGTAAATATTAATGCTCCAGCCACTCCAGATAAAATAATACCTGTCCGAACACCTGATAATCCCTCGGTTAGTTTGCTTACAGGGGTTAAAATAACCACAGTCCACCCAGTATGTTCCGATCGTTGCTTCATTACCAAGTACTCTTGGTGATCCAATTGAATAATATTCTCAGTACTTTCAATAATTGTACCAATGTCTCCGTGATAATTATTAATAATAGGTTTTTGATCTTGATCTAAGAGTAGGGAGTATTGATCATTTTCATATTTTTCATTTGCAAAGTGAAAGTGATCACGGCTGATGCTAATCAATAAATAACCGCCATTATTATATTGGCGTTCCATTAAACTGACCCTACGTATGGCAAGGTAGTTATGCTTATCATTTGGATCATCACCTATCCAAACCAATCCACCTTTTGCTTTGTTGGCTTTTTCAATCCACTTCTTGTCTATTCGCTCCATTAAGGATTCTTCACCAAGTGGCAGTATTCGTTGCCTAGTACTGGAGTATATCTGGAAAGAAAAGATCCCGTCTGTATTACCCATAATACGATTCACATGTCCCATTAATTGTTGCCGTTCATTAAACGTTACTTCTTGTCTGTCATAAACTCTTGTCAGTATCCTTTGAACATCTGCATCTGTAATCACAAGTTTTGAGGACATATTAATTTGTTCATACAACGATTCAATTCTTCCTGCAGCCTCAATCGCCACTTGTTGGAACTGTGTCTCCGCATTATTTTTTAAAAGAGAAGAAACCTGCCCCAACGTTAGTAGACTAACAATCATGAGGACAATAATCATAACTAGTAAGAAGTTAAATAATATTTGGTTTCGTAACGTATTCCACTTTTTTAGTCGGTTTAGCATGATGTGCGCCTTTCTATAGTAAAATTCCATTTGGGGTGGGTCTGATATTCTTAGTATCTCTCAAACTCGAAAATAATAGGGGCCAATACTAATACGTAAAGGATTTTATAGTTGTAAACGCTATCAATTAATGTGATTCTATTCTTACAAGGAGTCACCAACTAGTGGATTCTACCTAGTACAATTTTATCATCAATGGAAATATATGAAAACATAAGTTTATTCATTGGATAAACAAAGTTTTGGAAATTTTTGACCTATGTTATTCTTAAGAATAGGGTGATTTTTCCATATAGGAATAGCATAGAGAGAGGAAAAGAGAGGGATGGAAATGGAAGTAGCAGAAATTAAAAAAATGAGAATGAATCAACTTTTTATCACAAATGGAATATTAGTAACAACTTTCATACTCTATTTCACTATCATGAACGTTTTTGAAATTACATTTGCCCAATTCTTTTTAGTGCTAGCAATTATTCTGCTCGTTCAATCTTGCCACGGACTTATTAAAGGAGATTCTACTAAATCATTCTTACCTTTCTTTGAAAAGATTGCAGTCTATGAAAAAAAGAAAATGGGGAATGAATGGTATAAGCAACGAAAAGCAGGTAATATATTGAACCTGTTGCTAAGTGGTTTAATGTTTTTACAATCCTATTTGTATCAAAATATTACAGGTTATTTTTCAGAGATCGATACTATGTTTTGGGTAATTATTGTCTTATTTATTTTAGTGATTTTGAATATCGGAATGATGCTTCATTTTAGAAAGGTTGATCGTTCAGGTTCCGAATTAGATTTGAAAGGGTACACATGGAAAGCAAACCTTGTAGGAGCTGTCATAGGGCTTGTGTTCGGATTGGCTTTATTTGCATTCATCATATTTTATGTAATTACATTATAAAACTATAATCTAAGATATTGATACCGCTTTATCTAGGAGGTAATCCAATGTTTTTTCATTTTCCCAATCGACACTTTTATTAATTTTTGCGGGACACGGGTACTGATCCCGAGTCCCGTTGCTAACGTAGTTATCTTTTTCATAAAAAAATAGTAGTGAATTTACAACCGTATATGGTTATTGCATAGCTTTTTCCTGCAGTGTCAATTTTTGAGTCTTGGAAGTATGTATTCCCCTCCAAGTTAAGTATGTGCCGATTCTCATTACTTTCTCGAAAGGTCCAATTTTCCAGACTTTAAGATAATAATGGCTGAGTATGATTTGAATGAGGTAAATCAAGATTCCTAGTAAGATCCCATTCAGTACACCAATTTTTCCAAATAGGCCAAAACCATAGCCGTAGAAAATGGTTGTACTGATGATACTTTGACATAAATAATTGGTCATCGAAAGTCGCCCCACATTCTCAAAAAGGGAGAGGATTGTTGATTCCCCACGTGTATAAATTATAGAGAATAGAAAGATATAGCCTACCGATAATAGAGGAGCACCTATCGTATATATCGATTCTGTCCATACTAGTTTAGGTAACAGATAGGGCAAAGATTTTAACACCAAACCAGTCGGTAGGAATAGGCAGGTATACCACAGATATTTCCTTTTTTCTTCAGCTGGATTGGTGAACCAACCACACTTAGCAGCATACATTCCGAATAAGAACATCGGGCAAACCATTAGTGGCATAAACAGTAATATAATTAGGTACATATAGCCAGGAAACCCATATGGATCTTCTCCACTATTACGAAAATCATAAACATCCCAATAGTCTCCAGTTGAATATGCACTAGACTCTTTTTGGGTATACGATTCTAGATTCTTTGGTTCTTCCATTTTTTCGTTTGCCCCGACTACACCCAACAATGTAAATAAAGTAAATAGCGAAATAGTCCAGATTAGTATCGTCTTTTTCTTTCGTTTCACAAAGACAATCATGAATAAGCCAATGAGCCCATACGTAAATAATATATCTCCTTCCCATACAAAAAAGGAGTGGAGCACACCGAATAGAATAAGTAGAAAGAACCGACGTACCAAGTGACGTTTTATCTTTTTGCCGTTTCTTTCAAGGCTTTCCGCTAATTTAATCATTGAATACCCAAATAAAAACATAAAAATGGGCATAAAACTGCTCTCAATAAATACTTTTATCCACACATAAGCGATCCCATCTGATGCTATCGTGCTGTATTTCTCAACCTGGTCTTTTCCAAACATGCCATATTGGAAAATAAGCATATTTGCTAGTAAAATCCCAATTAAACTAAATCCTCTTAATCCATCGATTAACCTTACACGTTTCTTCATTTTTTTCTCCCTTTCATTCGTAACTTTCTTAATGGTATAGGGAGAAGCTTTCTATAATTTGAACGTAACATTACAAGTACATAAAATTTATATTCATTTGTTCAACTGTTCGTAAACTTGCTTTGTTATGATAACAAAGAGGTGGAAACATATGAATGTTGCGACAAATATTTTGATAGTGGATGATGAGAAAGCTATTGTGAAAATGTTAGAAATGATGTTAAAAAAGGAAGGGTTTCAGACTATATACACTGCACATACGGGTCACGCTGCCCTTTCAATACTCCAACAATATCAAATAGACATTATTATTCTAGACGTGATGCTTCCAGATGGCAGCGGGTTTGACTTTTGTCCTAAAATCCGTGAAATATCATCTGCTTATATATTATTTTTGACTGCGAGAGTATCAGATTTAGATGTGTTAACTGGATTTGCAACAGGCGGGGATGATTACGTAACGAAGCCGTTTAATCCGTTAGAGGTGGCTGCAAGAATAAAAGCATATGTAAGAAGGACTTCAACATTAGCTGTGACTTCTAACCAAACGAATACAAGGCAGTATGATTTTGGAAGGTTCTTAGTAGATGAAGATGCTGGAGAATTATTTGTAAACGGAAAGTCGGTACCTTGTCCAACACAGGTTTATTTATTATTGCTTTACTTTTGTAAGCATCCGAATCTCGTTCTTTCTAAGTCTAGGCTACTTGAGGAAGTTTGGGGATTTGATAGTTATGTAGATGAAAACACAGTTTCCGTTCATATTAGAAGAATTCGAGAAAAGATTGAAGAAGTTCCGAGTAACCCTCAATATTTAGTAACGGTAAGGGGACTTGGATATAAACTCGTAAAAGGAAAAAAATTATGAAAAAACTAAAATGGCGTTTGTTCATGCATTTCTCGTTCCAGTTTATTTCAGTAGCTGCCCTTATGGTTATCGTCATTTTTTTAACACTGATTATTGTCATCGGCATCTACGCTAAAGATGTATCTGATTACAATTATTATCAGGCAAAATTAGAGAGTATCGCGGTCAATACGGGTTTTTCACTTTCGAAGTTTAAGATGAATAAAGATTGGGATACAGGTTTAGAAGAGGAACAAATTTGGGTGCAAATTATAAACACCGAAGGAATCGCGATAGAAGCTGGGAATGTTCCAGATGAGATTCCAAACAAGTACACGTACAGCGAATTGAAAAATATGAAGGAAACAAACCAAATACAAGGATATTCGCTCGCATTTTATTTAGAAACATTTTATGAAGCACCATACTTATTTATTTTAGGTTACCATGATGGTGCAAATGCTTTATTGAAACAAATTATTGATCGTTATGGTAACGATGGGATAATAGCAGAATCGAACCTTTCTACGGTAGAAGAAATGCTAAAGAACCAAAATGGATACCTAAAGCTATTTCGTAATGATCATACATTGATTCAATCAGTGGGGATAGAAAGTCTAGAAGAAAAACCATTGGATATATTCGTGAGAGACGTGGTTCCAGATGTTTATTCAACTAAAAGAACGACGTATAAAGATTCCAGTACAGGAGTGACTTGGGAGTTATATACCCCAAATAATAATAAGAATGAAGTGACACTCGAAACATATCTTGATGTTGCAAGAGGCTTTCTCGTTGCCGGTGCCATTGTTCTCTTTATTACAATTAGCATTTCAATATGGAATGGATTTCGTTATGGAAACCCACTGTTTATTTTTGCAAACTGGTTAGGCAGGATGGGGAATGAACCGTATAGTGAAGTGCTAACAGAACGTGAAAGGAAGAAAGTATACCGGAAGAATGGGAAAATAAAGTTGCGATTTAAGCTTTATCAAGAGGTATTTGAGGCATTTTATGATATGGCGGGTAAACTGGATGCTTCAAGGAAAGAGCGGGAGCAATTAGAGAAGAATCGTTCTGAGTGGATGGCAGGAATTTCCCATGATTTACGCACACCGTTATCAACTATGCAGGGATATGGGAATATGTTAGAAAGTGGTCAGTACGAGTGGTCTAACGAAGAATTAGAGGAAATTGGAAAAACAATTCGTGAGAAAAGTGATTATATGTTACATCTAATAGAGGATTTTTCATTAAGTTTTCAGTTAAAAAATGCCGGGAATCAAGTTCAGTTCGATAAAGTAGAGATAAATCAATTTATCGAACGTACCCTAGGAAAATTTATAGGAGATCGAACTTTGAAAGAGTTCCCAATGTCCTTTACCTCATTTGAAAATAGTAGATATATACGTTTAAATAAACGTTTGTTTGAAAGAATGCTGGATAACCTCATTTATAATGCAATCAAGCACAATCCTCCTGGAACAGAGGTTGAATTGATGGTGGATGGAAATAAAGAAGAAATCAAAATAGTTGTCAAAGATAACGGTATTGGGATGGATGTGGAGACACAGAAACATCTATTTGATAGGTATTATCGTGGAACAAATACAGATGAAAGGGAAGAAGGTACAGGGCTAGGTATGAGTATTGCCATGCAAATTGCAAAGCTTCATGGTGGGGAAATTAAAGTCATATCTAGGAAGAATATTGGTACTGAGATTTCAGTGATAATACCAGTTCATTAAATGAGAGAACGATTGACTTCTGTTGAGTGCGTGCTAAAGTTGTGTCTGTAGTGTTGCAGTCGTTCCTCTGTTTCTTGGAGAAAATACTACGTATCAAGAAAAGGCTAGGGTTAGTACTCTTGCCTTTTTTGTTGTGACAGTGTGTAACATTTTTCAAGATAAAGGAGACTATTTATATAGATAAGAAAAATAGCTTAGGAGGTATGTATGTACAAGAAAAGAGTACTAGCAGGTGTAATGGTTATACTCTCCGTAGCTTTGGTGATTGGTACCCTTTATGTGTTAGTTAAAAAGAGCAATCAAGATCAAGATAGTAACCAGTCTATTCCTACTGATGAGTCAAAAAATATGGATGAAGATAACATAGTTGAACAGAAGCCTGAGGCAGAATTAGAAAAAAAGAATTCCCTCGAGCTTGTTAGAGACGTTTATTCGTTAGCCCAAAATGGAAAAATTCCTCAAGTTCCTTTTATTGCAGGTGTAACGAATATCAAGGAGATACACAGTCAATGGGGTGAACCACCAACAATTGATAAAACTTCCATTGGAGATTTTTTGGTTTATCCAGACCATGATGTAACGATTGGAATTAAGGATGAGCTTCCTTTTGATCTTCGCTCGTACCATAGCGGTTTACTGTCCATTCATTTTGAGGAGATAAAACAGGAGTTGGGTGAACCTAATGAGGTCACGTACTATAAGGATGATAAGGTTAACCAGATTATTTTATACTATCAAGTGAATACAACCTTTCAATTAAAATGGATCTTACCAAAACCGACGGAACAGGAACCAAATCCGCATGTTCACCATATTTCACTCGTTACAGAAATGAAAAAAGGGACGAATGACAATAATAGCTTGAGTTTAGATGAAAAAGTTGGCCAACTAATTTTCGCAGGGATTTCCGGGACAAAAATGAATAAAAAGATGAACCAATTAATTACAAAGTACCATGTTGGTGGGATTATTTTTAATGGAGACAATTTAGTGAGTCCGGAACAAGCAGTGACTTATCTGAATCAAATCAAACAATTGAACAAAGGCGACATCCCTTTGTTTTTTGGGGTTGACCAAGAGGGTGGTCGTATTGCAAAGTTGCCTGGAGTCTTACCTAATTTACCAACAAACCTAGAAATCGGAAAAATGAATGATCCGACACTTTCTTATGAAATTGGCACAGTCCTTGGTCAAGAACTAAAGGCATTTGGTTTTAATGTGAATTTTGCTCCAGTTCTAGATGTAAATAGCAATCCAGATAACCCAGTAATTGGGGACCGTTCATTTAGCAACAATCCGGAAATTGTGAGTAAACTTGGAATTCAAACAATGAAGGGATTACATTCACAATCAATTGTTTCTGCTATCAAGCATTTTCCTGGACACGGAGATACACATGTTGACTCCCATCTGGAATTACCTAAGGTTACGAAAACATTCGAGGAACTTAATGAGTTAGAGTTTGTTCCATTTCGTCAAGCAATTAATGAAGGTGCAGATATGGTAATGGTTGGCCATATTCTTGTACCGGTCATTGATAAAACGTATCCTTCTTCTATGTCAAAAAAAATCATCACCGACATTTTACGGCAGGAACTTGGCTTCAAGGGAGTGGTCATTACTGACGACTTTTATATGAAGGCAATCACCAATGACTATGAAATTGGCGAGGCTGCAGTACAATCGATAAAGGCAGGCAGCGATATTATCATGGTGGCACATGATTACAACAAGGTTGTCCAAGTCCAAAATGCAATCAAAAAAGCTGTTGAGAACGGTGAAATTTCCGAGAAGAGAATTGACAAAAGCGTGGAGAGAATCCTTGAAATGAAGGAAAAATACAAGCTGAGCGATTCACCAACTAAACCTGTAAATATTGAAGTGTTAAATAATGCTATTGAACAGATACTGTCTAGGTAGAAAAGCAAGATAATAAGGAGCAAAATCCATCTGAGTTTCTTTCAAGTTATTTAGGGTTATACGAGTCGTAAATGAATAATTTGAAGGTATTGCCGCACTTAGCTAATGTTAAGTGCGGTCTTTACTATACGGAAATTAAATTGAAATTGAGCTACCTAATCAATGTACGATATTTCTCAATGATAGCCTTATCACATCTTTAAAGGTGAAATGAAGCGCTTTTGTTGAAAAGCCACCATCAGCGAAAGTGAATAGGGACAGAGGCGCACATGTCCTCTGTCCCTTATTTCTTTTTAGCTAAGTTTTCTCTGTCTGCTGCTAAAGGAGGTTGTTCAAGCCATCCATTTTTTATTAATAATTGTGCACCATCTTCGGCATATAACCCGACTTCAGCCATAAGTCGTGTATATTCTATAGCTATATCTCTTCTTTGTGATACCGACGCTCCAGCGCCATAATAACCTATTGCAGCAGAAATCAGTACGACAATATGATTTAACATCAACTTTTCAGAAAAAGGAGGTATTGTCGAGTTGGTAACATCGGAAACCCATGAAGCGGGTGACGCCAGCTCGTCCTTAGTTAAAACACGACTAAGGATACCAAATTGTTTTTCACAAAGTTTTTTACCTCTTTGAAAGTATTTTATCACTTCCTCTGTTTGGGAAACTTGTGCAAATGCTATTTCCAGAACAACTTTAACAACTACCTTAACCATGTTAAAACTAATCCCACTAATTTCAACAGCACTTAAAGGTCGCCTTTTACCAAACCAGCCATTCAAGAAACTTTGCTCATTAACAAACTCAACCTCACTATGCATATTAATTCGAGGTGGTTTGCTATAGACTCCTTTTTTTATCATTAGACTTGCAATTCGTTCGTATAATTCCATTGTTTCTGTATTACATTGAATAAAGTATTTAATTTGATCGGGTCGTGAGGAGGTAGCTACAGCCCCCGCATAACCTGTTAGCCCAAGTAATGTCATCACATGCATATAGACAAGTAAAAACGTGTCTGTAAAAAGGGCAGGGGCATTGCTATTTACATCATCTTCAATTGTAAAACCTTTTGGGATAGGGAAATTCTCCTTGTTCATAAACTCTGTTAACTTTTCAATATGGATTTTTGCAAGGTTCAGTGCAAATTGGAGAATGTCGCTGACCTCTTTATCTTTGGTATGCTCTATAGAATGTGTAAGGATACAAATTGATAAGGAATCGTTCATATATTGAGTCCAAAGGTTTGCTATCTCAGCTGAAGTTAACTCAATACTATTTCTTTCATTTTCCATTCAACCAACCTCCAGTACTAAAGCAAAAGTCTCATTGTAAAATTTATATCAAACCATTTATTGAATAGTATTACAAGAAGTTCAGTTTCTAGTTATTTTAAAAAGTAACTTTCTGTATATATTTTTATTTTGATTCTTCAAAAATGTACATTTGCCTTAGATAATGCATAGAATAATTTATTAATTAGTGGAGGTGGATAGAAACATGTATTATGTTCCTTTTATTCAGCCCTATCGATATCAAAATTATTATTACTCAAATGATCCTATGTATGGCTACACTTCATATCCAGTCCAAATGAATTTTGGTTATTGGGGACCATTTCAACCGTGGAACAGAAGTGAAAATATCGTTGTTAAAGATTATGGACCCAACCCGTTCGTCATCAATATTAATGAAGCTACCAAGCAAAATAGTACATTCCGAACTGCTTTATGGACAGGGAGTCAGTTCCAAATCACGTTAATGAGCCTCAATCCTGGTGAAGATATTGGGATAGAAATGCATCCTGATGTAGACCAATTCTTACGTCTAGAACAAGGCTACGGAATTGTTCAAATGGGAAACAGTCAAGATAACTTACACTTTGTAAGAGAGGTTTCAGATGATACAGCTATTATTATACCGGCTGGGACTTGGCATAACATAACCAATACTGGTAACATCCCATTAAGGCTTTACTCGATTTATGCTCCACCAAACCACCCATTTGGTACTGTCCATGAAACCAAACAAGACGCGATTGAAGCAGAAGAGCATCATCAGTAGTAGTTGAAGGACAGAGTTGACCGCTCTGTCCTTCTCTTTTATTTCTCTTCTTCGAAATGGGCATCGACAGGTCCCTTTTGTTCAGTATTTTGTATTTGTTCGGTAGTCATGTCTTTATTCTTTTTCTTTCTTCTTAGACGTTCTAGTATTTTACGGTAGTTTAAATTTATTGTCTTTGGTTCATAAAAATCAGAGGCTTTAATATCTTGTGTGGATGCCTTCATAAATGACCATCCGAGCATGACCATAATGAAGAGAAGTGGAAACCCTCCGACGATACTCGCTGTTTGGAGTGTTTCTAACCCACCAATAAACATTAATGCGAGTGGCATGATACAAAGTGCAAAGGCCCAAAAGAGACGATTCCATCGTAAGGGCTCATCATCAACTTCCTTCTGTACAACAGATGCCAAGATATACGAGCTTGAATCGAATGTTGTGGCTAGAAATACGATAGCAAGAACTGTAAAGACAAGAATCATAAACCATGAAAGTGGCAGGCTTGCAATGACATCTAGAATTGCTGGAGATGCTCCTGCTGTGTTCAATGTATGGATAATGTCCAATTCTCCAGTTAATTGCAGATGCATACCGTAATTCCCTAATACACCAAAAAATAGAATACTACCTAAGGTTCCATAGATCATTGTTCCGAGCACCATTTGTTTAATGGTGCGTCCACGGGAAATTTTTGCAACAAATAGTCCTACAAACGGTGCGTAGACGAGCCACCATGCCCAATAGAACACTGTCCACGTTTCAGGGAAGGATGTTGTTTCAAATGGCCCTAAGGAATTAAAAGGCTCTGTCCATGTACTCATATGGAAGAAGTTATCTAATAGAAGTCCTATACTATTTACTGTTGTTTCTAAAATAAATCTTGTTGGCCCAAAGATAAAAACAAAAGCCAATAGAAACAAAGATAGCCAGAGGTTAACATCAGAAAGAACTTTTATCCCTTTTCGCAGCCCTGTATAAGCGCTGATTGCAAAGATGACGGTTACGAATAATAATATTAGAGTTTTTAATAGCATATTAGGTTCCAGACCAGTTAAACGGCTGATTCCTTCAGCAATCATAGGTGCACCGAGAGCTAATGTTGTTCCTGCACCGCCAATAAGCCCAAACATAAATAATATGTCAATGATGTTTCCGATTGGTCCGTCAGCATATTTTCCAATTAATGGTCTCGTAGCTTCACTAATTTTTAAGACAGGCTTTTTTCTCACATAATAAAAATAAGCAATCGGTAAGGCGGGAAGTGTATAAATAGCCCATGCAATTGGACCCCAATGAAACATCCCATAAGTACTTGCCCATGCGATAGCTTGTGTAGTCCCAGGTTGAACTCCAAATGGAGGACCTTGAAGGTAATAAGCCCATTCAATCGTTCCCCAATATAAAATACTTGATCCAATTCCCGCACAAAACAGCATGCCAGCCCATGAGAAATTATTAAATTCGGGCTTTTCTCCTTTTTCCCCAAGCATAATTTGTCCGTTAGCACTAAATGCAACATAAATTAGAAAGAAAAAAATAGTCACTCCAACTAATAAATATAAAACTCCGAAGTTTGTTGTGACATATGTATTTGCATTATTTACTACCTCTTTTCCTCTCTCAGGAAACAAAATGAGAGGAATTGTGACTAACATCAGTAACGTGAAAGCACCAATAAAAGTTGGCCAATCAATTATCCTGTTTTTCATACTCCCAAAAACCACCTTATCTAATTCTCTTTGGTAGTTTTTACAAGACAAAAGGAAATATACGTAATACAGGGGTATTAATATGATCGAACCTTGGTTCATAATTTAGGGGTTAAGTAAAGTCATTATCGAGCAAAGTCCGAAATAGCTATAGGTAGATACCAGTTGACGTATCATTTACGGAAAAACATCAATGTTTTATGATAAAGATAGTGCAAAAACCATAAGAGTGGTGATAGTAATGGAACAAATAAAGCTAAAACAATGGTTGGTAGAGATTGATGTAACGAAAACAAAGGAGTTTTATAAAACAGAATTTGAACTTTGCGATTGTTTATACTGCAAGAATTATTATGAAGTAAGTCGTCATCTTACCCCACCTTTACTAGAGATATTTAAAAAATTAGGGATTACTCCCTCTAAACCCATTCATGTAGATGAGTTTGGAGAGATAACTAGTGATTTACGCTTATATATTGGGAGCTATCATATAGTTGGTAAATTGCTAGAAGGAGAGTATTGTTCGGATTCAGAATGGAGCGATACCAATACAGCAACAGTAGGGAATTATACATTTGGATTTACGAGAGATATCACGTTTGTACATGAAGAATTTCCAACACCCGTTTTGCAAATAGACTTTGAAGCACGAGTTCCGTGGGTGTTAACAGAGAAGCCGGAGGACTGATACATTGACAATTGGCAGGGCGACTTGTTACTGTACGAGAATCAAAAAGCTAGGTTCGTATGATATAGGAAATCCTCTTAGCAAAGAAAAATATTGCTGACCAGTTGCTGCAATTCAGTTAGGTAGTGAAAAAGAACTACTGTTTACTGTGAATTTTTCCAAGAAGTCTTCTAATCTGATATTTTTAAACTGAAATAAATGATCATTTCACTCACAGCTTTATAAGGAACAGCAATATGTGAGAATATTTTATTTTTTCTGAGATAATGGTTTTGCCTTTATCTATAGGCTAGTAAATAAGTTTATAAGAGGGATTAAGCTTCTTATACTAAATTTCTGGTTAATAATTTATTATTGTAATGGAAGGGTTATATACAAATATTGATGTGAGAAGAGGATTATCACCAATAATACTACAAAATACCCATACACCTCCTTGGTATACTTTATAACAAGGGGGGTGAATAGGTTGAAAACGTAACATCAATAATGAAAACGTTTTCGAAAAATGCTGGTTTATTTACTAGGTTTAAGACCTACATACTAACTAGAAGTCTACAATCTATCACTACAAATATGGGGGTAAAAATGAAGAAAATAATTCGTATTTTTTTGGCTTTCTTAATTCTTTTTTCAACAGTTCCAAATGCATCTTCATTCAAGGTGTCTGCAGCTAGTAATCTATCAGACTCGCCAACAGGTTTGCAGGCGACTGCTGGGGATGAAAAAGTTGATTTAAAATGGAATCGTTCCATTGGTACAGGGAAGTCCATGCTATATGTTGGTTCAGGATTACCTGCTGATGAGAATGCAATTGCTCATTTACAAACACTCGGGTTTAATAAAATAACTTTTAAAAATATTAAAGAGACAGAAACTGCTGATACAGAAGGTTTTGATATTGTATTCGTCGGAGAAACTTCACCGTCTGGTGACATAGGAGACAAATTCAAAGAAATCCCAATCCCTGTTGTTTATTCAAAAGGCTGGGTAGTCGATGATGTGGATTTAAGTGAAAAAGGATCGGGTCTATCAGGTGATATTGATGGTCAAACGAATCTAACTATTCAAGATCCTTATCATCCGTTAGCAGCTGGCCTCAGTGGCACAGTTCAGGTGTATTCGAAAGCTGGGAAGGTGAACTTCGGGACACCCGGCGAAGAAGCGGAAGTTATTGCCACAGTAGAGGGTGATGATGCGAAAGTATCGATATTTGCATATGAAAAGGGTGCAAAGAGGGTAACAGGTGAACCAGTACCAGCACGACGCGTTTCTACGTTTGTTTTCAATGGACAGGAGGAACACATGACAGCAGATGGATGGAAGCTTGTCGATGCGTCTGTTGAGTGGGCATTGGGTAGTGAAGATGATAAACCAAAAATGCTGTACGTTGGTCAGGACTTGCCTGCAGATGTCAATGGAGTTCGTCATTTTCAATCATTAGGCTATTTATCGGTTGATTTTGCAGTTGTTAAGGAAACGGAAGCGGCCGATACTGAGGGCTATGATATTGTGTTTGTTGCAGAGACATCACCATCTGGTGATATTAAGCAAAAGTTTAGGGATATCCCGATTCCTGTTATTTATTCTAAAGGATATATCGTTGATGATGTCGGCCTAAGTGAGAAAGAATCCGGTTTATTTGGAGATATCGACGGTCAAACAAACCTTGTCATTCAAGATAGCGACCACCCGTTAGCAGCGGGGCTTAGTGGCACAGTGCAAGTCTATTCAAAAGCCGGAAAGGTAAACTTCGGTACTCCAGGTCCAGAAGCTAATGTGATCGCTACCGTTGAAGGGGATGACTCGAAAGCATCTATATTTGCGTATGAAAAAGGTGCAAAAAGGGTAACAGGTGAGCCAGTACCAGCACGCCGTGTCTCTACATTTGTTTTTAATGGACAAGAGGAGCATATGACAACTGAAGGCTGGAAGCTAGTCGACCAATCTGTTATTTGGGCTCTTAATTTGAATGAAAAAGACATAGCCCATGAAAAAACATTTACAGTGAAAAGAAGTACAAATGCGGAAGGACCATTTGAGGTAATTGCTAGCGGCCTTGAAGAGAACGCATTTACCGATACTGGTTTAGAAAATGGAAATACCTATTATTATCAAGTTTCATTAGTTTACCGTGATGGAACCCAAAGCAATCCATCGGAAGTGGTTAGTGCAACACCTGTAGATCCATTACCAACACCTACTGGTTTAACAGCAGTTCCAGGCAATGAACAGGTAAATTTAAGCTGGAATTCTGTCCCTGAGGCTACTTCCTATAATGTAAAACGGAGTACTGAGAAGGGTGGTTCCTACAATGTTATTGCTACAGGAATAACAGAAACAACATATACAGACACAAGTGTAAAAAATGGAGTAGTGTATTATTACGTTGTCTCTGCTGAAAATGAAGTAACAACAAGTGCAGATTCTACGCCGATTGAGGTCACACCAACAGATACTCGCCCAGCTATTTCATTGGAAGAGAGTCCTTCCTATGTAAATGAAAAAATGTATACAATTTCAGGTAAGATAAATCGGAAGAGCACGGTTACTGTAAATGGTGAGGATGTGGAATTAAAAGAGGACCTTACGTTCAGTAAAACGCTTGAATTGGTAGCTGGAGAAAATAAAATTACGATTGAAGCCATTGATACAGAAGGTGTAGCAGCAGCTCCTGTCGAAGTTATTGTCGTTTACGATACTGACGCTCCGGCACTTACGATTGATAGGCTAGAAGGTGAAAAAGATGGTGATATTTATAAAACCGTTTATAACCCGTATCCAGTTTCCGGTACATTAAGTGAGGATGGATATGTTTATATTAATGGGGAAAAATTTGAGGTTGCTGATGATTTCACGTTTTATGCTGAAGTAGAGCTTGAAGCAGGAGAGGAAAACACTCTAGAAATTAAAGGTGTTGACTTTGCAGGAAATGAGACGAAGGTTGTAACTTATGCTGTTTCTCCTCATATCGAGGCAGTGCCAACTGGCCCTATTAAAATTATTAGTACTGTTGTAACGAAGCCAAATACCGTTGAAGTTACCTTTAATGGTCGAGTCGCGAATCTTGATTTGGATGATCTTGAATTGCAATCGGCAATGGGAGATTGGAATGACGGATTCAATCCAAAATTAACGGCTAACATTACCATTCTAAATACAAAAACATACGTAAACGATCAAGGCCAGACTGTGGTTGTATTCGAAACAAAAGAAACAATTAATGAGGATGGAACAATTGATCGAAATAGTAAAGAAGACCCACATAATGTTCCATTATTAAAAGCTAGCTATTATTCTGATGACCTAGAAAAATCTATCCAACAAGCAGATTATCTGATTTCTTGGCAGATGGATCACGGTGGATGGTATAAAAACTGGTCTGATACGAAGTACAGACGTATGTGGGATGGAAAAGAGCCGAAATCTGAGTCTTATTCCTTTACTCATGAAACAGAGGCTGGAACAACAGATAACAATGCGACTATTGATGAAATTCTATTCCTATCTGTCATGTACAAAGAAACGGGACTTGAAAGATTTAAAGAGTCTGCTGTAAAAGGAATTAATTTTATCTTAGAGTCACAATATGATAAAGGTGGATTCCCACAAATGTATCCGTTGGTGGGTGGTTATGCAGATAATGCGACATTTAACGATAACGCGATGAACCGTGTGTTGAATGCCTTAACCCTTGTAGCTAAAAAACAATATCCATTTAACAGTGATATTATTAGTGACGAAGTGGCTCAAGAAGCACAAGATGCTTTAGATTTATCCCTTGATTTTCTATTAAAATCTCAAATTAAAGTAGATGGAAAGTTAACGGCATGGGGCCAGCAGCATGATCCGTATACGTATGAAGCAACATATGGTCGTGCATTTGAGCTTCCATCAATTTCAGGATTTGAATCTGTTAGCGTAGTAGCTTATCTGATGTCTTTACCACAAACGGAAGAAATTAAGACTGCAATTGATGCCGCATTAAAGTGGTTTGATGAGGTAAAACTTGAAGGCATTCGATTTGAGCGTTTTGATCAGGAAAACATGAAGTTTTTCTATGAGGACCCTGATGCGGTAACGTGGTATCGATTCTATGAAATTGGTACAAATCGCCCAGTATTTGCAAACCGTGATGGTATCATGCTACACGACTTCTTTAAAATTGAGGGAGACAGCAAATGGATGTATATGTGGGCTGGTGATTTTGCGAGTGGCTTATTAAATGTTGAAAAAACAACAGGTTATTTTGAAAATCGAGCATATGTAAGTGTTATCGATGATAATTCTACTAACATTGCAGGACAAACACTTGTTGTTGGTGATATACACCGTATCGAACCATATCAAGAATCGCCTGTAGATCCGGAGCAACCTGAGGAACCAGAGGTTCCAGAGCAACCGGAACCAGAGCAACCAGAGAAACCAGGAGATTCAAATGATACTGAGGAACCTGAGGATAAAAACGATAGCTCAGATGAAAAAGAAAAAGAACATTCAGAAGGAAGTAACAAAGAGAACGAACTTCCTAAAACAGCAACAACAATGTATAACTGGCTGATGTTTGGTGGAGTACTTATCCTTGCGGGGCTAGGTATTTACCTTTACCAACGGAAGCGACATTTACAAGGCAATTAGAGTAAAGAAGGCCCAATCCTCTTAACAGGGGATAGGGCCTTCATTTGATAGACTTACCTTTGATATAAAATCGCTTGTGCAACTCCAATAAAAAAACTGTGTTTCTAGTATAGAAAGGATTCACCACAACTTTAACTGTTTAATTACTTCTATTAGGTAGGGTAAACACTTTTACTGAGCCTAGAAAATCAATAGCCCAATAATAGTAGAGAGTAGTAACCCAACTGTTACAGGTATAAAGCTTTTGCGAACAAGGTCAAGGACCGGGACTTTTGCAAAGCCTGCTACTGCTATAAGTGAAGACCAAGCAATTAATGTGCCACCGCCTACCCAAATAGATCCCATTTGTCCTATGGCAGACAATGTTTCTACATCAACGCCAACACTTCCGGCTAATGCACCTGATAACGACCCAACTAAAGGAAGTCCTGAGAAACCTGAGCCATCTAAACCGGTAATAACACCAATTAAAAGTATTCCAAATCCTGCAATAAACGCGTTTTCTGGGATAAACTGTTGACCAGAAAGCACTAAATCAAACAAGAAGGAAGGAGAATCCTCAGGACTCATACCAAATATTTTGCTTGTCAACTCTCCACTTCCTAAAAAGAAGAATCCGGCAATTGGAATGACAGGGCCCATTGCTTTAAAAGCGAACAAAAACCCTTTTACAATATTGTCGCTAACAGTATTCAGTGATGAACGTGGGTCTTTACATGTAGAGGCAGCAATTAGAAGAATAGCTGAAGCTCCACCAATTAAAGCTGCCCCTGTTCCACCTTCCACAGAAGGAATGACATCCGAAAACTTTGCAAGGAACATATAGATAATAATAATCAAAAACGTAATAGGAACAAGTATTGAAAAGAGTAGGCTATATTTGTTTTTCTGTGGCTGTCCTTTCTCTGATTCACTGTTATCCTGTTCAAAATCTAGATCTCTCTTTTCCCATGCATGTAAGTGCTCATCGGATGGGCGTAGTATGAGTTTTCGAAATGTCAAATATGCGATAACGATTGCTGTAATTCCGGTAATAATGGATAATACCATGGCCCGGTCTGCTACAACACCAACATTTGCTCCAGCTGCTGTCGCTGTTAAAGTAGGCGCAATTTGAATAATATAGTCCGAAGATAACGCCATTCCTTGGCCGGCGAGTGAAATAGCAATTGCAGCTCCAATTGGCGGAAGTCCAGATCGAACCGCTACCGGAATGAGTAAGGCACCAACTAATGGTACAGCAGGTGTCGGCCAAAAGAATAAGGAGATTACATACGTCACAAAAATGATAACCCAGAAGGATATATGACCATTTTTCATCAGCTTCTGAAATGGTGTGATCATTTGCTGATCAGCACCAATGGATTTTAGAGAGTGTAATAAAGCTGTCATAATAGCAATAATTAGGAAAATATTAAATAACTCTCCTGCGGCAACCAAGCTTGCGTTAAATATAGACTGTAATCCCAATGAAAAGGAACCGGTAAAAATCCACCCAACTAAAAAGGTAACGATAATGGACGGTACGACAACATTTTGCCGAAAAAGCATTGTAAATATAATAATCCCGGTCCCTACTAAATACATCCAATGGGCAGCGGTTAATTCCATCTATATAACCCCCTAGAGTCTAATGAAAAGCAAATATATTATAGGATAGTGTATGCTGCGTTATGGGCACAGGTGAAAGGGATAATGAATAGTAATAAAATTTTGGATAATTTAATGGAGGATCTTTCTTTCAAAAAAGGACTGACACTTCTCTCAATGGGGGCAGTAATATAAAAAAGTGCCTGTACTTAATCAGGCACTTTTTAACCTCTAGTTATCTAAAAATAATAGACTAATTTCTGGTACGAAGCTAATTATGATTATGTCGATAATTAGTATGATGAGGAACGGGATGATTGCCCGAACAATTTTTTCTAATCGTATATTTGCGATATTGGATGCCACGAATAAGTTAATCCCAACCGGAGGTGTGATGAAACCAATCGCGAGGTTAACGACCATAATGACACCAAAGTGAACAGGGTCTATACCCACAGCGTTTGTAACTGGGAGTAGAATAGGTGCCATGATGATGATGGCCGCTGATGTTTCTAGGAAAGTACCTATAATTAATAGAATGATATTAATTATGATTAACACGATAATTGGATTGGATGAAAGTTCTAGCAGTGCATTCGTAATTTGGAGTGGGATTTGTTCCCTTGTTAAAATGAAACCAAAAATAGATGCACATGCAATAATAAACATGATTACTGCAGAAGTTACAGCGGATGAAATAAAAATTTCAGGTAAATCCTTCCATTTTATTTCGCGATAGATAAATAGACCTACTATTAATCCATATACGACTGCTACAACAGATCCTTCAGTAGGGGTGAATATTCCACCATAAATCCCACCTAAAATGATAACTGGCATTAAAATTGCGAGAATGGCTCTGTTGAAGGATTTGAAAACATCACCCATAGAGCTTTTTTCTCCTTTTCCATACCCGCGTTTTCTAGAAATAAAATAGGCGACAACAATTAATGAAATACCAACTAGTATACCTGGTAGAATTCCAGCGATAAATAGATCACTAATAGATGCTCCAGCGATAACACCAAATAAAATTAACGGAACACTTGGTGGAATCATAACACCTATAGTACCACCAGCCGCTTGAATTGCAGTAGAGAAGCTTTTGTCATACCCCTTTTTAACCATTGCCGGAATCATGATTGCTCCAACTGCCGCTGTTGTTGCTGCACCAGATCCTGAAATAGCTGCAAAAAACATACAGGTAACTATTGAAACCATAGCTAAGCCCCCGTGCATTCTTCCGACAATTGTCATTGCGAAATCGACGAGTCTTTTTGAAATTCCGCCAACTTCCATTAACTTACCTGCTAAGATAAAGAAGGGAACAGCCATTAATGTAAAGGAGTCTGTTGATGTAAACATTTTTTGGACAACAACCATTAAGGGAACACTATCTTGGACCATAAGTACAATCATAGAAGCAAGTCCAAGGGCAACTGCAATTGGAATGTTAATAAAGAAAAGAACGATAAGTACTCCAAATAGTAACCAGGCCATTAGTTCTTCGCCTCCTTATTCCATTCAGTAATTACGACATAAAGCAGATTGATAATAAAAAGTACGCTCGATATCGGAATGACTGTATAGACCAAGCCCATTGGTAATTGTAGGACAGGAGATTTCTGAACCATACTTCTTTCGATAAAATCAAAGCTATGAACGATAACCTGCCAAAAGAAGAATACAATTAAAATTGTCGTAACGACATGAAACACTTTTTTTATGGCTGGACCAACACTTTCATAGAGAATTTCAACACTTGGGTGTGCTTTTACACTCATTCCATAACCTGCTCCGAGGAAGGTGGTCCACACAAGTAAATAGCGTCCAAGCTCTTCTGTCCATGCTAACGGCTGTTCGAGAACAAATCGGAAGAGAACCTGTAAAAATACAACTACTACTAAAACGAAAAAAAGAATAATAAGTATCCATTTGAAAAATCCATTTATAAAGTTTACTGTCTTTTTAATCACCTGTATTTCCCCTTGTAATCAAATGCGCCTTGGCGTTTTGTTGACCCACATGAAGCGGGACATAAAGACGTTACCACATGATGTGGCAATCTTAGTCTTTGATTCTACGAAAAAAACTTCTTTTAGAAAAACGTCTCACCCGCCGGAGGCTTTAACAATATTCACTGGGGGATAACCCACTGAATATTGTTAAAAAAACTTGGATTGTGCTAAGCACATCCCAAGTTTTAAATTAAATTAATTGCCGTTTAAGATTGCTTCGATATTCTCTTTACCAAAGTCAGCTTCATATTTTTCATATACAGACTGGATAGCGTCACGGAATGGCTGAACATCAACTTCTTCAATTACTTCCATGCCATTGTCTTTTACAACTTGTAACGAATCAGTATCTGCTTTTGTGCTGAGTTCACGAACTTTGTCTCCAGCAGTTTTTGCTTCTTCCTTAAGAATATCTTGGTATTCGCTTGGTAGTGTATCCCAAACAGTCTTACTAAACATAACCACTGCGGGTGAGTAGATATGTCCTGTTAATGTCATGTACGTTTGATTTGCATCAAACAGTTTATAGGTATCTGCAATAATTAGTGGATTTTCCTGTGCATCAACAACCCCTTGTTGAAGAGCAGTAAGAGCCTCGTTCCAAGCCATTGGTGTTGGTTGAGCACCAAGTGCATTAAATGCATCAAGGTGAATCTGGTTTTCTTGTGTACGAATTTTTAAGCCTTTTAAGTCTTCAGGTTTTGTGATTGGGTGTTTGCTATTTGTAATATGACGGAACCCATTTTCAGCCCAAGCAAGTCCAACAAGTCCAACATTCTCTAAGTTCGAAAGAAGACCTTGTCCAACTTCTCCATCAAGTACACTGTATGCATGTTCTCTTGATTCAAATAAGAAAGGTAAATCAACAATTCCTATTTGAGGATCAAAGTTAGCAATCGGTGCTGTTGATGAAATTGACATATCAGCTGTTCCTAGAGTAAGTGCTTCTGTTAATTCTCTTTCTGCACCTAATTGGTTTAATGGGAAGATTTCAATTGTAACCTTTCCATCAGTACGTTCCTTTACATTTTCAGCTAAATCTAATAATGCAAGATGATAAGGGTGTTCCTCTGTTTGAGAATGCCCTGCCTTAAATGTGAATGATTGTCCTTCTTCTTTGCTATCCTTCGATGAAGAATCGCCTTCACTATTGGATTCTGTACCTCCACATGCTGCTAAAACTAAAGCGAGCACTAAAAAGAGTACCATCCAGGAAAGTTTTCTGCCTTTCATAATAAAGCCCCCTATTTTCTGAAAATTAACTAGATATTGAACAATTATATCACCTTTTTTTCATTTTTCTACAATATTTTGTGTTTTTCGATAATTATTTTTAGGGGAGTGAAGCGGAGAAGCATTCGCGCTTAAAAGTATGCAATCGCTTACTCGTATAGTGTACTAGGCTATTAACAGTCGTGTGATTCGATAAACTGTAACGATATTAATGTTGGATTTTTAAGCATTTTCTACAATATAGTCGTATTTCTATGTATTTTTTCTTTAGCTCCCCCTAATCGTGAATCCTCCCAATATATCCTGGTATATGCCAAAATACTCGAATTTACTGAAAATTTTAAATGTAGTATTATAGTTATATACCTTTTCGATAGGTGTACCCGATTTATACAAGTCCGCATGTCATCCCCGTCTAATCTAACTATCTATTGATAATCTCAAAATAAAAAATGAATAATAAGGAGTGATTTGTTGGAAACCGATACGATTAGAAAACCTTCATTTATGTATGCATTATCAATGCTACTGGCAGCAGTTGTTGTGATCTCAGTAGGTATACTAGTATTTGATGTACCGATTCAAATTCTGATGTTTATCAGCATTCTTGTTTTAATGCCCTTTATGATGGGCCTGGGTTTCAGCTATAAACAAGTTGAAAAATCGATGATACGATCGATGAGTAAGGCATTACAGCCTGGACTGATATTATTAACCGTCGGCATTTTAATCGGCGCATGGATCGCCTCTGGTACTGTCCCAACACTCATAACATTTGGGATTAATGCAATTTCTCCTCAATTCTTTTTAGTGACTACCTTGCTTTTCTGTTCACTTGTTTCCGTAGCTACAGGTACTTCTTGGGGAACAATTGGTACAGCGGGAATTGCAATGATGGGGGTAGGTACCACATTAGGGATACCGATGGGACTAACTGCGGGGGCAATTGTAAGTGGAGCTTATTTTGGAGATAAGTTATCGCCATTATCTGATTCTACCAATTTAGCACCAGCTGTTACCGGTGGTGAACTTTTTGCACATATCAAGCATATGCTGTGGACAACAATTCCGGCTTATATTGGTACCGCGATAATTTTCACGATAATTGGCTTGAACTTTAATGTAGGAACGGTGGATGCAGCAACGGTTAACGAGTTAACCGCTTATTTGGGAGAGACATTTCAACTTGGTATTGTACCGCTAATTCCAATTATTGTGCTTGTAACTTTGTTAATGCTTAAGAAACCGGCGATTCCTTCTATTTTTATAGGGGCTTTAGTTGGTGGTGTTGTGGCTATATTTTACCAGGGATTTAGTTTATCTGAGACAGTGAACATATTTTATAGTGGGTATCAAGTTGAATCTGGTATTGCAATGGTCGATAGTTTACTTCAACGTGGTGGGCTAACGAGTATGCTAGCATTAATTGCATTATTCTTGTTTGCCCTTGGTCTTGGTGGAATGCTGGCAGAGTCTGGTGTTTTGGAAGCATTAATCGCATCTTTTGCACACAAAATTAAACATACGGGTATGCTCGTATTTGTTACACTCATTGTGAGTTATATAACGCTTGCAATTGGTGGGTCAGTATACTTTTCGACCGTTATGGGTGGTACATTAATGAAACCTATATTTGACCGATTGAACTTGAAACCTGAAAATTTATCTCGAATATTAGAAGATGCTGGAACGCAAGGTACTGCACTCATACCATGGACGGGTAGTGGAATCTATACCGCAGCAGCACTGGGTGTTCCAACGTTAGTTTATCTTCCGTTTTGTTTCTTGGCTTTCCTTACACCAATTGTTTCCCTCTTTTATGGGATTACAGGGTTAACTATGACAAAAAAGGAGAAGCCAACTAAAGCAAAGATGAAGCCTGTTGAAGCGTAATTATATTTTAGGAGAACCCTCTATCCGGTGGATAGGGGTTTTTCGTTGTTTTGTGGCTTGGTTGATGAAATATTATATCTTTGGATTCCTCTAAGTAGGTGTAGCTTAAAAGTATGAAAAGTAATTGGTTCAAAAGTGCTAAGCAGATGTGGGATATGGATTCGAGCCAAGCTGGGGGAGGATTAAGTAGAAAAGTGGTGAGTTATGTCCAGGAGGAGGAGGATTAAAGATAAAAGTGGAAACGAAAAGGGCCGAATCATACCAAGATGGAGGGATAGTAAGTCAAAAGTGGAAACGGAAGAATCAGAATCGTGCCCAGATGGAGGGGAAGAAGTGAAAAATGGAAACGGAAGGATCAGAATCGTGCCCAGATGGAGGGTAAGAAGTGAAAAATGGAAACGGAAGAAACGAATCATCCAAGCTAGAGGAGAATCAAGTCAAAAGTGAAAACGCAAGTCCACGATTTCTGTTTACCCAATATGATGCAAAAAGGGTAACAATCCTGATAAGCCCATTGAAAAGCTGTATGTATTTATTTAAATAGAAGAAAAGGGAATCGTTGGTTGAACGATTCCCTTCCCATGTTTAGTCATTATTTGCCAAGACTTTGTAGATATTCTACTAATGCATCGATCTGTGCATCGTCTAACACACCTTCAAATGGAGGCATACCGGCACTACCTTGTTTGATTTGCTTAATTAATTGTTCTCTATCTTGGAGCATTTCGCTCTTCTGTAAGTTTGGTCCATTATGACCACCTTCACCGTTATCACCGTGACATGCTAGGCAGTTGTTTTTGTAAATATCAGCACCCTCATGTGCAGTTGATTTATCTCCTTCTTCAGCATCTTGTTTCTTATCTGTAGCAGAAGGATCGTTTGCTGTCGGTGATACGTTGATTTGATCTTCAGGTATATCTTCTAGTGATCCGAACTGACCTTCTAGTGAGAAGGTATAAATCTTGTCACCATGAGTTGTTCCTGCAAGTGAGTTACCGGCAGCAAAAATAGAGATATATTGTTTTCCGTCAATCTCATACGTTATTGGTGGTGCGTTTGCTCCTGCATCCATCATAAATTCCCATAATTCATCACCAGATGTTGCATCATATGCGATAATTCTTCCATCATTATGCCCTGTAAACAAGAGATCACCTTTAGTTGTTAACAACCCACTATAAGCAATCTGATCCCAATGTTTCTGCCATACGATTTTATTCGTTTTCACATCCATTGCTGTTACGACGCCGCGACCAGGTGAATTTGGTACTGGCTGCCAAACACTTCCAAGCCAGACCTCACCCTCTTTATAATTATTCGCCTCGTCTTCTTCACGATGTGAGAATGAGAAATACGTATCATTTGCCATTAGATAAAGTAGCTCAGTATTCGGGTTATACGCCGATGGTGGCCAGTTTGCTCCCCCTTGTGGCGATGGGCGTAATGTAACAAACTCCTCCCAGAATGGTGTAAAGATTTTACCTGTTATGCCCTTCCAATCTTCTGGGAAATCCTTTTTAACATCGTCCTCTGTTACCTCCTGAGGAATAAAAGCATCCCCTACAGGGTACGGCTGAGTGGCAGCTGTCTTTTGCCTTTCATCCTGAGGAACTGGTTTTTCTTCTATCCCAACAAGTGGCTCACCATTTGTACGGTCTAAAATATAGAGCCAACCTGTTTTTCCAGCTTGCGCAATTCCTTTTCTCGGCTTCCCTTCCATTTCTACATCAAATAGAACAACTGGGTTTGGTGCATCCATATCCCAAATATCATGATGAACTTCCTGGAAGTGCCATTTATATTCACCCGTTTCAGCGTCTAATGCTAGTACAGAATCGGAAAATAAGTTGTCACCTTCCCGTTTACTGCCATCTAGGTCTGGAGACGGATTACCAGTTGAAAAATAGATTAGTCCTAATTCTGGATCTATGGCTGGAGTTTGCCAAACAGCTGCTCCGCCTCTTTTCCAAGAATCATTGTCCTGTGGCCATGTGTCATGTCCAACTTCATCAGGTCCTGGGATGGTATGGAATCTCCACTTTTCCTCACCGTTCTCTGCGTCATAGGCTGCAACAAATCCTCGGATTCCATATTCGCCACCTGCGATTCCGGTGTATAACATTCCATTATAATAGAGAGGTGCACTTGTAATGGTATAACCTTTCTCCCAATCTTCAACCTTCGTTTCCCAAATAAATTCGCCAGTTTTTTGATCTAGAGCAATTAATCTCGCATCTAGAGCACCTATAAATACTTTACCATCTCCTAATGCAACACCACGACTTGTCCAGCCGCAGCAAACGGTATCTAAATTTGCAGCTAATTCAGGTCGGTATTCCCAAATTAACTCACCAGTTTTGGCATCGATGGCTTGTACATCATTGGCACCTGTAATGGTGAACATGACCCCATCATAGACGATAGGGGTAGCCTCACCGGAATATTTAAATTCGTAACCAGAGCCAAGACTTGTAACCCATTCGGCTTTTAATCCTTTTACATTTGATTTATTGATTCTGTCTAATGGAGAATAACGTCCATTAGATAGAGTTCCACCATGAGTAATCCAATTACCTGTTGGAGGAGTTGTTAAATCTTCTGCTGAAAATTTTGGAGCCACTTTTCCTGGGTACTCCTTATGTTGAACGGAAAAATGCTTTGAATCATTTTTTTCATTTTCATTGCCCTTGCTTTCATTTTCAACAGTAGGGTCCGTAGATTCCTCATTTCCAATATTTTGTGAAATGATAACCCCGGCACCGATGGCAATGGCAACAAGCAAACCAATAATAATCCATCCTAACTTGCTCATTCTTAGAAAAACTCCTTTCTCTTGTTAAATTTTTTTATGGTGATAATTGCTAGAATTATTTTTTATAATTTGCCCTGTCTTTAAATAAATTAATCTTTTTTTTGTCAGGATGATGACATTAGAAAAATAATAAAAAGTGTCGCTAGAGGTTATACTTTCTAAAATCAATTGTAAGCATAATTCTTGTCATGTTACTTAATCTGTGTTATTTTGTATTTATGTAACATTAGTAATGGTAGTAGGAGGATAAACCGATGGAGTTTGTCGATCCAATTAAGGACATAAACAGTATAAATGCTATCAAGGAAGTACTAAGAAAGCAGTCCCAAAGAGATTTATTACTATTTGTCTTTGGAATTAATACCGGGATAAAAGTAAGTGATTTACTTTCGTTACGTGTAGAGGACGTGAGGGATCATTCTGGTGTGAAGGAATTCCTTTATGTAAAAGATACGAACGGTGACGAAGAAAAAGCCTACTATTTAAACAATATGATTAAGCTTGAATTGGATACTTTTTTTCGTACACAAGAGTTTAAGGATAGTGATTACCTCTTCAAATCTAAAAAGGATAATCTGCCAATTTCTAGACAACAAGCTTACCGAATCATTCATAATGCAGCAAAAGAGGTAGGGATTCCAGGTAAAATTGGAATGCATACACTACGGAAGACCTTTGGTTACCATGCCTATCAAAAAGGAATTGCTATATCTATCTTAATGGATATCTATAATCATCACTCACCGTCAGAAACCTTGAAATATATAGGGATAGATAAGGAAGAAAAAAATGTAGTGAAAGTGGACGTAAATTTATAATTTTTAATTAGTAGAACTTTTTTAGTAAGCAAATGAACACCAGACGATTCAATATATACAAAAAACCTCCGCCTAAAAAGGCAGAGGATATTATAAAAAATCATTCGAGTCTATATTCGTGTTCATTTCAACATTAGTAAAATCAGATACGATATCCTCTTTCACTTGAACATTCAAAGTCTGCTGATCCTTCATAAATTTAAAAATACCATTGTTAAAGTCTGTACCGAATTCTTTGAAGAAGATACCTTCATAGATTACATCTTTCGTATGTTTGAAAATGAGTCTATAGTCATCATTCTCTTTAACGAGATAAGCACGAACACCTTTATCAAACTGCCCTTCTGGATTTTTTAAAAAGCGGGCTACCGAAATAATATGAAGATCAACAAAAGGAATTTCTCTAAGCAATGAGTTAATGATAGACCCCTTTGCAATTTGTTCCCATCGACTTTGTGCGGTTTGGCCAAGAATAATTTGAGTTATCTTCTTATCTCGCGCAACATCAGCAATAACCTTTGAAATAGGTCTCTTTTCATTGTCCTTAATAATAAAAGCATCAGCACTATGTTGATCGGCTAATTGCTTCCATCTCGTAATATAGTTAACCTTTTCAGGATCCAATTCATCAAAAGGCTTTGGATCTACGGTCAGGATATAAAGTGGACAATCTAGCATATTTGCGATCTTGCAACCACGTTGGATGAGACGTTCACCATTTGGACCATAATATACACAGACGAGTATGCTCTCATCCATTCGTTCCTTACTCAATTTCATTATTAACTCACCTCAAAGATTGATGTGAAATAGTAAGCCTTGGCACAGATTCATGTAGTCTTAATTCTTGTTTAAAAAAAGAATAGCCAAAGAAATTCACTTTATTTAGCTGTAATAATTTCAGCAAAAAACTCTAAATAACAGAAAGTAATTTTTACTACTTATCTATAAACTATGTATGACTATACCCCATGCTACAAAATGAGTCAATTGATTATGGCTATTTCCTTTAATTTGTAAATTTATCCGTTTATAAGGAGGCGATTCAACATGTATTGGATTCACTTTTCCATAATGGTACCGTTTATTTTTGCCTTATTTATTCCTTTCATATATAGAAAGTTTAATTCGCGTATACACACAGGCTGGTTTGTTTTCTTCGTACCACTTCTGATATTTGCTTATTTGGTAACTTTTATCCCCAAAATTGCAAACGGGGATACCTTTACAGCAAGTGTTGCATGGCTTCCTTCCTATAATATTAATTTTATCACTTATATTGATGGTCTAAGTTTAACGTTCGGATTATTAATTTCGGGAATTGGAGCCTTGGTTATCTTGTATTCGATCTACTATATGTCTAAAAAAAGAGAAGCGCTGCATAATTTCTATGTATATTTACTAATGTTCATGGGAGCAATGCTCGGATTAGTATTTTCGGATAATATCATTGTTTTATATGTATTTTGGGAAATGACAAGTGTATCTTCCTTCCTTTTAATTGCGTATTGGTATGAGCGAGAAAAATCACGATATGGTGCCCAAAAATCTATGCTTATTACGATTTTTGGTGGATTAGCTATGCTAGCAGGTCTTATCATGGTCTCAAGCATGACCGGTACCTATAGCATTCGAGAAATGCTCGAAAACGTAGAGACGATTACTTCAAATCATTTGTTTGTTCCTGCTATGATTTTACTTTTAATCGGAGCATTTACAAAATCTGCTCAGTTTCCATTCAGCATTTGGCTTCCTGATGCAATGGAAGCACCTACCCCAATAAGTGCATATCTACACTCAGCGACAATGGTAAAAGCGGGGATCTATTTAGTTGCAAGATTGACACCCATTTTCGGTGGTTCTTCTGTTTGGTTTGGGTTGGTTTCAGGAATTGGACTTATCACATTAATATATGGTTCGATTACTGCTGTAAGGCAAACAGACTTAAAAGCGCTTTTAGCTTATTCGACGATTAGTCAGCTTGGATTAATCATGAGCCTACTTGGACTGGGATCCGCAGCTATGTATTTCGGATTAGGAGATGAAACAGCTGTATATGGCGCAGCAGTTCTAGCTGCCATTTTTCACATGGTAAATCACTCGACTTTTAAGGGATGTCTTTTTATGGTGGTTGGAATAATTGACCATGAAACAGGGACACGTGATATTCGTAGACTTGGTGGTCTTATCCATCTCATGCCTATTTCTTTTACTCTAACAGTAATAGGTAGCTTCTCGATGGCAGGACTACCTCCGTTTAATGGATTCTTAAGTAAAGAGATGTTCTTTACTGCTGTCGTAAATGCTTCAAAGATGAACATCTTTCACTTGGAGACGGTTGGTATACTCATTCCAATTGTAGCTTGGGTAGCCAGTGTTTTTACCTTTGTGTATTGTATGATCCTCGTATTTAAAACATTTATAGGGAAGTATAGGCTTGGAAGTGATAGGGTCGTACATGAAGCCCCAATTGGGATGCTTATTTCTCCACTTATTCTAGGATCGCTAGTACTTATTGTTTTCTTTTTCCCTAATTTACTTTCGAACTATTTACTAAAACCAGCACTTACCTCTATATTACCAAGCCTTTCTGAAGCGGAAGTGCTAGAGTTGAAAATTAGTGCATGGCATGGGTGGAACATAGAATTGTGGATGACGATTGGGGTAGTTATTTTAGGTGCATTCCTCTATCTAAATATTAGAAAATGGTACCGAATATATTTGGCATACCCTCAGTCACTTACGCTAAATAACTTTTATAATTCCAGTATAGAGAAGGCGGAGAACTTCTCTGAGGCTTTTACTGATTTTTACATGACAGGCTTTATCCGTGATTATATTGTGTATATATTTGGCTTTATCATCCTTCTTGTTGGAGGATCAATTTGGCTTTTTGATGGTGTATCATTTGATTCCTCAACTGACGCACCTGTAACTTTATTTGAAATGGCAATCATGCTTGTCGCTGTCGTATCGGCTGTGACGGTACTATTTTCTAAATCAAGAATTACTTCCATTGTTGCAGTGGGGGCACTTGGATTCTTAGTTTCATTTTTCTTTGTTTTATTTCGAGCTCCGGATTTAGCATTAACTCAATTAGTTGTAGAAACGGTAACTACAGCATTGTTCTTATTGTGTTTTTATCATTTACCCAGAATGCGTAAGGAGATTAGTCGGATTCCGTTCAAGCTTTCGAATGCTATTATTTCGATTGGAGCTGGAGCAGTTGTAACAATTGTTGCTTTGTCAGTAAATGGAAATCGCCTTTTTGATTCCATTTCGACATACTATGAGAATTCCTACGAATTAGCTGGTGCAAAGAATATTGTAAATGCAATCCTCGTAGATTTCCGTGGGATAGATACGATGCTAGAGATCCTCGTATTAACCATTGCAGGACTAGGAGTATATTCATTAATTAAACTACGATTAGCTAAGGAGGAGGGTCAGAATGAAGGAGCCGAATGATGTCATCATTAGAAGTGTAACGAAAGTTGCTGTTATTATTATCTTTACATTTGCTATTAACCTTTTTGTTTCTGGCCATCATCATCCGGGCGGTGGATTCATTGGTGGGTTGACCTTCTCAGCTGCACTCGTGTTACTGTTCTTGACCTTCGACATTGAGACAGTTCGTAAAAACCTTCCCCTTGATTTTAAGGTGGTTGCGGCAATTGGAGTTTTAATAGCAGTTGGTACTGGATTGGGAAGCTTGCTTTTTGATGCACCATTTTTAACACAAACCTTTGGTTATTTTGAACTTCCGGTCTTCGGAAAGACAGAGTTAGCAACAGCGGTTTTATTTGACGTAGGCGTTGCCCTGGCAGTCATTGGAACTTCGCTCACAATTATAATGAGTATTGGTGATGATCGATAATGGAAACTCTTATGTCTATTCTAGTTGGAATTTTGTTTGCTATCGGAATTTATCTTATTTTATCTAAAACTCTATTACGAATCATTTTAGGAACTTCTATATTAGGCCATGGAGTGAATTTACTTATTATAACCATGGGGGGATTAAAAAAAGGTGGACCTCCATTACTTGGGATAGATGGTTTGTCATATGCCGATTCACTGCCACAAGCTCTATTATTAACTGCGATTGTAATCAATTTCGCAACAACAGCTCTATTTTTAGTGCTAAGTTACCGTGCATATAAGGAATTGGGTACAGATAATACGGAGCAATTGAGAGGTAAAAACGATGGATAATTTAGTCATATTTCCAATTGTCATTCCGATCATATTAGGGATGATAATGGTTATTTTTCGAAAAAATATAAAATTACAGAGAATGATTAGTGTCATTGCAACTACTGCAATAGGTATTGTATCTGTATGTATGATTCAACAAATCAGAACAGAGGGGATTCAGGTTCTCCATTTAGGTGGCTGGGAAGCGCCATTTGGGGTCAGCATGGTGGCAGATATGCTATCGGCGATTTTGGTCTTGGTAACAAGTATTGTAACGTTATGTTGTTTATTATATTCGTTTCGCACAATCGGGAAAGAAAGAGAGTCATTTTATTTTTATCCGTTATTTTTATTCTTGCTAACTGGGGTGAATGGTTCTTTCCTAACTGGAGATATTTTTAATTTGTTTGTGTGCTTTGAGGTAATGCTGGTATCTTCCTATGTATTAATTTCACTAGGTGGTACAAAAATTCAGTTACGGGAATCTATAAAATATATTTTGGTCAATTTGATCTCATCTTTTTTATTTTTAGTAGCAGTAGCTTATCTATATGCAATGGTGGGAACTTTGAATCTTGCTCACTTATCCGTTCGAATTGCTGAAGTTGGGCAAGACGGAGTTATGACGACTGTAGCTATTCTTTTCTTACTTGTTTTTAGTTTGAAAGCTGGTTTGTTACTATTCTTTTGGTTACCAGGTTCTTATAGTGCGCCTCCAACAGCGATTGCAGCACTCTTTGCAGCGCTGTTAACGAAGGTCGGGATTTACGCCATTATAAGAGTGTTCACACTTGTTTTTTATCATGAACCTGGGATTACACATCTATTGATAGGTATATTAGCCGCACTAACCATGCTTCTTGGCGCAATAGGTGCGGTTGCATATTGGGATATTAAAAGGATCATTACCTACAATGTCGTTGTGGGTGTAGGGTTCATCTTAGCAGGTGTTGCCTCTTTTACGACGGCAGGTATGACTGGCTCTCTCTACTATTTGATCCACGATATGATTGTGAAGGCACTTATTTTTCTACTGGCTGGCACCATTATTCATGTAGCGGGCTCAAGTAATCTAAGGGAGTTTAGTGGTCTCATGAGGTTGCATCCCCAATTTGGGTGGATGTTTTTCATTGCTGCCTTGTCGCTTTCCGGCATTCCACCTCTAAGTGGATTTTTAGGGAAAATTTTTATCACAGAAGGTACATTTGAAACAGGATATTTTTGGTTAGGTGGAATAGGTCTGCTTACAAGCTTGATGGTCCTGTATTCGATTATGAAAATATTTATGAATGGTTTCTGGGGTTATACAGAAGTACCAGAAGAGAAGGAAGAAGAGACTACAAAGGGAATGCTACTGCCTATGGGAATCCTTACCTTTTTGACGATTTTCTTGGGGGTAGGTACGGAAGCGATTAGTGAGTATGTAGATCTTGCAGTTGAAGTCATCATGAATCCAAGTATCTATATTGAAGCCGTCCTCGGTAGTGCATTTGTTGAATAAATGAATATGTGAATCTTTAGTTATAGAAAGGGGTGGTAGTCATGCCCATGCAGGTGTTAATCAATTTGTTCATTGGTGTCATATGGATGTTCTTACAGGATAATTGGTCTGTTTTAACCTTTTTTAGTGGATATTTGTTTGGATTAATCGTGCTTTTTATTTTGCGAAGGTACTTTCCACACCAATTTTATTTAATAACCTTACTTGCAATACTCAAACTATTTTTTGTATTCATCCATGAATTGTTTACTTCCAGCGTCTTAGTGGTGAAACAAGTTTTACGTCCAAAGATAAATATTACGCCTGGCATATTCACCTTGGAAACAGATTTGGAAGGGGACCTGGAAATAACCTTGCTTGCCATGCTATTAACCTTAACTCCTGGTTCGGTTGTTGTTGAGGTATCTCACGATGAGAAAAAGTTTTATATCCATGCTATGGATATTCCAGAATCAAGTGATGCAGTTTTACGATCACAAGTGAAATTTGAAGCGGCGATTAAGAGGGTGACTCGGTTATGATAGAAACAATTTTGATAATTTCGTTGTGTTTTCTTACTTTCTCCATCTTTGCAACTATTTATCGTCTGGTGAAGGGACCATCGGCACCGGATCGAGTTCAAGCACTCGATGTATTAGGAATTAATATTATTTCAGGAGTTGCAATTTTTTCGGTATTTATGAGAAACACCGGTTTTTTTGAAGTAATCCTATTAATTGGTATTCTGTCGTTTATAGGTACCATTTCATTTGCGTCATTTATGGAAAGAGGTGTGGTCATTGAACGACGTAAACAATCCGATTGAGGTAATTGAAGTACTTGCCGTCCTCTCTATTCTAGTAGGAACCATTTTTAGCTTCTTTAGTTCAATTGGGTTAATTCGTTTGCCTGATGTATATACACGCTCTCACGCAGCTTCGAAGAGTTCAACCATTGGGGTGTTGTTTACATTAGTAGGGACGTTTCTTTTTTTCATATTAGAAGGCTATTTTAGTATTCGTTTATTTTTAGGAATCTTATTCGTATTTCTAACGGCTCCCGTTGCAGCACATGTTATTGTCCGTTCAGCATACCGCTCAAAGGTCCCTCTCGCCAAAGAAAGTGTGCAGGACGACTTAAAAGGAGTTATTGAGATTGAAGGGGAGAGGGAGCAGTAAACAGCCTCGAAAAAAATGTCTAATCCATTAGCAGTTCGGGATTAGGCATTTTTTTGTATATGTTAAATCGTTACATATCTTATTTTTATGTGTTCTAGAATTTTAGGAATCTAGTTTAAAATTTAAAAGGTGAAAATGGGTAAAACAGATAATCAAAACCGAGGTAATATAGCGTGTTTCCCTATTAAGACATCTGATTTTTGTATCAATTCATCATTTAACACACATTATTATATTCTCGGTCATAAACTGTATAAAAAGCAGGTCAATCCTCTGACCGGGAAAGTTGTGATCTGAATTTATGAAAAACAATTCAAACAATCACTACTTATTTAAAAATTTGAAGGAAAAACGAATCTCATTTGAACGGGTTTTTGAGCATATAACAGAGTTTATGCAATCCCAACCTAGTGGGAAATTCAGGCTCATCATTGGTACTGACTCTCAGGTACATCCAAGGCAGACTACCTTTATAACAGGAATTGTGATACTTAATGAAGGAAAAGGTGTGTGGGCATGTATCCGAAAAGTGGTTATCCCGAGAAGAATGGATCATTTGCATGAGCGAATTTCCTATGAACTATCGTTATCTGAGGAAATTGTTTCATTATTTACAGAGGAAAAAAAGACTCAACTCATTGATATTGTGCTGCCGCATGTATACGAAGGTGCCTCATTTACAATGGAAGGGCATATAGATATCGGCGCAGGGAAAAGGAACAAAACACGAGAATTTGTGCAGGAAATGGTCACAAGGATGGAAGCGGTCGGAGTTGAACCAAAAATCAAACCGAATGCTTTCGTAGCCTCTTCCTATGCAAACCGTTATACGAAGTAAAACGGAATCGGTGCCTGGCACCCAGTGTAATTTCGACACTGGGAATCAGGCACCGATTTTTTCAGAGTTGTTATAAATATATTGGAAGTTATCGTAATGAAGTCTCGAATGAAGAGCAGGGGAGATCGGAAAGTCCTTCATAAGCATGATGAAGTCCCGAATGAAGTGCAGGGGAGATTGGAAAGTCCTTCAAAAGCGTAATGAAGTCTCGAATGAAGAGCTGGCTACTCCGCAAAGTCCTTCATATCCCTGATGAAGTACGGAATGAACACGCGCAATTCTGCAAAAGGTCTTGAGTTCCGAAGAAGCATACAACCGTAGAGGCAAATTTCAAAAGGCATCCGATTTATCACTTAATTGTGGCTTGTCGGATGCCTCTTTTTAAAGTATTAGTTATTAATATATTTTTCGAATACAGCGCCAAAATCCTTTTGGTGGTATTGGTCACGTGCAGATGACAGCCAAGAGAAGCCGTACTCGGTTAATTGTTTATACTCGTCAGCTAGTTGAACTTCTGCAGGTCTCGAGTTATGTAACACGGTTACGGCTTTGTCTAGACTATTTACCGCCATATCATACATGATGCTGTTTTCATGAATAACTTCAGAAATATAGACTAGTGCTTTATATAGATCATTTAATCTATCAATCTGTCTTTTATCAACATCTATACTGAATGCTTGATTTCCTAAATTAAACTTTATTTCAATATCTAAGTCGACTCTGCCAGCTGTTTCAAGAAACACGTTTGTTATTTTATATTGAGAATATGGATAACGCTTTAACATGCGTTTTGAAGATACTGCATTTGCTCCATCAACATGGATAAACGCTACGTTTGTGAAACAGTATTCATCAGCCTTTGTCTTGATCAAGAAGTAAATTTTTTCATTATCCTCATGCCTAATGTAATCATCGGCATCTGTTTTATCATAATCCTCAGGCCCAATAATTTTACCGATATCCGATAAACCTAAAGCATCTGCAGCGAATTTTTTTAACATCAAAATCTTCCCCTTTCATTCCCTATCTTTTGACTCCGAATTTATTATACGTGCTTATTAGTCAATTATAACTAAAAATTTCCATTGGGCTAGTCTTTGCTAATGTAGTTCTTAAGTTTATGTGAGACTCAAAGTCTAGAATAGTAACCTATATATTAGTATGTGAAAAGCAATAAAACTGCAAAAAAATCGTGTAGGGTTCTTTAAATGAAATACCACAACATCTGAATAGATTGATAATTTCAAGGTTATGAATATCGAAAAAAACAAAGGTTCCAAACGTGTTTTTTGAATGTAAACAATGGTCTACACCAATTATTAGTGGTAAGCAGCTATACCGTACTCATACACAGCTGTATATTATTCGCTGTGGAAAAGACACGACAAGTAAAAGAATATCATAAAAAAGAGCTAAATCCGTTAAATGGATTGAGCTTAGTTGGACATTTTATGGCATTAGTTTTATATTATCATCACAAATTCGATTTCAAACTCTATATTCATTTTGCCTTTTTAAATTGTTTGCGCACGACGCTTATGATGAATAAGGCTGGGATGTAGCCGAATAGAAACAAAATACCACTATACGTAAAAATTTTCTTAATTAACTGGGTGTAAAATATATCGATTAAATTGCTATTTACATAAAAGCATACGGCAAGTAAACAAAACAGAATAAAAGTGGGTTTTATTTTAGGGAAAGTATGCTTAACCGTTCTTGTTGCAGACCATATGTAAATGCAAATGACGGGAAAAATCACCAAGAGCCATGTGAATATGAAAATGAATTCAAATCTCTCTAAGAAGGGAAATTGAATAATTTTTATCATCGTTAATGTCGGCCACTTTAGGTGCTGGAGCTTCCCTTGAGTAAAGAACATAAACGTAACGATGGTTATCAGTGTATATAGTATCGTTGTATATAGAAGGGCTGCATGCCCCCACTTTTTTGCCTTTTTCCCATTTTTTATGAACGGATAGTATACAAGAGCGGTTTCGAATCCGAAATATAATGGAGCAGCTTCTTTAGCAGAGATCATATGATCTTTAATTCCATATTTTAAAAGAGGTGATAGGTATGAGGTCTCAGCAAACCCTAATAAATATAAAAGGGATAATAACAATACACTTGGTAGCACTACACCCCAAAAAGCAACTCCAGTAATAACTCGAAATCCTCCAGATACTAGATAATAGACTAAAAAACATAATAGAAGAGCATATTCCCAACTTAAAATTCCATCGAATACCCAGATTTGAAGGGCATCTATATATCCATACATTACGGTTATAGCAGCTAGAGAAAAATAGGCTCCCATTAGGATGTTTAAGCCACCACCAACAACTTTTCCAAAAACATCTTTATGAAAAGAGAGGATATCGCCATCTGTAGACTGTTTGATTATATATAACATCATGAAAAACAATAGGTGGAGAGATAGCCCTAATAATAGTACAGATACCCATGCTTCATGGCCAGCTCCCTTCGCAATCTCGCCCTGAAAACGTAATACAGTGATCCCTGTTTGCGCGGCATGAATTAAAAAAAATATAAAAAAAGCCGAAACCTGTTTATTTTCACTTATTTTACTATGCATTTTGATCATCCTAGAGCTAGCCTTGAAGGCCGGAATGTATGATTTCTAAATTTATTTTTATATTTATCGGTAAGGAGGGATATTGTTCATAAAAATTTTCTTTATTCCAGTATCGATCCTGTGATCGAACGATATTTCCAATCCCTAAAGGATCAACTTCCTCTTCTTTAAACTTAGTTAAAAGATCCTCAATATCTTTTTTTACATTCTCCACTATAATCTTTTTCAACTTCTCAATATCATCAGGCTGTTCTAAGTCATAACTTGTAGGATGGTGTGTGATTGTCCATTTGAAATCTAATCTAAGATTAAGTTGTTGTTTATCTTTTACCCAATCCCAATTAGGCGTACTGTGTACTCCTTGAACGATTATGATTTCCTGCCGATTACTTTCATCTAGTTTTATTTTATATGTCCCTTGCGTCCCAGCATCCTTAAGTACTGAGAAAATAAACGATTCTATTCTAGTAAGATGTAATTTGAGCTTGTCCTTTTTAAAAATCCCAACTTGATCCACTTGTATTTTATTGTTCTTGTCAAGGGTAAGCATTGGTACATATGGATCCATTCCTTCTCCATAAAAATGATTTAAAAAAACATGGAGGTTCATATAAGGAATTATTTGCCCATTCATATTTTGCCTGATTTGATCAGCCAATGTTAATTCACCTTGTTTTTTTAGTGCCTTAAGCGTTTCCTCGGCAGAATGTGTAGAGGCGGCCAACTGAATATTGGTACCCACCCGTGGATTTACGAGAATTCTATCAACGAGGTCACTTATTCCTGTTTCTGCATACTCTTTTCCAATTACGACTACTCTCATTTTAGCTAATTCTACTGGAGTAGTAGTATGTGTTGCCATCCTCGGTGTTAACAGTGAGATTGCTTCATCTGTCTCTTGTAAATACTGTATATTATCACTAGATTCATCTTTCGAATAATTAGGATATAATACAGTTCCAGTCACTTTCCCTTTATCATCTAAATCAAGTCCATAAACATGAATAATGCTCAATTTATCCACGATTTTTGTTCTAGTACAGCCAACAAGGCTAACCATACAAGCAACTAGTAAAAATACAATCGTCTTTTTCCATTTACCCATGAGCTAATCTCAGCCTTTATTCTAAATTTTTATTCTGAATTCAGTCCTTCTTTAGGGTCTTGGTCTGATGCTGGTGTGTATCTTTTTTTACTTAACGGTCTAAGGTACCACGGACGTTGATCGTTATTAGTATATTTTCGCCTAATAAAGGAACCTACCACTCCACCTTTTCGGTATGGATATAGAGGGACAAGGTATGGAATACCTAGAGATTTTAAACGAAGTAAATGTCCAATTAAAAAGAGTATTCCCACATAGATTCCTAAACCGCCCCAAATAGCAGCAAGTACGATAAATGGGTACCGTAGTAATCGAACGGCATTCGACATTTTATAGATAGGTGTAGTGAACGAAGCTAGTGCTGCTAGGGCAACAATAATTAATAAAATATTACTTGTCAGTGCAGCCTCAACAGTTGCTTGTCCAATTACAATTCCCCCCACTATCCCTAGGGTTTGACCAATCTTTGTTGGAAGACGCGCTCCTGCTTCTCTAAGGAGGTCAATAGTAATTTCTAAAAATAAAACTTCAATAACTGGAGGGAAGGGGACGTTTGCCCTTGAGAAAATAAGGGGACCAAGTAGATCCTTTGGTATTACTTCAAAATGGTAGGTTAATACAGCTACATAAAATGAAGTAGCAAAAATAGAAAACAATATCCCAAATATTCGAATTAACTTGAAAAAGGATGCAACCACGGAAGGGAGATAAAAATCTTCAGGATTTGAAAAAAAGTCCATTATATTAACAGGACCTATTACTGCGTAAGAAGATTTATCACTGATGAGTACAAGTTGTCCAGATAAAAGCGCTGCTACAGTTCGATCTACTCGTTCAGTCGTAATAAATAATGGGAACGGAGTAGACGAATGATCAGTAATCATTAGTTCTAGTTGTGTATTATCGTGCACAGTGTCGACATCAAGGTCAATAACCCGTTGTTTCGCCGTATTTATATATTCTGGATTTGTAACTCCGTCTATGAATGCCAGAACAACCTTTGTCTGAGATCTTGACCCTACAACCATTTCTTCGAAAATGAGATCTGGCGTATCTAAGTGTTCTCTTAATAAATGAAGATTTGTCGGCAGGTCTTCGATAAATCCAACCTTTGGCCCAATTACATTAAATTCATTATCGGTTTCATTTGTCTCACGCTGTCCCAGCCTTGAATTTGCAATACGTAGAACAGCACATTCTTCCTGCTTATCTTTTAATTGAATAACAATTGCGCCTTCATGAAGTGCTTTTTCAATTTCATCTGGTGTTGTTGAAAATTGAATTTCTTCTATTGGAATAATATCCTTTACATCAGATAGTTCTTTTATATCGGAAGAGTGTTCCTTTAAGTAAGGTAAAATGGACTCCTGAAAAATTTTTTGATCAATTAACGATGAGAAATAACTCAGTAAGATACTATTGTTTTTTGCGATAGGCGTGATGGATGAAAAGTCACTTGATTTTTTTGCTTTGTCAAAAACGTCACGTATCGTAGGTTCTATCGTTTCAAAGCTCTTTTCGGGCTGTTCCTCGCTCTTCTTTTTCCGAAACAAATCTTACCACCCAATCCCATATCAAATCTCATCTTCTTGCCCAATAGTATGCAACAGTACAGAAGGAAATATTCCCCATTCGGAATCCCAATCACACCATCAAGATCCTTAGAATGTTAATACTTTCTAGTGTTGAGGGAATTCCCAATTTGGTGTTTCTGCTTTATACTTGGTTAGTATGTTATAAAATAGGATAGAAATGTACTAAACTGGTATTTTGATGGTATAACTACTTTCAATAACAGAAGATCTTAAAGCAAATGAGAAAACAATGATTATCTAAAACATTATATAGATAGTAGTTTTTATGAGGAGGAACAAGATTTGACAGTAACAAAACCTGAAACAATGATTGCAGAGATAAAGCGTTTAGATGAAAAGGGATCAGGACAGGCCGTTGTGTGGCGTGAGAATGAACTCGGAAATAAAAAGAAACTCAAACTCACGATTCCACAAACCCTAGTTGGGGAGCAAGTACGTGTAACAGTTGACCAACCGGATCGAAAAAGACGAAAAACAACACCAGAAGAAATTCTTGTAGGTCATGAACAAAGACTCGCACCACCATGCCCTCATTTTGAAAAATGTGGAGGATGTGTGTGGCAACACTGGGATTACAGTGGACAGCTACAATACAAAACAGATTATGTAAAACGTATGGTTGAAAATCAAGGATATAACCCTAATCTTGTACTTGATACCGTAGGAATGGATAATCCTTGGCATTATCGAAATAAAATGGAATTTACGTTTTCTCCAGATGGCTTACTAGGATTGCATGAACAAGGGAATTTCCGAAAAGTCATCTCACTTGAAACATGTTTAATTGCTGGTGAAAAAATGGTCGAAGGCGCAATGGAAGTTGCACGCTGGGCAAAAGAACATCAACTCTCTGGGTATAACAAGGATAAGCATGAGGGGCTTCTTCGTCACCTTATGGTAAGACAATCATTTGTAACAGGCGAAATTATGCTTGCGCTATTTGCAACTGAAGCACCTGAGGCACATCTTAAAGAGGCTGCTGAGGATTTGGTGAACCGAATCGGTGACAAGTTTCCAGAGGTTAAAAGCTTAATGTGGCTTGAGAATACAGACTGGGCAGACAGAACGCAATCTGAGAAAACACATTTACTTGCGGGGCGTGACTTTATCTATGATGAGATGGATGGATACCGATTCCGTGTCTGGTTTGATACATTCTTCCAAACAAACCCTACACAAGCACAGAAACTAGTTGATTTTGCAATTGAAATGGGAGAGCCTAAAAAAACAGAGAAAATGATTGACCTTTTCTGTGGTGTAGGTACGTTTTCTCTTCCATTTGCAAGCCGTGTAGAAAAGCTTGCGGGTATAGAAATTGTAGAAAGTTCAATTGAATCTGCAAAACGAAATGCAAAAGACAATGGCTTAGCCAACACGTACTTTTTAGCAAAAGACGCAAGAAAAGGGATTGATGAAGTGTTGGAGAGCTTTGGAAGACCGGAACTGCTATTGCTTGACCCACCTCGTTCCGGGGCTGGCGGAAAAGTGATGAGAAGAATTGGTCGCTCTCAACCGGAAAGAATTGTCTATGTTTCGTGTAACCCTGAAACATTTGCATCAGATATAAAGGAGTTAGAGCCTTTTGGATATACACTAAAAGTTGTACAGCCAGTCGATCTTTTTCCACATACAGTTCACGTGGAAGCAGTTGCTTTACTAGTGAGAAACGAAAACTAAGTGTTTTCCCCCAGAAAAATGGGGGAAGGCACTTTTTTTAATACACTAAAGCGCAACTATACATATTCCTTCATTTCACCTCATAATTTAGCAAAAGTAATAAATACTATGTTAAAAAGGGAATGAATGTACTGGAGGTCTCTATGTCAAAAAAGCAAGGGTTACTCAAAAATGGAAACAAGTCATCTTTGATAGCTTCAATTGTAAATACCATTATTGCCATTATCAAAGGGATTGCCTTTTTTATAACTGGTAATGTAGCAATGTTTGCGGAAACTATGCACTCTTTAGGAGATGCAGCCAATCAGTTCTTCGTATTTATTGGAAGTGCTTTAAGTAAGAAAATGCCAAATGAACGCTATCCGAACGGCTTCGGCCGACTTGTAAACTTAGTTTTACTTGGTGCAGTTATCATTGTTGGAATCATGAGTTACGAAACAATTAAAGAAGGGTATCATCACATACTTCATCCAACAGAATCCACCGGGATTGCAATCAATATTTCTGTGTTGAGTTTAGCGGTGATATTAGAGTTGTACGTTCTTTTTAAAGCGATGAAGGAAGTGCTACACGAAGCAAATGTAGAAGCGAAGGGATTTTCAATTGTTGGAAAAAGCTTTGGCAGTCTGAATAGAGCTACACCTGCAACAAAGCTCGTATTTATGGAAGACTTGGTGGCCACTCTTGGCGGAGGCATCGCGATTGTTGGGATCCTACTTTCCTATTATGGAGGTTTACATGCTGCTGAAGGAATAGCTTCCATCATTATTGGTCTAATGATGTTTTACGTCGTAGGCAGAGTGTTCCTAGATAATGCCAAAGGTGTTCTCGGTGAAGCAGATGAAGAATTAGAAAATAAAATTGCTGCGTTAATATTTACAAACCCTGAGATTAAAGATATCCAAACATTGTTTGCGATGAAAGAAGGAGAAGACTATCATATTGAAATGAAACTTGAAATTGATCCCAATTTAACAGTTAATGAAGCATTCCGAATAAAGGAACGGATTGAATCAAGGATTCAAGAACTACAAGGGGTTACCGATGTTATTATCGAATTTGTTGAGGATGATGGAGTGAAGACATGGAGTCAGGGGCTTGCTACTGAGTAAGAAAAATAAGATGCCTGAGCTTAGCAGAAGCTCAGGCATCTTTGTTATTTGATAAGAAAGTATAGAGTTTTCCCGTAGTTTTCGGTTAGCTCTAGGCGCGATCGGTTCTCTGGTCTAAGACAATCGGCAAACATGCTTGTCTTATGCTTGTAGCATCTGTGAGCCTTGCGCTTTTCTCATCTGCAAATTACTGTGTGGGTGGAACTGTTTTTTTACGTGGTTTTGGTTTCAAATATAAACCAAGTTCTTTCTTCTCTTTTGATAGTGAACGGTACAGAGATATCATCATCAGGACCATTATAATCGAAAACGGAAAAGCTGCCGCAATGAGAGCATTCTGTAATGCTTGTAGACCACCACTATATAATAAAATTAAGGCAACTGTAGATTGTAATATGCCCCATGTTAGTTTTACCTGATTAGATGGTGTGAGTGACCCATATGTTGTTTGCATTCCTAATACAAATGTTGCAGAGTCAGCCGAAGTAATAAAGAACGTACTTACAAGTACGATAGCCACGATTGATAAAATAATGGCTAGAGATGATTCATTAAAGATAGCGAAAAGCACCTCTTCAGTAGCGAATTGTGAAAGGTCAACAATTCCCTCTTTTTGCACCTCGATTGCAGAAGTCCCGAATACGGAGAACCAGATAAAACTTACCAGAGCTGGGAGGAGTAAGACTCCAATAATAAATTGGCGAATCGTTCTTCCTCTAGAAACACGCGCAATAAAAATACCGACAAATGGTGACCAAGAAATCCACCAAGCCCAATAAAATATCGTCCAACCGTTTATCCAGGATCGATGTTCCTCATTGAGCGGAGCAATTCGGAAGCTCATTTGTACAATATTTTGTATGTATCCACCTAACGTATCTGTGAACATATCTAATATTAGAACCGTTGGACCTGCAATGAACATTAATAGTAATAGTGCTAATGCTAAAATCATGTTTGCATTACTTAAATACTTAATCCCTTTACTTAATCCAGACCATGCAGAAATCATGAACAAGACGGTAACGATAGCAATGATGATAAATTGAACGAAGAAATTATTTGGTACACCTAGCAAATAGGATAACCCTCCATTAATCTGTGCAGCACCAAATCCCAATGTTGTTGCAACTCCAACCACCGTTGCAAATACTGCTAGCACATCAACAAGTGTTCCTAGCTTTCCTTCCATTGCCTTTTTTCCCAAAACAGGCTTTAATGTAGCTGAAATTAAACCAGGTTCTCCCTTGCGGAAATTAAAGTATGCTAAGGCAAGCGCAACAAGGGCATAGATTCCCCAGGCATGGATTCCCCAATGGAAAAAGGTATAACGCATTGCTTCTTTTTGTGCAGCATTTGTGGCACCTTCCGCTAATGGTGGAGTCACAAAATGGGAGAGTGGCTCAGCTGCGCCCCAAAAGACTAGTCCAATTCCCATTCCTGCACTAAACAACATGGCAAACCATGATACGTTCGAGTACTCGGGTTTTTCATCTGGTTTTCCCAAACGGATAGCTCCGACTGGACTAAAAATGAGAAAAACACAGAAAATCACAATGAGCGTGACAAGGATTAAATAATACCAACCAAAGGCTGAGGTAATAAACGCTTGAATATTTCCAGTAACTTCTTCGAAACTTTGTGGTGCAGCAACACCGAATATTACAGCTGCGAGAACAAGTGCAACTGAAATCCAAAAAACATTTGATATTTTTTTCATCGTATATTCCTTTCCTCAATAGTAACTTTTGTATGTAAATTATAGTTTGTCCAATTACCCCAAAAGTTTATGTCTTTAAAGGTTATCAGATATTATCATTTTTTGCCAATAAACCTAAAGTATTATCGGTTGTTGTCGTAATAGATAAAGGGACAGTTGTCTTAGCTAGTTCAAGCAGGGGAATGGAAATTCATCTGAGTAATTTTCACAAAAAATTTGTAGAGATTATGATATTATTAACTTAATTAAAGTGAAATTGTCGTTTTAAATCTGAAATAGATAAGACTAGGGGAGACTCATGTTAGGATTAAAACAAATGATAAAAAAACCGAACAGCAATATAATCCTATTGATTGCTCTCATAGGATTGGTTCTACTTGCGTCACATTATAAATTGTCACTTATTTACGGAATTACATTTACTTTTGCGAGTGTTTTCTTCTTTTTAGTACTACGGCTGTTTGGTTATACTACAGCATTTGTAACAGGTCTAATTGTCATTTATTTTTCTTCTGCTAATTCGATAGATGCTTATTTTTCAATAATTATGTTTGTAGAAATTATCTTTGTTGGAGCGTTTTTCGTACGTGGTAGAAAAGCAAAAATGTTTTTTGTAGATGCTTTATTCTGGCTGTTAATTGGCATTGCGTTACTATATTTCTTTAATAAAAATTCATTGACTGATAGTGCATTATCTTTTGAAATTTGTAAAAGTGTTGCGAATGGACTATTTAATGTCTTAGTGGCAGATATACTCTTGGCTTATTTTCCTTTTTATAAGTTCGTGAAAAATAACAGAGTAAACAAAAACAATGTCTCCATACACCAGTTTTTATCACAAATTACAATTCTAACAATCCTTGTTCCATTTTTTATTAGTGTTATCACAAATACTTTGAATACGTTTGATGTTATAAAAAAAGAGCTTGTTGTAGTAGGTGAAATGAAGGTAAATCGAATTGAAAATGAACTGCTTAAATTGGAAAGAGATACAGAGAACATAAATCTACAGCAAATTGAAGATATCGTATGGAGAAATAAGAATCAAGAGAGTCATGTTATTCTTTTAGACCATTCGAATAAGGTAGTAGCCTCCACAACGATAGCTGAATTCGATATGCAAAACTATGATATTTGGGAGGTTACACCGAAGCTTTACGAAGCATTACCAATTACTGAAGAAGATGTTCAACCAATGACTAGATGGGCTGATGGATTTTATTTTTATGAGAGAGATACAGATTCTTATCGGATTATTCTTCACTATCCAATATCTCAATATCAAGAACAAATTTTTAATGTATCACTTGATCAGCTTAAGTATTTACTGTTGTTAGCCATTTTTGCAATTCTATTTATCATGGCAATTAGTCGATTACTTACTAAGAATCTACGTCAACTTACAATCATAACAACAGGATTGCCACAAAAACTGCGGTCATTAGAAAATATCGAGTGGCCACAGAGTACAATTTCAGAGCTCCGTGTTCTTAGTAAAAACCTGAAGAAGATGGCTGATAAACTCATGGAGCAATTCCAAGAAAGCATTGAAATGAATCAAATATTAAGTGAGCAAACAGCCAGACTGAAGGAATCAGAGGACAAGCTACATAAGCTAGCATTTTATGATAGTCTAACATATTTACCTAATCGACATTATTTTCAAACCTATGTGCGGGAACTGATTCGGAATAGTAGGGATAATAAGATTGCCATTATCTTTATTGATCTAAACCAGTTCAAGCAAATTAATGATACTCTCGGCCATGACGCAGGGGATATGCTCCTAAAGGTGACTGGTAACAAACTAAAGAAGTTACAACATGATAATCGGCAGGTCTTTCGGTTAGGTGGAGATGAGTTTGTTGTTGTTCATTCAGTTAAAAATAATAGTGAGATAACAAAAACATTAGAAATGATTGTTCGAGAGTTCCAAACGTATTTTACGATTGCTGGACAAGCACATTATATAACTGCAAGTGTTGGAGTAAGTATGTTCCCTGAAGATGGTGAAGACCTTGATACATTAGTGAAGCACGCAGATATTGCTATGTATATTTCGAAAGAAAAGGGAGGCAATACGGTTCAATTCTTTGATGAATCGATGAGGTATAAATTTCAAGAACGGTTGATAATTGAAAACGCATTACGTACTGCTGTAGATAAGGAAGGCTTTGAACAGTTTTATCAGCCCAAGACATTAGCAGGTAAGATTACAAGTATTGAAGCATTACTTCGTTGGAATGATCCGGTTTTAGGTCCTGTTTCTCCAGGCATATTTATTGAGGTGGCTGAAGAAATTGGCCTTATTTCACAAATTGACGAATGGTCGCTGAAACAGGCTTGTAAGCAGAACAAAAAATGGCAAGAGGAAGGTCTTCTGTTTGTACCAATTTCCGTAAACTTGTCAGCTAAGCATTTTCAGCAGGACAATTTGATTGCGATGGTTACGAAGGCCCTGGATGAATCAGGATTAGAACCTAAATATCTTAAGCTAGAAATCACGGAGAGTGTATTTATAAAAGATCAGCGACATGTTGCTGATATTATTAGGAGTCTTAAGGATTTAGATGTCCAAATTTCGATTGATGACTTCGGTAAAGGATACTCTTCTTTGTATCAATTGCTACAGCTACCGATTGATGAAATTAAAATCGATAGGCAGTTTATTCAAAATATCAATCAAAATGAGAAAAAGGCACTAATGGTAAAATCGATTTTTGATATTGCTCATGGCCTGCAGCTAAATGTTGTAGCTGAAGGTGTCGAAACCTGGGAAGAATGTGAGATTCTCGTGAATATGGGGTGTGATGAGATTCAAGGGTATTTATTTAGTAAGCCCATTAGTAAAGACGAAATGGTAGATTTTATCCATAATCACATGACGAATCCTATGATAAAAGAGTAAAAAAGTGCGTTTAAAAAAGCCCAAATTGGGCTTTTTTATTTTGCTTCCACTCTTTCAAATATCCGAAGAGTAACCTTATAAGCTAAAGTGTGATACTCACATCTCCATCGTCAGTTATTTCAACGGTAGTATAGCTCTCGAAAGTTGACATATCAGTTATTTCATGCTTTTGCTCGCTAGCAAAACTCTCCATATATCTTTGGTAAACTTCAGGATCTTTAACAATGTGATAGTAATACGTCATTTTTCCATTGTTATCGTCATGAGAACGTAAAAAGAACCTGTCCTGAAACTGACTTTTAAACCATTCTCTTGCTTCCATATGATTGTTAAAATCAGGCATGTTGTCATAAATTGATGTTACATCAATGTTCATACATATACACCCCTTTAAAGTTTTTGGATGTAGTTAGTATGTCCATCAACTTATAACACATCCATCTTGTTCACCCACCTAAATGTGAAAAATAAGAACTATGCCTCAGTTTTAAGTTCTTTATCAACCTGTAGTTTTTTGTCGAAATCATCACTTTCAATTAAAAGGGAAACGAATATGCTTCCAACAAGAGCCCATAAAGGTGCCCCAATGTTAAAGAAGTTTACACCTGACATTCCGATGATAAATGCAAAAAAGGCACCCAACTGAAATTTTGAGTTGGAAAATGCAAGTTTAAGTGAGCTTAAAAGGACACCAATCATTGCTAATCCAGCGATAGTACTGACAATCACACTAGGCATTGCAATGACAAATGGAACAACAAATGCAGCGAAGATACCGAAGCTAGCAAATAAAATTCCATTCAGGGCGGAAGCGGCATAGCGACCTTCACGTTTCCCTGTTTCATCAGAAGCACAGATAGCAGTCATGGGCCCAGCAGTGTTTATTGCGTGCGCCCCAAAAAATGAGGCGAAGAAGCCTGCAACCGCTCCGTATATAGACATCGAACTAATTGGTGGCTTATATCCCTTTGCCATTAGAATTCCGGTCGTCTGTGCATTCTCAGTACAAATAATGAGGATAGCAAGGGGAATTGATACAGATATAATGGCATTAATACCAAAAGTAGGTAGTTCTAGTTGTGGTACGATAAAAGAGCTCTGAACATGCGAAAAGCTAAATTCGTTGACTAACAAAGCTAAAAGAACAGAGACCACCAAGGCTGATAAAACAGGAGGTATTTTCTTATTAAAACGTGAGGATAGCAAATAGACTAAAATAGCTGAACCTGCTAATAGAGGAGATAGTTCTACAGATGTAATCATCTCAATAGCAAAACGAATCATCACTCCTACAATCATACCCATAACAATGGGCACGGGTATCCAATTCATTACCTTGTCTATTAAGCCTGTTGCCCCGAGAATGAGCACAAGTAGATTGGCAATCATGTACGCACCGATTGCTTCTGATAACGAAAAATGTGACAAAGCACCAGCAACCAATACGGCTCCAGCAATGGAATATGCCCCGGATATTGGTTGCTTATATTTTACGGATAAAAAAAGACCTAACAAACCTCCAAAAAAATAAACCGCAAATAACCAGCTGATTGTTTGAACATGAGTTAGACCACCGCTTGTAGCTCCACCGATAATAATAAGGGCAGGACCAGTACATCCAAAAATTGTAGCCACGATTCCAGAACTAATGGTATTAATGTTGAGATTGTCATAAAAATCTCTATAACCAATAAGCTTCTTATCTCCTCCCATTGAAACCTCCTACATAATATGATTTCCACGTTTCTACTAGAGCATATGTTATTAGTTAGATAATAACACAATTCCTGATTTATTATTACGTATTTTTTACGGACGTTTAAAAAACCTCCAAAAAGGTAGTTTTTAAGAGAATGATGGAGATTAGGATGGATTTTCCCATGAAAATAAAGAGTAACTAGACTTGATAATTTATATAAGATTCTGTATATTTGAAATTAATTACGAAAGATTTAAAAACGTAATATATAACTCTAGGAGGTAATGAAGAATGACAACTACACTACATGGAACAAAGACATTAACAGTAAAGAAAGCCGATGGAATTGCTGAGGTTCACATGCATGTGAATAAAACAAATGCGTATGACCTTGAGTACTACAAGGAATTGAATGCTGCGATTGATGATATTCGTTTCGACAATGATATTAAGGTAGTTGTGCTCATGAGTGATATGCCAAAGTTCTTCTCAGCGGGTGCGAATATTAACTTCCTTAAATCTGCTGAACCACGTTTTAAAACACAATTCTGCTTATTCTGTAACGAAACGTTGGATAAGATTGCTCGTTCACCGCAAATTTGGATTGCTTGCTTAGAGGGTCACACTGTTGGTGGAGGATTAGAAATGGCTTTAGCATGTGATCTTCGATTCATGGGCGACCAAGCAGGAAAAATCGGTCTTCCTGAGGTATCTTTAGGGGTATTAGCAGGTACAGGTGGTACACAACGTCTAGCTCGTCAGGTTGGACATTCAAAGGCACTTGATTTAAACATTACCGGTGAAACATTAACTCCACAAGAAGCGCTAGATATTAAGCTAGTTGATCGTGTTTACCCTCAAGAAGAAATGAGAGCGAAAACATTAGAATATGCCCAGAAGATTGCAAACAGTGCAACCTATGCTACTTCAAATATAAAACTATCTATTATGAACGGTAAAGAAATGCCATTAAACGTAGCAATTCGTTATGAAGGTGAACTGCAAAATCTATTATTCCGCTCACAGGATGCACAAGAAGGACTCAGTGCGTTTATTGAAAAGCGTGAAGCAAATTGGTCTGGTAAGTAGAGCTTAAGTATGGCGATATCGGTACCTCCGATATCGCTATTTTAAAATAGACATAGACAAAGTGAAAATGATCTTCAAGGCTCGGTGCGTTTTCCGAGCCTTTTTACTACAGGAATGGGGGAAATTAATTGAGATCAAATGAAATTCAGATCATTGTAAACTGGGGAGATACAGACAAGGCGGGGATTGTGTACTATCCAAATTATTTTAAATGGTTTGATATTGCTGGACACCAATTTTTTAGAAGTTGCGGATTATCACCTTCAAAATTGGAAGATGAAAAAAATATTATACTGCCAATGCTTGATGCAAGATGTAGTTTTGAAAAAACATTATTGTATGATGATGTTATTACAATTGTGACAAAGGTTGAAGAAATTAAAACAAAAACTATCAAGCTAAAGCATCAGGTTTTTAGAGGAGAAACGAGGACAGGACACGGGTATGAAATTCGTGGATGGGTAAAACAAGCCCCAGCAGAAATTAAAGCGGTTCCAATACCAGATGACGTATTATCAATTTTACAAGAAAATCTTCATACAAATGAATCCGGAAAAAGGCCACTTTTTAATGCATAATCTACAAAATCCTCTATAATAAAGGTATTAATCAACTTAGCCTTGGTTTAAGAGCCGAGGGTTTTCGACTTGCTCGAAAAAATCTGTGGCATCACATGGAGAACGTACCTATGTTCAATTCAAGTGTAGAAGCTACAGAGTGTAAAGAAAAATAATTTGTAGGTGTGGTGACTTCGATGAAACCTAGGTCCTTAATGTTTACGTTATATGGAGAATACATTAAATATTATGGAGGAGAAATTTGGGTTGGTAGTTTGATTGAGTTAATGAACCAGTTTGGCGTTTCCGAATCGTCTGTAAGAGGAGCTTTGTTTCGAATGGTTCAAAACAATTTGTTGCAGGTTAGAAAAGTAGGAAAAAAGAGCTTCTATTCTGCAACTCCACAAGGCCGTGTTGATGAAGGAGTTAGCAGAGTGTATGCCACTCAAAACCATACGTGGGATCACAAGTGGAGAATCCTTACATATTCATTTCCAGAGGAAAAGCGGGAAATTCGAAATAAAATTAGAAAAGAACTTATTTGGACAGGATTCGGTATTCTCACTAACAGTACCCTAGTGACACCGAACCCGGTTGAGAATCAAGTAAAAGAAATGATTAAGGTTCATGGTATTGAGGAGTATGCATTCTTATTTACATCATCATCCATTGTTTCTCATGATAATCAAAGTATCATTGATATTGGGTGGGATCTTAACATGGTAATGGAAGAGTATCAGACATTTATTGATAAGTTCACTCCGAAGTTTGAGGAACTACGTGAAAAAGCCTTGAATAATACCTTGAAAGACGAAGAATGTTTTATTGAGCGAACGGTACTCGTTCATGAGTATCGAAAATTTCTCTTCCAGGATCCTGGCTTCCCGAGGGACCTGCTGCCTGAAGGGTGGATTGGGACGAGAGCACGGGAACTATTTTGGAATATTCACCAGCTTTTATCAATACCATCTATCCGCTACTTCGAGTCAGTATTGGAGGTAGCACCTGACCAAGACATTCAAATAGAACGTGATAAAGCGATTAATCCTTTTGGTGAAATTTATATCTAAAACTAACAACCTAAAGAGGTGGGCCATGAATATTGAAAAAATAGAATTTGATGGCTATCGTATTGGAATTCCAGTTCCATTTCCGATGAAGTATGTTTATTGTTATCTGTTTAAGCAAAATGATGGGTATGTGATGATTGATGTGGGATTAAACTACCGAGCTGCAAGGGATGCTTGGCAGGAGGTATTCGACAGCCTTGGAATAGTTCCTAAAGATATTCATACTATCTATCTTACGCACTTTCATCCTGATCACTCTGGACTTGCTGGATGGATGCAGCAGCTAACAGGTGCAGATTTGTACATGCATGAAATTGATGCTGAGATGTTACATAGGGTATTTGGTGAGAACAGTCTCCAGACAAAACGAGTAAAAGAAATGGTAGTGCAGCATGGTGTTCCGGAGAATTTAAGTGATGCAATCATTGACCACATGGAGAACCTGAACCGTAGTGTACTCCCTTTACCTGTTATGAAACCAATCGGTGATACCATTGAGTTCGGGGAAAGACAGTGGTCTGTTATACATACTCCTGGGCATAGTGCGGGTCATGTTTGTTTTTATCAAAAGGAAGAAGGAATCCTAATTGGTGGAGACCATATTCTTGAAAAAATAACACCAAATATTAGTGTGTGGCCAGGGGCTAGTCAACACCCGTTGCATGAGTATATCGATTCCTTACGTAAGGTAAAGACGCACCCTATTCGAAAGATCTATTCAGCTCACAATTTACCAGTTCTCAATGTAAATCAACGAGTTGATGAAATACTTGAGCATCATGATGAAAGACTCTCTTATATTGAGAGTTTAGCCATTCATAAAACCGCCTACCAGATTGCTAGAGTTCTATTTGCTCATAAGGATCTAACCCCACATCAGTGGCGCTTTGCCATAGCGGAAACGATTGCCCACTTGAATTATTTAGAGCGAGAGGGCCGTATTACAAAACAAAAAAAAGATCCTATAACCTACGTACAAGTTAGAAAATAACCTCACAAAATATTTATTGTAAGTCAGCAAGCAGTAACCCAAGATTGTTAGTAAACTAGCAATTTTGGGTTTTTTTGTTTGGAAAGAAATAGATTTTTAAAATTGAAGGGACGAAACAGAGTGGAATCATGTTCAAACGCTCATTCATAAACTTGATGAAGTAGCAAACGGAGAGGGTTTACGCCAGAAAAGTTCTTCATAGCCTTGATGAAGGACAAAACGTATCGGAATCGCGTCGGACTTCATAGCCTTGATGAAGGACAAAACGTATCGGAATCGCGTCGGACTTCATAGCCTTGATGAAGGCCAGAACGTATCGAGTTCACGTCAGAAAAGACCTTCATAGCCCCAATGAAGGACAAAACATATCGGAATCGCGTCGGAAAAGCTCTTCATCCCCCCGATGAAGTCCCAAAGTGAGTTATCCAACACTCGCAATGTCCTTCACAGACCAAAGAAAATTTAGTATATGAATTGAATATTTAGCAACTCAAAAAAACATTAAATAGTCTAATCGGCTTTTTGGATTATGGAAGTTTACCCCATTGTTTCACGTCCACAGCAAACTTATTGAACTAGTTTATTACGGTTTTTCATTTAACGTCTAAAAAACATTATAAACATGTTGACAAACAATTTAAAATATTCTATATTACTTAATATGAACGATAGTTTAAAAAACGTAATACAAAGAGGTGTTCGGGTATGAGTATAAAAGAGGCTGAGGTATTACTGAATAAAGTTCAAAATGGGTTTATTGTGGAACGCATGGAGGATATGAATGACGAGTATTTGAAAGCACTAAAACAAACACTTGCTATTGTGGGAGATACTGAACTGTTAAGTGTCCCGCCTTTGTTAACAGTTTATAATCAAGCGCCTAACCTAAACTATAAAATTACTGCTCTAGCAGTTATGCAGGATGAGATAGGGCACGCACATATCGCCTACCGATTGCTTGAAGACTTAGGGGAGGATGTAGAGGAAATGCTCTATAGTCGACCTGCTCATCGTTGGAAAAACCCGTATGCATTTGATTTTAAATTAAATAACTGGGTTGAATTAGGAGTCTTTAACGGATTATTTGATCGCTCTGGGTATACGCTTTTGGGTGATGCATATGAACACACATCTTATGGACCTTGGAAGAGAGCACTTGTAAAAGTTGATAAAGAAGAATTGTTCCATCTGCGAAACGGTGAAATTATTATGAAAAACGCGATGAAAAACCCAGAGACGGCAAAGCAAGTACAGGATGCGGTTGATTGGATGTTCCTCATGGCGCTTGAATTTTTTGGTGTTGCAGACAGCCTTAAGAGCCGTTCCGCCCAGTTGGATTATCGATTAAAGGGAAGAAGTAATGATGAGCTTCGCCAAAAATGGCTTTCAACTGCAGTGCCATTTTGTGAATCTATCGGAGTGAAGGTTCCAGCTCATTATGATGAAAGCCAAGGAAAATATGTAATCGATGTTCCATTCCCTTGTAAATTTGATGCCGAAAGCAGGAAATGGTTAACGGACCAGCCTGATACGTGGGAAGGAGCGATAGAACGCTTTAAGCAAAGAGGACCTCAAAATAAAGAGTTTGTTTCAAGAATCCAAAAAGGTGTTTGGGAGTTAGAGGAAATGAGAGCGGAGGAGGCGTAAACATGAATGGAATTACCCAAAATGAAACACCAACAAAGAAGTACTGGGAAGCTCTAAAAGAAGTGATGGATCCAGAGTTTCCAATTAGTGTTGTTGATATGGGGTTAATCTATAACATTACGAAAAATGTTAATAATATAGAGGTTGAGATGACTTATACATCCACTGGCTGTGCGTGTATGCAGTGGATTGAATCCGATATTAAAACAAGACTCTTGAAGGAGGAAGAGGTCCAAGATGTGACGATCAAAGTTGTTTGGGACCCACCTTGGACAGTAGAAAACCTTAGTGAAGAAGGAAGAAAAAAGTTAAAACACTGGGGGGTTAGCTCATGACTGTAAAAGTAACAAACAAACATGATTACCTTCTTCTTACCCGTATCAATCGTGGTGATGAGCTTATTCATGTAGGAACATTTAAAGCTGTCGATGATGAGTTAGCCAAAATATATGCAAAGCATATCTACGATGAAGAAGACTGGGTTGAAATGTACGTAGTAAAAAAGGATGCACTTGTTTGTGTTCGAAGCCCAGAGCCATTATTTGCAAAGGAGGGAGAATGAAGTGAACAAGGAAAGCATTTCTTTAATTGAGTTAGGTGAGACAATAGCTGATAATAAATTTATTTTAGGTGATAGATTGGTAGAAATCGGCATCAGTGGTCCGACTCTTGAGGGAACCTTATCGTCAATTGCAATGGCTCAACAGGAATTAGGTCATTCGAGATTATTATACAGATGGGTTTCCGATTTAAAGGGAAGTAAAACAGAAATTAGGCACCAATCAGGGAAGGCATTCCAAAACAATGTGGCAATTGGAAATTGGATTGAGCTTATCTCAGGTCTGTATGTAACAAATGTAGCCATGGACTTAGTCATGAAAGCAATGCTAGAGGCAGACAATCCACAAGTTAACCCTCCGTTTACAAAAATGTTGAAGGAACAGCAGGAGCATTTAATATACTCAAGAAGCTGGTGCCAACAGCTTTTAGAGGATAAAGGCTCCATTCCAAGAAGATGCAGAGAGGCACTTGAAAAGACATCCGTTGAGGCAAGAGAATGGTTAGTTAAAGTTGAAACTGATTTGTATTTAATCTCAGAAAATATTATTCCAAAGGATGCAAACATGGTAGAAAAGTTTAATAAGACAATTCAAGAGATCTCTAAGGATGTGGCAGGAACAAATGTCGGCTAACAATGAAAAGGTGCAATGTTCGTTTTGTTCATCTGATGACGTAAAAAAGATTTCATCCTTTGGTACAGCCCAATTGGTTAGACAATACTATTGTAACAAGTGTCATAGCGTATTCGAATACATTCGTTGGCAAAAGGAAAAGAGCGGCTAAGTAGAAAGGATCGAATATCATGCAGCAAATAAAAAAAGTAGGTGTAATAGGTTCAGGGACTATGGGTGCGGGGATAGCCCAATTGGTTGTTCAAAATGGATACCCTGTCGTGCTATTTGATATTGACGAAGAAACAGTGACCCGTGCAAAAGATTCAATTAAATCAAAGTTAAATAGATTGGTAGAAAAAGAGAAAATCACATCTCAAATCGCTGAACTAGCAAAAAATCGTTTATCTATATCAACAAATATGAATTCTTTTGCTGATTGTCAATTAGTGATTGAAGCAGCACCTGAAAAGATAGAGATTAAGCGTACTATTTTTTCTCAGCTTGAAGAAGTATGTGCAAAAGATGCAATTCTCGCAACGAACACATCCTCACTTTCAATTACTGAAATCTCTGGTCAATGTTCGTATCCTGGACGAATCGCGGGATTGCACTTTTTTAATCCCGCACCAATTATGACTTTAGTGGAAGTGGTAAAAGGATTGAAAACGGATTCAAACACAATTGAGCAACTTGTGCACTTTGCGAAATGTATCAACAAAAGTCCTGTTACATGTATGGATACTCCTGGTTTCATTGTAAACCGAGTTGCTCGTCCTTTTTACAATGAAGCACTACGTATTATGAATGATAATATCGCATCAATTGAACAAATCGATCGAATTATGAAAAGAGCGGGTAATTTTAAAATGGGACCCTTCGAATTGCAGGATTTAATTGGTATTGATATTAATTTCGCGACAACGAAATCAGTATACGAAGGGTTTCATGGGGAAAGTAGGTTTCGTCCTCACTACTACCAGGAACGTATGGTTCAATCAGGTAGCTTAGGCAGAAAAACAAAAGGAGGGTACTTCCGTTATGACAAATAAAACAGTCGTAATTGTAGGAGATAACTTGTTAGCAAAAGAACTCTCTAATGCCTTCCGAGAAAATCAACAAGTCCACTTAGTTGACTACCAATTATTAAATCAACATGTCGATGTTGTTATTGAAACGATGAATGTAAATAAAGAGGAAAAAAAACGCAGAATACAAGAAATTGAGGCAAGTATTTCACCTGATACGCTAGTTTTATCTACAGCTCTTAGTATGACGACAACTGAAATTGCCTCATGGCTAAATAAACCTGATAGATTAGTAGGGTTTGGGACCTTTGCTACTTTTAAAGAGGGCACCTTAATTGAAGTTGCATTACCTCTGCAGGCAGATACAACCTGTGTTCAAGCTGTCCAAGACATTTTCGCGTTGATTGGTCAGGATATTGAAGTGGTAAAGGATGAAGCAGGGTTTGTATTCCCTAGGATTTTATCCATGATTGTCAATGAGGCAGCATATGCGGTAATGGAAGGAACTGCTGATGCAAGTGCAATTGATGTGGCAATGAAAAGAGGTACAAATTATCCAATGGGTCCCCTTGAATGGACCGAAAAGATAGGTTTAGATGATATCTATTCAGTATTAAATGGATTATATCGTGAGTTAGGGGAAGAACGTTATCGTCCAGCACCGCTCATTAGGAAGCTTGTGTATGCGGGTTGGATTGGTGGAGAGACCGAAAAATGTTTTTACCACTATCAAAGCCGTCAGAATAAGGAGATTTCAATATGAGGGAAGCAGTCATTATCGATGCTGTTCGTACTCCAATAGGGAAGTTAAATGGTTCGTTAACGAGTATCCGGCCAGATGATTTAGCGGGTCATGTTATTAAAAGGTTAATGTCCAGGGTGAATATTGATCCTTCATTAATCGAAGATGTTTTTATGGGTTGTGCAAACCAGGCTGGGGAAGATAACCGAAATGTTGCAAGAATGGGATTACTATTGGCTGGTTTACCAGTTGATATTCCAGGTGTCACCGTCAATCGCTTATGTGGTTCTGGCCTTGAAGCAATCAATCAAGCCTCAGCTGCAATCAAGTCTGGCTTAGGCGATGTGTTTATTGCAGGTGGAACCGAGAGTATGACACGTTCTCCATATGTCATGATGAAACCTCAGGTGACGAATTCAAGAGGCAATCAAACCTTACATGACACCATGCTTGGCTGGAGACTTGTTAACCCTGTCATGGATGAAATGTATCCGACTATCAGTTTAGGTGAAACAGCTGAAAATGTAGCTGATAAGTATGGCATTTCTAGAGTAGAGCAGGATGAGCTTGCGCTTGCTAGTCAACAGAAAGCAGCAGCTGCAATCAAAAATGGTAGATTCAATGATGAGATTGTTCCAATCGAAATTCAACAGAAAAAAGGTGAGTCTCTTCTTTTTAAGGAAGATGAGCATGTCAGACCAGAAGCTACATTTGAAGCCTTGGCAAAGCTACGACCCGTTTTCCGCAAAGATGGCACTGTAACAGCTGGAAATTCTTCAGGGATAAATGATGGTGCAAGTGCAGTCTTAGTTATGGAGCAGGAACTAGCGGAAAGGCTTGGTTTAAAGCCGATCGCAAGAATCATCACATCAGCAGTTAGTGGTGTAGATCCTGCTTATATGGGAATTGGACCGGTACCTGCAACAAGAAAAGCATTACAAAGAGCTGGATTAACCGTTAAGGATCTCGATTTAATTGAAATTAATGAAGCATTTGCAGCCCAATCTGTTGCGTGTATAAAGGAATTAGATTTCGATATGGATAAAGTGAATGTCAATGGCGGTGCAATTGCATTAGGGCACCCACTAGGATGTAGTGGATCTCGGATTGTCACAACACTTGTTCATGAGATGCAAAAGCGTGATGTGCGATATGGATTAGCAACCATGTGTATCGGAGTTGGCCAAGGAATCGCAACAATATTAGAGAAAATGTAGGGAGTGAAGGAATACCTATGGTTGAATTAAAAGAGACATACCAATTATTAATCAATGGAGAATACTCCAATAGTAGCAATAATGAATATTTTGAAACCTATAATCCTGCTACTGGTGAGGTTTTGGCAAAGGTTGCTAAAGCATCTAAGGAAGATGTAGATCGTGCTGTTGATGCCGCTAGAAACGCTTTTGAAAATGGAAAATGGCCAAAACTACCACAAGCAAGAAGAGCGAGAGTCCTAAATAATATTGCTGCTATCATGCGTGAACGATTTAATGACCTTGTGGAAGCGGAAGTGTTAAATAGCGGAAAAACGGTTGCTGCAGCTAAAGGACAAATAGGTCAAGCGATAGAGGACTTTGAATTTTATGCTGGGGCGATAACAACATTTGGTGGTCGTACAAATCCTGTACCGAATGGGTTTTTTAACTATACTCGTAAAGAACCTGTGGGAGTATGTGCGCAAATTATTCCATGGAACTATCCATTAATGATGGCCGCTTGGAAAATTGCACCTGCCATTGCAGCTGGATGCCCAGTTATTCTAAAACCAGCTTCACATACACCTATTACGGCATATATGCTTGCAGATATCTGTCACGAAGCAGGCGTTCCTGCTGGTGTAGTGAATGTCATCACAGGCAGTGGCTCTGTAATTGGACCATACTTAACCACACACCCTGGAGTCGATAAAGTAGCCTTTACTGGTGAAACAGAGACGGGGAAAGATATTATGTCTAAGGCTTCCGAAACTCTAAAACGTGTGACCTTAGAATTAGGTGGCAAATCTCCAAATATCGTATTTGATGATTGTGATATTGACGGAGCTGTTGCGGGCTCAATTTACGGAATCTTCTATAATACAGGGCAATCCTGTGAAGCGCGCTCACGACTATTTGTACATGAAAATATTTATGATGAATTTGTTGAGAAGTTTGTTGAAAAAGCGAAAAAGCTAAAAATAGGAGATCCATTCGATAAAGAAACTCATATGGGAGCCATGATTTCCAAAGAGCATGAAGAGGTTGTTGACGGTTATGTAAAACTTGCAATTGAAGAGGGCGGAGAGGTTCTTTATGGAGGAAAACGTCCTGAAGGTAGCGAATTTAATAAGGGATACTGGTACTTACCCACAGTGATTGCAAATGTAACGAATGACATGAGAATTGCGCAAGAAGAGGTCTTTGGTCCAGTACTTGTTATCATGAAGTTTAAAGATGAACAAGAAGTGTTAACAAAATCCAATGATTCCATATTCGGACTTGGCTCAGCCATTTGGACGAAAGACCATGGTAAAGCACATAGAGTCGCAGAAGGATTAAGAGCGGGTATTGTAATGGTAAATTGCCCAATCTCTGCATTCCCTGGAACACCTTTTGGAGGGTACAAACAATCAGGTTTTGGAAGGGAATTAAGTGTAGAAACACTTGACCTTTATACAGAAACAAAGAGTGTTATGTCTTATAATGGCGAACGTCCGTTAAATATTTTCAGAATATAGTATATATAAATAATTTTCCGAATACAAAACTTCGCATTTTTCAATTGGATTACTTAGATAACTTTACTTGCATTGAGGATGTTTCGGACATTAGGAGAGGCTTGAAAAAAGCCTGGAACAAATATTGTTAGTTACATTTAATTAATTAACTGGAGGAATGGAAAATGTCAATTAACTTAGAAACAAAAACACTTACAGTAAAAAAAGCTGATGGAATTGCCGAGGTTCACATGCATGTGAATAAAACGAATGCGTATGACCTTGAGTACTACAAGGAATTGAATGCTGCGATTGATGATATTCGTTTCGACAATGATATTAAGGTAGTTGTGCTCATGAGTGATATGCCAAAGTTCTTCTCAGCGGGTGCGAATATTAACTTCCTTAAATCTGCTGAACCACGTTTTAAAACACAATTCTGCTTATTCTGTAACGAAACGTTGGATAAGATTGCTCGTTCACCGCAAATTTGGATTGCTTGCTTAGAGGGTCACACTGTTGGTGGAGGATTAGAAATGGCTTTAGCATGTGATCTTCGATTCATGGGCGACCAAGCAGGAAAAATCGGTCTTCCTGAGGTATCTTTAGGGGTATTAGCAGGTACAGGTGGTACACAACGTCTAGCTCGTCAGGTTGGACACTCAAAAGCACTTGATTTAAACATTACCGGCGAAACATTAACACCACAAGAGGCTTTAGCAATTAAACTAGTAGACCGTGTATACCCTCAAGAAGAAATGAGGGCGAAAACATTAGAATATGCCCATAAGATTGCAAACAGTGCAACCTATGCTACTTCAAATATAAAACTATCTATTATGAACGGTAAAGAAATGCCATTAAACGTAGCAATTCGTTATGAAGGTGAACTGCAAAATCTATTATTCCGCTCACAGGATGCACAAGAAGGACTCAGTGCGTTTATTGAAAAGCGTGAAGCAAACTGGTCTGGTAAGTAAGAAAAAAGCAGTCGAAAATACGATTTGATCAGATGGTAATTTCAAGTACCATCCTAGTATTTGAAATAAAAACACTATATTCATAGTGCTAATAATTATAACTTCATAGAATCACAATTAGGATATTATCATAATTAGACACAAATAAGTATAATCTTTCATTCTTCATTACGGCTAAAATGCACTATTTACATAGTGCTAATATCAAATATCATCTAGAATGTCTCCGATTGAGTGGAGGTAAACAAATTACCTCCACCATATGAAATTTAACTATCATTTGATAGGTTAGGAGGAAAAATGTGATAAATGTAGCTTCGGATTTAAAGGGTATAAACACGAAGTATAATGCAGCCGATAGATTTATTGAAGAAAATGTACGAAATGGATTAGGAAATAAGGTAGCAGTTTTCAGTGGTGACGAGCAGGTCACATACCAAGAATTATTATATCGTGTTAATCAATTTGGAAACGCTCTCAAAGGGTTAGGCGTAGAAAATGAAAATCGCATGCTTATGATTATGCATGATAGCTCGGAATTCATCGTGTCTTTTTATGGTGCGGTGAAAATTGGCGCGCTCCCAATCCCTACAAACACCATGTTACAGCCTCAAGATTATGAATATCTGTTAAACCACAGCCGTTCAAAAATACTCGTAGTCCACGAGGATCTATGGAACAAAATTAAGGCAGATAGAGATCGATTTGTCTATCTTCAGCATGTTATCGTCGTTACAGAAAATACACCAGTAGACTCGAATGAAATTGACTATTATGAGTTTGTAAACAATGCTTCGAAGGAGCTTGAATCCTTTTTATCAGTTAAGGATGACCCGGCATTTTGGTTGTACAGTTCTGGTAGTACAGGTAACGCAAAGGGGGTAATTCACCATCAACGAAGCATGGAAGCGGCACTAAATACGTACGCGAAACAAGTCTTGGGTATTAACGAGAATGATATTACCTTTTCTGCATCAAAACTCTTCTTTGCATATGGGCTTGGCAATGGTATGTATTTTCCTCTTGGAGCTGGAGGTACAACAGTTCTCCTAAAGGATCGACCCCTACCAGATAAAGTGTTTGAGACAATTGAGAAAACAAAACCAACGATTTTTTTCGGAGTTCCAACTCTTTATGGCAGCTTGATTAATTATGTGGAAAGAACGGGCATTATTCCTGACTTATCCTCTGTTAGGGTTTGTGTATCTGCTGGTGAAGCCTTACCTGATACATTTATCAACAAATGGAAGCAGCTCTTTAATCTGGATATATTAGATGGAATTGGGCTTACGGAAGCTCTACATATCTTTATTTCGAATCGAGTAGGAGATATTCGACCTGGTAGCACCGGAAAGGTTGTACCTGGCTATGGAGCGAAAATTGTGAATGACCAAGCCCAAGAGATTGGCCCAAATGAGGTCGGAGATTTAGTGATTAAAGGTGAGAGCTTAACAGGAGGATACTGGTCAAATATTGCTGAAAACCAGAAAAAGTTCCTCGGAGAATGGATGTATACAGGCGACAAATATTATAAAGATGAAGAGGGATACTTTTGGTATTCAGGACGATCAGATGACATGCTTAAGGTTGGGGGAATATGGGTATCTCCGGTCGAAGTAGAAGCAACTCTACTTAAGCATGATGCAGTACTAGAGGTAGCGGTTATTGGAGTGAAAACAGAAGAAAATCTTGATCTGCCAAAGGCTTGTATTGTGTTAAAAGAAGGAGTGGCTCCTTCCGATGAGCTAAAGGAAGAATTAAAGGCTTATGTAAAAGGAAATCTAGCACCTTATAAGTATCCTAGAATCATAGAGTTTATGGATGAAATCCCGAAAACTGCTTCCGGAAAACTTCAACGATTCAAATTAAGGCAGTAATGAAAAATTAAAGACGTTTGTTTAACGGTTGTAAAAATAACATAATGAATATCAGCGGCGTATATATCTTATAAATTGGTATGCACAATCTAATTAACCAGTTGAATTTATTGTAAATACTGAAGGTATTAGAGTCGCGGTGATTGGATGGCTCGGCTTTCGCTGGGCCATTTTTTGTAGATAGCTTTTTTACAAGAGAAAAATATATTACGTTTTTTTAATGAAAGTAGTAAATAAGTATTGAATATGCGAATAGTTATAACTATAATAATATTCAAAATATTATAAAGGTAGAAAGGTGGTATCCATTTACGTAGTAGATCGAGAAGGAAGCGCGCTGTAAGCGTTAACAAATAAGAGGAGGTTTATCATGAAACTAGTAAAGAGAAATTGGATACTCATGTTAGCATTTGTTCTATTACTTTCGGCATGTAGTTCAGGCGCCATCAACCAAACATCTGACAAGGGTGAAAAAGAAGATAAAGACGAACCTACAAGTACTGCAAGTGATGAGCCGATTAAAATTGGTGCTCTACTACCATCAACAGGTGTGTATGCATCGTTGGGTGAGAACGTAATGAATGGAATGGAGCTATACTTTGATGAAATTGGTTGGGAGGCAGCTGGAAAAAAGATTGAGATTGTGCATGAGGATACAGAAGCAGATCCACAGGTTTCACTTCGTAAACTTAGAAAATTAATGGAGCAGGATAAAATTGATATATTAACTGGACCAATCAGTACTGCGGTTGCCTATGCAATTCGAGACGAGGTGGATAAGAATAAGTTACCATTCCTTGTATCGCACGCAGGTGGCAATGATCTGACTAGAGCAAAGCGTAGTGATTATATCTGGCGCTCCTCGTTCTCTTCATACCAAATCGGCCACTCTATGGGTCAATGGGCGTATGACAATATTGGTGGAAAGATTTATTTAACAGCTGCTGACTATGCGTTCGGACATGAGGCTACTGCAGCATTCAAAGACGCTTATACTGCAGCAGGTGGGGAAATAGTAGAAGAGGTATTTGCCCCTCTAGGTAATAATGACTACTCCTCATACCTAGCAAAAATGAATCGTGATGATATCGATGGAATCTATGCCTTCTTTGCAGGAACTGATGCAATCAGGTTTGTACAGCAATATGAGCAATATGGATTAAAAGGGAAGATCCCTTTAATAGGTTCTGGTTGGCTTACAGCTGAGGACACTCGCCCACAGCAAGGTACATCTCCTGAAGGGATTATAGCTTCAATTTTCTGGGATTACAGCTTGGATACTCCCGAGAATAAAAAGTTTGTTGAAGCGTATGAAGCAAAGTATAACGCTAGACCAAGTATCGAATCTGCTGAGGGGTATGATGCAGCAGCAATTATGGCAAAAGCAATTGAAGCGTTAGGTGGAGATGTGTCAGATCCTGATAAGTTTGTAGAAGAAATCTCAAAGGTTGAGCTTGAAAGTCCTAGAGGTCCAATCAAGTTTGATAAGGAAACGCATCAAATTATCCAAAACCTTTATATCGTTGAGACATACTTAGATGGTGAAAATACAGAAAATAAGGTGATTGATACAGTACCTGAAGTTGTAGACCCAGGAAAATAAGAAAATTCGAAAATGAAGAAAGAGGCTGTTTACTTTGTCACGCCTCTTTCTTTTTAAAAGTAAAGAACACATCAAATTTCGCACTTAGTTTCGATGTCTAGCTCCAGGCGTCATTGGCTCGAGGTCATTGATGTCGCTTCTTAAGGCAAAAAACGCCTGTCAGCGCTCGTCTTACGTCGCCAAAGACCGCGCGCCTTACGATTTTCAACTGAGGGGGGTAATAATGGATACTTTAGTTTTACAAATGATGAATGCCCTTAGCTATGGATTTCTCCTTTTCATTATTACATGTGGGATTAGTCTTGTCTTTGGTATATTAGGGGTCTTGAATTTAGCACATGGTTCCTTGTATTTATTAGGATCCTATCTTGGATATTCGATTGTAGTAAAGTCAGGTCTGCCATTTTGGGTTGCTTTATTGGTGGTTCCTTTTATCATTGCAATCATTGGGCTAGTGTTGGAAGTTATCTTACTACGTCCTACATACAAGCTTGGCCATCTTTCACAGGTGTTGTTAACCTTTGGTCTGGCATACATCTTCCATGATCTATTCTCTATTATATGGGGAAAAAATATTATGACCGTCACGCCACCAGCTTTCCTAAGTCAATCAGTTGAGGTAATGGGTAACATGATTCCTTCTTACAGGCTTGCTTTAATTGTAGTTGGAATCATTATTGCAGTCGCTCTCTGGTATACACAGGAAAAAACAAAATGGGGAGCTGTTATAAGGGCAGGCTTATCTGATAAAGAGATGGTAGGGGGATTAGGAGTAAATATCCATCTTGTTTTTACTCTTGTCTTTTTCTTTGGAAGTTTTCTAGCAGGGATTGGTGGGGTTCTTGGTTCACCTATCCTAGGAGTAGCACCTGGGATGGAGTTTAATATTCTAATTTTATCTCTAGTTGTGCTTGTTGTTGGTGGTCTCGGTTCTGTTTCCGGTACGATTGTTGCCAGTCTGCTAGTAGGTATCGTCGAAACATTTAGTCGGTACTTTGTTCCAGAACTTAGCTTAATCATTACATTTGCATTAATGGCTGCAGTACTCATTATCCGTCCGCAAGGATTGATAGGAAGGAGGGCATAAATGGGCAAACACTGGGTAAAAGGTAGTTTATTACTTGCATTTATGGTAGCAGCTCCATTTTTCATTTCTCTCTATTATGTAAACATTTTTACAGAAATCTTAATCTATGGAATTTTCGCTATTAGTTTAAATATTTTAGTAGGTCAGACGGGGCTTGTTTCACTCGGTCACGCAGCTTTTTTCGGGGTGGGAGCCTATGCGACAGGTCTTGCAGCTAGTCATTTATCTACAAATGTATTTCTGACAATAGTGATTGGTATGGTATTTGCTTTTTTATTGGCCTTACTAATCGGCTTTGTCTCTACTAAAGCACATGGGTTTTATTTTTTAATGCTGACACTTGCTTGCTCCCAAATGGTGTATTCAATCATCTACCAGTGGACAGATGTAACCGGGGGTTCAAACGGCCTATCAGGTATTCCGACGCCTACTCTATTTGGTGATTTTATGTTATCAAATCAGGTGTTTATTTACTACTTTACATTAGTGGTATTCACAATAGTTGTTATTTTGATAAACAGGTTTCTGCATTCCCCACTTGGATATGTCTTTATCGGGATAAAAGAAAATGAAGATAGAATGAAATCAATTGGGTATAACACTACGTTCTATAAAAATATTAGCTTTTTAATTGCAGGTACCCTTGGAGGTTTAGCTGGAAGTTTATATGTATTTTTTAATGGCTTTGTAGCCCCTACAGATGTGTATTGGACAGTATCAGGATCTGTCTTGATTATGGTGTTAGTGGGTGGTGCAGGCACATTATGGGGACCAGTCATTGGAGCAGCCTTTATCGTTGTTTTAGAAACCATTATTAGCTCTTACACGGAAAGTTGGATGATGATAATTGGTGCAGCGTTCATTCTGTTTACAATCTTTGCTCCATCAGGCATTGCGGGAATATCTTCTAGTATCCACCGCACTTTATTTAAAGTGAAACCCCATCCTGTTAAAGAAGACCTTATTGAACCAATCAAACAGGAATCAAAAGTAAATGGATAGGGGGAGTGACATTGACTACAATACTTTCAATTCAAAATCTATCTAAGCATTTTGGTGGACTAAAGGTAATTGAAGATATTAATCTGCAGATTGCAGTTGGGGAAAGAGTAGGGTTGATTGGTCCGAACGGAGCAGGAAAAACAACTTTTTTCAATATGATTGCAGGGGATTTAAATCCAACTGGCGGAGAAATTATCTACTTTGATAATACCATTACGAAGGTTCCGAATTATACAAGAACGGAAAGTGGTATTGTCCGGACCTTTCAGAAGAATAACCTTATGTTTGGCTTAACGGTTAGACAGAATGTTCTTCTCGTTTTACAAAAAATGAGGAAAGAACATGTCCAATGGTGGAAAAAAGTAAGTTCAAAAAACTACCGGCAATTACATGAGGATGCTGACGCTCTTTTACATGAATGGAATCTAGAAGAATATAGTGAAAGCAAAGTGCAAGAGTTATCATACGGTGTTCAAAGACAAATTGAAATTGTCATGGCGATAGCCGGGAAACCAAAACTTCTATTATTAGACGAACCAACTGCAGGGATGTCGCAGGTAGAAACAGATCAAATTATTGCACTTATTAATAAGCTCCCACAGGAAGTGACAATCTGTATGATCGAACATGACATAGATGTACTATTCGGAAACATGGACCGAGTGATTGTCCTTCATACGGGAAGGCTCATTGCTGACGGTACACCAGAAAAGGTTCGTGAAAATGAAGAAGTTAAGGAAATCTACCTAGGTAGGGAGGAGGCTTCTCATGCTTAGTTTGAAGCAAGTGAATAGCTTTTATGGATCAAGTCATATCCTACATGGAGTTGATTTAGAAGTGAAGGAAGGTCAGGTCGTAACCCTACTTGGAAGAAATGGAATGGGAAAAACCACGACAATTAGTTCTATTATTGGCTTTGTTAAAAATGTCCAGGGAGAAATCCTCTTTGAAGGCAAAAATATTGCGACACTTCAAAGTCATCAAATTGCTAAGAGAGGAATTGGGATTGTTCCTCAAGGAAGAAGAATCTTTCCGAACTTAACGGTAAGGGAAAATCTGACTGTATTCGCAGATGAGAAGAAGGGGGAATGGAATTTAGAGAAAATCTTTCACTATTTCCCGCGATTAAAGGAACGAGAAAAATCACATGCCGGAACATTAAGTGGTGGAGAACAGTCTATGTTATCCATCGGCAGAGCATTAATGAGAAACCCGAAGATACTCCTTTTGGATGAACCAACTGAGGGACTTTCGCCATTAATGGTAAGCGAAGTGATGGATGTTCTTTTAGCTTTGAAGGAATCAGGTATGTCCATGTTATTAGTAGAACAAAACATTTCAACTGCACTTCACATTGCGGATGATGTCTACATCATAAGTAAAGGTAAGGTTGTGTATCACGATAGTCCGGAAAAATTAAAGAATAATATGGATATCGCTTACCAGCATCTTGCATTAAGCAGCTAACAATAGCCCTTCCCATTCCCGGGAATGGGCTATTTCTTTTTGATGATACTAGTTGATGATTTTCCTGTCACTGGATTGTTTTTAGACAAGGGGGTACGTGTTGATGGTAAACGTACCGTCAGTCGAGCTGAATCCAAAAACAAAGGTTTATTTTATCACTCACATCTTTTTACCTGTATGCATTCACTTTACAATCAAAACATTTATAAATAGTAAATATCCATTTAGTAAATACTACTAGCGGTGATAAATTATGTCTTGTAAATCAAGTGATGAACTAAAGGAATTAGTAAAAGAGGCTCGAACTGTAATAAAACATGGGCGTGTTGCGGATTATATCCCTGCTTTAGGTAAAGCAAATCCACATGATCTGTCGATTGCGATTGCCTATCCTAACGGAGATTGCTTTTCGGCTGGGGAAATTGAGGAAAAAATTTCATTACAAAGTATCTCAAAAGTCATTAGTCTAGCACTTGTGTTAATGGACAGAGGGAGAGAGTATGTCTTCGAGCGGGTTGGGATGGAGCCAACTGGCGATCCGTTTAACTCGATTGCAAAACTAGAATCAATGGCACCCTCAAAGCCACTCAATCCTATGATAAATGCAGGAGCCCTTGCCGTGACACATATGATTAAAGGAAGAAATGTGAATGAGAGATTAGAGAGATTGCTTTCGTTCATTCAGAAACTAGGCAATGATAAAAGTATTCATTTTAATGAAGAAATTGCACGTTCGGAGTACGAAACAGCACATTTAAACCGGGCATTATGTTATTTTCTAAAACAACATCATATCATTGATGAAGATGTTGAAGAGCTCATAGACCTTTATACTAAGCAATGTGCGATTGAGATGAATTGTCTCGACTTGTCACGAATTGGACTTATTTTTGCCTTGGATGGTGTAGATCCTCAGACGGGAGAGCAAATTATGCCGGTGGATGTCGCGCGTATTTGTAAAACGTTTATGGTTACATGTGGGATGTACAATGCTTCTGGAGAGTTTGCTATAAAAATAGGTATACCAGCTAAAAGTGGTGTATCCGGTGGGATAATGGGGGCGGTACCAGGTAAATTTGGAATCGGTATATTTGGACCTGCCTTAGATGAAAAAGGGAATAGCATCGCGGGCATAAGACTTTTAGAACTTTTATCGAAAACCTACCATTTAAGTATGTTCTAACCTAAGCCATACATAAACAGATAATAAGGAAAAATCACGTTTGTTTGAACAATATGTGTATTAAATTAACCCGTATTTTTTAATTGTAATCCAAAATTTCATGTTATAAGATAGAAGTTATGACTAATGTGAAATCACGGTATAAAAATATGTACTAAATGTCTAGCGACTAAGGGGGAATATCAATGGACTTTTCCGTGAAACAGAACGGGCGTCCGCCATACGGTATACTGACTGTTTTAATGGTAGGAGCTTTTATTTCGTTTTTAAATAATACATTATTAAATATTGCATTGCCTTCCATTATGACTGAATTAAAAATAGACCCATCTACAGTTCAATGGTTGACTACCGGATTTATGCTTGTTAACGGAATATTGATTCCAACTACAGCCTTTTTGATCGAAAAATATACAGTCCGTAGGTTGTTTTTAGTTGCAATGGGATTGTTTACAATCGGTACCATTTTAGCGGGTGTAGCACATACATTTCCAGTTTTACTTACAGGGCGAATGATTCAAGCTTCGGGTTCAGCTATCATGATGCCGCTCCTAATGAATGTTATGTTAGTTAGTTTTCCAGTAGAAAAACGAGGAGCAGCAATGGGGGTTTTCGGGTTAATTCTCATGTTTGCACCAGCTATTGGACCAACATTATCAGGTTGGATTATTGAACATTATGATTGGAGAATGCTTTTCCACTTTATCACTCCAATTGCAGTGATTGTATTTATTCTCGGATTTATCATGCTTAAGGATAAAAAGGAAAAAGTGATTTTACGCCTCGACTTTTTCTCATTGGTCCTATCAAGCATAGGTTTTGGAGGTCTATTATTTGGATTTAGTTCTGCAGGTAACAGAGGATGGGGGAATCCACTCGTTTATGGAACTATTCTAATTGGAGTTATCGCTCTAACTTGGTTTGTTTTGCGACAATCTAAGATGGATCGGCCAATGCTTAACTTTGATGTGTATCGTTATCCTATGTTTACATTAGCATCTGTCATTACGATGGCTGTGAATATGGCGATGTTCTCTGGATTTTTACTGCTTCCAATATATGTACAGACCATTCGCGGTATCTCTCCGATGGATGCAGGGCTCATGCTTTTACCAGGGGCCGTTTTAAATGCGGTGATGTCACCAATTAATGGTCGGTTATTTGACAAGTTTGGCGGGAGGATATTGGCAATAATAGGTTTGGCTATTACTACAGCTACTACCTACTTATTTAGTCAATTAACATTCGAAACAACTTATATGTATCTAGTGATATTACATGCAGTAAGAATGTTTGGAATGTCAATGGTATTTATGCCAGTATCAACAAATGGATTAAACCAATTACCAAGAAGTCTTTATCCTCATGGTACGGCAGTAAACAACACCTTGAACCAAGTTTCTGCAGCAATTGGAACAGGGCTTCTAATAACGCTTATGTCATTAAAAGAAAAAGCATCAACAACGAATTTAATGAAGGATATTCAAGGTAATCCAACAGAAGCACAACTTGGTAACATTAAGCTAACTGCAATGTTAGACGGTATTAATTTTACATTTTTCGTTTCAACCTTCTTAATTCTGCTTGCTTTAATTCTAGCGTTCTTTATTAAACGTGCGAAGCAAGAAGAGGAGCTACCGAATCGAAAACAGAAGGTACAACCAACATTAGCCAAGAACTAAAAAAAGGAGAAATCAACCCCCGTGGGACGATTTCTCCTTTTTATATACGATGCGCATCGCCCAAATTGACTTGAGCATATAAGGATTTCTACAAAGTAATGTCAGCGCGTTTTGTAAGCTTCCTGCCTTACGCTCTCTATTTAATAGCAGGTATTTTGACTTTTACTGAAAACTCCTGGTTCTTATAAACAAAATCTAAGAAGCCATTAGATTCATGTACAACATCATGTATTAGCTTCGTGCCTAGCCCTTCATGTCCATTTTCTTTAGTCGTTTTACCATAGGATTGGAATAAACCGTCAAGTATCGATGTTGGAATAGGAAGTGTACTATTCTTACATTGTAAAATGTACAGACCACTTCTTTTATAAAATTGTAAGGTAACAAAGGCTTGTTTGTTATATTCCTTTTGCCATTCTTCTGAAGCATCAATGCTATTCGATAATAGGTTACCAAGTAATGTAACAATTTGATGATCGGAAAGAGGTAAAGAGGAGAGTGGTAGGTCAAAATCATAAACAATGGCAATCCCAAGTTCGTTTGCCTTTCGATACATTTGATGGAGTATGCCTGCTACCACGCCTCGCTCTCCTTTAATTGAGAGATTTGTTTCCTTATAGCCCTCAACTAATTCATCAAGATATCTTTTTGCCTCTTCGTTATTTTCATTTTCTAGCATAAAGTGAATCGCTGAAACATGCTTTAAAAAATCATGACGTTCACTACGAACAATCCGAAATGTCTCATTAAATTGGGCACGTTGATCCTCAAACTGTTTTACTTCTTCATGTAAAACATACAGTCTCTTTGAAAGTAAACAACGAGTACATTCGATACCAATAAAAACGAAAAAGGGTACAATAAAAGCCCAAGTAGGCTGGAATACAACATAAATTATCAGTAGCATGCATTGAAGAAAAAATAGAATAGTATTCCAACTTCTTCCTAACGAAGAGATATATAGATAAGTATGTTTGTATAAAAAATAGATACTACAAGCAACTAGCAAACTTGTTGCATAGATCGGGATATTCCATGGTAATGTTAAAAACAGTGAGTGGACGTGGAAAATTCCTAACACTGTTAAAAGGAACCAATAGAGTATAGCTGGTTTCAAATGGTACGCCACCTTAAAAATAATATTGTTGCAGGAAGTCTACTTTTTCCTTTGTAATCATTGCCTGTTCTTCGATTCCTTCAAAGCTCACAATATATGAGTTTTTGGCATACAAAGAGAAATTTTTTACATAGTGGATATTTATTATGAAAGAACGATGTGAACGAATAAAGTCTCTTTCTCGTAGCTCTCCCTCTAATTCATTTAGAGTTTGGTATGTTTTAATCGGACCCGATTTTGTGAAAATCGTAGTTGAACGACCAGATCTTTCGATAAAAATAATGTCTTTCTTTTGAAGTATATGTATTTCATTTTTTTGTTTTAAATAAAGCCTTCCTTGTATATCCGCTGATTTCGTTTTCTCTAGTAAACGTTCAACTGATTTTACTAAACGCTCCTTCGGATAGGGCTTCATGATATAATCATGGACATTTAGCTCAAATGCATGAACAGCATATCCACTATTACCTGTCACAAATATGACCGATATATTTAATGCGTGTGAGTGGATAATATCAGCGAGCTCATACCCTGATAAATTTGGCATTTCAATATCTGCTATTAATAAATCAATTTCTTCTTTTTTAATCTGTTCATAGGCTTCCTCAGCAGATAAGGTTGAGAATACAATCTCTACGCCTTCCATATTCGATACAATGGCTTTTAGTTTATCTAAGTCAATTATACGGTCATCTACTAGTCCAACCTTCATTTTGATCAACCTCACATGTAATCTTCTCTTATTCTATCACCTTTAGTGTTAAATTTGACCAATTCGCGACAAAAAATGGTACTTTCACGACATAACTAAAGATTTTCCTTGTGGTTCTTTGTATGATAAGAACATCAAGAACAACAAACCGAGGTGGAAAAAATGATTTTAATAAATGAAGTGACGAAAAGGTTTCAAGATAAAAAGACTTTTATAACTGCATTGAAGCATGTAAGCTTTACTGTTCAAAAAGGCCAAGTGGTTGGTTTATTAGGTGAAAATGGCGCGGGGAAGACGACTCTCCTTCGAACAATTGCAACACTACTTACCCCCACAGATGGAAGTGTCACAGTAGCTGGATTTGATACACAGAAAAATTCAGGAGAGGTAAAAAAGAGAATCGGAGTATTATTCGGAGGTGAAACGGGGTTATATGATCGCCTAACAGCCCGAGAAAATCTAGAATACTTTGCTTCCTTATATGGATTAAGTAAACATGAAACTAAGGTACGAATTGATGAATTAGCAAGAATGTTTGGTATGCGAGATTACTTGAATCGAAAAGTTGGTGGCTTCTCAAAAGGGATGAGACAAAAAGTAGCAATTGCAAGAACTCTCATTCACAACCCAGATATTATTCTTTTTGATGAACCAACCACTGGTCTAGATATTACGTCATCAAATGTATTTAGACAGCTAGTACATCAGTTAAAGCGAGAAGGGAAGACGATTATCTTCTCTAGTCATATTATGGAAGAGGTCTCCATGCTTTGTGACTCAGTTGCGATGATGCATAAAGGTGAGCTTGTCTACCATGGTGATATTGAAGAACTTTATCAATCAGAAGGAAGTCAAGATTTGAACTATATATTCATGAGTAAATTAGTAAGGGGGAGCGAATCACATGCTTCGTAATATATATATTAAAGAACTTAAAGATAGTTTTCGGGATCGTAGAACATTATTGCTCACTGTATTTTTGCCAATCATTATGATGACTGGTATGACTTTATTCTATGAGAATATGATTTCTGATGGAGAAGGAGATACGTATCAGCTAGCAGTTGATGAAGGCTCAATGCCTGCCGCGGAGACGATTTTTACGGGAATAGAAAATGTAGAACTTATTGAGTCTTCTAATTTAGAGAAAACGCTTGAGGATGGTGATTCGCAAGCAGCACTACAATTATCACCCGATTTTATCTCCTCTGCTCAAAAGGGGGAAGAAGCAACTGTAACGATAATTGGAGATTCCTTTAGTTCAAAATCATCTCAATTAATGAGTCTTGTAACAAGTACATTAACTGTTTTTGAAAAAAATGTGGTAACTGTAAGCTTACAAACAGAAGGAGTTGATCCTTCCATAATGAAGCCTTTCAATGTTGAACATCAAGAATTAACAAATGAGGATTCAAGTGTTGATTTAATAGCATTCTTAATCCCATTAATCCTCTCAATTGCCATTGGTGTTGGAGCTGGTCCATCAGCAGCAGATTTATTTGCAGGGGAAAAAGAAAAGAAAACAATGGAAGCACTTTTAATGACACCTGTAAAAAGAACTACCTTACTTTTTGCCAAGTGGTTAACTATTACAACGATTGGCTCAGTAATAGGTATTATTACCCTTACAGTAGTGGCGTTTGAGATAAATTTTTTAACAACTCATCTTAAAGAAGCCATGACATTTGGCGATGATGCCCTTCTGGTTATTGGTATAGCTGTTGTTCTATCTATTCTGTATGCAGCATTTAATGCATCGATCCTAATGGTTACAAGTCTTATAGGAAAAACGATCAAAGAAGCACAAAGCTATAGTGCACCAGTTATGATGATCGCTATGTTTCCAGCAATGATTATTACAGGTATAGGGGTAAATGAGTTATCTGCGAATCACTTTATCATCCCTATTATGAATCTATTTAGCTTACTTAAGGAACTACTATTTGGAATTGTTAATTATGAACATATCCTATACACATTTGGAAGTAACATTCTATGTATCGTTATCTTCTTTGTGATTGGTAGAATCTTATTCATGAAGGATAAATGGGTCATGAACTAAATGAAACACCTGCCGAATAAAAGGCAGGTGTCTTTTTTAATTGAAATTTTTCGCATAGTTTTCATCAGGAATTTTGGTTAACGTAACAAATACACTTACATTTTCAGCTCCATCATTTTTGAAGCTAAGTTTTTCTTCTCCTGTACAAACGACTACATCATTCTTCTTAACCTTTACTTCTTGTTCATCAATTGTGAATGTACCCTCACCCTCGAGAACAAGTAGATATACATTTGACCCTGGATGTGTATGTGGTGGTAATGTTTGATTTGGTATAAAGTTCAATACGAAGACAGTACTTCCGCCTTCCTTAAATAGGACACGCTTGGTTAGACGTTCTTTATTAAATTCTATAAAATTCTCAAGCATTTCTTTCTTCAAATAAATCGCCCCCTATGATTTTATGTCTTTATATACTCATTATAGGTAAGTTTTTTTCGTTTTACCGTGATTTATGTCATCATCTAAAAAGAAATATAGTAGAAATCGATATATTATACATTAAAGTTACAGTATTCTAAGATAAGGAATCAAAGGAACTATGAAAAACAACTATCTTAACTAATTTCAGAAATACAGGAATTTCTATCTATGAAAACGCATACATTTTTACTGATCACCTTCAATAGTACTGGTGTGTAAGTATAGGAGTTTTGGTTCCGTTCTGTTATATAACAATAATATTGTGTTATGTGGACAGATGGACTATAATTTTTAATATACTAAATTTTCTAAAAAGAAAGAGGGGAGAATGTACATGCAAGCATTTACTGATTGGTTGAATGGTATCCTCTGGAGCCCAGTAATGATTTATGGAATGCTAGGCGTTGGACTCTTATTTTCTATTTTGACACGCTTCTTACAGGTAAGGCACATCAAAGATATGACTAGCCTTATGTTTAAAGGGAAAAGCTCAGAAGCTGGGGTATCTTCCTTCCAAGCGTTAGCTGTTTCTCTATCAGGTCGTGTTGGGACAGGTAACATCGCAGGTACAGCAACAGCTATTGCTTTTGGTGGTCCAGGTGCAGTTTTTTGGATGTGGGCAATTGCCTTTATAGGGGCCTCTACTTCGTTTATTGAATCAACACTTGCTCAAATATATAAAGAAAAGCAAGATGGGCAATATCGTGGGGGGCCAGCATATTACATAGAAAAAGGAATCGGCTGGAAATGGTATGGTATTGTATTTGCACTCGCAGCCCTGTTGGCAATGGCATTTCTGATGCCTGGTATTCAATCAAATTCCATTGCTGCAGGTTTGGATAATGCGTTTGGAATCAATAAGTGGGTTACAGCAGCTATTTTAGTTGTCTTAATTGGCGCTATTATTTTCGGTGGAATTAAACGAATTGCCAATGTTGCTCAGTATGTAGTTCCATTTATGGCTATCGGTTATATCCTTATGGCGATCATCATTATGATCATGAATATTGGTCAATTACCGGCAGTCATCGCACTAATCTTTAAGAGCGCCTTCGGTGCGGAGCAAGCTTTTGGTGGTATTATTGGGATGGCAATTGCTTGGGGAGTAAAACGTGGTATCTACTCAAATGAAGCGGGTCAAGGTACTGGTCCTCACGCAGCTGCAGCTGCAGAAGTATCGCATCCAGCAAAACAAGGTCTTGTTCAAGCGTCAGCAGTATACATTGATACATTATTGGTGTGTTCAGCTACAGCGTTTATGATCCTATTTACAGGTATGTACAATGTGCAAGCGGAGGATGGTAGCTTCATAAAAAATAACTTAGGCGAAACAGTGGAAGCAGGTCCTGCTTATACACAGGCAGCAGTTGAAACAGCACTACCAGGATTTGGTGCAGGGTTCACAGCAGTTGCATTGTTCTTCTTTGCCTTCACAACAATCATGGCTTACTACTATATGGCTGAAACCAATATTGCCTATTTATTGAGAAACAGAAATAGTAAGGTGGCCATGTTTATTCTTAAAATCGTCCTATTGGGGTCGATGACATATGGAACGGTTAACGAAGCGAAGCTCGCGTGGGCCTTTGGTGATGTAGGGTTAGGATTAATGGTTTGGCTGAATGTCATTGCCATACTCATTTTGGCGAAACCTGCATTGGTTACTCTAAGGGATTATGAGAAACAGCGTAAGGCTGGTCTAGATCCAGTCTTTGACCCAGTAAAGCTTGGAATTAAAAACGCTGACTATTGGGTGAATGATTATAAGCATGAAGATAATCCTTCAGGAGCACTATCTAATAACGACAAGTCATTCCCAGGATAAACGAAATGGGCTGAAGACCTTATATGGGTTTTCAGTCTTTTTATTTAGATATGAATAATTTTAGGAAAAGAATTCAAATATATGCCAATCTAGTTTAAAATTAAACCTATACCAAATTGAGATGTATAAGGAAGGTCAATGATGTCTGAAGAAAACATAACGAGGATCCACTTAGATGGTAAGGAATACATATTAATTGGAACGGCGCACGTTTCAAAGCATAGTGCGGAACAAGTTAAAGAAGTAATTGAGGCAGAACAGCCTGATTCGGTTTGTATTGAACTTGATGAACCTAGATATAAATCGATGATGGATGGAAACAAGTGGAAGGAAATGGACATCTTTAAGGTTATTAAAGAGAAAAAGGCAACATTATTACTTATGAACCTTGCGATATCTTCCTTTCAAAAACGTATGGCCAGCCAATTCGGAATCAATGCTGGTCAAGAAATGATCCAGGGAATTGATTCAGCGAAAGAAGTTGGTGCTGAATTAGTTTTAGCAGATAGAAATATTCAAATAACCTTTTCACGTATTTGGTCTTCCGTTGGTTTCACTGGAAAGATGAAGCTATTAATGTCGATCATCTATAGTATTTTTAGCAATGAAAGCATAACTGAAGAGGAACTTGAAAAAATGAAATCCCAAGATATGCTGAATTCGATGCTGACTGAGTTTTCAACTAGTTTTCCTAAATTAAAGACTCCACTTATTGATGAAAGAGATCAGTACTTGGCTCAAAAAATCAAAGAAGCTCCTGGGGAAAAGATTGTAGCGGTTCTTGGTGCGGCCCATGTACCAGGAATAAAGGAAGAGATAAAGAAAGAACATGATTTAAAGAAGCTAACGCAGCTACCACCAAAATCAAAAGCACCGAAAATTATTGGATGGGCGATTCCGATTTTAATCATCGCGATTATTGCGTACACCTTTATAGCAAACCCAGCTGCTGGCTTACAGCAAACACTAAGCTTGGTTTTATGGACAGGCTCGTTTTCTGCTATTGGAGCTGCTATCGCATTTGGACATCCACTTACGATTGTCACTGCATTTTTTGCAGCTCCTATTGGTGTATTACATCCATTGATTGCTGCAGGGTGGATTGCTGGGTTTGTCCAAGCCTTTTTAAGACGTCCTAGTGTAAAGGATTTCGAAACACTCTCCACAGATGTTTATAGTGTAAAAGGCTTTTGGCACAATAAAGTCACTCGAATTTTACTAATTATCGTATTATCGAATTTAGGTACATCGCTTGGTTTATTTATAGGCGGTGCAGATGTTGTCCGATTGTTTTTCCAGAATCTATAAGAAAAGGCCTGTCCAAATGGACAGGCCTTTTTAGTTGTTTAGGAAACTATAAAATTCAACCTTATGATAAGTTATAAATGAGTTTATCTACATCTAGCTCCAGCGCCTAGCCCCTCGAGGTCATAAGCCAATCCGTCAAGAAGGTCAAAGAGCAACCTTCTCGCCGTCTCGTCTTATGCTTGTCGGACTTGCACATGATGTGCTGATGTCCACGTTTGCCACAGGACGTGGCAGCCTTTAGTGGACGTTCATTAATCAAGGCGCTTGCGCTTTTGTTCTTAGTTTACACCCTTCATGAACTTCTGAATCATAGGTGATACAAATAAAAGAATAATACCTAATGCAATTGATGCTCCACCAATTACTCCGAAATAGGTCATTTCAGTTTCAGGTGTGTAAAACTTAACAAGCTGTGCGTTAAGTGCTTGTGCAGCAGCATTTGATAACATCCATAAGCTCATCATTTGTGCTGTAAAGGCAGCAGGCGCTAATTTCGTTGTAGCGGAAAGGCCAACAGGTGATAGCAATAATTCCCCTAACACAACGATGAAATAGCTAAGCACCAACCATAATGGGTTTACCAATGTATCAGCTCCACCAAAGTATACTGGTAAAAGGATCACAAGGAAAGAAAGACCAGCAAATAGTAACGCAAGTGAGAACTTTTTCGGAACAGATGGTTGACGGTTACCTAGCTTCATCCACATCCACGCGAACACAGGCGCTAAAATGATAATAAATAATGGATTTAGCGATTGGAACCATGCAGGTGAAATTTCAAAGCCGGCAAAATTTAACTGAGTACGTTTATCTGCATAGCTCGCTAAAATTGTTGCTCCTTGCTCCTGGATAGACCAGAACATAACAGCAGCTAAGAACAAAGGAATATAGGCTAAGATTCTAGAACGCTCAACATCAGTTGTTTTTGGACTACGATACATCGTGATAAAGTAAATAGCTGGAATAAGGAATCCAAGAATACCAACTAATGCAATGAATGAATCAAATGTAAGAATACCAATATTTATAGTTATAGCAATTAGAATTGCAAGAATTACGGCACCTATACCAATTTGAGAATATACCTTTTTCTTTTTCCCAGGTGCAATAGGGTTTGGAACGATTGTTCCAGCAAGACCAAGATTTTTTTTCTTTGTGAACACAAACATAAGTAAACCGAAGAACATACCAACAGCAGCGATTGAAAAGCCCCAATGGAAATTATGCTTCAATCCAACCTCTCCAACGATTAACGGAGCAATTAAACCACCAAGGTTGATCCCCATATAAAAGATACTGAATCCTGCATCACGACGTGTATCTGTTTCACTGTAGATTTCACCAACAACACTAGACACGTTTGGCTTTAATAATCCTGTACCAAGGATAATAAGAACCATGGATACGAAGAACAAGCTTATGCTACCAGGAATCGCAAGTGCGATATGCCCAAACATAATCAATATTCCACCGTAGAATACGGCCTTGGAAGTACCAAATATACGGTCTGCTAACCATCCTCCAATAATACCTGACATGTAGACAAGTGATCCATAGATGGACATGATAGCTAAGGCTGTATGCTCTGGTAGACCGAGTCCACCTTCAGTTACTTCATAGTACATATAATATAAAAGAATTGCTCTCATACCATAATATGAGAATCTCTCCCAGAACTCAGTAAAGAACAGTGTGAATAACCCTTTAGGATGTCCAAAGAAACCCTTCTGGGGAACACTGTCCACAATTTTCTGTCTATTATAGCCTGACATAATCTAACCTCCAAATTAGTATATTGGTATAATAATTCAAATAGTTTCATAATGTCAAACATAAGAAAATTCTGAGTTGAATAACTATTTTATAAGGTTTGTAACTTTTGAACTATTGAAAGGGGTTTATCCGTCGTTTTTAATAGAATAATAAAACAGATTGCGTTTGCAATCTGTTTTCTTTTCCTAATATGGGTATTTGTAACTCTATTTATGGTGCGAATTATATAAAATGTATAATAATGACAGAATTACAACATCTAATCTCGCAGCAAAGGCAAATTGTAGAAATCCAGTATGTAGTAGTGGGATCTTTGTTAATAGAATGGCCGCTATGATAATAATCATCAAAGGAATTGTAGCTTTTTTGACTTCTTTATTCATCGCAATTAAAAGTCCACAGACAATTTCAAGAATAGCCACAACATAAATTAAAAGATCTGGAGTAGGTATTGGTAGGTTCATAAACACAGAATGAAGCTCATTGCTCAGTAGTAATAAACACCCAGATGAAATAAAAACATACGCTACAACATACCGTATTAGTTTCATGATTGTAAATGATTTATTCACGATATCCCTCCTTTTCTATCACTCTATGCTTGAGGGGACAAACTATTCACGTAATGACGTTGCAATTATATAAATAGATATTTAGTAGTAAGCCTTGATTCCATTCCTCTTAGAAAAAGAACCCATTCACATCGTATGAATAAAATGGGCAAAAGACATCTTTTATAGGAGGAATGAATATATGTCATTCTTTTATAGAGTACGACAAAATGGAAAGATTGCTTATACCTCGACACGAGGAGGGCAACATGATATTTGGATCTATAACGTCCATAATGGAGATAGGCTTCAGCTAACAAATGGGTTAGCAGATACCAATTCAAAGCCTATTTGGTCAGGAGACAACAGTAAAATTGCATTTGTAGGAAAAAATCGAATTGTATATATCGTATACCTTTCGACACTTAGGATCGCTGCAATTGATCAAATTGACCCAGATAAAGATTTGACCCTAGATTGGTCACCAGACAATAAAACTGTTGTCTATACAACAAGAAATCAAATTCTGATGTATGATGTTGTTTCTCATCGTGCGAAAAGCATTCCGGAAGAAGAGGCATCAGACGTACAGTGGTTTCCAAGTGGAAAAGAGTTGCTTTTTCAAAGTGTTGATGAATCGGGTAGCCAGCAATTGTTTCAAATTTCTTCAGATGGAACAGGGAGAAGCCAAATCACTACTACGTTAGAAGGGCCATTAAATACTGTATCACTCTCTCCAGATGGTTTGTTCGCGCTTTATACAACACCTGGTGCAAGTATTTCGCTCATACGAACAGTTGATTTGTCAACAGGAGAGGTATTTGAAATTGAAGGTGGGGGGCAGGCAAAGAATTATTTTCCAACCTGGGCACCAAACTCTCAACTGATTGCTTTTAGTGCAACAGCTTTTGCTGAAGGTACCGGCTATTATAATGAAATACGAGTTGTTGGAAAACGCGGAGAAAGTGAAAGGGTCCTTGCAACTTCTTCCTGCTTTGCAACACCTGTTACCTGGTCACCTGATAGTCGAACAATTGCATTTTTGTCAGGATGCAACGAGATGGGATATGCAACAGAAATATGGTTTGTTGATCTACAGAATCCAATTCCTGCATTAGTAGTAAGAGAGCCACTCATAAGTAATCTCACCTGGTCATCTGCGAATGTTCAACCCTCCAGGAAGTTATTCTCAAATGAATTATTTAGGGTAAGATTTTACTATCCATCGAATTGGCAGAAGATAAATAATGAAAGATACGAGGGCGCTGATGGTTTCTTTCAGATATCTGCAATAAGTGGTGGAAATGATATTCATGAAGTTTGTAGGGGAGAGGCCTATCATCAATTAATGCCATATGGCTCAACACCTCGAGTATTTCATACGAAAATCCGTGGTCAAGATGCCTGTTTCATTTATCCTTCAGCAGACCAACCACCAGAAATGAATTCTCAGGCTGCTGCTATTGTCAGGTATCCTATACCTGTTCAAATCGAAGGTGCAACCTATAACTATTTTATACTATGGGCAGATGAAGTGCACTTGAATCAGATTGCAAGAACAATCCAATTTATATAAAAAAAGAGTTGCAACGAATAGTTGCAACCCTTTTACATTTCACGCAGTTTTTTTGATAAGACACTAATTTCTTCTTCAAGTTCCGCTATTTGGCGTTCGAGTGGAGAAATATTTCCATTTACAGAATCCAATTTTTCCAAGTCATTTTGGAGGCGAACATAATCTAATTTTAATTCGCGAATTTGGTACTCAATTGCTTTTTTATCCATTGTGTATCCTCATTTCTTCATTTTTTCAATTATAACATTCAGAATGAGGAAATGCCCTATTTCACATCGCTTGTTTCTGGCACACGAGTTAAGATGATAAAGCCAACAATAAACAAGATAACTAGGCTAAAAACACCCATATTTGATTTTCCTGTAAGTTGAGATGTCACACCAACTAATAATGGCCCCATAATGGATGCAAATTTACCAAAGATATTATAAAAACCGAAGAATTCGTTCGCCTTTTGTTTTGGAACAAGCTTTGCAAAATACGAACGGCTTAACGCTTGAATCCCCCCTTGAGACGTTGCGACAAGCATTGCAAGGATCCAGAAATCAAGTGTTGTTTTTAGGAAAAACGCGTATATACACACGATAATATAGACAAAAATCCCAACGTATAGCATCTTTTTACCCGTAAACTTTTGAGCTAATCTACCATATAGTACAGCAAATGGTGCGGCAACAACCTGAGTAGCGAATAAGACGATTAATAGATTCGTTGCGTTAATACCTAAATCAGTTCCGTATGCAGTAGACATTGAAATAACGGTGCCAACACCATCAATGTAAAAGAAATAGGCAATTAAAAATAGAAAGACTGCACGGTACTTTTTGATTTCCTTAAAGGTTGTTCCTAAGCGTTTAAAGCTGTTTGCAACCGGATTTGGTTCACGCTCTATATAGTAACGTTGGTGAACGTTTTTAAATAATGGGATGGAGAACAATCCCCACCATACTGCTGTAATTAAGAATGCGATTTTACTAGCAATTGTTGCAGAAATAGGAAGGATTTCATTTTGTGCAAGTAAAATAATTGCGATGCTGAGCATAAATGGAATCGTACTACCGATATATCCAAGCCCATACCCTCGTGCGGAAACTCTATCCATTCTATCTTCTGTCGAGACATCCACAAGAAATGCGTCATAAAAAACATTCGCACCAGTGGAACCTAATGCAGCAAAGGTGTAGCAAATGAGTAAAAGTAGCCAGTTATCACTTGGAATAAATGCTAATAAGGCTGTTGCAGATACCCCTAATACAAAGAAGAAGGTGAAAAACTTCTTTTTGTACCCCTGGTAATCTGCAATTGTACCTAATATTGGCCCAATCAGTGCCAAAATAAATGTGAAAATAGCAATCGTGTATCCCAAATATGCCGTTGAATTTGCAGCGCTCACACCAGCATTCGTTGCTGCTGCCTTGTAAAAAATCGGAAATACAGCTGTCGTAATAATTATCGAATAAGCTGAATTCGCCCAATCATAATACATCCAACTTGTTTCCTCTTTCGTAAACCGTTTCATCTCATATCCCCCCTTGTAGATAGTTTGCAACTCTATCTGTCTTCATGAAGCCTAATTCGAATCCTGTGAACAATTCTAGTCATCTAATAATTGTTCAATAACTTTACCATCTGTATTTCCTAGGTTAAGACCGAGTAATCGAGCAAAGGTAGGGCCTTCGTCAACTAAATGCATCGTTGGGATTTCCATGTTTTCACGTATACCTTTCCCGGATGCTATGAATACTGTTGTGTAATTTTCCTTTTCGGGCGAATATCCATGACTAGCAAAGGTATACCGCTTTTCACGAACATCTTCTACCTGAATATTGTCAATATACTCGCCTTCTAGTTGCTCTTTAAAATAATAGCCTAATTGGGCTTCAATCATAAAGGCACACTTCTCATCTGCGCCTTTTTCCTTTGCTTCGTCACTTGTAAGGATGCGTTCGATTCCATTTTCACGGTTTTGAATAAGTTTTGATAATAGTGCATTTACTTGTTCTTTGGTTTGTATATCAGATTCTTCCTTTATATAAATATATGCGGAGCCATCACAACTTTTGCAGTATGCCTTCCAATCTATTACTTTTCCTTCGTCACTCACGGTAATAAGACCTGCTTGTTTGAATAAAACATTAAGTTTTACAGCTTTCGATTCATCTAAGGCGCTGTGGTCGCCTAATGCAACAATTGTTGTATTATCGTAGATTCCACTTTCTTTTAGGGCATTCATAATTCTTCCTAACCTTTCATCATGTCGGCGTAGAGCATCCATTGCTTCTTGTGAAGAAAAGCCATGATAATGACGTTGGGAATCTAAATCTACAAAATGAACGAGCATTAAATTCGGTTTTCTTGATTTTATTGTTTCAACCGTCGACTCTAAAACAAAGTCATCCAGTTCAGGTTGGTTGAGTCCTTTTCGAATATGTCCGAACTTACGATTCATATCCAGTTGATAAAGTGGGCTACCATTGAATAAGGAAACAAGAATTTGATTTTGCCATGGTCGATTTGCAAAGATTTCGGGCATATTGTAATCGATATTTGCCTTCGCGGTAACCGGCCAAAGTAATGCAGCGGTTTTCATACCAGCTTTTTTTGCTTCATCATATAATGTCGTTCCTTTAACATGATATCTATGCCAATACCAATCTGGCGAAAGTCGACCCGGCTGAAGAAAGGTATTATTGACGATTCCATGGTTCCTTGGATATTTACCAGTCACAATTGTGGCATGACATGGATAGGTGACAGATGGATAGATGGTTTCAACATTTCGGCAATAGGATGCGTGCTGTAATAGCTCTCTAAAATGAGGAAGCTCTTGTATAATTGGAAAATCAAGTGAAGATAGGCAGTCAAATGAAATGACTAATAAATGTTCTGTAAGTCGAGACATGTGGACCTCCATCCTATAAAAATAGAAAAATATTGAAATCTACTATAAATATAACAGAAAATTTGGAATTGAAATATGAAAATAGTGTAAATGATGGGAAAGAAGTAGCAAATTGAGATATACAAAAAAAGTATTCCTTTCAATGAAGAATGGAATATAATAAAAGTTATGTTTGATTTTACGTGTTAGGAGATTTCATCAATGTATGAAACAAATACAATAAGAGAAAAAGTAAAACTGATTTTTGTGATGGTAATTCCAATCTTAATTACACAGCTTGGGATGTTTTCTATGGTGTTTTTTAACACGGTTATGACTGGTAGATATAATTCTTCTGATCTTGCTGGAGTGGCCATCGGTTCATCAATCTGGAATCCTATTTTTACCGGATTAAGTGCAATTCTTCTGGCTGTTTCGCCAATAGCTGCTCAACGGTTTGGTGAAAAAAGAAATAAGGAAGTATCGATTGTTGTTTCAAGTGGAGTTTATTTAGGATTACTTATAGGTCTATTGGTAATCATATCCGGAGCAATCCTATTAAATCCCTTACTAAACGTAATGAATCTTTCGGAAGATGTACATCAAACGGCACATGATTATTTAGTCGGGCTTAGCTTCGGGATTGTTCCCCTATTTATATTCAATGTATTGAGATCATTTATTTATGCGTTAGGCATAACTAGGATTGTAATGTTTATCTTACTCGTATCCGTGCCTATTAATCTTCTATTAAACTTTGTTTTAATTTTTGGATTTTGGGGGTTTCCGGCTCTTGGTGGTGCGGGTGCTGGATATGCAACCTCGATCACCTATTGGGTTATTGTAGGAATAACTTCATTTATTATTGTGTCGAAAGAACCCTTCTCCTCATATAAAGTTTTTGTTGGACGTAAGGGTTTTTCTTGGAAGGAAAGTAAGGAGATTTTAAAGATCGGTGTTCCAATGGGCCTCTCAACTTTCTTCGAAACAAGTATGTTTGCGGTCGTTACCATTTTAATAAGTACGTTCTCAGTCACGACGGTTGCTGCTTACCAATCGGCGCTAAATATTGTTTCGTTTTTGTATATGATTCCAGTGAGCGTTTCAATGGCGTTAACTGTTTTGGTTGGATACGAGGTTGGTGCAAAACGTTACAAGGATGCGAGAATGTATAGTTGGTTAGGTATAGGATTATCGATGATTATAGCACTTGTTACAGGGGTGTTTGTCATTGGATTCCGCTATGAAGTGGCAGGTTTCTATTCAACGGAAACAGCCGTTATTACATTAACAGCTCACTTCTTAATTTATGCTTTATTCTTTCAAGTATCAGATGCAATCCAAGCGACTGCTCAAGCTGCATTAAGAGGGTATAAAGATGTGAATGTAGCGTTTGTAATGACATTGATCGCCTACTGGCTAATTTGTTTACCATCTGGCTGGATGCTTGCGCACTTTACAAATCTTGGTGCTGCAGGTTATTGGCTTGGATTAACATTCGGCCTATTAGCTGCAGGTATTGGACTTTCAGCAAGGCTTATTTTTATCCAACGAAAAAAGTTTTCAGAGAAAAAATCGTTAGAAAGTGTCTAAACCAGACAATTTTTTTCTGTATTCTAAAGGAAGGGGATCTCCCTTCCTATTTTTTATGGATTCTAATCAAAACTTTACAATTCTTTAACACTAGCTAAAGAAAATAATCGCAATATTTCGATAGTATGTAATAAAAGGATATGGAGGGGTTAGATGAAGATTACAGTAGCAGGTGCAGGGTATGTAGGACTTGTAACGAGTGTTTGTTTAGCTGAAATTGGTCATGAAGTTATATGTATCGATATCCAAGAAGAAAAAATCGAAAAACTTCAAGAAGGGTATTCGCCAATCTATGAACCAGAAGTAGAGCAACTACTACAGAAAAATCTGATGGAGGGGAAGCTTTATTTTACAACAAACCCTCGCTATGCGTATTCAACAGCTGACATAATCTTTATCGCGGTTGGTACTCCTCAACGAGAAGATGGTACAGCAAATTTAGACTTTATCTATAACGTTATAGAAGCAATTGCTGTTCATATTGAAAAAGATGTGATTGTGTGTACAAAAAGTACTGTCCCAGTAGGAACAAATGAAAAATTAAAACGAATTCTTGAATCAAAAAAGCTCCCGCATCTTCAGGTAGATGTCGTGTCAAACCCCGAATTCCTTAGAGAGGGCACTGCTGTTTTTGATTTCTTTTTCGGTGACCGAATTGTAATCGGATCAGAGAACCATGAAATTGCTTTGATAATTGAAAAAATCTACCTACCTCTTAAGATTCCCATCATAAAGACAGATCTAAAAAGTGCTGAAATGATTAAATATGCTTCAAATGCATTTCTTGCAACAAAAATTAGTTTTGTGAATGAGATAGCAAGAATGTGTGAAAAAGTAGAAGCAAACATTGATGACGTAACGTTTGGAATTGGAAAAGACAAAAGAATTGGCCCTTATTTCCTAAAAGCAGGGCTTGGTTATGGAGGTTCCTGTTTTCCAAAGGATACAAGAGCATTGTTACACACCTCAGGAAGCCTCGGACAAACCTTTGAGTTACTAGAGGCAGTTATCCAAGTAAATAACCGTCAACAAGCATTTCCAGTAGGTAAAGCGAAAGAAATTCTACAATCAATAAGAGGATAGAAGATTGCGATATTAGGGCTCTCCTTTAAGCCTAATACCGACGATATACGAGATGCTGCATCAATAACGATAATTAGAGAATTGTATAAGGAGGGTGCTGATATTACAGCGTATGACCCGTTAGCAATCCCCAACGCACGGAAATTGTTTGGAGATTCCATTGCCTATACAGATGACATTCCAACAGCAATACAGAAAGCGGATCTTACGATTATTACGACCGAATGGGATCAGATTAAACAATTCCCACTTAATTTGTACCGTTTTTATATGAAGGAACCAATTGTAATAGATGGTAGAAATTGCTACTCAATTGAAGAAGTCCAGAAATATCCCTTGCAATATGTATCAGTTGGCAGGCCAACAGTCTTTAATACATTCACCAATAAACTGTGAATTCTAAAAGGGGGAATGATAACATGAGACTCTTTCTGTCTGTCTATGATGTCGATTGTCGAATTTTTCAAAAGGTAAATCAGTATTATGATAGAAAGTTTCTACACTTTTTCTTCTCAAGGATTACGTATATTGGAGGAGCAACCTTTACCATTATTGCTTGTCTATCTTTGTTCTTTTTCACTAGCAATCAATTAAGAATGGCTGCAGTAGCAAGTGTACTATCCTTAGCCGTAAGTCATTTACCTGTTCATATTATTAAAAAGTTGTATCCAAGGAAACGGCCGTATTTAATAGTAGAAAAATCAAAGTTTCCTGTAAAAGCATTGACTGACCACTCGTTTCCTTCAGGACATACAACAGCTATATTTTCAGTTATTATTCCATTTTTATTCGTCATTCCAAACTTATCATTTATCCTTCTGCCTATTGGAATATGTGTTGGGGTATCAAGAATATTTTTAGGGCTACATTATCCGTCTGACGTATTGGCAGGAGGGGTATTAGGAACAACCGCTGGAATAACAAGCTATTTTTTCGTGAATCAACTTACCGAGGTACCATTAAGGGGGATATTATGAAAATAGCAATCTTTACTGATACGTATTATCCAGAGGTAAACGGTGTGGCTCGTACGCTGAAACGGTATACAGATTATCTAAGAGAACATAATTACTCGGTTAAGGTATTTGCTCCGATGCCTGAATCGGGAGAATATGTATCTATGAATATACATCGATTTAAAAGCTTATCCTTTTTCCTGTATCCAGAGTGCCGGATTGCTTTTCCAAATATGCTTCATATTCGTGCTGAGTTAGAGAGGTTTGCACCAGACATAATACATGTGGCAACACCGTTCAATATTGGACTTTGCGGAAACTATTATGCAAAAAAGTTAAACATCCCACTTGTCGGTTCCTACCACACAGATTTTGACTACTATCTACAATTTTATGATTTGCAATTTTTGTCCACTATTTTGTGGTCCTATATGAAGTGGTTTCATAAACCATTTCAAAAGCTCTTTGTACCCTCGCTACAGACGAAAATGCAGGTAGAGGAGAAAGGGTTCGCTAATGTAGAAATATGGCCCCGAGGTGTAGACTGTGAGTTGTTTCACCCTTACTATAGGAAAAATGATGTATGGGAAAAATACCAGATTTCTAAAAAGTACTTGTTGACCTATGTGGGGAGATTAGCGCCAGAAAAGAATGTAGACTTACTTATTGAAATGGCTCATTCGTTGCCGTCTGTGTGGAAGGAAAAAATCCAGTGGCTGATTGTCGGTGACGGACCACTAAGAGGAAAGATGGAGGAAGAAGCCCCTACAAATATGAAGTTTACTGGTTTCTTGAAAGGGAACGAATTGGCTGAATTATATGCTGCATCTGATGTGTTTGTATTCCCATCACCTTCTGAAACCTTCGGAAATGTCATGCTTGAGGCAATGGCAAGCGGGACACCTGTGATCGGTGCAAATGCTGGTGGAGTAAGGAATGTAGTTCAAGAAGGTGTAACAGGAATTTTATGTGAACCTGGTAATGGGATGGAAATGAATAAAGCTATTTTGCGGTTGTTGGAAAATGAAGGAATTAGGAATCGGATGGGAATGGAAGGGCGAAGATATGCACTTACTCAAAAATGGGATGTTATTTTTGAAAAATTACTACAAAGCTACTCAACAGTACTAAAAGAGCAACAAAAACAAAAATATGCGTAAATAAAAGGAAGGGGAAGACCCTTCCTTACTTTTCTACATATTCGATAAATTCGCTTCCAGTAAGTTCAAGGTTTTTAGGGATTTTAACATGTAGTATTTGATAACCCCGTGGTCCGAATTCTTCATCAAAATGATCATCAAATTGCTGTTCAAGGCCACCGCCTTTAAATTGAGAGATAACAAATTCATTATGGAAACTAGAAAATTTTACTTCTTGAGGACCATTATTGCTAACAATTAAACGATCACCTTCAATTGAGATAACAGGAATTGGGACTTGGTGGAAGAAATCAATCCCTTGTATAATAGTATTCGCCACATAATAAGTGATTTCAATTGTCTCATCCATACTCTCTTTCCGTTCAAAAAAAGTATGCATACCATTTGTATCTTCCAAAAACGATACATCCAACTCGTTCTCCAAGTAGGTAAGGTTCCATGTGTTTTTTTCATTTACTCCTTCAACATCAGTAAATTGTCCAGTTCTTGAAGCATTGTGAATTTCTTCGAAGTTTACTTTTACATGATTATGTTCATTAGGGGTATCTGAAACAAACTTCTCTTCAGGCAATAAATAATAGACAATAACCGAGGCTACTAAAATAGAAAAATAGACCCCAAGTAATATCTTTGTACTTTTTACTCCTTTGTGTTTTTTACCCAAAATGATGGAGATTAAAACAACAGCTAAGATTAATAAAATAATAATAGGAAGAATGAGCGTACCAATCGCTGTCATTACTTACGCACCTCCAATCGATTCGTTGCGGCCATTACAATCACCAGTAATAGTGCGGTAGTAAACACGACTTTTAGTGAGAAAACTAGAATTGATGGTTCGAGTGCAAAGAAAGTGTAAGGAGTAAAGGTGTCAAAAGATCTTACTTCATAAATACTCCAGCCGATAAGTAATGCGGGAATTGCAAATCCTAACAGTTTATGCAACTGTGCAAACATTCCTATTAAATACCCAAATACCGCAAAGAGGAAGATATATAGTGTTCCAGAGTATACACCAAGTAGTAAATCCGGAAATGATAGGAAGTAGTGGTCTCCAATCATTTGTGCAGATTTAAAATACATAATGACCCTCAATAGAATCCCGGCAAACATAGCTGTCATACTAGCGATGAACGAATAAACGAATAGCATGCCAACAGTTGATAAATGACTACTTATCCGATTTGTTACAAATGAAAAATCGATATAATGATAGGGTTTTGTTGTAATGGTAATCGCCGTAACGAATGCCCAAAAGATTGTAAAAAAGTAAATTAAACTCCCTGAAAATGTGCTAATTGAGATGTTTATTGCATCACCGCCAAGCCCCATTTGCCCGACTCCATTGAATGAAAACAAAATGGCAATCGCTTGAACAGTTGCAAGGCTAGTAAACGCACCATAATAACTTCGAACCTTAAAAATAAACTGTCTTTTCATAACTTCAAGCAAACTAGTTTCATTTAAATACATCATTTATACCTCCTTTATTTTTTGACGTGAGGTACACACAAAGGTCTTCCGTTGCCACAGGAGTGAGTTCAATTCCTCGTTTCTTGGCCTCCTGCCAGGTTGATTCTGGATATATATTTTTTACAACTGAATAGGTGTAATCGTTTCCGAAGTCTTCTTCGTGAAGGACTTCCATACCTCCAGTTACCTCTTGAATCACACTTGATCTTCCGCGTAACCCAATCGCATACTCCTTCAAATCATCGACTGATTCATGTAAGGCAACTTTCCCGTTTCGAATCAGTAAAACATTTTCTAAAAAGGTATCAATCTCACTAAGAAGATGGCTCGAAAAGAGGATTGTCCTTGGGTAGGCAATATAATCCTTTAGTAACGCCTTGTAAAAATCTTTCCGAACTGCAGCATCCATTCCTGTTGTGGGTTCATCAAATATCGTGAGGGGAGAGCGAGATGAAAGTCCAATAATCATATTAAACGTACTTTTCATACCCTTTGACAAATGGTGATGTAATTGTTTTGGATGCAAATCAAAATAATCAAATAGTCTTTTTGCTAAGTCACGATCCCAATTAGGATAAAATGTTGAACTAGCCTCTAGTATCTCAGATAAAGTTAACCATGGTGGGAAAACCATGTTATCGTCAACAAAGATCAAATTGGAAGAAACCTTCAGATTATTAAATGGATCCTCAGAAAAAACACGAACATTTCCAGCGGATGTACGATAGAAACCAGCTAGTGTTTTCAAGAGTGTTGTTTTTCCCGCACCGTTTCTACCAATTACACCTGTAATCGTATTAGGCTTGATTGTAAAGGTTAGGTTATCTAAAGCTATTGCTCTGCCATATTGCTTAGATACACTTTGACATTCAACTACGTTCATCGTGATTCCCCCTTTGTTTTTCTTTTTCAATCCGAATCATGGTAAGTAATTCTTCTTCACTTACTCCTAAACGCTCAGACTCCATTACAAGTTCAGATACGAGGTTTTTCATTGTTTGATTTTTCCTTTTCTCTAAGATAAATTGTTTGGCGTTCGGTGCAACAAACATGCCTAACCCTCTTTTTTTATAAAGAATCGCTTCATCCGCAAGCAGGTTAAGTCCTTTTGCAGCCGTGGCAGGATTAATTTGAAACATCTCTGCAAGCTGGTATTGAGAAAAAACCTTTTGGTCCTCGAGTAGTGCGCCACTTAAGATCTCTGTTTCAATCCATTCAGAAATCTGTACATATATTGGTTTTGTCCCATCTTGCTTAAAAATCATTCAGACACCTCCTAGGTGTTCATGTACATTAGTGCATTAGTGATATAATGTACTATATTACATTATATGAAAAATATCCAGAGAATTTACTATAAAATTTGGAAAATGACCATAATTAGGCTAGAAACATGTGCAGGATACGGTTGTGAATGAGGTACCTTTAGGGGAGGCTTTTGTAAAAATACGTCTCGAGTCTTAGATTCTTGTAATGATTAGGCCCATAGTCCGAATAAAATTCTTATAGTATAGTTAGGATGAGGAAGAAGCTTGGCTATGGAACAAGTATAGGTGGTGGGACCAAGTTTTCATCGGGGTTATGAAGACTAAAACTCAGATCCAGATATAAAGTTAAGTCCTTCATCGAGGTTATGAAGACTAAAACTCTGGTCTAGTAATAAAGTTAAGTCCTTCATGGGGGTTATGAAAACCAAAACTCTAGTCTAGTCACAAAGTTAAGTCCTTCATCGGGGTGATGAAGACTAAAACTCAGATCTAGATATAAAGTTAAGTCCTTCATCAGAGTTATGAATAGGAAAAACCAGGTTAAATCACCAAGTTAAGCCCTTCGCTGAGAATGTAGTCTACATAAATTTTTGTTTCATAAGCATTTTCAATAACCACACCCACAACTTAGACTTTACCAATCTTTGCATTATAACGGCTATCCAAAAATTGGACAGTAATATGCATTTTTTCAGAAGGAAATATGAAACCTAGTTTCGCATTCATTCGTATACAGTAGTAAGACAGAATGTTAGGAGTCGATCGTATGAATCCATTTCTCGCTTTTATACTAAAATCATTTATCACTGTACCGGCCACGGTTACTGTATGGTTAGTTAGTTTTTTTGCATTTGATCAAACCTTCCTACTTTCGTCCGGATTTGCTTTAGTAGGTGGTGGAATTACCTATTTGACGTCATCAGCTATAATGAAGCAATCCTTTTTACGAAAACATCGGCTAACGAGGAAGGAATATCGATATATAGAGCAGAATCTTAAAGAAGCAAGGAAAAAAATTGCTCGTTTGAATAAGTCTTTATTTTCCATTCGTCACATCCCGTCCTTAAAGCAAAGAGTTGATCTTCATCGTGTCACGAAGAAAATCTATCGGTTAACGAAAAGTGAGCCAAGACGATTTTACAAGGCAGAACGTTTTTATTTTTCCCATCTTGATTCAGTAGTGGAATTAACGGAGAAATATGCATTTCTATCTTCACAACCAAGAAAGAATAGTGAGCTTGAAAGAACGTTACATGAAACAAGAAGGGTGCTTGAAGAATTAACAGGCACAATTGAAAAGGATTTACACAAAATGCTATCCAACGATATAGATGATTTACATTTCGAAATTGACGTTGCTAAGCAATCAAATAAAAATGGAAATGATTCTACGTTTATTGATCAAAATAGGAGGTAGTCAATATGAGTGAACAAAATACCCCAAAATATAAAGAACCGACAAACCTAATGGATGAATTACTATCAAATCCATTTGATGAACAGAAAGATAATACAGAAAATCCGATTATTGTTACTCAAACAGAAGAAAAGAAACCTATTCGATTAGTTGATGTGCTTCCGGAAGAAAATAAGGCAAAAGCGCTTCAACTTGCTGAGCAAATTGATCCGACCAACCATCAAGCTATGATCTCTTATGGTACTCCAGCTCAAAATAAGCTACTCTCATTTTCAAACACAATGCTTGAGCATGTTCAGAAAAATGATGTGGGTGAGGTTGGGCAGATTATCTCAGACCTTATGAAGCGACTTGATGATATGAAGCCAGAGGAATTAAATCCTGAAAAACGCTCTGTTATTGCTAGGATGTTTGGGAAAATCTCAAATTCGGTACAAGAAGTATTATCAAAATATCAAAAAACGGGTGCGCAAATTGATCGGATAAGTGTAAAGCTTGATAGAAGTAAAAATGTACTGTTATCCGACATAGCCATACTTGAAAAGCTTTATGAGAACAATAAAGATTATTTTGATGCGTTGAATGTGTACATTGCTGCAGGTGAAATTAAACTTGAGGAACTTCATAAAAAGACGATTCCAGAGCTAAAGAAAGTGGCTGAAACTACACAAGATCAAATGAAGGTCCAAGAGGTAAATGACATGGTTCAATTTGCGGACCGTCTCGAAAAGCGTGTACACGACTTAAAGCTCAGCAGAGAAATCACAATTCAAAGTGCGCCACAAATCCGACTTATTCAAAACACTAACCAAGCACTTGTAGAAAAAATCCAATCGTCGATCATGACAGCAATACCATTATGGAAAAACCAAGTGGCGATTGCACTAACATTAATTAGACAGCGACATGCGGTGGAAGCTCAAAAACAAGTATCGAAAACGACAAACGAGCTGTTACTTAAAAACGCTGAAATGTTGAAAAGTAACACAATTGAGACAGCCAGGGAAAATGAACGTGGTTTAGTCGATATTGAAACATTAAAGAAAACAAAAGAAAATCTTATTTCTACGTTGGAAGAAACACTTCGTATTCAAGAGGAAGGTAGAAATAAACGTCGCCAAGCAGAGCATGATCTTGCTACTATGGAAACAGAGCTACGTCAAAAGCTTTTAGAAATAAAAACAGACTAAATAAAAAGGATAGGTACCAACAAGGGTATCTATCCTTTCATATTTTACAATCCAAACAACTGAGGTAAAAACAAGGATAGTTGTGGAATAAAGGCAACTAACAATAAAACCAGAATGACTACTCCGAAATAAGGTAACAACGTTGGGACTACTTCTTCAATTTTTACCCTTGCAACACTACACCCTACAAATAGGGCACTGCCTACTGGTGGTGTCATATTACCGATACATAACCCAAAGCATAGGATCATTCCAAAATGTACAGGATCCATACCAAAGCTATTAGCAACCGGTAGAAAAATTGGCGTAAATATTAGAACTGCAGGCGTAATATCCATAAAGGTACCTACTAGCAACAAGATAAAAATAATAATGAGAATAATTCCAATCTGATTATCTGTTATGGAAAGTAGTGCATTACTAATGGCTTCAGGTAATCTCATATATGACATAACAAGTGAAAAGAGAGCGGAGGCCGTAATTAAAAAGAGAATCATCCCTGTTATTTCGATTGTCTCAATAAAAATACCTGGTAAATCCTTTGGCTTAAAGTTTTTATAAATAATAGATAAAATCACTGAATAGATAACGGCAACTGCCGCACCTTAAAGCAATAATACCGATATCTTCCGTTTTATAAAAAAGTTGATTCGTAATTGCCGTATCATTCATTTTTTTCTCGAATTCCTCGTAGGACCCAAACAAGTACGGTAAACTAAAAACGGAGTAGTCAGACTCAAATCCTTCTAACGCACTTGCACTTACTTTAGCGACATCAACAGCACCAGACTGTGTTAATTCTAGTACTTCACGCTCGCTCCCCAATTGGCCGTTTGGATATAGCTTTACCTCTATTTTATGGTTTGATTTTTCTTCAACCAGTCTCCCAAACTCTGCAAGCGATAAATGAACCGGATGATCCAATGTTTGATTATGAGCAAGCTTCAATTCCTTAACCCCAGAATCTCCATTGTTGCAACCTACTAGTAAAAATGTGCTTATTACAAAAAATAGTATTAGGGCAATTGTTCTCATGCAGTGACCTCCTATAATCATAAAATAAAGCTTTTACATAAATTTCGTAGCCTCTTTTAGCGTGTGCATATAAATGAAAATAATCCTTAAAGTGGAAAAACTGGCTCTTAACATAGAAAAAGAGTACTGGTTCGATAACCAGTACTCTCATGCGATTAGGCGAATTTAAACCATACTATTAGCGTGTGGAGTTATAATAATGCTTTTTTGTTACCTTCTTCTACGAGTTCCTTAGTAGACTTTACCTTTGGAAAAAGTAAACCCAGTCCAGTACCAAGTAAAGCGGGAACAACCCATTCTAATCCAACAGATGAAAGGGGAAGCATGTCCCGGACATCTTGTAATGGTCCCAAATCAATACCAAATGCGCGTAGTCCACTCAGAACTGCAAATACACCGGTGAATAACATAGCACTACCATATACTGCCTTCACGTTTTTTACGTATTTAGTGAAAAAAGTTAACGTGACTAAAACAATTGTAAGTGGATAAGCAATAACTAGAAAAGGTACTGATACCTTTAAAATTTGTGCTAAACCAAGATTTGAGAGAGTAAACCCAGTCACAGTGACAATAATAACAACTGCTTTGTAGCTAGCTTTTGGAATCAGATTTGAAAAGTACTGCCCACATGCAGTTGTTAATCCAACAACAGTGGTGAAGCAAGCTAATGTAAAAATAAACCCAAGCAGTACAGTACCACTTTGACCAAACAATAATGTAGCAACAGTAGATAAAATATCTGTTCCGTCCTCATACGAGCCACTATTCGCCATTTTAGCTCCAATTATTCCTAGACTTACATAAACAGCTGCCAGGAGTAAACCTGCAATAAGCCCTGCTTTAAACGTATAGGTTGTCAGCTGTGATCGATTTTCAATCCCCTTTTTTTGAATAGCTGTTAATATAACAATTCCGAATGCCAATGAAGCGAGTGCATCCATCGTGTTATACCCTTCAAGAAAACCTGTAAAAAACGCACCGGATTGGTATTGTTTTGTTGGGTTCTCAAACGGAGCATCTAGTTCCATGAATCCGACTATAATAAGGACAACCATGGCGATTAATAGAGTAGGGGCAATAAAGCGTCCCATGTATTTTTCCATTTTGCTAGGGTTTAAGCTTACGAGATAGACAAGCGCAAAGAAAACAAGTGAGAATACGAATAATACTAGGGACGTGCTCTCTGAATTACGTAAAAAAGGTGTGATTCCCATTTCAAATGCAACATTTGCATTACGTGGGATGGCAAGAAAGGGTCCGATACATAAATAAACAGCGACAATAAAGGTAGTGCTAAAAACTGGATGAACACGGTTCCCCATTGCTTGTGCGCCACCCTTTACGAGTGATACTGCAAAAATAACAGCGATGGGTAATCCAACCCCGGTTACAACGAAACCAGCAATCGCAAGCCAGAAATTTGTACCAGATCCTGCCCCTAAAAACGGAGGGAAAATAAGGTTTCCAGCTCCAAAAAACATAGAAAATAACATAAAGCCAATAAATAAAGTATCCAATTTCTTCAACGTACTCTCTCCTTTTTACTAAAATAAAAAAAACTCGCCCCTAAAATAGGGACGAGTTTAACTCGCGATACCACCCACATTCCGAAGTCTAAAAAGACATACGGCGCTTTAGCAACGTACAAACATACGTGTTCCTTGTAACGGCGGACTTCCCGTCAAAGCTTACTTTGTTCAGCTTTGCACCTCGAAGATGATTTTCGGATAAGCTCTGAACATCGACTTTCAGCAACTGTCGACTCTCTGGAGAACAGACTTCCTATCGTACTCTTTCTCGTCATTGATTTTTAATATATCAGTATATTATCAGAGAAGAAAAAGAAGGTCAACGAATTTTTAGATAGTTTTTATTATTATGTATCTAGTAATAATAAACGTCACACTACCAAAAAAAGTGAAAAGGCAGCTTAGCCTTTTCACTTTTAGATAAGTTCTCCTTCGATCCCTCGTTTACATGCAAGTACATCATCAATAATTTGATTGATAAACTCGTCAGTAATCCTGTATTTTGGAACGCTCACGCTAAAAGCACCATGATTTACTCCATTTACAGTAATACTTGCTCCCACGCAAAAAATCTCCAATTCATGTTCTCCTTTGTCAAAAGCAAATCCACTTTTACGTATTTCATCAATTTCGTTTAAAAAATCCTCTTTCGTAATCAGTGTATTTTTGGTGAACTTTTTTAGTGTAGTTTCATGTAAATAACTTTCAATCTCTTGATCTGTTTGGTCAGCAAGGATTGATTTTCCCATTGCGGAACAGTAGAGCGGGATTGTTTTACCGACTCGTGAGTAGAAGGAAACCGGATTGAAACTTTCTAGTTTTGTAATATACACGATACTTGATTGGTCAAGAATCCCTAAGTGAACCGTTTCGCTCGTACGTTCTCTAAGTGTCTCTAAATAGGGTTGCGCAATCTCCTTAATATCGATTTGATTCAGTGCTTTATTTGCATATTTAATGATTGACCTACCCAGTCGAAACTTCTTTGTTTCGGTATCTTTATGGACATATCCAATTAATTGAAGTGTATCTAGTATTTTTAAAGCAGTAGAGCTTGTCAAATCAGATTCCTTTGCAATTTGTTGAAGACTTTGAGGTTTATCTACTGAGGATAAGTATTTTAATATATTATCTGCTTTTAAAAGAACTGTTCCATACGGTTGCTTTTTCTCTTCCAAGATAATCATCTCTTTCGTTCATGTTTTAGAAGTAATCAAATGATATGGTTGAAATCTCATTTTTTATTATATATAATAACATTGTAAGTTTCCATATAATAAATTAATTTCCAAATAGGAAATACATAAGACATTTTGGAGGCAAATATGAAAAAATTAAATGTACTCTCAAAAATTGCAGAATGTGGAGTTGTAGCAGTTGTAAGAGCAGACTCTAAAGAAGAAGCAGTTAAGATTTCTCAAAGTTGTGTAGAGGGTGGAATCCTTGGGATTGAAGTTACCTTTACAATTGATGGTGCTGATGAAGTAATTAAAGAACTAGCTTCCATCTATAAAAATAGTGACGTGGTGATTGGTGCAGGGACGGTTCTTGATGTGACAACTGCTCGTATTGCTATTTTAGCAGGAGCAGAATATATCGTTAGTCCGAGCTTTGATGAAGAAACTGCTAAACTATGTAACTTGTATCAAATTCCATACATGCCTGGGTGCATGACCATAACCGAAATGAAACGTGCACTTGAAGCAGGTGCAGATATTATTAAGCTATTCCCAGGGAATGCCTTTGGACCGGATTTTGTGAAAGCGGTTAAGGCACCGCTTCCGCAAGTGAACATTATGCCAACTGGTGGAGTTAGCCTGGATAATATTGATCAATGGATTAAAAATGGCTGTGTAGCAGTAGGTGTTGGAGGTAATCTAGTAGCCCCTGCAAAAACAGGAGAATATGAAAAGATTACTGAGTATGCAGCGCAGTATGTAGCAAAAGTTAAAGAAGCAAGAGAGGCGTAATCGATGAAAAAGATTGTGACATTAGGTGAACCTCTACTTCGCTTATCAACTAATTTGGGAGAACGTCTTTTTCAATCAGACCAGCTCACCTTGCATTATGGTGGAGCAGAAGTAAATGTGGCCGCTTCCCTTTCGCACTTTGGCTATAATGTGTATTTTGCAGGCAAGGTACCCCATAATCCCCTAGGTCAAGCAGCTGAAAGGCACTTACGATCATTCGGTGTAAAAACGGATTACCTTTTAAAGGGCGGGGAGAGGTTAGGTACTTATTACTTAGAAACTGGTGTTGGTGAAAGAGCTGCACAAGTTACATATGACCGCAAAGGCTCAAGCTTTTCTCAGATTACGAGAGATGAACTGAATCTTGCTGAAATGCTACAAGGTGCAGACCTTTTCCATATTACCGGTATTACACCGGCACTTTCAGATTCATTAAAGGAAGTAACACTACAGGCTTTAAAAACTGCAAAAGAATTTGGTGTGACAACAAGCTTTGATTTTAATTACCGTGCAAAATTATGGAGTCAACAGGAAGCATCTGAGACGATAAAGCCGTTTTTACCATATGTAGATATTTGTTCCTGCGGTGAATTGGATGCGCTTTATCTTTTAGGATTAGAAAAGGCAGATGAATCTTTAGATAAATCTCAAAAGCTCGCTTTCTATTATCGAAAAATAACAGAAATGTATCCGAATATTACGTGCTTATATTCGACTTTCAGAGACGTATATTCAGCTTCACATAATACATTGCAAGGAAATTTATTTGTGAATGGTGAGCTGTATCAATCAAAGGTACACGAGATCAATCCGATTATCGATCGTGTTGGTGGAGGGGATGCATATTCTTCAGGAATCCTATTTGGATTGTTAGAAGAACATGATCCTTTGCAAACAGTTACTTTTGCTACTGCAGCTTCTGCTTTAAAACATACGATTCATGGGGATAGTAATGTCTTTTCGGTCGAGGAAATAAAGGCTTTTGCTGAGAATGCGCCTGGAAAAATCGTCCGTTAAAGATATTCAATATAAAATAACAAAACTTTAGGAGGAATTTGATTATGGAAACACGTTATGCAAATCATCCGGAGGAAATTAAAAGATTTAATACAGATGAATTAAGAAACCAATTTTTGGTTGAAACAATTTTTGAGCCTGGACAGGTACATTTAACATATACACATAACGATCGCATGATTTTTGGCGGAGTTACGCCTACTGATAAGGAACTAACAATTAAGCTTGATAAAGAATTAGGTGTGGAGTACTTCTTAGAGCGTCGTGAATTAGGAATTATCAACATTGGTGGAGAAGGCCTAGTTGTTTTAGATGGTGAAGAATACAACATGGTTCGTCAAGATGGGCTATATGTTGGTAAAGGAACGAAGGAAGTATTATTCCGTTCAAAGGATCCAAACAATCCTGCAAAATTCTATATTAATTCAACACCAGCACACCACAAATATCCAACTGTAAAAATTGATATTAACGAAATTACCCCTTTAGAAGCAGGAGAGCCAGGAACTCTAAATGAGCGTAAAATCTATCAATATGTACATCCAAATGTTTGTGAAAGCTGTCAGCTACAAATGGGATTAACGATGCTTTCACCAGGAAGTGTTTGGAACACAATGCCATGTCATACACATGAACGCAGAATGGAAGTATACCTATACTTTGATATGGAACCTGAGACTCGTGTATTCCACTTTATGGGTCAACCTGAAGAAACAAGACATCTTGTTATGAAAAACGAACAAGCTGCCATTTCACCAAGCTGGTCAATCCATACAGGTACTGCGACAAGCAACTATACATTCATCTGGGGTATGTGTGGAGAGAACATCACTTACACTGATATGGACATGGTACCAATGGATAAATTACGTTAATTTCAATCACAAGTAGTCCACTAGTACTGTGAGTGGATTGATAATTGCAAGAATCTATCAGTTTTAGTTGAGTTCAAGCCTTAGCTGAAAAAAGGTAATGCCTTAGGCGGAATGCTATGTTTTTGCATAACGAACGCAATTTCCGCCAAGGCGCATTTGAATTGGGGGATATTGAAATGACAACACAATTATCAGATTTCTCATTGGACTTTTTCTCATTAAAAGGAAAAGTTGCAATTGTTACCGGTGGTGCTACTGGACTAGGTCAAGGCTTTGCGGTGGCGTTAGCAAAAGCTGGAGCAGACCTGTTCATTACTACACATGGCACTAGCTGGGATGAAACAAGAGAATTAATTGAAAATGAAGGTCGACGTGTCGAATTTTTCCAAACAGATTTATCCAAACGTGAAAATGCTAGAGCAGTTGTTGCAGAATGTGTAAAAGCATTTGGAAAAGTGGATATTCTAGTAAACAATGCCGGTACAATCCGCCGTTCACCAATCCTAGAATATAAGGAAGAGGATTGGGATGCAGTTATTGACTTAAACTTAAACTCTCTTTACTTCTTAAGTCAAGAGGCTGCAAAAGTAATGGTTGAGCAAAAGAGCGGTAAAATTATTAACGTCGCATCTATGCTTTCATACCAAGGCGGAAAATTTGTTCCTCCTTATACTGCAAGTAAGCATGCTGTTCACGGACTTACCAAGTCATTTGCAAACGAACTTGCAGAATATGGCGTTCAAACAAATGCAATTGCACCGGGTTATGTAGCTACAAATAATACTACACAAATCCGTGCAGATGAAAAACGCAATGCAGAAATCCTATCACGTATTCCTGCAGCACGCTGGGCAACTCCAGCCGACCTTATGGGAACAGTAGTATTTCTAGCAAGCCGTGCATCTGACTATATGAATGGCCACACACTAGCAGTCGACGGTGGTTGGTTAGCAAGATAAAGGGAAGCTTCAAACAAAGGGGATAAAAGCTGTATCGCAGTTCATTGCGATACAGCATTTTTTATTTGGGTCAGAGGGACAGGTTCCCTGACCCAGAACACATTTGGTTTTAAGAAACATGTCGAATTGTTTTGACTTGTATAACGTAACAGTGTTATGTTACACTGTGTTCATAGGAAGGAGCCGTTTGAAATGAATGAAGAGTTGGTATCAAAAAAAGATTTACTGGAATTGACAGGCATTTCTTATGGTCAGCTATATAGATGGAAACGAAAAGATCTTATCCCGGAGGAGTGGTTTATCCGAAAATCCACATTTACAGGGCAAGAAACCTTTTTTCCAAAAGATAGAATCTTAGAACGAATTGAGAAGATTCAACAGATGAAGGAGAATCTTTCTCTTGATGAGCTGGCAGAAATGTTTTCACCGAGTATTGGGGAAGTAAATCTAAGTAAATTTGAAATAGTGAATCGAGGTCTTGCGTCAGAAGTTACAATGAATCTTTACCTCGAAAAAAGAAAATCTAGTCTCGAACAGTTCCATTTTGAAGAGATAGTAACAATTTACATTGTTGAAAAACTTCTGCAGTCAGGGGATATCAGTCTTGATGAAGCAGGAATGGTTATCCAGGTTAGTGAGGCTTACTTTTTAGAAAAGAGGCAGCAGTATGGAGAATTGCTCGTTGCAAGAAAATTAGGTGTTTCTATATGTTTAATTGTACCAAACGCCAATGAATTAGTTATCGAACAAGGCACAAAGATTATCGTCAAATACGCATTTGCAAAAGCAATAGAAGAACTGCGGTCAAAATTATAGGTAGTTATTATAATAAGGAGGTTAACATATGGTGAACGTAGAAAATCCAGGGAACTTACTGATTAATGGGATGGGATCGTCTGGTGGTGGCAGCTTTAATAAAGTTAGTATTAATGGAAAAGGTACTGTGCATGGTGATGTGGAATGCAATGAGTTTACCTTAAATGGAACCGTAACCGTTAATGGAAATCTTAAAGGGATTGATGGGAGAATAAGTGGAAGTGGAAATATAGATGGTTCGATAGACTTCGAGAGTTTTACCATTGATGGCACAGGTGGTATTCGCGAAAATGCGAAAGTGAATACGCTGAGAATTGCAGGTAAAGGAACATTCGGTGGTAGTGTAAAAGGGGACGAAATAAAAATTAGAGGAAAAGCAACAATTAAAGAGGATTGTGAAGCAGAACGTTTCAAGGGAGAAGGAAGTTTTACAATCGGTGGCCTGTTAAATGCAGATAGTATTGACATTTCAATTGCTGGTGAATGCAGTGCTCGTGAAATTGGTGGACATACCGTCAAGGTTAAGAAGGGGATATTCGGTTTACTCAATAATCTTATCAAGTCGATCTACCCAATTTCATTACGTGCGGAGATCATTGAGGGAGATGACATTGAGCTTGAATATACAAACGCCAAAGTTGTAAGAGGTAATAATGTTCTTATAGGTCCGAACTGTGAGATAGAAGTTGTGGAATATAAGGGAAAATATAACCAGGATCCGTCTGCTAAAGTAAAGGAAAGTAGAAAAATATAACAATGTTACGTTGATGTCCTTCATAATCATGTGAGGGACTTTTTAATGTGATGGTGTAGATATAGTCATTATTTTCGATTCCTTTTTTAACTGTCTAGTTAAATGAGATAGGTAATTAATGCGTTGGAAATCGGATTGCTTATGAGAGTCGTAACTTTCCAGGTATTAGTAGGGTGGTAAGGTTACACAAATCGCTTATGAAAGTAGTCATTCTCCAGAAATTAGGAAAGTGTGGTTACTCAAACCCCTTTAGAGAGCTGTCATCAACCAGAAATTAGGAGGTTAAGGGAGCCCAAATCACAATTGAGAGCCATGACTATCCAGAAATTAGGATAGAGACGAAACTCAAATCGCTTTTGAGAGTTGTTATTTTCCAGGTATTGAAGGATGCGGGTATTCAAACCCCTTTAGAGAGATGTTATCAACCAGAAATTAGGAGGTTGAGGGAGCCCAAAGCACAATTGAGAGCCATGACTATCCAGAAATTAGGATAGAGACGAAACTCATGTTGCATTTGAGAGTCGTCACTTTTCGGGTATTAGGGTGGTAAGGTTCTTCAAGAGTATTTTAGGCGAACTCTCATTCCATAAATTAGGAAACTGAAGCTCCTAAATTCACTTCTAAGAGACCCTGCTTTCCAGGTATTAGTTAGTAGGAGATGCTTATGCACCTACTAGCAAACAAAACCAATCCCGAGGCCTAAAGTAGTTTTGCACTTTACCCAAAAGATGGTTAGAATATTAACTAGTCAATTAAAAGCGAAATGAATAAGGCAGGTACATAAAATGACAAATTGGTCTCAGTTAGAAGCAATGAAACCGTTTTTGCAGACGGTATGGAAAGAATCCGGATTTGAAGCTCCGACAGGTATTCAGGAGAAAGCAATCCCTGCGATTTTAGAGGGGAAGGACGTTATATGCGAATCTCCAACAGGAACAGGGAAGACCTTAGCCTATTTACTGCCGGCTATCAACAAGCTTGATGAAGCAAAGAAGGGGATTCAAATCGTAATTCTAGCTCCATCCCGCGAGCTTGTTATGCAAATATTTGACGAAGTTAAGAAGTGGACAAAAGGTACTGAAATCATAAGTGCTTCCTTCATCGGTGGTGCTAATATTAAGAAACAGGTAGAAAAGCTGAAGGAACGTCCACAGATTGTAATTGGAACTACAGGGCGTATAGTCGAGCTAATTAAATTAAAGAAATTGAAAATGCATGAAGTTAGTACGGTAATCGTTGATGAAGCTGACCAGCTTGTGGCGAATGAACATCTATCCAATGTTCAAAGTATCATTAAATCAACACTCAGAGATCGCCAAATCTTATTTTTCTCGGCAACGATATCTGAACAAACGGAAAAGGTTGCAAAATCCATAATGAACGAAGCGGAGGTTATCCGTGTAGAGCAATCACTTGACCAAAGCAACACATCCCATATCTACTTTTTATGTGAACAGCGGGATAAGATTGATGTTCTTCGAAAAATCATGTTCACAGAACCAGAAAAGGCAATTGCGTTTATTAAAAGTCTTGAAAAAGTAGAAGAAATTGAAGCAAAATTAACCTTTAATAAAATTGATGTTGCAGTACTGGCTGGGGAAGCGAAAAAATTGGAACGACAGCAGTCCTTGAAAAATTTCCGGTCAGGTAAAATTCCATTACTAGTTACAACAGACGTTGCAGCTCGGGGATTGGATATTCAGGATGTCACCTATGTCATCCACTTTGATTTCCCGAAAACAACGAGTCAATATGTCCATCGTTCAGGGCGTACTGGAAGGATGGGAAAAAAGGGCGTTGTCATATCTATTGTTAATGCACGTGAGGAAAGTTTTCTCAAAAAAATGGGTCATGATTTAGGTTTAACGTTTACCAAAAAAGAGTTTTATAAAGGTGAAATAGTAGATGCTCGTGAAGAGAAAGTAGTGGCTCCTAAAAATCATAGGGCACCTGGGAATACTAAAACAAGCAAGAATTATAGTCAAAACCAAAAGAGAAAGTAATGAATACTTAATAGAAAAGGTAGCGGCCAACTTGTTCAAGACTGCTCCTGATAAACGTTGTCGAGAAGGGAAACCTTTCTCGGCTTTTTTTGTATCACATAAATAAAAGTGAGTATGGGGATACTAAAGTTCTTAAATGGACTACTAAAGCCTTTGACTTAATAAGTAGTTTGTGAACCAATGAGAGAAAACAAGGGGATCGGAATGAATCAAGAAAAAATAAGTGGACTTCAGCTTTTTTATGTAATAGTTGGCTTTGAGATTGGGAATACATTAATTTATGGTTTAGGTGCGGGAGCGAAGCAGGATGCTTGGCTCGTTTTATTGTTGGGTATGATTGGTGGGTTAATTTTAATGTATGTCTATACAAAATTAGCATCCTATTATCCTGGGGATACATTGGTAGAGATGATTCCAAAAATTATTGGAAAATTTCTCTCATATCCAATTATTATCCTTTATATCAGCTATTTTACCTACCTTGGTGCAAAAGCTTGTCGGGATTTTGGTGAATTACTAGCTTCGACAATCCTAGATGAAACCCCAATGATTGTTGTAATCATTAGTTTTATGGCATTGATGATTTATTGTCTTCGTGGAGGACTCGAGGTATTTGGTCGGATGGGGGAAATTATTTTTCCTGTTTACTTATTTTCTATTTTACTAATCTGGATTTTACTTGTAACAGTTGACCAATTTACTCTCTCGAACTTACTACCTGTAATGGGTAATAGTGTTCAACCTATTTTGAAAGAATTGTTTCCAACTGTTTTGACCTTTCCATTTGGAGAATCGATTATTTTAACCATGTTTTTTCCTTTTCTTACAACCAAACATAAGGTTAGAAAAATCGGCATGGCAATTATTCTCGTATCGGGGGTTTTATTAACATTTAATCTCATCATGATCCTTTCTGTCCTTGGACCTGAAATCTATAGCACGCAATTTTATCCGCTTCTCTCAGCTACCCGTATGGTCTCGATTGCAGACTTTCTTGAAAGATTTGATGCATTAATTATTTTATTGATGGTTGCGGGAGTATTTTTTAAGATTGGTGGCTGGACATACGGAGCAGTAATAGGTATTTCGCAGTTATTTAAACTGAAACAATCACATTCAGTGACATTTGGAATAGGTACCATTATTGTCCCCTTATCTCTTTTAGCAGCAACCAATCAAGTTAAATATAATGAAATTGGATTAGAATTTGTAACCTTTTACGTACATATTCCATTACAAATTGTTTTGCCTACTATCCTTCTTTGTATCGCATTCTTTCGTCATAAGTATGAAATTAGCAAAACTGCATAAACGTGCTCAGTTTATTTCGAAATGTATAACATTTCCTTTGTTGGAAAATAGTAAAAAAGAGATACCTTGTAAAACTGGAGTTATGACGCTTACTTTATGTAGAGTTTTTTATATGCTAATAGGGAGTTATCCAATAAATGAAAAAGGAAAATATAAGTGGAATCCAGCTTTTTTATCTAATGACTGGCTTTGTTTTAGGTACCGCACTCATCTTAGGAGTAGGTGGAGAAGTAAAGCAGGATGCTTGGTTATATACAGTAGTAGGAGTAGGGAGTGGCCTTATCCTGATGGCCATATATAGTCGGTTATCCACTTATTATCAAGGTGATACATTGGTTGAAATGTTGCCCAAAATAATTGGAAAATCTCTTTCATACCCTATTATCGTGTTGTATCTCGCACATTTTACATATTCAGCTGCTAGAGCATGTAGAGAATTAGGAGATTTAATTGGATCTACCATATTAACAGAAACACCAACCATCGTAATAATTGGTAGTTTTATGGTGTTGACGGTATATTGTCTTGCAGGTGGACTAGAGACTTTAGGGCGAATGTCGGAAATTGTTTTTCCTATATATTTCTTTTCTCTCATACTAATCTGGATCCTTTTGCTAACGGTTGAGCAATTTAACATGGGGAATCTTACTCCTATCCTAGGACAAGGTGTTTTGCCATTTTTGAAAAAGTCCATACCGAATTCCATCAACTTTCCATTTGGAGAAACAATCGTAATTATGATGTTTTTTCCATTTCTAGCTAATAAGAAGAATGTAAGAAAAATAGGAATGTTTAGTGTTCTTTTAGGTGGGTCGCTACTTGCCTTAAATTCGGTCATGGTCATATCCGTAATTGGTCCTGAAATTTTTAATGTCAACATTTTCAACTTTCTCGCAGCTGTCCAAATGGTTTCGGTTGCAGATTTTCTCGAACGATTTGATGCTATTGTTATTTTAATGATGGTAGCTGGAGTGTTTTTTAAGGTTGGAGCTTTTACGTTAGCAGCTACAATCGGAATCACTCAATTATGTAACGTAAAACAGACACGTACGATCGTACTTGCACTTGCAACCGTTATTACCCCATTATCCCTTATAAGTGCAACGAGTTATATAGAACATTTAGAAATTGGATTCAAATACTTTATTCCCTATGTACATACCCTATTACAAATCATTATTCCATTCCTGTTGTTATGTATAGCAATCATTCGCAAAAAGCTTGAGAAAAAAGAACGTTCCCAGTGATGGAAGGTTGTGAACCATGAGAGGTTATAGAAGGTTGCAGAAAGAGTATTTTTCTAAGACTAAAAAACAAAGCCAGGACAATCAACAGGAAGTAATGCCTGAACAAAACAATGAAAAAAACCTAACAGGGAACCTGCAAGAGGTTGGTAAGGAAATTAAGAGACTTTTTGAAGGAGCAGCCGATTTTAGTTATCGTGAATTCACTTTTAATGAAGGTAATACAGCAATGATTATCTATCTCGACGGGCTCATCGATATTGAGAAGATAGAATTACATGTGATTACTCCTTTAACAAAAGTTAATACTTCAGAAGATGAGCGGAAAACGTTAGAAGTGGACCATGTGTTAGAAAAGTTAAGCTCGGCAAATGTAAAGCTAGGTGATACTTTACAAGCGGTCATTGACCAAATTTTAGTTGGGAATACAGTACTACTAATTGATGGAATTACTAAGGCTATTTTTGTTAGTGAACAATTATGGGAGCAACGTTCTGTCAAAGAGCCTGTATCAGAAGCTGTGGTTATGGGCCCAAGAGAAGGATTCACAGAAAATATCCAAACAAATATGAGTATGGTACGAAGACGTTTAAAAACACCAGAGCTTAAATTTGAGGGAATGGAGATAGGAAAATTATCGAAAACATCGGTTATGATTACCTATCTTGAGAATATTGCACAATCCTCAGTTGTTGAGGAGGTTCGTACTAGATTAAAGCAAATCGATATTGATTCAATTGAGGACAGTGGGTACATTGTAGAATTTATTGAGGACAACCCTTATTCGGTGTTTCCGCAAGTACTACAAACAGAACGCCCAGATAGAGTGGTAGGAAATCTATTAGAAGGAAAAGTCGGTATTATTGTTGAAAATAGCCCTTTTGCACTTATCGTTCCCGTTACCTTTTTTCAAATGATGAACTCACCAGAAGATTATTATGGTAGATATATCATGTCTTCGTTTATACGATTTATTCGATATTTATTCTTATTTGTTGCATTGTTATTTCCCTCCATTTATATTGCCGTTACAACTTTCCATGTAGAACTTTTGCCGACTAATTTGTTGTTTAGTGTAGCGGCTTCAAGAGAGAAGGTCCCATTTCCAGCAGTTGTTGAAGCACTATTAATGGAAATAACTTTTGAAGCATTGCGAGAGGCTGGACTTCGATTGCCAAGACCAATTGGATCAACCGTCAGCATTGTAGGAGCATTAGTAATTGGGCAAGCTGCTGTTGAGGCGGGAATTGTATCTGCACCATTAGTTATAGTTGTTTCAACTACCGGTATTGCCTCCTTCATGTTTCCGAATTACCCATTAACAGGAGCAATACGGCTTTTGCGTTTCTTAATGATATTTTTAGCTGCAACGTTAGGATTTTACGGCATTTTACTTGGAGTATTTTTTATATTAGTACATCTTGTTCAGCTTCGTTCCTTTGGTGTCCCTTATTTGGCACCAATGGCCCCATTTAACCTAAATAATATGAAAGACATATTCATTCGAGTTCCATGGTGGAAGATGGATGAACGCCCAGAGCAAACAGGGAAGAGAAATAGAAAGAGGTTAGGTGTTCGACAACGAAAATTTTGAAGTGAAAGTGAGGAAAGCACTGATGAAAAAGATCAGAATGCTTCTGTTAGCGGTAATCTCACTGAATGTGTTAACAGGCTGTTGGGATCGTCTTGAAGTAAATGATATCGCAATTGTTACTGCAATTGGATTAGACCTTATTAAAGACGACCAGATTCGCTTATCACTACAAGTGGCCATTCCAGCAATGTTGGGACCAACCGGAGGTAGTGGAGGGGGAGGTCATGGTAAAAGTACATTTGTTATTTCGGAAACTGGTAATACTGTTTCAGAGGCGTACCGAAACTTACAAATGAAGATTTCAAGACGTATCTTTTTTTCACAAAGTAGGGTTTTATTAATTGGAGAGGACATGGCAAAGAAGGGTATTGCCAATATCATTGACTTTCATTCCAGATACCATGAACCCCGAATAAATAGTTATATCATGTTCACAAAGGGTGAAGCTACGGATACATTAAAAAGTCTCCCGAAATTAGAAAGTGTTTCTTCTGAAGAAACAAAAGAGCTTGTTAAGCTAAGTGTAGGGTTATCCGTTTATGTAAGGGATTTTTTGAACATGCTTCTTACGGATGGAATGGAACCATTTGCCCCCGAATTTGCCCTAACTTCATTAGAAGTAAATGAAGAGAAAGGTTCGGAAAAAACCCAAATTTTAAATGGGGTTGCAGTGTTTAAAGATGATAAACTAGTGGGTTGGTTAAATAAAGCTGAAACTAGAGGTATGCTATGGGTTCGGAATGAAATGAAGACTGGCGTTGTAACCGTAAAAGTCCCTGAGGAAGATGGGGGTGGGAATATTAGTATAGATATCATTCAAACACAGGTCGATGTTATTCCAATTATGGAAAAAGACAGACTCTCTATAACTATTGATGTTACAGCAAATATGAATGTCATGGAGAATGATTCAAAACTAGGTTTAGATGATTCTAAAGTAATTGAAGAACTGCAAAAGAAAGTTGAATCAGAGATTCAGGAGAGAATACAGTTAGTCGTTGATGTTGCTCAAAAGGAATACCAGTCTGATATATTTGGATTCGGACAAGCTATTTATAAAAAGTATCCAAGGGAATGGAATGCAGTCTACAAGCATAACTGGGAACAGGAATTTACGCAACTAGAGGTAGAAATTAAACCAGAGGTGTTCATAAGAAGAATCGGATTGAGTAAAAAATCAAATGAAATCTGAAAGGGATTATGAAGTTGATTAAACTATTGACGGTGATTCTTATATTTGTTGTACTCTTTTCTTTTGAAGCTAGAATGCTGATAAAGAAAAAGGAAATCAAAGAGCTATTTGTATTTTCTTTTTTACTTCTTATCGGATTTGTATTAAGTATCATAGCAGTCACCAAATCATATATTTAACGTTTAAAATACAAAAATCCCCGTTTTATTGGTAATAATGTAGTCACCCTTTTATAATAAGAGAGATAACGTTTACACACAAAATGGGGGAATGATTGTGACTCAGAAGGTAAAGTTTGGAATTGTAGGATCGGGACATATAGCGCATACACATATTAAAAGTATCTTAGAGAATAAAAATGCAGAAGTGGTTGCCATATATTCGCGTAATAAAGGGACTGTTCAGGAGCTTGGAGATACATATAACCTAAGAGCTTTTACTGATTACCAGGAATTTTTAACTACCTCCGGAGTTGATATCGTTTCCATCCTGACACCTCATGGAACACATGCTGATCTAGGAATAATGGCAGCAAAAGCTGGAAAACATGTCGTCGTGGAAAAGCCAATTGATGTTTCTATGGAGAAAACAAACCACCTTATCGAAGCCTGTGAAAAAGCTGGAGTAACATTAAGTGGGATCTTTCAGCATCGTTTTAATGAAAATGTACGCAATCTAAAGAAAGCTGCAGAAAATGGGGACCTTGGACAAGTAAACTTCGGTGCTGCTAGAACTACCATCTTTCGTTCGCAGGAATACTATGATAGTGGCAAATGGCGTGGGACTTGGGATATGGACGGTGGAGGACCCCTTATTAATCAAGGCATCCATTATATTGATTTACTTCTTTATATTATGGGGCCAGTTGAAGAGGTCCACGCTTATTGTGCAACACGGGCACATGAGCGGATTGAAGTTGAGGATATAGGAGTTGCTACTGTGAAATTTAAATCAGGTGCACTCGGATTAATTGAGGCAAATACAACAGCATATCCTGGCTATTCTTCTACTCTTGATATATTTGGTACGGATGGTAGTGTTGTACTTGAAAATGGTAATGTAAAGGAATGGAATTTTAAAAGTGGCTTAGAATATGAAGTTCAACAAAAAGGGAATGACACAACGTCGAATAAAACTTCATTTATCAGACAATATGAAGACGTTGTTCAAGCCATAATTGAAAATCGCAAACCACTTGTAACAGGTCTGGAAGCGAAAAAGTCATTAGAATTGGTCTTAGCCATGTATCAATCTGCACGAGAAGGACGACCAGTAAAATTAGGGTTGTAATAATTTATAAACTAACACGAAGCATGAATTTGTAAGTCTTACAAGTTCATGCTTTTTTTTATTCATTTCCTAGATTTCGGACAAGAAGGAAGAGGAGCGGTAAGCGACTATCTCCTGAGAAACCTTTCCAACAAGAAATGTCTATTGAAAAACAATGCGTTTTCTTTTATGATTAGAAGAGGTTAGTTTGTTTAGTAGCCGAATTAACTTAAAATAAAATATTTTCTTGGTATAACTTTAAAGGATATTGATAGTGAAGATGAAAGGATGACAGATATGAAGACATTTATTACTGATGATTTTCTTTTGTACAATGATGTAGCAAAAGAGTTGTATCATAATGTGGCAAAACATTTGCCAATTATAGATTATCATAACCACTTAAACCAGGTTGAGATTTTAGAGAATAAGAACTTTGATAACTTATCTGAAATATGGCTCGGTGGTGACCATTATAAATGGAGACTAATGAGAGCGAATGGTATCACTGAGGATTTCATAACAGGTAATAAACCTGACTATGAAAAATATTTAGCATGGGCAAAAACTGTTCCAAACACGCTTGGAAATCCATTATATCATTGGACCCATTTAGAATTATTACGTTATTTCGATATAGATGATTTATTAGATGAAACAACTGCTCCTGCTATTTGGGAGAAGGCTAACAAAAAACTAGCTTCTCCTGAGATGTCAGTTCGTTCTATTTTCGAAAAGTTCAATGTTGAATTTGTAGGAACGACTGATGACCCAACTGATGATTTAGCTAGCCATATTAAACTAAAAGATGAAGGGTATAAAGTCAATGTTTCCCCATCATTCCGTCCTGATAAAGGAATAACAATTGAAAAAGATGATTTCGTAGCATGGATTGAAAAGTTAGGACAAGTAACTAACCAAACAATTGAAAACTATGAAACATTCTTACGTGCATTATCATCCCGCGTGGATTACTTTGATGAACATGGTTGCAAGAGCTCTGACCATGGATTAAGCTTCCTTTTCTATGAAGAAGCTACGAAAGAAGAAGTATCAGCCATTTTTGATAAGAAGCTAAAAGGGGATCAACTCTCTCAAAAAGAGGTTGACCAGTTCAAAACATATACATTGGTTACATTAGGTGAACTTTATGCTGAAAAAGGCTGGGTTATGCAGCTTCATATTGGTGCAACTAGAAATAATAACACTCGTATGTTCAACATACTAGGACCAGATGCTGGTTTTGATTCAATTGGAGACATCATGATTGCACAGAAGCTTTCAAGACTATTAGATGCCCTTGATGTTCAAGATAAGCTTCCAAAAACAGTACTTTATAGTCTAAATTCAAATGATAATAATGTATTAGCTGCTATGGCTGGTAACTTCCAAGGGTCTGGAATTCCTGGGAAAGTACAGTTCGGTACAGCTTGGTGGTTCAATGATACAATCGATGGTATGGAAGACCAAATGAGAACATTAGCTAACATGGGATCAATTAGCAACTTTATTGGAATGTTAACAGATTCCCGAAGCTTCCTTTCATTTACAAGACATGAGTACTTTAGAAGAATCCTATGTAATATTTTAGGTACTTGGGTAGAACAAGGTAAAGCACCTAGAGATATGGCTTTATTAGAAAAATACGTTCGTGGAATTTGCTATGAAAATGCAAAACGCTATTTTTCTATCTAGAAATTAATAAGAGATAAAGATACAATAGAGTTTTGAGAGCGTAAAGACAAAATGGCAGTTTTTGAGAATGTTCAAAAGCTGCCATTTTTGGAATTGAGGAAATAGATAAAGTTCTTAAGATTTGAGGATATGCGTTTCGACATCCAGTTCCAGCGCCTAGCACCTCGAGGCAGACTCGTCGGACTTGCAGGATGTGCTGACATCAACGAACTCCACAGGACGTTGTGGATGTTAGTCGGTGTTGCTCTTTTGAGGCGCTTGCACCTTTGGTCATGAAGGGAGTGATGAGTGATACTCGAGTTTTTTAATATAGTAAGGGATATTATACTGCCTATATTTATCATTATAGCAATTGGATATGCCCTTCAAAGAAAATTCCAAATGAATGTATCAACACTAGCTAAAATAAATATGTACTTTTTGGTACCGGCATTTATCTTTGTGAAACTGTATAGTACAGAATTGTCGTTTCAATTATTTGGGTATGTTTTAGCATTTTTCATTGCGGTCATTATCATACTTTATATTATATCTGTTATTACAGCGAGGCTAATTGGACTAGAAAATGGAAAGAAAGTGTCATTTTCAAACAGTGCGATTTTTTTTAACTCAGGTAACTATGGAGTCCCTGTGAATGATCTCGTATTCAAGGGTGACCCTTTTGCAATGTCCATTCAAGTGATTGTGTTAACATTGCAAAACATATTAATCTTTTCATATGGTGTCTTTTCTTTGCAGTCTGTTAAGATTGGGAAGATAAAAGCATTGCTAGGGTATTTTAAAATGCCAGTCTTATATGCAATGTTAGCGGGTATTCTATTAAACTATTTACGAATTCCAATACCTTCATTTGTATGGGTGCCAGCAAACTATATAGCTGATGCAATGATTGGGATTGCGTTATTTACATTAGGTGCACAGGTTGCGCAAATCAAATTCAATGCTGGATTATCGAAGGTTTATTGGAGTTTGTTCATTCGTCTTTTAGTTGGTCCGGCAATTGCATTAGGAATGATATTTTTATTTCATATTGATGGGATATTTGCTCAAGCACTTTTTATTGCGTCAAGTATGCCTACTTCAGTTAATAGTGCGATTATTGCGGAGGAATATGACAATTATCCGGGATTTGCTGCCCAAATTGTATTGTTCTCGACCTTATTTAGTTCGATTACAATAAGTATTGTGATTTATCTATCAAGGTTATTATTCTAGAAAATAAAAATAACCCTGTCATTTTACTGACAGGGATTGTAAAAGTTTGTATAAGAAAATAGCAAATTTAGTACCTACGGATAAAAGTGTCTATACATAGTAAAGACCCTAACCCCTCGAGGTTTCTTTGTCAGACTTGCACTTTTGTAATTAAGCGGTTTGTTTTTCTGAAATGGTTAACTGAATTTCAGGAACATCTAAAAATCTTTGTATACCTAATGCGCAAGCACCGGCTACACATGAGTCGTTACCAAGGTCAGATAGGACAATCTCACCATATTCACTCACGGTGGAGACTAAGTGGCCCTTTATTTTTTCTATAGACTCAGGGTATAACTTTAGCAATTGGCTATTAATCACAATCGTTTCAGGATTGTATAAGTTTATGATGTTATTAAGGCCAATCGATACATAGCGTAAAAATTGGTCTAGTAAGCTATTAACTATCGCATGGTTATCTGATTTTAGTAAGCGATTAATATCTGTTATAGACAAATTGGTTAGACCGAGTTCTTCTTCTAAACTTTGGATGAGCCTTGGTTCAGCAGCATACATCTCCCAACAACCGTGATTTCCGCATCTGCATTCATCACCATTGGGGTTAATGATCATATGGCCCATCTCTCCAGCATAACCATGGAACCCTTTTTGTAACTCACCATCAACAATTATGCCTGATCCAATTCCAGACGTTAATATGACAGTGAGGAGGTTTTTGCTGTGATGATGTTTATAAACCTTTTCCGCATATGCAGATAAGTTAGCATTGTTTTCTACAAATATAGGAATACTTAATTCGTTTTGTAAATCTTCTTGGATGTTTTTCGTATGCCACTTGTATCTCGGGATAAAACGTATACTTTGATTTGTTTTATTTACGGTTCCGTGTATACCAATCACAACATTAACAATACCAAAAGGTTGGTCTGAATATTCAAGTTGGTAAACTTTAATTCTTTTAATTATTTCTTTTATAATAGATTCATAATCTGCAGAATCATTTTTGTATTCGTGTACGGCTACCTGTTTTCCATTAATATTGGCAATGGTATATATAATTGATTTGTAATCCAAATCGATCCCTAAAACATAGCCCGCATCTTCATTAATTGATAGCATGATCGGTCTTCTTCCTACTGAACTATGCTCCTGCTGCGTTTCCGAAATTAACCCTTCATCTAAAAGGTCAGCTACCTGTACGGATACTGTTGCTTTGTTCAAGCCTGTAATTTTTGCTAATTCCGCTCTAGATATTAATCCATGTTCAATAATCTTTTGTATAATTAAACTTCTATTTATTTTCTTAATATATTGACTATCCCCTGTCACCATTTTGACTACTCCTTTAAACCAATTCAAGTTACAAAAAAATGTTAAACAAACAATGTAAAGGTTTACAAAATAATAGTAATTAATTCGTTTGCTAGATAATCTAATTATAACAGATAAAGGGGAATTCGCCATGGAAATTCTTCGGTTATTGAATAAACTTTTAACTAGATAAAAATGCCATAATTTTGAAAGTAGCTAAAATTCGTCAAAAATTTTCCTAAAGTGCATTAAAAAAAGCATTCTGAGTCAATTTTTTATAGAAATTAAGCTTTCGAGGTCAAATAATTTCATATTTTTTGTGATATGATAAGTTTGTCAACATGATTGAAAGGAATGGTAGTGGTGAGACAACCCATATTGCCATTGTACCGATTAAATGGTAGGCAAGACTTTATACAGGATTACCATTCTCATCAGGAATATGAAATCTATTTTTTTCATAGTGGTTCTTGCCGTTATTTGATTAAAAATCAGATCTATGATCTAGTGCCAGGAGACATCCTCTTAATGGATGGAAAGTCCCTGCATAAACCGATTGTATCTCCTGAAAAAGAGTATATTCGTAGTGTTATACACTTTTCACCACAATGGATTGAAAGCGTTCTGAAAGAGCTACATGCTTTGGATTTGCTGGATGTATTTCGCAAACTACAGTATTGCCTAATTAGGACAAATGAAAATCAACAATCTATGCAGTTGGAGAAATTAGTTTGTTCACTAGACGAATTATATAGATTGTCAAATAACGACTCATCTAGGAATGAAACCGAAATGAAGGTCCTACTTATTCAAATATTAATTCTTGTGAATAAGATGGGACGGGCAAATTCATATAGGGAACCCGAAACAAAGGACGATAAGACTGACTACGTTGAGAATATCGTTACCTTTATTCAGGAACATTATATGGAGAAACTCACAATTGATTCAATTGCAAAATCACTTAATTTAAGCAAGTCATATCTTTCTCATTTATTTAAAGAGATGACTGGATTTACAGTTATGGAATATTTAATGGCTACACGATTAACACAGGCAAAATACATGCTCGTATTAGAGTCAGATAAGCCTTTAAAGGATGTAGCATTTGATTGCGGATTTGAAAGCGCATCGCATTTCAGCCGTTATTTTAAACAAAAAGTTGGAATATCCCCAAAGGATTATCGTAAAGGAACAAAATAATAAAGCTATAGAGAGGAAGTAAGAGAATGAAAAAAGTTAGATTAGGTATCGTTGGTTTAGGGGCACAAGGTGGAGCATACGCTGGGTTTATTGCAGAAGGAAGAGTTCCAAACATGGAAATAGGAGCAATTTGTGATATCGATCCAGAAAAGAAAGCAGTCGCTGCAGAAAAGTACCCAAATGTACCATTTTATGAAGATTATATTGAAATGATGGAAAGTGGAAATGTAGATGCAATTGTAACGACAGTTCCACATTACCTTCACCCAGAGATGACCATTGAGGCACTTAAAAGAGATATACATGCATTAGCAGAAAAACCAGCAGGTGTTTATACTAAACAGGTAAAAGAAATGAACGAATTTGCTGCAACTAAACCTGAATTAACATTTGCAATTATGTTCAATCAACGTACAAACGAGCTATACAAAAAGGTGAAAGAAATTATCGATAATGGAGAAATTGGTGATATTCGCCGTACGAACTGGATTATCACAACTTGGTGGAGACCACAAGGCTATTATGATCAAAGTGAATGGAGAGCAACTTGGGAAGGCGAAGGTGGGGGTGTCCTAGTTAACCAAGCTCCGCATCAATTAGACTTACTTCAATGGATTTGCGGTATGCCGAAAAAGGTTTACTCTAATGTAAAATATGGCTTCCAAAGAAATATTGCGGTTGAAGATGAAGTAACAGCTTTACTTGATTATGGAAATGGAGCTACTGGGGTATTTGTAACATGTACACATGATATCGTAGGTACAGATCGCTTTGAAATTTTAGGGGACAAAGGAAAAATCGTCGTTGATGACAGTAAGAAGGTAACGATTAAACGTCTTCAAAGACCTGAAAGTGAAATGAGTAACAGCATGAGCATGCAAGATGTTATGAAAATTTTTATGGGTCAAAGTGACGATACTATTTACACTGAAGAAGTAATAGAGTTCGAAAGTGTTTGGGGTGCACAGCATAGCTCAGTTTTAGAAAACTTTGCAGCAAATATTTTAGACGGAACTCCACTTATTGCCCCAGGTTCTGATGGAATCAACGGTGTAGCATTAGCGAATGCGATTCACTTATCAAGTTTCCTTGGAAAAGAAGTAGAAATTCCAGTTGATGAAGAGGTTTATTTAGCAGAATTAAATAAGCGCATTGAAGAAGAAAAACAGAATCCTATTAAATAATACTTAAACGAAACGGCATAAGTTTCGTATATAGTTTCAGATGTCTAGCTCCTGGCGCCATCGTCTCGAGGTCATAGGTCAATCGCTTCTGAAGGCAAATGCGCCTTCTGTCAGCGCTTGCCTTATGCTTGACGCCGATAATCGGGTGCCTTGCGCTTTTCTTATAATCTTCACTCTTAGAGGAGGAAGGATATCGTGCTTAAAGTAGCAGTTGTTGGCTTAGGAGATATTTCTAAGATTCATATCCCTGCCATTCAAGACAGTGCAAAGTCAGAATTAGTGGCAGTCTGTGATACGAATGAAGACCTTCGTAACACTGTAGAAAATGTGAATTTTTATACAGATTTAGAAGATATGCTTGAAAAAGAAGAGTTAGACTGTGTACATGTTTGCTTGCCGCATCATCTTCACTACTCTATTACAAAGACTATAGTAGAGAAGGGTGTCAATGTCTTTTTAGAAAAGCCATTAGCAAGAAGTGCAGAGGAAGGTATGTTTCTTGTGGATTTGGAGGAACAACATAAGGATGTAAAAATATGTGTTAGTCTCCAAAACCGACTTAATGAGACATTTATAAAGCTAAAGGAAATCGTGGATAGTGGGGAATTAGGTAGTGTTACAGGGATTAAAGGTCTTGTTACGTGGTTCCGTCCAAAATCCTACTACGATGTAAAACCTTGGCGCGGTATTATGAAGTTGGCTGGAGGGGGAGTTATGATTAATCAGTCAATTCATACACTTGATTTAATGCAACTAATTGGCGGAGAAATTGATACAATTCGTGGTTCGATCGATCAATTATTGGATTATGGCTACGAGGTCGAGGATACAGCTGTCGCCAATATTAAATTTAAAAATGGTGCAACAGGGCTGTTCTTTGCTACAACAACATATGCAACCAATTCTTCTGTTGAATTTCAAGTTATCCTTGAAAAAGGTAAATTAACGATAAAAGATAGTGTTCTTTCTATTACAAATAGTGAAGGTGTTAAAGAAAGACTTATTGAGGACTCAAAGCTACCAGGAAGTAAGTTTTACTATGGAGCTAGTCATGATACGTTAATTAACAAATTCTATGACGCAATTATTAACGATACACAAGATTATATACATGTTGAAGAGGCTCAAAGATCAATGGAGATGATTAGTGCGATTAGAAGATCTTCAGAGGTAAAAATTCCAATTCAAATGGAGGTATACAAATGAAAACTGGTAAAATTGGCGTTCAAATGATGATGCTCAAGAAGAAGGTAGAAGAAATTGGTGTTTATGAAACAATGAAAAAACTTCATGACCTTGGATTCGGAGCTGTGGAAGTTTCTCAAATTCCAATGACAGAAGAAAATGTAGCAGAACTAAAAAGAGCAAGTAAAGATTTTAATATAAAAATTGCTGCTTTATCTGCAGCTTTAGAACCAATGTTCGAAAATGCACCAGGTGAGGCTTTATCAACGCATTTCGATAAAATTGTAAATGATTGCAAAACATTAGACTGTAACTTCGTTCGTATTGGTATGCTGCCTTTTACAGTTATGGGTGACAAAGAAAAGATTATGAGCTTTATCGATCGAGCAGAAGCAATGGCACATCGTTTAGCTGAGCATGGAATTGAACTATACTATCACACACATCATGTTGAATTCGAGAAATATGATGGGGTATATTTATTAGACCTTATTAAACAAAACACAACAAAATTAGGCTTTGAATTGGATGTACACTGGATTCAACGTGCTGGTGAAAACCCGGTTAAGATTATTGAACAATATAAAGATCGTATCTCATTGCTTCACTTAAAAGACTATCGAATCACTAAATTTGAATTTAATCCAGAAGATATGAAGGATATGGCAGGATTCATGAACAAGTTCTCTAACATCATTCAATTTGCCGAGCTTGGAGAAGGAAACATGGATATGGCAGCTATGATAGAAGCAGGTCATAAGAGTGGAGTACAATACTACCTTATTGAACAAGATGATACGTATGGTCGCGATCCGTTCGAATGTCTTGAAGTATCTGCTAATCACTTAAGAAAAATTGGGTATGCTGACTGGTTTTAAATGGAAAAGCGTAAGGAGCCCGTCTATCGGCGACAAGCATAAGACGAGCGCTGACAGAAGGTGCTTTTTACCTTCCGAAGCGATTGGCTTATGACCTCGAACCGATGGCGCCTGGAGCTAGACATCGAAAACTATTTAAATATAAGCAAGCACCTGGTCCGTATTTTAGGTGCTTGCATTTTTGCTATCTAAACAATAGGAGTGATCGTACATGAGTAAAGATGGAATGAACTATGCACCAAAGGGAAAACCGAATCCTGTCGTAAAAGAGGGAGAGTTTTGCATTGCAGCTGTAGCTCTTGACCATGGACATATCAATGGTATGTGTAATGGTTTAGTTGAATCAGGTGCAACCTTAAAATGGGTTTATGATCCAGATCCAGAAAAAGTAGCGAGCTTTATTGAAGCTTTCCCAGGAGTAAAGCAAGCAGAGTCACTGGAGCAAGTTTTAGAGGATGAAGAAATTAAACTTGTTGCAGCTGCTGCAATTCCAAATAAACGAAGTGAATTAGGGATAAAAGTAATGGAGGCTGGAAAAGATTACTTTACTGATAAGACTCCGTTTACTACTCTCGAACAATTAGAGGAAACAAAGCAAGTAGTAGAGAGAACTGGCCAAAAATACATGGTGTACTTCAGTGAAAGACTGCATGTAGAAGGTGCTGTATTTGCTGGTGATTTGATTAAGCAAGGTGCAATCGGAAGAGTTATTCAAATAACGGGATTTGGTCCACATCGCCTTAAAGCAGACACTCGTCCTGATTGGTTCTTTAATAAGGAACAATATGGTGGCATCCTATGTGATATCGGTAGCCATCAAATTGAACAGTTCTTATATTACACAGGAAACAAGGATGCAACAGTACTTCATAGTAAAGTGGGGAATTATAACAACCCTGAGTACCCAGAATTAGAAGACTATGGAGATGCAACACTTGTTGGTGAAAATGGTGCAACTTTCATATTCAAGGTAGATTGGTTCACGCCAGATGGTTTACGAACTTGGGGTGACGGACGTACTTTCATAACAGGAACTGAAGGTACGATTGAAATACGTAAGTATATTGATGTAGCAAAAGACGAATCTGGGGATCATCTGTTTTTAGTAAACAAAGATGGTGAGAAACACTATGAATTACGAGGAGAAGTTGGCTTTCCTTTCTTCGGACAATTCATTCTGGATTGTGTGAATCGAACTGAAAACGCGATGACACAGGAGCATGCATTTAAGGCTGCTGAGTTATGCCTAAAGGCTCAAGATCAAGCGATTGTTGTTTCAAAATAATAGTGTAGCTGGTTAAACTGAAAGGTGGTTTAACCAGTTTTTTTGCTTGTTATTTGTTGGATAAACACTAGTCATAAACGAATTTGAAGAGTATATCTACGTCTACTTACATTCATTCATAGCTACTAATTAATTTATCTCCCATACAAACTAATTATTGGATAAAGATTAATTTAATGGTAATAGCCAAGCAATATAATAGTTTCTTATGTCGATTTATAATCAATATTATTCAACGTTTGTAGTATTTTGTAGAAAAAAGAGAAAGTTTTATAAAAAAGACTTGTATATAAAAGCGGTTTCATATAATATAAGTCCATAAGGTTAATTTGTTGGCCAAACAAATTATATATAGCACACAAATGAAAGCTCTGATATGTAAACGTTTAAACTAAAACAAAAGTATAACAATTTATAAAATAGAACAGTTTATGTAAGCGGTTGAACCGCTGAGGAGGGTTTATTCATGACAACAGGAGCTGTAAATAATCAACAATACAACAAAGCAAAACTATGGGAAATTGGTTTCTTTGCCTTAAATAATACCGCAACAAATCTGTATATGTTCATTTTAACATTTGTTTCGTATTACGCAGCTGGAGTAGCAGGTATTGCTGTAGTTGTCGTAAGTACAATCCTAATGAGTATGAGAATTTTTGACGGTATCACTGATCCAATTGTAGGATTCCTTGTAGATAAGACTGAAGGTAGGTTCGGAAAATTCCGACCATTCATGGTTATAGGAAATATCATCTTAGCTATTTCAGTGCTTGTGTTATACAACGTAACACATTTAGTTCCAGAATCTTTTAGACTAGTATTCTTTATTCTAATCTATGCAATTCATATTATCGGGTATACATGTCAAACTTCCATTACAAAAGCAGCACAAACAGTATTAACAAACGATCCTAAACAACGTCCTTTATTTGCAGTATTTGATGGCGTTTACAATACTTTACTTTTTACTGGTGGACAAGTATACGTTGCTTCTTATTTAATCAAAAAACATGGCGATTTCAATATGGGCCTATTTACTGAGTTAAACACATTAGCTATGATTCTTGCAGGTGTATTTACAGTATTAGCTGTTATTGGATTATCAAGCAAAGATAAGAAAGAATACTTTGGACTGGCTGAAGAAACTGTTCAAACGAAGTTCCGTGATTTCTGGCCACTTCTTAAGGACAATAAACCATTGCTAAAATTGATTACAGCTGTAACCGTTGACAAATTAGCGTTTTCACTTCTTCGTCATGCAGTAGTAGTTGTTATGTTATTTGGAATCTTAATTGGAGACTATGGATTAAGTGGTACAATCTCAATGATTACGATTATCCCAACATTATTAATAACTTTCTGGGCAGTAGGAATGGCTAGAAAAACGGGTATGAAAAAAGCTTTCTTATTCTCAACGTGGATCGCACTAGGTACGTTTATCGCATTAGTAGGAATGTTCCTGTTTATGGATACTTCAACAATGTCAATGAGCAATCTTGGATTCGCAACAATCTTGTTCATCGTGTTATATACAATGGCGTTGGGCTTTGGACAAGTACCATCAACTTTAGTAAACCCAATGATCGCAGATGTATCTGATTACGAAACAAGTAAGTCTGGTAGATATGTGCCAGGAATGATTGGAACATTGTTTTCTTTCATTGATAAATTAATTACATCTCTAGCACCAGCAATTGTTGGTTTTGCAGTAGCTATAATTGGATTTAAAGATGCTTTCCCATCAGTAACAGACACATTAACACCGGAATTGAAAGCTGTGACAATTATCTTAGCATTTGGTATTCCAGCTCTAGCTTTAGTAATATCAGGTCTAATCATGAGCCGTTATGAACTAGGTAAAGAAAAAATGGAAGAAATTCAAGAAACGATTGCTAAGAAAAAATCTAAGCATGGTGTTGCAGAAGAAAAAATTGCAAACTAAAAGACATATTCTATGAATACGTAAAGGTAGCAAACATCCCACAGGAAGTTCTGTGGGATGTTTTATTACTTAAAGTAATAAACACAATGCCATAACCGTTCCGACACTACTAAACAAGAAGGCAAACCCTATATTCCATAAGGTCACCTTATAGGAGTTAACATGTAATAAATCACCAGTAATCGAGACAGACACATTAAAAGGACCAGCAATTGTTGTTGATAACGCTGATGTAATCATTACAAGACTTAGGGATAGTGGATTAACAATATGTAAGATAGGTTCGACAATTGCAATCAATATACTTAACGTTACCAACGGATGAAACCCAGTTAGCGCAAGACCAAGGAATAAGACTTGAATAAACAAGAATAAGAAAACAGGGTAATGAGATAACTGTGTTAAAGGCTCTTGCAGATAATCAATAAAACGTGAATCCCCTAAAGTGCTTGTAAAAAAGCCAACCCCCAAAAATAAAACCATATTATTCTTCAAACCAATTGTACGAGTTTTCCAGAGGGGAATTGAAAACGCCACATATGATTTTAATCTTCTAATGGAGATTGCCCATAAAAACGAAAATGGAACAATAACGAAAGCAATGGTTTGTAAAAAGCCACTATTCAAAAAGTGATTTACACTTAAGATCACGACCATAAATAAAATCAGAAAAAAAATAAGTGAAAATACTTTTTGTTTCATTCGTTGGGTTAACACATTCCCTTGATCATGTTTTTCGGATTCTTTTAAGTCAAATTTTTTAAAGGATATAAAGCCTATCAACCAATTTAAAACAATCATGATGAATGTAAAAAGAAGTAACCACGGCAAGACTTTTAGATATGGTAAATGTGTGTATTCAACTGTTAATATAACCAACAATTCCATTGGTGAGATTACAATACTAAATAAATATCCTCTCAACATGGCTTGAGCGATAAATTTATTTCGAAGATTCTCGGTAATATGGGTTATGTTTTTTTGTATAACTGCTTTCACGAGAGGGAGAGTTGCAAGGTTTAGAAATCCTCCTAATAAGAAGGTTACTATAGATGTTCTTCCGTATAACTGCCCCATATGGGAAATCCGAACCTTTAATAGTTTACTAACCTGCATGTCATAACGACCAACAATGATAATCGAATTAATAAAAGGAAGTACATAAAAAATTGCTAATAATGGAATCATGGATATCGTATACTTTGGTAACTCAGTAATTGACTTTCCTTCTATGAAAAAAACGAAAACACCAGTGAAAACAAACATAATACTGATGATCCTGAATAACAAAGAAGACCCTTTAATAGAAAAAAGCCACGCAAGAATGGCGATAATACCCAAACAAGACGTAAGCAGGGAGGAATCAACTACTAAACTTAAAAAATACAATAAAAAAAGTAAACTATATAAAAATATCATGACAAAACTCCTTGGTATATTTGCCCCAGATTTTGAAATGGATTGTAGGTCAATGGCATTTGCCGGAGGCTACCTTTATTCAGTGGAAGACCTATCCTCGTTTGTGAAATAGGAGCTTCTGGAATAAAGTAAAGAAGGCTAGAAATTTATACTAGCCAATGTTACGTGTAAATCCTTGCTCGAGCACAAGAGACTCGTTCATGAATTTGAGGAGTTAATTGTTTAGATATCGGTGTCGTTTCTTTGGATTGTATTATGGTAAGAAGAGTTCTAACCATGGAAGTTCCAATTTCATCTATCGGGACACCAATACTTGTTAATGGAATTTCAAGATTTCCCATTTGTGGAATGTTGTCATAACTGATTACAGAAATATCTTTTGGAATGTTGAATCCTGCTTCTCGTAATGCACGAATAATTCCTGCACTAATATCGTAACTTGATCCGATAATTGCACTAGGTCTTTTAGTAGAATTCAGCAACTTTTTCGTTGCTATGTAACCATCATACCAATCTAACCCAGCTGTGTTAACTAAACTTTCGCTAGTTATAGGTAGGTTGTAACGATTCAAAGCATTTTTTATTCCATAATATTTTTCAATTTGTCTGTCATCAATTGGAGAAAAATCACCTAAATACGCAATACTTCTATGACCAAGTTGATATAAATATTCAACAGCCATTTCCATGGACAGTTGATGATTCACATCGATGATTGTATGTTTTTTATTTCTTCCAACCCCATACGTTACTAGCGGAATCGAGACAGTATCCAAAATACTATGGTTATGCTCATCAAAGACAATTACCCCGTCTACCTGAAAGCGCTTAAACATTTCGAGAGACTCCTCAATAGGGTTGATTGATAATATCATAGAATAGCCGTGTACTCGGATTTCTTCATTGACCTTAGAAACTAAAGTAGAGGGTGCAACGCGTTCTAATGTTGGCCATATTAGCCCAATTACTTTTGATTGCTTGGAAACAAGTTGCTGTGCTGCAAAATTTGGTTCATAACCAAGTTCCTTAGCAATTTTACAGATTTTTTCCTTTGTTTCAGGTCTCACCAATGGACTATTGTTTAATGCTTTAGAGACTGTTGAATAACTTACACCTGCTACCTGAGCGATATCCTTAATCGTTATATTCATGGAAGTCACCTTTATTATTTATAATGGGTTTTGGATAATTATACCATGTTGCTAGATTAGAAAGAATTATTAGAAAAAAATAACAACGTTATTATTATTTAGAGCTAAAAAAATATCTAAAACATAAAAATAAAATATATATTTAGTATTTTCACAGGTTTATCCCTTAATGTCAACGTTTTCATAGTTGATTTATCAAGGTTTTACAAATAATACTTGAAAACTAGTAAAGTTTATTTTATGATGTAGAAGAAATAACAACGTTGTTATTTTAGTTTTGAAGTCTATAATCATATAAATTTTTTAAAAAGAGATGAAAGCGATTACCTTCGTTTTCTGATTTTTTTCATAAAAAATGAAAGCGTTTCATTAAAAATGATTGATTTTATAGACTTTTAAAACAATAAAAATTAGAAATATAGGGGGAACGTTTTATGAAGAAGAAAGGCTTAGCAGTTCTATCTATGTCCTTTATGTTAGCTGGCTTATTAGCAGCTTGTGGCGGAGGCGATAATGAAGCTAATGGTAATGGCGGAGGCGATGGAGATGCAAAAGATCCTATCGTGTTAAAACTAGCAGACAATCAACCTGAAGACTATCCAACTGTTGTAGGAGATAAAGAATTTGCGAAATTAGTAGAAGAAAAAACAGATGGCCAAGTTAAGGTTGAAGTATATGCTGGCGGTCAGCTGGGTGACGAAAAGAGCGTAATTGAGCAGGTTCAATTAGGAACAATCGACCTAGCACGTGTTAATGCAAGTCCACTTGCTGAATTCTCTAAAGACCTAGGTGTTCTTTCAATGCCTTACCTATTTAGAGATGCAGATCATATGTGGAATACACTTAATGGTGAAGTTGGGGAAGATTTACTAGCTGGTATGGAAGAAGCGAATATGAGAGGTCTTGTATTCTATGATTCTGGTAGCCGTAACTTCTATAACTCTAAACATCCAGTAGAAACGCCTGACGATCTAAAAGGTTTAAAGATTCGTGTTCAGCAATCTGCACTAGTAGTAGACATGGTTGAATCACTAGGTGCATCAGCAACTCCAATGGCATATGAAGAAGTGTATTCTGGACTTCAAACTGGAGTTATCGACGGTGCTGAAAACAACTATCCAAGCTACTATTCAGTAAACCACTTTGAAGTAGCTAAATATTTAACATTAGATGCTCACTCACGTGTTCCAGAAATTCTAATGATTTCTTCAAAGGTATGGAATGATTTAAGCGAAGAACACCAAACAGCAATCAAGGAAGCTGCAATGGAATCACAACAAGCTCAAAAAGATTCTTGGGCTGATCTAGAGAACGAAGCAAAAGAAAAAGTTGAAGCTGCAGGAAATGAAGTAGTTGAAATTACTGATACAGCACCATGGCGTGAAGCTGTTCAACCAGTTTACGATAAGCATGGTAAAGCATTTAGCGAATGGATTGAAAAAATCGAAGCAGTAGAATAAAAACAAATTACTAGGACAAGTTGAAGTACAAATGGCAGTCATCCCTCCTTCAGGATTTATGTATAATGTCTTGTCGGAGGGCTGCCTCATAATTTTTGAAAGAAAGAATGATTTGTATTCTATGATTCTTTTCATAAAAACAGTTTACAAGTTAAAAAGGTAATGAAAAGCTTCGTTATTTTTTTAACGGATTCAGAAAGAATAATGCAACTTTTGCTTTGCTTTTCTTCTGAGTCCCGACAATCATCGAGTGTTCTTCTAAGGAGGCTAGTAAAATGGAACAGTTTAAAAAAATCAAAAGTATGTTTAATAATGGAATTGACAATCTGACTGCTTTTTTCATTGCGGTAATGTCCCTTATTGTAGCTGGAACAGTTTTTACAAGATATTTTTTCACCTATACTCCAAGATGGTCAACGGAGGTAGCTATGCTATTACTAGTGTGGGTAAGCTTCATCGGAATTGCTGTTGGTTTCAGAGATAAGCTTCATATTGGCGTAGGAGCATTAGTTGCGATATTTCCAGAAAAGTTACAAACATTATGTGACATTATCGCAAAAATACTAGTTATTATTGTTGCAATTATTTTTATTATCTATGGATTTAGATTTACATCACTTATGTCAACCTCCACAATGGCAGGAACTGGGTGGCCACAAAGTGTTTTATATGCTGCAATACCCGTTTCAGGTATCTTAATGCTTTTCTATGGTATTGAATTATTATTTAAAAAGGGTATGCACCAAGAATGGGACGATCAGATAGAGGAGTGAGATTAAAATGGAAGTATTAATATTATTAGGAAGCTTTGTTCTTCTCTTACTTATACGCGTTCCTGTTGCACTAAGCTTAGTAGTGTCATCATTTCTAACAGGAATTTATATGGATATTGATTTAGCAGCACTTGTACAACGTATGGTAGGTGGACTTAATTCATTCTCGCTCCTAGCGATTCCATTCTTTATTTTAGCAGGAGAAATTATGAATGAAGGCGGAATATCAAGACGCTTAATTAACTTAGCGAACGTTATGATCGGAAAAGTCCGTGGTGGACTTGCAATGGTTAACGTTTTGGCAAGTACATTCTTCGGCGGGATTTCTGGTTCTGCAGTTGCAGACGTATCGTCAATTGGATCAGTATTAATTCCGATGATGAAAAAAGCAAAATATGATGCTGACTATGCAGTAAACGTAACTGTATCCAGTGCCGCACAAGGGGTTATGATTCCACCAAGTCATAACATGATTATTTATTCAACTGCAGCAGGTGGGGTTTCAGTTGGTGCGTTATTTATGGGTGGAATTGTACCTGGTATTTTACTAGGATTAATTCTAATGGTTGTAACTTATTTAATCGCGGTTAAACGTAATTATCCTAAAGGTGAACCAGTTAAACGTGAAGAAATTCCAAAAATCGTTCGAGAAGGTTTATTAGGTCTTCTGACAGCAGTAATTATTATCGGTGGTATCATAAGTGGTATCTTTACAGCTACTGAATCAGCTGCAATAGGTGTTGTATATGCATTCATTATCACATTCTTTGTATATCGAGATATTCCACTATCAAGAATGCGTATTATTTTAGTAAGAACTTCTAAAACGTTATCAATGGTACTTTTCCTTATTGCTGCTTCATCAGCATTTGGATGGTTATTAGCATTATTAAGAGTACCAGCAATGGTTACTGAAGGGCTTCTTGCGTTTTCACCAAATGACATCGTTACATTATTGATTATCAACTTAATTTTATTAGTTCTGGGTATGTTTATGGACATGGCTCCACTTATCTTAATTGCAACTCCAATTCTATTACCTGTTGCAACAGCAGCTGGTATGGATCCAGTGCAGTTTGGTGTAGTGCTTATCCTAAACCTTGCGATTGGCTTAATTACACCTCCAGTAGGAACCTGTCTATTTGTAGGTTGTGCAATCGGCCAAATACCGATAGAGAAAACAGTAAAAGGGATGCTTCCTTTCTACGCAGCGATGATTGTAACATTACTACTAGTTACATTCGTACCGCAGTTTTCTCTCTTCCTACCAGATCTACTAATAGAATAGAGAAATGGGGTGTCTATCTTAGATACCCCTTTACCATTAATAGTCAAGTAACAACTTCCAATTATGGTTGTAACTACCAATTTATTGGGTTACTATAAAATAAAAAAAGCAGGGGGAATAAAAGTGAAAAAGTTTATGGATGAAACATTTTTATTATCTAATGACACAGCAGTGGCTCTGTACAATAATTTTGCAAAAGATATGCCTATTATTGATTATCACTGCCATCTAAGTCCAAAAGAAATCTATGAAAATAAGACATTTAAAAATATCACAGAAGCATGGCTATATGGTGATCACTATAAATGGAGAGCATTGAGAGCAAATGGTATTGATGAAGAGTTGATTACAGGTGATGCATCTGATTATGATAAATTTGTTGCTTGGGCAAAAACTGTGCCACTGACAATTGGAAATCCATTATTCAACTGGACTCATTTAGAACTTCAACGCTTTTTTGATGTTCACGACATCTTAAATGAAAAATCAGCACCAGCAATCTGGGAAAAAGTAAATAGCCAGCTTACTGGTGAAGGATTTGGGGCTAGAGATTTAATCGTAAAATCTAATGTAGAAGTAGTTTGTACGACAGATGATCCAACTGATTCCCTTGAATACCACAAGCTTATTGCTGAAGATGCAAGCTTTGACGTTAAGGTATTACCAAGTTTCCGTCCTGACAAAGGTTTAGAAATTAATCAAGATGGATATGTTCAGTGGGTGAATAAACTAAGTGAAGTGGCTGATGTTGAAATCTCAAACTATGATGATTTCTTAAAAGCAATCGAGGCTAGAATTGAATTCTTCCATTCTCTTGGTGGACGAGTATCTGACCATGCACTAAATACAATGATGTTTGAAGTAGCAACAAAAGAAGAAGCTGCAGCAGCATTTGAAAAAGGGATTAAAGGTGAAAAGGTATCTCTTGAAGAAGAGAAAAAGTATAAATCCTATACATTAGTTTTCTTAGGAAAAGAATATGCGAAACGCGATTGGGCGATGCAATTACATATTCATGCATTGCGTAATAACAACTCTAGAATGTTTGGTAAACTCGGACCTGATACTGGTTACGACAGCATCAATGATGGAGAATTAGCAAGACCATTAAATCAGTTTCTTGATGCACTAGAAAGTGAAGATGCACTTCCAAAGACAATTCTTTACTCATTAAACCCTAATGACAATTATATCCTTGGAACAACAATTGGAAACTTCCAAGGTGGAGGTAAACCAGGAAAGATCCAATTTGGAACTGCTTGGTGGTTTAATGATCAAAAAGAAGGAATGCTAGATCAAATGAAAGCATTAGCTAACCTTGGGTTATTTAGCCGTTTCATTGGAATGCTAACTGATTCTAGAAGCTTCCTATCTTATACAAGACATGAGTACTTCAGACGCCTCGTATGTAATTTAATTGGTGAATGGGTAGAAGATGGAGAAGTGCCTTATGACATGGATTTACTAGGAGATGTCGTAAAAGGAATCTGCTATCAAAATGCGAAGGAATACTTTGAATTTTAATAAATAGAAGTGGGCTATCCATAAGTCGAATTCGGCAAATGGATGGCCTTTTTTGTGTGAATTGTTAGGAGAAATTACCGATACATCGATGTTGAGAATCCTATAACACTTCATGGAATAGTGAAATTGCAATTACGAAATCGTTAAAATCATATGAAAAGAGGGTAGACAGGAAAAGCAGAATCGGATTGGGACTACCAAGCTTTCTATGCAGAAAAGAACAAAGATTGGTATACTAGCGATAATGAAAGTTGAAACGAAAGGAAAGATCTAGATGGATAAACAACATCCACCCAATCATGAACACATTGATGATCAAATGATAAAACTCGAAGTGAATCTTGATAACATGTCCGGTGAATGGTTAGGTTATGTTATGGACTTATTATTTGATGCAGGGGCGAATGATGTATATTACACTCCTATTTATATGAAAAAAAACCGTCCGGCTGTTCTTTTACAGCTACTTTGCTCACAAAGTAAGCTCGATAAAATAAAGAGAATCCTTTTTGCAGAGACGACAACACTTGGGTTACGGTATTATCCCTTAGTTGTCCATCGACTAGAACGAACTTTCACAGAGGTAATGACTTCGTGGGGGAAGGTTACGGTTAAGGAAGGGCTTTTTGAAGGAGAAACTGTCCAAAAATCTCCTGAATACGAAGATTGTAGGATTATTGCCGAAGCGCATGGCATCCCATTGAAGAAAGTATACGAAGAGGTTTGGAAGGAATACAATAAAAAGGATTGATAAAAAGTAATTCTCTACGATTTATTTCGCTAGCAGACCAAATACTGTCACTATTTTGGAAATACTGTCACTATCTTGGAAATACTGTCACTATCTCAGAAATACTGTCACTATCTCAGAAATACTGTCACTATCTCAGAAATACTGTCACTAGCCGGTAAACTAAAAAAACCCACTGAAGCCAGTGGGTTACATATCATTCAGTTCCATCTGTATATATTTTTTTGTACTCGGGCCATATATTCCATCATCTGCAAGTGCAGCATACATGGATTGAAACCTACGTACGGCATCCTCTGTTAAAGGACCATAGCTACCGTCTACAAATTTTGGATCAAAATGAATATGCTTTAGCGCACGCTGTATCATACGAACCTCTTCACCTTTGTCTCCTCTACCCCAAACTCCATCAGGAAGTGGAAACTCATCATCGGCAGAATTGGTTTGTCTAAGCACTTCCTGTAGTTTGTTTAAGGTGCTTTGACCGACTAACCCATCCACAGTCAATCCGTATCGTTTTTGGAAACGCATCACAGCATTTTCCGTTTGAGGACCAAAACTTCCATCTGCGCCATAGCGCGGTAATGCAAAGCCAGCCTCTATTAGATCTTGTTGCACTTCCTTTACAAATGGACCTTTGTCACCTCTACGTAGCGGGAGCCTCGTTGAAACACCAGCTACAACCGGTTTAGGATTGGGAGTAGGCACCCCTTTGAAATCACGGTTAAAAGATTCCTGAACATCATTTATAAACTCTTCCCAAGAAATTCCTCTAGGGCGCAATGCATTTTGTGGGTCCGATCTTCTTGCGGGATCCAAGGTACTATGGGCAACAATATGTCTCTTAGGATCTAAATTGTATTGATCACATAAATAGGCGTGATACCAGACATATCGGTTATATGCCTCTTGAAAATTAATTTTTCCCCCATGACATAGCTCCACGCCAATTGCGGCATCATTCGCATCATCACCAAACCTCTGGTTGTCGGTTGAGATATTATAGCGAACATGCCACGCTTTTTCATTTAGCGGGATTATTTCCAGTATATATTTATCATCAATAAATGTATGTGCCGAAGCATTTGGTTGAGAGCGGTCAAAATAGTTCCGGTTACCATATGCTGTTGAACCAGGATTGCCTGTATCATGACTCACAATAAAACGTACCTTTGCTATCTTTTGACCTGAACGAGAATTTCCAAAACGAATATAATCTCTTGTAATTGGATACTCCATGTCATTCACCTCCATGAATTATGAGTATAAGCAATCAATTCATTTTATGCGTTACATCTTTGTTACGTGTTAAAAATATGCTTACGTCAATTGGAGGTGGGGAGGAGACCTTAATAAAAAGTAAAAACCGAAGGATATTTCCCTTCGGTTTGGATTACATGTTACTTATTTCTTTTTCCGCTTCTTTGCTCTTGCATCAGCTGCATTGGAGCGTGCTAGAGCCTCTAAATCATCCTGGTCAGCGAGTTCACGTGAAAATTCAACATCGCGACCATCAGATTTCATGTTCTTAGGTAAGCTTGCGTTGTTTTTATCACGAGTTTTCTGGCCTTTTGCTTTGCCCATTAGTATACACCACCCCTGAAAGAATGGAGAGGTTGTAGTTACAACCTACTCACTTATAGGATGACCTTGATTTTTCTCTTCTATGTAAAATTAGTGACGTGCTTGCTTCCTTGTATACCCACCAGCTTGATCAGCCATTTTAAAATCCCTAGAATATGAAACCTCTTGCATACTACTTAGCGTACTTTTCGATTTGTTATCGCGCTTTTTTTCTTTTGCCATTTTAGTTTCCTCACTTTCTAAGTAATGTATTATTATTTTGTCCATTCCAAAAAAATCCAAACAAAAAAAGTTAGATTAAGCCTAACTGAAAAAATCCAACAAAATAATTTGAAAATTTTTTAAATAAAGTTATTGATTTTTAAAACATTTAAATGATCCAAAAAAAAGACCACTTTATATGATTTTTGATGGGGCATACAATGCGTTGCTCTTCACTGGTGGGCAAATTTATGTATCAAGCTATTTAATTGCAAAATACAGTGACTTTACACTTCCGTTATTCATTGAACTCGTTGCAACCATTATTATTCTTTCGGGAGTTCTAACAGTGTTAGCAATTATAGGAATTTCTAAAAAGGATAAAAAAGAGTATTACGGTTTAGGTGAGGATACAGTTGAAACATCATCTATTCGTGAATACTGGCAAGTAATTAAAGGAAATCGTCAATTACAGTTACTTACACTTTCTGCTTCAACGGATAAGCTGGCAACATCATTAATGAGAGAATCAGTAGTAACAGTAATGCTATTTGGAATATTACTTGGAGATTATGCGTTAAGTGGTACGATTAGTGCTGTAATCTTAATTCCAGGGTTATTGGTTACCTTCTTTGTCACATGGTTAGCAAGAAAAGCTGGTTTGAGAAAAGCGTATTTAATTTCTGCATATGCAGGTATGTTTGCACTACTAGCATTCTTCCCGTTTTTTATGTTGTTAGATGATCCAACTACTGCAATTTCTATGGAATCAATTGGATTTGTAGCAATCATGTTCATGGTGTTACGAATTGTTTCTCAGTCATTTGGGGGAGCTCCTACAACTCTAGTAGTTCCGATGATTGCTGATGTGTCAGACTATGAAACTGCTAAATCTGGTCGCTATGTTGCAGGTATGTTTGGTACTATTTTCTCATTTGTTGATCAATTAGTATCTTCGCTTGCACCAGTAATTGTTGGTTTAGTGGTAGCATCAATTGGCTTCAAAGATGCATTCCCAACTGTAAATGATGCGTTAACAACACCTCTATTTGTAGCAACATTAGTTTTAGCGTTTGGCGTGCCGGCATTATGCTTATTAATTTCCATTATCACCATGCACTTCTATAAACTAGATAGAAAGACTATGGAAGATGTTCAAGCGAAAATTAATGAGGTTAAAACAAAGGGGAAAAATAATAATGTAGCGATCTAATGAAAAGGCTTACCTTCTTATAAGTTCGCTAGTAGCACAGACTAGGTCATGGTTTGTGCTACTATTTTTTTTTGTTTATTGAGATATAAAAAAGCAAGTTGAAAAAACAACTTGCTTTTGCTTAATAGATTTATAATCGTTCTTATAATTATGCTTCTTTTAATTGTTCTTCTTCTGTTACATGTCCAACACGCATTGTGTGGAGTGTATATAAATCTTTCGAAACTTCAAATAAATTATAGACGTCTCCATTCGCATTTAGCTGGTCAAGTAATGCTTTTCTTGTTTCATTTGCGAATGTTACGAATGGTAGCTTTTGAACTGCCTTTGCCGAGCGAACATTTACCTTTTTTACTCTCATAAAGATTGTTTCAATCCCTAACTCATAAAAGAGTTCCGTAAAGAACGCATCCTTGGCCGCTTGGTTGTAACCTTTTCCATGATATGGTTTGCCGAGCCAAGTACCAAGAAAACCTGCGTTGTCTTGGATATCGAATAAATTAATTGTGCCGATTGGAGAGCCCCATTCATCTAAGATGGTACGTGAAATCAATTCACCACGCTCTTCTGACTCAATCGTTTGCTTGGTTAAAAACATAAACTCTTCATACGAATTTGCCTTTTGACGCACAAATGGGAAGACATCCGGGTGCACCATTAAGTCGTAAAGAGCTTGACTATCTTGAAGTTCACGCTTTTTAAGCATCAGTTTCCCCTCCAAAGAGGACAGACCGGTAGTAATCGATCCACCCTCGAAATTTTTTGTAATGTAAAAAAATTTCGGGGTGGGAATCGAACCCACTAGAACCAGAAAACTGGTGGCGCACCATTTGCCTTCCCTAAAAATAACCAATCTGTAATTGGCCAAATTTTAGTTTTTCTATATGTTGTTTTTAGATTAACAAGAGAATATTTTCACTTCACTTAAGGTATCATACTCGAATTTATTGTAAAAATAAATAGGTTTTTTGTGAATTTTTTTTATCAAATTTATGGCAATTTCGACGTTTAGAAATGAATCTTGTCATAACATGATATTTCACGTCGAATTTTTGAAATGAAGGTAAGTTTTTCATGATGAATACAGAGGTTTTTGCACCCTATTTGATTACAATATTTTTTTGAAAAGAACTTGAATACCGTCACTTTTCAAAATCAAATAAGGTGAAGCACATGAAAATCAATCAAATATATCCTCTAACGCTTCCTCTAGAGTATCGTATGAAAAAGTAAAGCCATGATCCTCAAGCTTCTTTGGAAGCACTCGCTGTCCCTCTATTACTAAGATACTCATTTCACCAAGTAAAAGTCTTAAAGCAAATCCTGGTACAGGTAACCAATGGGGGCGGCGAAGAACTTTGCCTACTGTTTGTCCGAAGGCTTTCATTTGTACAGGATTTGAAGCTGTAAAATTAATTGGACCAGATACTGTTTTATTTTGTAAAAGAAATTCTACTCCCTTCACGACATCTTTAATGTGGATCCAGGAAAGCCACTGTTTACCTGACCCAATCGTTCCGCCGATGAAGAAACGATAGGGGAGTACGATCCGATTCAGTGCACCACCTTTATCACCTAATACAACACCCAATCGCAGGAAACAGGTTCGCACTCCAAGTCGAGATGCTTCTTTAGCTTCTTGTTCCCATAGGGAGACAGTCGTTGCTAAAAAATCAGAGCCAAGGCTAGAATCTTCAGTATAGGATTCCGTTTCCGATGTTCCATAAATACCAATTGCACTTGCATTTAGTAAAACTTCGGGTTTCTTTGGAAGAGAAGAAATAATCCGAACGACCTCTTTTGTTGCTTTAACACGGCTTTCAATAATCCTTTGCTTCCGGCTTTTTGTCCATCTCCCACTATTCAAAGATTCACCAGCAAGGTTCAGAAATGCATCAATTCCTTGGAGCTGTTCTTCAGGATTACTAGAAGTTGTAAGCCATTCCACATAGGTCAGATTTGGATGATCACTTGTTTTGGATGCATCTCTTGTTAAAACGAGAACTTGATGCTCCTTCTCGAGAAGGTAATTCGTAAGTGACTTCCCAACAAATCCAGTCCCGCCGGCAATTGCAATCCTCATTTTATATCTTCCTCTCCATCATATTTCCTATATATTTCAATAAGTTTTTCATATATCCTTTAATTTTCTTATGCTACTATTAAAGGGAGGTGTAATGAAAATGGCTATACTAACAAAAATCACAACTCAAAAGAAAAACGCTGAACGATTTAATATTTTTTTAGATTATGGAAAAGGTGAGGAATATGCTTTTAGTGTCGATCAAGATGTCCTGATTTCATTCCAATTGAAAAAAGGAATGGAGCTTGACGACTTAGATATTTCGGAGATCCAATTCGAAGATGAAATAAAAAAGGCTTTTAATTTGGCACTTAATTATTTATCATACAGAATGCGTTCAACGAAAGAAGTCGTTGATTATCTGAAGAAAAAGGAAATTGATGATCCTATTATTCCTGATGTAATCCATAAGCTTTCTGACTATAGATATTTGAATGATGAAGAATTTGCAAAAGCTTATGTTCAAACTCAGGTCAATACTACAACTAAAGGGCCTGAAGTTATCAAACAGGAACTCCTAGAAAAAGGAATTGATCCTGAAATACTGTCAAAAGCACTTGAATTGTTCTCAAAGGAAGAACAAATACAAACAGCTAGTAAACTCATTACAAAAACAATACCTAAAAATAAAAAAGTATCAGAGCGACACACAAAGCAAAAGCTTGAACAAACACTCCAACGCAAAGGTTTCACATGGGATATCATCCAAATCGCAATGGAAGAGGCATCAATAGAAAAGGATCACGATGAGGAGTGGCTAGCTTTAGAGCACCATGGTTTAAAAGCTCATCGAAAATACGAGAAGCTTGAAGGTGCCGAGTATAACCAAAAAATGAAACAGGTCCTTTATCGAAAAGGCTTTTCAATAGAGATGATTGAGGCTTTTATTGAACAATTACAGGATGGGGAGAAGTAGCATGCAAGAAAAAAGATATAGCCAGATGACAGATTATGAATTAAATCAAGAAATTGCAGCATTAAAAGAAAAAGCCCGTAAAGCTGAACAGCTTGGAATGGTTAACGAACTAGCTGTATTAGAAAGAAAAGCAGCTATGGCAAAAGCTTATCTTCTAGATCCTAAGGATTTTAAACCAGGTGAGGCTTATGAAATTGAAGGCGACCCTGGAAGCTATTTTAAAATCAACTACATGAATGGTGTGTTTGCTTGGGGATACCGCATTGGTCAAGAAAACCAGGAAGAAGCATTACCAATTTCATTACTGGTTAGATAATAAAAACCAGAGAGACAAGCTCTCTGGCTTTCTTGTGTATAAATTAAAAATTAGTTTTTCTGCGCCCAGCTCAAGCGCCTAGCCCCTCGAGGTCATAAGCCAATCCGTCAGTCAAGAAGGTTAAAGAGCAACCTTCTCGCCGTCTCGTCTTAAGCTTGTCAGGGCTGTACAAGGTGCTTGAGCTTTTGTTTTTAGGACTGTTTTCGTGTTTGATGTTCTAAAATAATGAGGTTTTGCGTACGTCTTGTTTCACCATTTACCTGTGCCCAAGCATGTTTCGGATTCGCCCATGCTTTTTGGAAGGGACTTGAATAATGGTTATTACTATATCCTTTTTTACCCACAACACGCACCTCCAAGTAGTACTCGATTTTGGCCAACAAAGACCTTGTATGGCGTTCTTAGTCTTTGATCATAAGAACTTCCTTTAAAAATCGTGTCGTTCACTTGAAGCTTTCATTCGTTCCTGTGGATGTGTGTTAATTGATCCATCTGCTCTAGTTGAGGCGTATTCAGCTTTTGCTCTAGGTTTACCCTGAAATTTATTACCACTTTGATTCGGGAATCCTCTTTTTTTGTTCCGCATGCGAATCCCTCCTACAAGCAAAATTGGATACCGTGCTAAAAGGCTTATTTCCTTTAAACACGTATTACTAGTATGGAGTTCTTTCTTTGTTAACATGTAAAATCAAGAACGTGAATTTATGGAAAAAGGAAGAAAACCCATAACAAGTGTTATGGGTGCAAAATGTTAACCAGGAATTAACTCTAGTTTTTTACGGAGCTTTTCTTCACTGAAGATCCACCCGGTATAGGATGTAATAATATTTAAATCAATGTCTAGTTGTACTACTGCAACAAATGGATAATGGCCTTTGCTACGGTATCGAAGGTCAATAAAACGCACTTCATAATAGTCATCGTATTCATCTACCTCCCAACGGTAGACGGGAGAAAAGGAAAGGAAAGCGGCAAGATTCTTATCCTTCTTAGCAGCATTGATAACGGGAGTATCTGGGATCGGACGTTTTACAAATTGATCGTGTATAATAATTTCATCTTTCTTTGCACGGGCCACATAAAAGAAGTCTTCCGTTACAACTGCAACATGCCATTGATTGAAACGGTATGTTGGTGAAATAATGATTTCTGTTATATTATTTATTTTTGCGCGAATTGTAGCCTCAACCTTATTTCGCATCCGAAATCGGATGATATAATAAAGTAAGAGGATTGCATACACTGAAAAGAATGTTACGCCGGGATGGACTCCTACTTTCCATACAACAATTCCTAGTAAATGCATAAGGAAGATAAAGGGATCAAACGTATTGATAACACCCAGTGCTACCCATTTATGTGAGAAGGGACGTAAGGCTTGCGTGCCGTAGGCGTTAAAGATGTCGACAAACACATGGAGTATTACGCCGATGAAGGTCCACATCCACAGATGAAGTAAATTGGCTTCTGGGAAAAACAATAATAGAACTCCTGTTATCAATATCGGCCATAACAATACAGCTGGGACTGAATGCGTGATTCCACGATGGTTTTTTATATAGTGTGCATTGTTTCGTAATTTAAGAATCGTATCTAGGTCTGGTGCCTGTGAACCAATTAAGGTACCAAAAATAACTGCCTGGGTTGTTACAGGATCTATTGTAACAACTGGGTCGAGGGTGGCAATCCCTCCTAATGCAAGACCCATGACGACATGTGTTCCTGTATCCACAAGTTGACCTCCTTTTCCAATCGTATCTATATATAATGTAACCAACAATATTGATTTCAAAAGCGCTTTGGAAAAATGCATGTAGTATTTACTGTTTTAAATAAATTTCTTTAATTTTAACACCTTGAGAGAGGAATTGGTAATGATAAATGAAGATGTTAGAAGGTTTTTCGATTGATCATTTTCAAAATGATTTAATCGAATGGTTTGAAAAAGAACAAAGAGATTTACCATGGAGAAAGGATCAGGACCCATATAAAGTATGGGTATCTGAAATAATGCTACAGCAAACGAGGGTTGAAACAGTCATTCCTTATTTTAATAATTTCATTTCCACATTCCCTACCATAGAAGATCTTGCAGAAGCAGATGAGGAAAAAGTACTTAAGGCATGGGAAGGACTAGGCTATTATTCCAGAGTAAGAAACCTTCAGTCCGCGGTAAAAGAAGTGGCTGAGAGATATGATGGTCAAGTTCCTAACACCGTGGAGAAAATATCAAGCTTGAAGGGCGTAGGTCCTTATACTACGGGTGCTATCCTTAGTATTGCTTATGGTATACCCGAACCCGCAGTAGACGGAAATGTAATGAGAGTTCTCTCAAGAATCCTGTCGATTTGGGAGGATATTGCAAAGCCGAAAACGAGAAAATTATTTGAAGATATAGTAAGAGAACTGATTTCAAAGGAAAATCCATCAGCCTTTAATCAGGCTCTGATGGAGTTAGGTGCTTTAATATGTATTCCGAGTAACCCTGCATGTCTGTTATGTCCTGTGCAGGAACATTGTAAAGCATTTGCGGAAGGCGTTCAAAAGGAACTCCCTGTTAAAAGTAAGAAAAAGGCACCAACTGCTAGTACGATGGCAGCAGTTGTCTTACAAGACGAGGCAGGTAGATTTCTTATTCATAAGAGACCGGAAAAAGGTCTATTAGCAAATTTATGGGAGTTCCCAAATCACGAAACGGTAACAGCGCTCCAAAGCCAAAAGGAACAACTTTTGGAGTTTCTCGAAACAGAATTTGAGATTAAGGGGAAAATTGGACAAGCATTCACAACCATTCAACATGTTTTTTCCCATTTGATTTGGAATATAACTGTATTTGAGGGGAGAATTATTGGAAAGGTGAACGAGACAGATACATTAAAGCTCGTAACTTTGGAAGAATTAAAGGAATACACCTTCCCTGTGTCACACCAAAAAATATTAAAGAGTTTCCTTGAACAGAGATAGGAATAATCAGGGGGGAGTAAGAAGACCCCCACTGATAAAAGTACCTTTGCAAAATAAAAGGAGGTTAATCGTACGAAAGCCTCGTGCCATGTGTATAATCGGCTTCGGTTCGATGAAAACCACCTCGTGATTCAATTTCTTGGATAATTTCTCGGTGAAGGGACTGACCTTCCGCATTCAAATATGGAACGATTTGTTGGAAGGAATGGTGGAAAAAAGCAAGCTCACTTTCCTTCCATTCGCTTTTTGGGAGCATTGATAAATGAGTCATATCTCGACCAACATACATATTCAATAACCCTCCTTTGAAATTTCATTTCTATTAAAGATTATCCAATATAAGAAAAATTATCCACATTATTCATTTTATTCACAACTTCCTCATCAAATTCTTTAGTTATGAGAAAAGCTCTGCTAAATATTTTTTTAAATGGTTATTACTGAACTAGGGATGGCAATTCTAGTTCAAAGATACTGTAATAGTAGATGTTCTTTACTCGGCTAAAATATACTTCATTTTTTAATAAAATCTTTGGATATTAAAATCACTTGTGGGACAAATTAAGTGTCGTGGAGGTGATTACAATGGCTAAACAACCAAACAAAACTTCAGCTGGAACTAACGTACAACAAGTAAGACAACAAAACGCTCAATCTCAAGGTGCTGGTGGTCAATTCGGTACTGAGTTTGCAAGCGAAACAAATGCACAAGAAGTTAGACGTCAAAACCAACAGTCTCAACAAGGCTCTGGTCAAGGTCAATTCGGTGCAGAATTTGCAAGCGAAACAAATGCTCAAGAGGTTAGACGTCAAAACCAACAGTCTCAGTCTAACAAAGGACAAGGCTAATTTTATAATACTTAGTACAAAAAACACTTCCTACTTCCGTTAGGAGGTGTTTTTTCTTTCCGTCTAGCTTCAGTACCTAGCCCCTCGAGGTTAATACTTGCACAAGGAAAGCATCGAAAGCATAATCATCACACGAAGAAAGTACATGGCATTTTCGAGGATGGGCTGACATTGGCGTTTGCCAAAGGACATGGCGGATGTTAGTCGGTGTTCCTCTTTCAAGGCGCTTCTGCTATTGATTTGACAAAACCTCCTAATTCTCTACATACAAAGACAAAGGAAATTGAGTCTATTTACAGAAATAATAGGATATAACAGTTAATGATGTTTCAACTTTAATCATCAGCGGATGCAACGATTTTTAGAAAAAATTTCCCGCATTAACTAGCAGTTGGCCATTTACCGGGCAACTGCCAGTAAATGCCCGATTGGTTTCATAGGACCGAAGTCTAAAGACGCCACATCCTGTGGCAACATTTTCAAGATTCATCTCATTTGGGACTGAAAATCAAGCGCAAATAAACCAATGCGCATTTGATCGACAATTAGGAGGGCAGCTTAATGAATAATTTTAATGAACTTGTTGGTGAACAGTTAAAAACCATGGATAAACTTCTTTTTATTCAATCGGAAATTGAAAGATGTCAAGAAATAGAGGCTCAAATTTTGGAACTTCAGAAAGAAACTGAGCTTCAGTCGATCCAAGATGAAATCAAGCGAATGCAAAAAGAATTACTTCAAATTCATGAATTATTCCATCAGCAAACTGAAGAAGTCATTAAGTCCTATCAAGGAAAAGTCTACCAAACAGTTTAATCCTAAAAGGGTCATCGAAAATTCCGGTGGCTCTTTTGTTTTAAAATCCAAGTTGAACCGTTATAATAAGAAGAAAAGGTTTTACTTTGTTTTTGTACATTCTAACTGGAGTTCGGAACTACCAAAATCGTACATAATTTAAACTTTGGAATTACTTACAAATAGAGTCAAAAAGGTGTATAAGACAAAGCTGCCCAAAAGTGAAAGTAGGGAGAGAGAATGGGTATTCCCATGGAAGGAGATAGAATACAAATACATAGCTATAAGCATAATGGCCATATTCACCGTGTTTGGGAAGAAACAAGAGTGTTAAAAGGAACACAAAGCCTTGTCATCGGTGGAAATGACCGCACTACAGTGACTGAATCAGATGGCCGTACGTGGATAACACGTGAACCTGCTATATGTTATTTTCATGCAAGGCACTGGTTTAATATTATCGGTATGATACGTGAGGACGGAGTGTACTATTACTGTAATATTAGTTCACCTTTTATTTCGGATGACGAAGCTTTAAAATATATTGATTATGATTTGGATATTAAAGTTTTTCCTGATATGACATATATTCTATTGGACGAGGATGAATATGAGCGTCATCGTCGCGAAATGAACTATCCTGATGTAATCGATAAGATTCTTAAAAACAATGTGGACAAGCTTATACAATGGATTCGTGGACGGAAAGGTCCGTTTGCCCCAGATTTTATAGATATTTGGTATGAGCGTTATTTGACATATCGGAATTAATATATTTAGTGTAACCTGTTGATTGTAGCAACAGGTTTTCATATTTTTTTAGGTTACTGACAAACTTATATAGTAGGAACTAAAAGCAGGCTACTTGGATTGCTACCAAAGCCATTACAACTATGAAGGAAGGTCAGGGGTTTGGGGAGTACTAGGCGTTATATGAAATTTGTGAAACCCTACCGGTTTCAAATAATTGTTACCATCTTTATTGGTATTATTAAATTTTCCATTCCGATGCTAACTCCATTACTACTAAAATTTGTATTGGATGATGTCATTGGTGCAGAAAATCTTGCACAAGATGAGAAGCTTTCAAAGCTTTATATAGCAATGGGGATCATGTTTTTAATATTTCTTGTGTTACGCCCACCTGTCGAATATTACCGACAATATTATGCACAATGGGTTGGAAGTAAAATACTATACGACATTCGGGATCAGCTCTTTGATCATATTCAAAAGCTTAGTCTGAGGTACTATGCAAATACAAGAGCTGGTGAGGTTATTTCAAGAGTTATCCATGATGTGGAACAAACGAAAACATTTGTAATAACGGGACTTATGAATCTATGGCTGGACCTTTTTACAATTGTGATTGCGATTGCAATTATGTTCACACTAGATGTACCGTTGACAATTGTATCCATTATTCTATTCCCACTCTATGGATTTTCAATTAAGTATTTCTACGGGAGGCTTCGTCACCTCACGAGATCTCGCTCACAAGCATTAGCAGAGGTTCAAGGTTATCTACATGAACGTGTTCAGGGAATACCAGTTATCCGCAGCTTTGCTATTGAAGACCATGAGCAAAAGCGATTTGATAAGCAAAATAGCAATTTCCTACAGAAGGCCCTCGATCATACGAGCTGGAATGCGAAAACCTTTGCAGTTGTAAATACGATTACAGATCTTGCTCCATTACTTGTGATTGGGTATGCAGGTTATCAAGTCATTCAGGGAGATTTAACAGTAGGGACATTAGTCGCATTTGTTGCTTATATTGATAGACTATATAATCCGTTACGACGGTTGGTAAACTCGTCAACTACATTAACGCAGGCACTAGCCTCAATGGATAGGGTGTTTGAATTTATTGATGAAAAATATGATATTGAGGATCAACCAAACGCGGTCGAGTGTAAGAATGTCTCCGGGAATGTAAGCTTCGAGAATGTTTCGTTTACATATGATGACGATGATGATCATATTGTCCTTAAAGATATCAACTTACATATTAAGAGCGGTGAAACAGTCGCCTTAGTTGGGATGAGTGGTGGAGGAAAATCAACACTTGTAAGCTTAATCCCGCGTTTCTATGACGTATCTGGTGGCAGAATTTTAGTAGATGGAACTGATATTCGATCTTATAAAGTACGAAGCTTGCGTGATAAGATTGGGATGGTATTACAAGATACATTTTTATTTAGTGAATCTGTTAAGCAAAATATACTACTTGGAAAGCCTGATGCTACTGAGGAGGAAATCATAGAGGCAGCCAAAGCAGCAAATGCCCATGAATTTATCGAAAACCTTCCACAGGGTTACGAGACTAAGGTGGGGGAAAGAGGCGTTAAATTATCGGGTGGTCAAAAGCAACGAATAGCTATCGCTAGAGTATTTTTGAAAAATCCTCCGTTACTAATTTGGGATGAAGCCACTTCGGCATTGGATCTTGAGAGTGAGCATCTGATTCAGGAATCATTAGAAGAGTTAGCTAAAAAGCGGACTACTTTTATTGTAGCCCACCGCTTATCGACGATTACGCACGCAGATAAAATTGTATTGATTGAACATGGGGAAATTGTAGAAGTAGGGACACATCACGAACTAATGAATAAACAAGGACATTATTTTAATCTATTTCAGGTTCAACAATTGGATAATTAATTCTAAATCAGAAGACACGAATTTTCGTGTCTTTTTTTGTTATTTCCACGGAAATAGTGTCTAAAAATGTCTATTGTATATTTTGTCAACCGAACCTTTTTTTACAAACTTGTAATAATTAAGACAACTAGTTAATAAAAAGTATTGTAAAGGCAGGTGTGATGGATGGGGAAAAAAATTATAAAAGTAGCTGGTCTCCGTACTTCATTTTTTACGGATAAAGGTGAAATACCAGCTGTTGACCATGTTGATTTCTATATTAACGAGGGTGAGATACTTGGAGTGGTTGGAGAATCAGGATGTGGAAAGAGTGTTACTTCACTTTCAATTATGGGACTAGTTCCCTCACCTCCTGGAAAAATTGTTGGTGGTGAAATTCTTTTTAATGGGCAGGATCTTGTGAATTTCTCTGAGAAAAAGATGCGGCAAATAAGAGGAAATGACATTGCAATGATCTTTCAAGAGCCCATGACATCGCTGAATCCTTTGTTTACGATTGGGGACCAGATGACAGAGGGGATAAAAATACATATGAAATGGGACAAGAAGAAGTCCTGTTCAAGAGCAATAGAAATGATGAAACGGGTCGGTCTACCTCGTGCAGAGGATTTAATGAATGAATATCCGCATCAACTTTCAGGTGGTATGCGACAGAGAGTAATGATTGCCATGGCAATGGCTTGTAACCCGAAGCTATTAATCGCAGATGAGCCAACAACAGCTTTAGATGTTACCATCCAAGCACAAATTTTAAAACTGATGAAGGATTTAAACGATGAAATGAAAACGGCAATTATGTTAATAACGCATGATTTAGGGGTTGTTGCTCAGATTTGTGAACGTGTCATTGTAATGTATGCCGGAAAAATTGTGGAGGAAGGTGAAGTTTCATCCATATTTAAAGATCCAAGGCATCCATACACGAAAGGATTATTAAAATCAGTTCCTGATATCCGGACTAAAAATGAACGGCTCTATTCAATTCCAGGTAACGTTCCGAAGCCTGGATCGATAAAACAGGGATGTCGATTTGCAGAGAGATGTGAATTTGCTTTTGATAGATGTTTCTCAGAAAATCCAGAACTATACGATATAGATAAAAAGGGACATCGGGTTCGGTGTTTTCTACATATTGGGGAGGGGGAAAGTAATCATGACAGAGCCTTTACTTCAAGTAAGTAATTTGAAAAAGTATTTTCCGATAAAGGGTGGAGTACTCGGGAAGAAAATTGGAGAGGTAAAGGCGGTTGATGGACTTTCCTTTTTGGTTAAAAAGGGAGAAACACTTGGAATTGTTGGAGAAAGCGGGTGTGGAAAGTCGACAACTGGAAGACTAATCTTGCGCCTATTAGAACCAACGGATGGTAAGGTTTTATTCAACAATAAAGAGATTACTTCTCTTTCAAATTCAGAAATGAGAAAGCTACGACGCGAAATGCAAATTATTTTCCAAGATCCATATGCATCGCTTAATCCTAGGCAAACGGTTGAAAAAATATTAGAAGAGCCTCTAATCGTTCATGGGATTGGAGATAGGGAGGATAGAAAACGTAGAGTTAGAGAAATGCTAGAGGTTGTTGGCTTAAGTAGTTATCATGCCAAAAGGTATCCACATCAATTTAGTGGTGGACAAAGACAGAGGATTGGCATTGCTAAAGCCTTAATGACAAACCCATCGTTAATTATTGCGGACGAACCTGTTTCCGCACTTGACGTTTCAATTCAATCTCAAGTATTGAATCTAATGGAAGATTTACAAAAGAAATATGGTCTCACCTATATATTTATTGCACATGATTTAGGGGTGGTTCGGCATATAAGTGATAGGGTAGGGGTCATGTATTTAGGAAGAATCATAGAATTGACTGATAGCGAGAAACTTTATAAGAAGCCACTTCATCCATATACGCAAACCCTGTTGGATGCTGTTCCCATTCCGGACCCTGATTACAAAAAGGAGTCAATTGAAATTAGTGGAGAGATACCTAGTCCATCTAACCCACCTGCTGGCTGTGCATTTCATACACGTTGCAGGAGTTGTATGGAAATCTGCAAGACAACACGTCCTGAGTTTCAGGAAGTGGAAGAAGGCCATTATGTTGCTTGTCATCTCTATTAGGGGATATTCAAAAAGTCCGGTGAAAATGACACATCAGTAGAGGATCTTTGACTAAATACCGACACGTCCTGTGTCGAACGTCGAAGTCACCACATCCTGCGGAAGCTCGTTGGCTTGCTTTTCCGGCGTGTGAAGCTTATTCAAGGAAGAGTAGTCTGTGCTCACGTATTAAAAGCTTACGTTCCGCTACGCAGGAGCTGCGCCGCCTCGAACTTTCGACATGACAGGAAGTGCCAGTGTCGACAAGACATAAGGACGTGGCGTTGTTGTCGACGAGGTCCTTTTCATCCTCCTTTTTGAACAAATACTATTAGGGGGGACTGCAACATTCATGATAATAAAAAGGCATAAAGGGGGACTATCTTTGTTGAACAAGAAACGCTTTATTCTCTCACTTTTATTCCTTCTCTTACTATCAACAGCTTTGGTTGGTTGTAGTGGAGGAAGTGAAAAGGAAAGTGAAAATACCAATGAGGGAGATACAACGAAAGAAGAAACACCAGCAGCTGAGGTTCAAAAAGAACTAGTATTCGGTCGTGGTGGTGACTCTGTTTCTTTAGATCCGATTTCAACGACTGAAGGGGAAACCTTTAAGGTAACAGTTAATATTTTCGAAACATTAATTAACTATGGCGAACAAGATACAACATTACACCCAGGCTTGGCAACCGAATGGACCCCCTCAGAGGATGGTCTTTCATATACGTTTAAGCTACGTGAGGGAGTAAAATTCCATGATGGAACTGATTTTAATGCGGAGGCAGTTGTTACGAATTTCGAGCGTTGGATGAATGGGGATGCTGATCAATTCCCTTACTACACAATGTTTGGTGGATTTAAAGGGGACGAAGGACATGTTATTAAGGAAGTAAAAGCTGAAGACGAATATACTGTTACATTCACATTATATCGTCCTCAAGCACCTTTCTTAAAGAACATAGCAATGTCACCATTTGGTATTGCAAGTCCGGCTGCACTTGAGAAATATGGTGATGATTTTATGAAGAACCCAGTAGGTACTGGTCCATTCAAATTTGTAGAATGGAAGGAAAATGACAGAATTACACTAGAAAAGAACCCTGATTATTGGATGGAAGGCTATCCTAAGTTAGATAGTATTATTTTTAGATCAATCCCAGAGAACTCAGCTCGTCTAAATGCATTGCTAGCTGGTGAAATTGATTTAATGGATGGGGTGAATCCGTCGGATTTAGACCAGATTAATGGAAATCCGGATTTGAAGACATTCGAACGTCCTTCCATGAATGTTGGATACTTAGGATTTACAGTGACTAGACCACCATTTGATAACAAACTAGTACGTCAAGCCTTAAATCATGCCATAGATAAAGAAGGGATAATTGAGGCGTTCTACAGTGGACTTGCGGAGCCTGCAAAAAATCCACTTCCACCAGCGTTAGAAGGATACAATGATGAAATCGAACCTTATCCGTATGATTTAGAAAAAGCAAAGCAATTATTAGATGAAGCAGGCTATCCAGATGGTTTTGAAATGGAGCTATGGGCAATGCCTGTTCCAAGACCATATATGCCAGACGGAATGAAGGTGGCTGAAATCATTCAATCAAGCTTTGCTGAAATCGGTGTAAAAGCGGAAATTAAATCCGTTGACTGGGGTACTTATTTAGAGCAAGCAGCTAACGGAGATTTCGACGCATATATGCTTGGTTGGACAGGGGACAATGGGGACCCAGACAACTTTATCTATACTTTATTAGATAAAGATAGTATCGGAAGTAATAACTACTCATACTACAGTAATGATGAGCTTCATGATATTTTAATTGAAGCACAAACCATTACAGACCAAGATCAACGAAATGAATTGTACAAAAAGGCACAAGAAATTATTCATGAAGATTCGCCGTGGGTACCATTAGTTCATTCCACGCCTTTACTAGCAGGTAAGAAAAACCTATTAAATTTATTACCACATCCAACCGGTTCAGATATTTTAACAAAGGTTGAGTTCGAGTAAAAAAGTGTTTGAGAAGTATTGAAGGGGAGTATTTCAGCTCCCCTTTGAAACTACATTTCCAAACAAAAGAGGTGATAACCTTGTTGGCATATACAATAAGAAGAGTGGGGATGGTACTACCAGTTTTAATAGGAATGACACTTGTTGTCTTTTCTATTATTCATCTAATTCCAGGGAATCCTGCTCAAATTATCCTTGGACAGCGCGCTACTGAGGAAGCAATTGCAGCTCTAACGGCTAAGCTTGGCCTCGATCAACCCTTGTATACACAATATTTTGAGTATATAAAAGGGCTTTTAACTGGAGATTTAGGTGAATCAATCCGTACAAAAACACCTATTAGTGAGGAGATTTGGCCATATCTAGCAGCAACGATAGAGTTAACCATTGTTGCTATGATTATTGCAATTGTAATAGGAGTTAACGCAGGTATCATTAGTGCTTGGTTTCAAAACTCATGGTTTGATTATGTTGCCATGGTCCTTGCATTAATCGGTGTATCTATGCCGATTTTTTGGTTAGGTTTAATGGAACAATGGGCATTTGCGATTCAGTTAGACCTATTACCAACTACAGGTAGGGAGAATGTACGTGACCCGGTTGAATCAGTTACTAGTCTTTATTTAGTAGATACACTTATTAATGGGAGAACGGACCAGTTTGTTACTGTATTAAAGCACTTAATCTTACCTAGTGTAGCGCTAGCAACCATTCCAATGGCAATAATCGCTCGTATTACTCGTTCAAGTATGCTTGAGGTTATGCGTTCTGACTTTGTAAGAACAGCTCGTGCAAAGGGAGTTAAAATGTTTTGGGTAGTGTACAAGCATTCTTTGAAAAATGCAGTTATTCCAATATTAACAGTCATCGGCTTACAAACTGGTTTATTACTAGGAGGAGCGATATTGACTGAGACCATTTTTGGCTGGCCTGGTATTGGAAGATATATTTATGAAGCTATTAATTATCGGGATTATCCTGTAATCCAGTCTGGTATTTTGGTGGTCGCAACCTTCTTTGTTTTTATCAATTTAATCGTAGACCTATTATACGCTCTTATAGATCCTAGGATTAAATATAACTAAAAAATAAGGAAGGGGTGATTAGATGCCAAATATAGCTAGAAATGATGTACCTTTAAACTCTAAAAAAGACAACGAAGAGGTTGCTTCTCCATGGAAAGAAGCGTGGAGAAACTTCCGGAAAAATAAACTAGCTCTTGTAGGGACCTGTATCGTATTTTTTTTCATCATTCTTGCGATTTTTGCACCGTTAATTGCTCCTCAAGGGATTGATGAAAAAGAGCTAGCAAACAGACTTAAGCCACCTTCTGGTGAGAATTGGCTTGGAACGGATGATTTTGGAAGAGATATTTTATCAAGGATTATTTATGGAGCAAGAATATCTTTATGGGTAGGCTTCTTTGCAGTACTGGGCTCAGCAGTTATCGGGAGCTTTCTAGGAATTATAGCCGGTTATTATGGTAGATGGATAGATAATTTGATTAGTAGGATGTTTGATATTTTACTTGCCTTTCCAAGTATACTGCTTGCATTAGCTATTGTAGCAATCCTTGGTCCATCCCTTCAAAATGCATTAATTGCGATTGCCATCATTAATATTCCAAACTTTGGAAGACTCATTCGATCAAGGGTATTAAGTGTTAAAGAAGAGGAGTATATAACAGCAGCAAAGGCAGTTGGAATGAAGGACAGGAGAATATTATTTTACCATATTCTGCCGAATAGTATGGCGCCAATCATAGTTCAGGCATCATTAGCAATAGCTACAGCTATTATCGAAGCAGCTGCCCTAGGGTTTCTAGGGATGGGGGCACAACCACCAAATCCTGAATGGGGAAAGATGCTCGCCGACTCTAAAAACTACTTAACTCAAGCACCATGGACCATGATTTTTCCTGGTATTGCCATCATGCTAACAGTTCTTGGTTTTAACCTTATGGGTGACGGGTTGCGTGATGCATTAGATCCAAAAATGAAGCAATAAAAAACAGCTAACTTTTTGTTAGCTGTTTTCCTTATGCGTTACCTTTATCCTCAACAATTACTTCGTTGTGGAAATTTTGAAAGCTATCAACTAACGTTTCTAGTCGCTCAAGTTGTTCAGAATACTCAAGGATGGCCGATACTAAGGTCATTAACTGGTACCAGTTTTCTTGATCCTCATCATCTTGTGGATGCTGGTTCTCCAGGAAGGTATCAATCACCTTTTTTCGATCAAAAGCAAAGTCCATTTTTAACTCATCTGGAGCCTGCACTTTCACTTTCCCAACGAATTTCAGTAGAATTTGTTCGTGCGAATGAATGAGGTCGTCGATTTCCTTTACAAATAACTGTTGAAACGGTATAGGCATCACCTGGAACTCATTCTCATGCCTATGGAGCTTACGAAGTGTTTCTAATGCTCGGTTTGTACAAACAATCATTTGTCTGAAGAGAACAAGCTTTCTAGACTTTTCGTATTCTACCTTTTTGAAATAATTTCGTTCCTCTTTATATAGAAGAAATAATTGATCGATATTGATAATGTTTTCTTTTATCTTCTCAATATCCTCTTTTAATGTGTTATATTCGGAAGCATGTCTCGTACTAACACGTACCCATTTAAAAATTTCCTCACTTTGCTCCACAATTGAATCATATAGTTTTTTCTCATATTTCGGTGGTATGAACACCAAATTTACAAGAAATGCGGATAAAATCCCTAATAGGATAGAGAGAAATCGTAAGCTTGCAAACTCAAAGAACTGTTCGCTAGGACTCTCCATAATGGCAATAACCGTTACAATGGCCACAGGAATCGTCTTTTCCATCTTGAATTTTAAATTAATCGCAATAACTAATACGACGGTTAGCCCAATAATAAATGGATTGTTACCAAAGTACATCCCAAATAAAATGGCAAATAACGCACCGATAATATTAGCCTGAATCTGTTCCACAACTGTTAAGTAAGAACGGTAGATGGAAGGTTGAATTGCAAATACTGCAGCAATTCCCGCAAATACAGGCGAAGGTAGTTCTAAAAGCTTCGCTATCACTAGAGCTAAAGTAATGGCAATTCCCGTTTTTAGCATGCGGGCACCAAGTTTCATTTATTCGAATCCTTTCTATAAAAAAGCTGTTTTATTATACTTAGCTTTTTCTACATAATCTAAACCAATACAGTATCATACATTGATTTTATGTTTATAGCAAGGGAAACATGTCCCGTATTGGTGCCCGAAATTAACCTCTTGAGATGTGTAAAATGATCCTTTTTATATAATACTGTCACTATCCCAGAAATACTGTCACTATCCAACTAATACTGTCACTATTTCAGAAATACTGTCACTATTCCCAAAATACTGTCACTAATGAAAATGCAAAGAAAAAACCTGCCAATTCAGCAGGTTTAACTATATTTGATAAGAAAGCATAAAGTTTCGCACGTAGTTTTTGGTGTCTAACTCCAGGCGCCATCGGCTCGAGGTCATAAGACAATCGCTTCTGAAGGCAAACAGCGCCTTCTGTCAGCACTTGTCTTATGCTAGTCGCCGACAGGAGGGCGCCTTGCGCTTTTCTTATTATTTATTCATTAATTGTTTAAATGCCTTTTCAACAGCAGCAAGTGTTTCAGTAATATCTTCCTCGGTATGTGCAATAGTTAGGAACCATGCTTCGTACTTTGAAGGTGCTAGATTAATCCCTTGATTCAACATTAATTTGAAGAATCTAGCAAACATCTCACCATCCGTATTTTCTGCCTGCTCATAGTTTATGACCTTTTCATTTGTAAAGTAGACAGTCAACGCACCTTTTAATCTGTTTATCGTAATCGGTACATTGTAAGTAGCAGCATGCTGTAAAATTCCATCTTCAAGTAAAGCTCCAAGCTGATCTAGCTTTTCGTATAATCCTTCTTCTTGAAGTACTTCTAAACAAGCGATACCAGAAAGCATGGATGCTGGATTTCCGGCCATTGTTCCAGCCTGGTACGCAGGTCCTAGTGGAGCAACCTGTTCCATAATTTCCTTTTTCCCGCCATACGCACCGATAGGGAGGCCACCACCAATAATTTTTCCTAATGCTGTTAAGTCCGGTGTGATTCCAAGCATGTTTTGAGCGCCACCATACATAAAGCGGAAAGCAGTAATAACCTCGTCAAAGATTACAAGTGCACCAGAATTATGGGTAAGTTCAAGGACCTCCTCTAAGAATCCTTCCTTCGGTTCAACAATTCCAAAGTTCCCAACGATTGGCTCAACTAAGACGGCTGCAATTTCAGTACCCCATTTATCTAGGGCTTCCTTAAATGGTTCGATATCATTGAAAGGAACAGTAATCACTTCTTGGGCAATGCTTTTTGGTACACCAGCAGAATCAGGTGTTCCTAACGTCGAAGGTCCAGAACCTGCAGCAACAAGCACAAGATCTGAATGACCATGATAACATCCAGCAAATTTAATGATCTTTGTCCTATTTGTATAAGCACGAGCAACGCGAATTGTCGTCATTACCGCTTCTGTGCCTGAATTAACGAAGCGAACTTTATCCATTCCTGGAATGGCTTCTTTTAGCATCTTTGCGAATTTCACTTCATGTGGTGTTGGGGTGCCGTATAATACACCAGTTTCGGCAGCCCTTGAAATCGCTTCTGTTATATGTGGATGAGCATGACCTGTAATAATTGGTCCATATGCGGCCAAATAATCTATGTATTTATTACCATCAACATCCCAAAAATAAGCACCTTTTGCTTTTTCCATAACAACCGGTGCTCCACCACCAACTGCTTTATATGAGCGAGAGGGGCTGTTCACTCCACCAACGATATGTTCCAGAGCTTCCGTATATATTTCTTCTGATTTAGAAAAATTCATCTTGATATTTCCTCCTAGCTTTGAACTCAACGATTCTATTTTAGCACGAAAGACAAGAAAGGAAAAAAGTCATCTAGATATGATGAGTCAGTTATTTGTATATCACTCTGAAATTATGTAACCTATTAATAGGAGAAAATTAGGAGGTTATTTACGATGACAATAGAAGTTGGACAAAAAGCACCTGAATTTACTGTGATGGCAAGTAACGGAGAAAACGTTTCATTGGCAGACTTTAGAGGGAAGAATGTAGTCCTTTATTTTTACCCAAAGGACATGACGCCAGGCTGTACAACAGAGGCTTGTGAATTTAGAGATGCACACGAAAGCTTTAGTAGTCTTGACACTGTAATACTCGGTGTAAGCACAGATTCGTTTGATAGACATACGAAATTTATTGATAAATACGATTTGCCCTTCCTATTATTAGTAGACGAAGATCATAAGGTAGCAGATGACTATGGTGTCTGGAAGCTAAAAAAGAACTTCGGCAAGGAGTACATGGGAATTGAACGGTCAACCTTTGTCATTAATAAAGAGGGAATTCTAGTCAAAGAGTGGAGAAAAGTATCGGTTAAAGGCCACGTAGAAGAAGCTCTAACATACATAAAAGAAAACCTTACCTGAGGCGCACTGTTATTGAGATTGTGAACCTTTTGTGAAAACTCCACTAAGGTATAAAGTAAAACTAGCGGGGCAATAGGACTGGGGGTGATAGCGGAATCACCCCTTAGTAATTCTATATTGATTTTAGATTTTTCTTTCTATATAATGAAGTTGTATTAGTAATGATAATCGTTTTCAATTGTCTTACTGAAATAAACAGGTTATGAGGATTACAAATGAGACTTTGGATGTTAATAATCGCAAGCATAATACTCTCCTTCATCTCGTTATTTATTGGTGCTATTGATATCAAACCATTAGATTTACTCGATTGGGAATCAGATGAGACTCAGATTTTCCTTATAAGTCGGGTTCCGCGTCTTATCGCGATTATATTGGCGGGCGCAGGAATGAGTATTGCAGGATTAATTATGCAAAGCCTAAGTCGAAATAAGTTTGTTTCGCCAACAACAGCTGGAACGTTGGATGCAGCAAAACTAGGGATATTAATCTCCATGCTGTTTTTTACTAACGTGACGTATACACAACAAATTATTTTCAGCTTTGCTTTTGCTTTAGTAGGAACGCTTGTGTTTATGCAAATATTAGATCGAATTAAATTTAAGGATGTCATCTTTGTACCATTAATTGGAATAATGTATGGGAACATCTTATCATCAATTACTACATTTCTAGGTTATGAAGCAGACCTTCTTCAAAACATTTCTTCTTGGTTGATGGGGAGCTTCACATTAGTTATATCTGGTCGCTATGAGTTGTTATATGTTAGTATTCCGGCGGTCATATTAGCCTATCTTTTTGCAAACAAGTTTACTGTCGCTGGTATGGGTGAAGATTTTGCGAAAAACTTGGGATTAAGTTATAAGTGGGTTTTAAACAGTGGTCTTATTCTTGTAGCTATCATTTCAACCACGGTGGTTTTAACCGTTGGGGTTATTCCATTTCTAGGCCTTATTGTACCAAATATTGTGTCCCTCTATTTAGGGGATAACTTACGTAAGACGATTCCCCATACTGCAGTTTTAGGGATAGTGTTTCTATTAATCTGTGATATTTTAGGAAGAATCATTATTCACCCTTATGAGATTCCGGTCAATGTAACGGTAGCAGTTATAGGCAGTGCGATCTTCTTAATTATGTTATTTAGGGGGAGAGCATATGCGAAATAGTACAAAACTAATACTACTAGCCGTTATTTCAATTATTTGTATTTTGTTATATGGATTTTATGATATAAAGGGTGGCTTTGATTATGCCTTCCCAAGACGTATGATAAAAGTTACGGCAATGGTAGTAACAGGGGTAGCAATTGCGTATTCAACAGTCGTATTCCAAACAATTACGCAAAACCGAATCTTAACACCATCTGTTATGGGTCTCGATTCGATGTATGAGGTTGTCCAAACCTTAATTTATTTCTTTGCCGGCTCAATGTCTATTTGGGTGTTAAATAAGTATTTGAACTTTGGTGCTGCCATTTTAGCAATGGTTCTATTTGCACTCATTTTATACCGTTTTCTGTTCCGATCCGACAAGCATCCAATTTATTTGCTCCTCTTGATTGGTATGATAATCGGAACACTATTAGGGAGTCTAGTTACGTTACTACAAGTTATGATAGACCCTGTTGAATACTTAAGTCTTCAAAATCGCTTATTTGCAACCTTTTCAAATGTGAAGGCTGAGCTATTATATATTTCAATAGGTATCCTATTAATCGCGTTCATATATGGGTATCTCATCATGGATAAATTAGATGTTATGTCACTGGGTCGTGAAAATGCGATGAACCTTGGTGTCAACTATGACCGTATGGTGATGAACATTTTAATTCTATCCTCTGTATTAATCGCGACATCAACAGCGTTGGTTGGTCCAATTACATTTTTTGGCCTAATCGTAGCAAACCTGGCCTATCAATTTTTGGTCACATATAAGCACTCGGTATTAATTCTTGGTGCAAGCTTAATGAGTATCATTGCATTAGTAGGTGGTCAGTTCCTCGTCGAACATATATTTGAATTACGTACAACACTAAGCGTAATTATCAACTTTATCGGCGGAATTTATTTCATTTACTTATTACTTAAAGAAAGTAGGGCAGCAGGATGATTGAAATCAAAGGATTAACAAAACGATTTGGGAAAAAGCCTGTTGTGGAAGACGTATCTATTACAATCGAGCCGGGGACAATTACATCGTTTATCGGACCGAATGGTGCAGGTAAATCTACACTTCTTTCAATGGTGAGCAGATTATTAGATTCAGATACTGGAGAAGTCTTGCTTGATAAAAACAATGTAAAGAAATGGAAGTCTTCTGATTTCGCTAAGCGAGTTTCTATTTTAAAGCAATCCAATTTCTTAAATGTAAGATTGTCGATTCGTGAGTTAGTTGCATTTGGGCGCTACCCATATTCAAAAGGACGCTTAGATGAGGAAGATGAAAAATTTGTTAACCAAGCGCTTGAATATATGAATCTAATAGATATTCAGGATAAATTTTTAGATGAGTTATCAGGTGGTCAAAGACAACGTGCTTTTATAGCGATGGTTATCGCACAGGATACGGACTATGTACTGTTGGATGAGCCTTTGAATAACTTAGACATGAAGCACTCAGTTCAAATTATGAAGATACTGCGAAAACTTGTGGATGAGCTTGGAAAAACAGTTGTCATCGTATTACACGACATTAACTTTGCTTCGGTTTATTCAGATCGAATTGTTGCATTAAAAGACGGCAAACTTGTAAAAAATGGTCCAACCAACGAGATCATCAATTCAGATGCACTACGAGAAATTTATGATATGGATATTCCAATTCAAGAACAAAACGGATGTAGGATTTGTGTCTATTTCAATTCCCATGCGTAAAAATAGGAAGACCTAGAGACAACTGCCTTTAGGTCTTCTTTTTTATAGATAAGAATAAAGGTTATTTTTCTGGATATGGTAGTACTAGAATGGGAATCATCCTGCTGTGTGTGAGTTCTCTTAATCAAGGTCTGAAGCTATGTAACCAAAATACGAAAAAATTTAAAAAATTAGTGATTTTTGTATTGACGGTGATAATGATTGAAACTATAATGAGAATAGTTATCAGTGAAAATGATTCTCATTGTTAATTAATACATATATACTATTTAAGGAGAGGAATACATATGAAAAAATGGAAAGTAGCTAGTGCATTTTTAGCATTATCCCTACTATTAGCTGCCTGTGGATCTGATGAAGAAGCAGGAAACACGAATGGGGCTAAGGAAGATAAGCCGAAAGAAACTGAAACGGTAACAGAAGGGTATCCAATGACAGTTTCACCTACGGTTGCTGCCTCTGAAAGTGAAGAAGCAGGAACAGTTAACTTTGATGATGTAACCTTTGAAAAAATGCCAGAAAAACTTGTTGTATTCGACTATGGATTCCTAGATACACTAAATGCACTTGGTGTTGAAGGAGTTGTCGGGGTACCTAAAGACACAAGCTTGCCTTCTCATCTTGAAGAATTTGCTTCAGATGAATATGTAAATATCGGAACTTTAAAAGAACCATTATTAGAGGACATTGCTGAACTTGGTCCTGACGCAATTTTTATCTCTGGTCGTCAATCAGCATATTATGAGGAATTAAAAGAAATTACTCCAAACGTCGTTTTTGTTGGAACTTCTCAGGATGACTACTGGAATACATTCTTAGCATCAGTAGATACTGCTGCTAAAATGTTTAATAAAGAAGATGAAGCAAAAGAGTACTTAACTAAATTTGATTCTGCAATAGAAGAAGTCAAAGCACTAGCTGGTAACTTTGATTCTACTTTAGTAACAATGTATAACGAAGGTAAATTATCAGGTTTTGGAACAAACTCTCGTTTTGGTTACATGTATGACGTTTATGGGTTTACGCCAGCAACAGAGGATATTGAATCTTCTTCTCACGGTTCAAACTTTGGTTTCGAAGCTGTGTTAGATATTAATCCTGAAGTATTATTAGTAATTGACCGTACAGCTGCTACTGGTGGAGAATCTAACATCAAAGCTGATATGGAAAATGAAATTATTAAGAAAACAACAGCTTATCAAAACAATCGAGTGGTTTACTTAGATGGCCCACTTTGGTATTTAAGTGGTGGCGGCTTACAATCTGAGCTTGCGAAAATTGAAGAAATCTTAGCTGAATTAAAATAAATCAAGAATGAGCTATCTAGAATATCAGTCAAGACTGATATTCTGGGTAGCTTTTTTTGTTTGGCGATACATAAGGAATGGTTGTAATAAAAGCTGAGGATAACGTCGGTTGAGCGTCCGCAAGAAGAGTCTAGAAGTACACATCTAAAGGAAAAAAGAGGAGAGCGTGTAAGGCAAGAAGAGCCTGGAGTTACACGCTTGTAGGAAAAAGGGAAGAGCGTGTAAGGCAAGAAGGGTGTAGAGGTACACGTTTGAAGGAAAATAGGAAGTATGTGTATGTCTAGGAGGGTGTAGAGGTACACGCTTGAAGGAAAAAAGGAAGAACGTGTATGTCTAGGAGGGTCTAGAGGTACACACTTGAAGGAATAAGGTAAGAGTGTGTAAGGCAAGAAGGGTGTAGAGGTACACAATTGAAAGGAAATCGGAAGAACGTGTCCTGCAAGAAGTCTAGAGTAACCCCTGAGAATATGAGTAGATAATTCTCTGCCCACGCACAAATGTAGGCCGTCACGCACGACTTCCCTCTATAAAGAACATAAACCATTTGGTATACTACTGGTAAGAAACTGGAATTGGTGGAAGGGGGGCCTTCGAATGAATCGAACCATATTAATTGTTGACGACCAACCAGAGATTGTAGAATTATTAGGTCTTTATCTAGAAAAAGAGAATTATAGGATTCTAGAAGCGTACGATGGGCAAAGTGCACTTGAAATTATTCAAAAGGAAAAGCTTGATTTAATACTAGTGGACTTAATGATGCCTTACATCAATGGATATCAACTTATCAAGAGGGTTAGACAGGACTTGCAAATTCCTATTATTATCATTTCTGCTAAGAATGATGATAATGATAAGATATTAGGTCTTGGGCTTGGTGCGGATGATTTTATTCCAAAACCATTTAACCCATTGGAAGTCATAGCAAGGGTACAGGCTCTTCTTAGGAGAAGTTATAATTATGCTCAAGCTACTGAGATTGCTGCCGATAACCGACAGATTAGGGTAGGAGAGATCGTTTTAGACGAAAGTTCCTTTTCAGCTATAAAGGGTAGTGTGATCATTTCCTTAACCAAAATCGAATACAGGATACTTGAGTTGTTAATGAACTCACCTGGTAGGGTATATACAAAACAACAAATTTTTGAAAAAGCCTGGAATGAGTATTATATGGGTGGTGAGGAAGATAACACCATTAACGTCCATATCTCAAAGCTAAGGGAAAAGCTTGAAGAAAATCCGAAGAAACCCATTTACATAAAGACAATAAGAGGTTTAGGTTATAAATTTGAAAATCAAAAATAGAAACCTATGAATCTATGAGGTAGAAATAATGAAAAAGGTAATATATTGGATTTTTCCAGAAAAAGAAGGCTTCATCCCATATTTATATATAGCAAACCTGTGTATTCCTTTTTATTTTTTAATTCAAGAATCACAAGAGAGGCTACTACTAGGCCTGCTGTTAATGAGTATATTCTTGTTTGCATATCGACAGGTTTATTGGAGTCCGAAACAGTCACTTACCCTTATTCTCATCCAATTAGCGATCATTTTATTGTTTGGTTTTGTCTATAACCCCATGTATATCTTTATGGTATTTATCATTGTTTATCAAATTGTCCGTTTGCCTATTCAGTGGATGTATGTTGTGTGTGGCCTTTTTACTGTATTTGGCCTTTTTCTAGCCTTCCAAGTGGTACTTTCCGAGGAATATTATGTGCTTATTAATTTAGGGCCACCACTATTTGGAGGAAGTATTTTGCCATTTATTATGAAGGGGTCAATCAAGTACAAAGAAATGAGTGAAAACCTAAGACGAACAGCTGAGGAGTTAGAAAGAAAAAATAATGAAATGACACGTTTGGAAGAAAGTAAAAAGCAAATGCTTGCTGATATTTCTCATGATTTAAAAACGCCGATTACCACGATTCAAGGCTACTCGAAAGCTCTATATGAAGGGCTTGTAGATGATGAAGAACAAACAAAAAAATATTTAACATACATTTATAACAAGTCGATTAGAGTAACATCTTTAATTGACGAGCTTTTCATGTTTTCGAAATTAGATAGTCCAGATTTTCCAATCAAGAAAGAGACAACGGACATTTGCGAATTTTACCGTGGTATCGTTGCAGAGCACTATGATTTATTTGAAGAGAAACATATGGTTCTTGAAGTTGACATTCCAGATTCAAAATTACTGTATTCCTTTGATCAAAAATTAGTATACAGGGCACTATCAAATCTTCTGCAGAACTCAATTAAATACAATCCGGAGAACACGGTAATTTATTTGCGACTTTGGTCAACCGAAGACACAATTATTCTTGAAGTCGGAGATAATGGAATTGGGATTAGTGAAGACATTGCAAATAGCTTATTTGATCCATTTGTTAGAGGTGACAAAAGCAGAATGAATGATTCTGGTTCAGGTCTGGGACTGGCAATTACGAAGAAAATTATTGAGTTACATAAGGGCACTATTACTGTCGATATAACTCCTAAACAAGGTAATACAAACTTTATAATTAAACTTCCTGTTAAGGAATAGCACTTGTGCTATTCCTTTTTTTGTGTGCCATCAATCTTAATATAGATATAAGACTGACTTAAGATTGAGTTAAGGTTCGCTGACTATGATAAGGATAACAAATCAAATAAATGCGGAAAGAACATACAGGGAGGAACTTATTATGAGTCAGAATGCAATAGAACTCACATATATATCAAAGAGTTATGGAGACGTAAAAGCAGTGGATGGAATTTCACTTCATGTAAAGAAAGGCGAGATACTTGGAATCATTGGGGCAAATGGAGCGGGAAAATCGACTACGTTAGAAATTATGATGGGGATTCGAAAACCTGACGAAGGGGAAGTAAAGGTACTTGGAGTGAATTTACAAAGTGGAGCAAATGAGATTAAGCAAAAAATTGGAATCCAGTTGCAGCAAACAGCCCTATATGATCGGATTAAAGTAAAAGAAGCATTAGAACTATTTTGTTCTTATTATGATAAGAAAAGAGATCTACAGGAAATTATCGATACCTTGGGGTTACGACCCTATCTCAATAAATATGTAAAAAACCTATCTGGTGGGTGGCAGCAGCGAACATCTTTGGCATTAGCTCTAGTAAATGACCCTGAGATCATTTTTCTTGATGAGCCAACAACTGGGCTAGACCCACAAGCAAGGTTTGAGCTTTGGAATTGTATGAACAAGTACCGTGACGAAGGAAAAACAATCCTTCTATCAACCCATTACATGGATGAAGCCCAAAAGCATTGTGATCGAATTGCTATTATTAAAAAGGGAAAGCTTGTTGCTTGTGATAAACCACAACACTTAATCGACGCGTATTTACATGGGGTAGGAACGATGGAAGACCTTTACTTAAAATATGCTGTTTCACTATAAGGAGGACAATAAACATGCAATCAATTATTACACATACTAAAATGGAAATGAGATTGTTTTTTCGCGAAACCTTAGCTTTACTATTTACTTTCATTGTACCAGCTGTCAGTTTTATCGTTTTTGGGTTAATGTTTGAATCTAACACATATGCAGGTTTAGACTACTTCCAGGCATATATCCCTAGTATGATTGCAATCATCATCTTTACAACGGCTTTTTTCTCAATGGGGTTGCAAATTGTGATTGACCGTGAAAAGGGAGTGTATAAACGATTAAAAGGGACCCCGATTAACCAACATGCAATATTTACAGCAACAATAGTAAAAGGTTTTATTGCCATATATGTTGGAGCACTCGAGATCTTATTGATAGCAAAGTTTGGATTTGGTGCAACATTAACTACAAATCCAATTGAGTTTTTCCTTGCGTTAACCTTATGCAGCATTACCTTTTTCTCAATCGGGTTTATTGTATCAAGTGTGACAAAGCGGATGCAGACAGCATTAGGAATAGCGATGATTTCTATGTATCCGATGATGTTTTTATCAGGTGCAACGATTCCGTTAGAAACATATCCAGAAGTACTGCAGAAGATAGCGGCAATTGTCCCCTTAACCTATGTTGTAAATGTATTAAGAGATGGCTGGAATGGTACACTTTTTACAACTGATGCGATGCTGGATATCGGAATTCTCTTTGGGATTTTGCTTATATCAACGTTTATTGGTCTTAAATATTTCAAATGGACAGAGTAAAAGAAGCCTATTTTCAAAACATAGTGTCAAACGTCTATACAATTTTATACCAGCGTACGTATGTTATAAGTGTAGGGCATACCTCCTCAGATGTTAGCGTTTTTTGTGCGAGAGTAATCTCGCACCTTTTTTTGGTCTAAACAGGAAACAAGCTTTTGAAAGCTACTTTTTCTTATCTTTTACTACCACCTTTTGTTCGGAGTTGATACTATAAGGGTAAGGAGGGTTATCTATGCGAATATTATCAACATTTATCCCACTTGAAGAAATAATGGAGAGGCTGAAAGAGGTTTTTCCGCAAGAAGAATTTATTTATTGTAAAGATATAGATGAAGCTAAACCAACGATACATAACGCGGATATTTTAGTTACTTATGGTGAGGATTTGAACGAAAGTATAATTGAAATGGCGACCAATCTAAAATGGATTATGGTGATTTCAGCTGGTTTAGAACTTATGCCATTTAATGCAATCAAGCGAAAAGGAATTCTGGTTACAAATGTTAGAGGAATTCATAAAATCCCAATGGCAGAATATACGCTTTCTATGATGCTTCATGTAACAAAAAAGAATAAAGTAATCGTTGAACAGCAAAAGAATAAAAGTTGGGACCGACTAACCAATTTCCCAGTTGGTGAGTTATACGGTAAAACGATTGGGATTTTAGGTGTTGGAGCAATCGGCGGTGAAATTGCTCGACTAGCAAAGGCGTTTCAGATGCGAGTTTTAGGGCTAAATCGTAGTGGGAAAAGCCACGAGTTTGTTGACGAGATGTACCAATTTAATGGATTGGAAATCATATGTTCAAACAGTGACTATCTCGTTTCTGTTTTACCAAGCACAAATGAGACAAAATATTTACTGGGTGCTAAGCATTTTGAATTAATGAAAGACGATGCCACTTTTATTAACATTGGACGTGGGGATTTAGTCAAGGAAGATGTATTAATGCATGCCATTCGAACAAATCAGATTTCACATGCTGTTCTAGATGTTTTTGAGGAGGAGCCATTACCAGCAGGTCATCCCTTTTGGGAATTTGAGAATGTAACTGTCACACCACATATATCAAGTAAATCTAAATACTATCAACCAAGATCGTTTGAAATCTTTGAACAAAACCTTCATATATTTAAGCAAGGTGGTAGTAATTATATAAATAAAATTGACTTGGATCGGGGGTATTAAAGTGAAAATTTATACGAAAACAGGGGATAAAGGTACAACCTCATTAGTATATGGACAGCGAGTCTCGAAAAATGATCTTCGTGTTGAGGCATATGGAACCTGTGATGAGGCCAATTCCATGATAGGGTTGGGGTTGAGTCACCTAATTGGTAACCAATTCGATGGGAAAGATGAGGTTGAACTAATTTTTAAGAAGGTTCAAACTATCCTGTTTCATGTAGGAGCAGAGTTAGCTACTCCAGCCGGAAAAGAAGTGAAATGGAAAGTGTCTGAAGCGGATATCACATTCTTAGAAGCAACGATTGACAAATGGGATGAACAGCTCCCCCCACTTACGAACTTCGTATTACCAGGAGGTAGCCAAGCGGGTGCATCCTTACATGTTGCAAGAACGATTGTAAGAAGAGCTGAAAGAAAAGCAGTTTCGATTGGAGAAAATGTGAATCCACTTGTAACTTCTTATCTTAATCGACTTTCCGATTTTCTTTTTGTTGCAGCAAGATATATCAATCATAAGCTAGGCCAAGGCGAACCAACACTGCATCAGTAACATGGTGCAAGCTAATATTCAGAAAAAGTGCGTAAACCGATGGTATTAGTCATATAGTAATGGTAGAAATGTTGACAAAACCTGTCGGAGCAAGATACACTAATTATAAAGATTATAAAGTAATAATGCTTACTAGAAAAGAGGTGCATGGCGGTGTCAGACAATCAATTGAAAGAAGCGCTTGATACGTTGAAAGAAACCGGAGTACGAATCACTCCGCAACGTCATGCGATACTAGAATATTTAATTCATTCAATGAGTCACCCGACTGCTGATGATATTTATAAAGCACTTGAAGGTAAGTTTCCAAACATGAGCGTAGCAACTGTGTACAATAATCTTCGCGTTTTTCGTGAAGTTGGCTTAGTTAAGGAGTTACCTTATGGAGATGCTTCTAGCCGTTTTGATTTTATTACAACACAGCACTATCATGTGATATGTGAACAGTGTGGCAAAATAGTAGACTTCCATTATCCTGGATTAGACGAAGTAGAGGCATTAGCTGCACATGTGACAGGCTTTAAGGTAAGTCATCATCGAATGGAAATTTATGGCTCATGCCAAGAGTGTCAAAAGAAAGTTGCACATTAAAAAAGCTGACAAGTTAACCTGTCAGCCTTTTTTTACTTTATTATATTTTTTGCTATTGTATTTCTCATCAAACTCTTTTCCATCTAACTCTGGATCAAGTGTTAATGGTTCCTTACAATACATACAAACATCTACTCGGCCTAACATTTTCGTAGGCTTTTGGCAGGATGGACAAGTTACTTGGATTGTCCGAGTGGAAAGTAATCCAATCCAGAAGTAAACAACGGTACTTGCCAAAATAAATACTAGACCTAAAAGCATAAAGATGGTCATTACCACGACATTCTCTTTAAAGAAGATCCCTCCGTACATTACAATAAATCCAGCAAAGATCAATGCAAGAGCGAAAGAACGTATTTTATTAATTTTACTAGAATATTTTACACCCATTTTTCATACAACCTCCTCCATATAATATACAATATAAATACCGAAAGATAAAAATAAAAAAAAGAATCTACATAAAATGTGAAGGTTTTTACTTTTGTACGTCGAAATATATATCCAACGATTTGATTGGAGGAAATCAAAATGGAGGATTTACTTCGACCCCTATATCAAGAAAGAGCAAGTCAACCTAACACGCTTGGCATTATCTTGATAGAAAAGGGGAAGGATGCTTTTATACATACAGATTACTTCGATATTGCGTTGCTTGTAATCGTAAAAGAAGCAGAGAAAAATGCATTTATTAAGCATTATGAATATGAGAATGGCAAAGCTACTTTGTATACAGTCCGAGAAAGCCAAGTAAGAGAATGGCTATTACTGAGTTCTAATCGAAAGATTGTAGATTGGATTATTAACGGTAAGGTCCTATTTGATCGAAATGAATATATTATTGAGTTAAAGAAGCAACTTCATGAGTTTCCTGCGGACGAAAGACAAATTAAAATGGGGATTGAGTTTACAAAGCTTATTCGACGTTATCAAGATGGAAAAGCATTTTTTAATGCAAACCATTATTTAGACGCATATAATTATGTCATTCATGCACTCCATCATCTTGGAAGGTTAGCTATTATCGAAAATGGATTCCACCCAGAGGTCACCGTCTGGAATCAGGTAAAACAAATAGACCCTCAAATATACAAACTATATATTGAACTAGTGGAAAGTGAAGAATCTCTAGAAAAGCGTTTAGAGCTTCTGTTCCTAGCAAGTGAATTTCTCATTCACTCCAGAGCGAAGTTAGGAGCTAGTCATATACTACATGTTTTATCCAAAAAAAATGAACCTTGGTCGTACGGTGAAATT
>NZ_CDRJTA010000003.1:537500-558774 GCF_976954385.1 Ferdinandcohnia sp. Marseille-Q9671
TGCTCGAGATACGACAAATGATTTTTGCTTATGCACCTGAAATGGAAGAGGTGATTCGCTATAAGATGTTGAATTATGGTAAAGATGATAACTATGTCTTTGCCTTAAACGCACAAAAACATTATGTTAGCCTTTATGTAGGAACAATCGATAAGGTAGAAAATGCAGAAACCTTATTATCGGGCTATAATTATGGAAAAGGTTGCATTCGCGTTAAAAAATCGTTAAAGATTAAAGATACGGGATTGGAACAATTTATCCATAAAACAGTTGATATGTGGCGCGCCGGTGAGGATACAGCCTGTTAATAAGGAGCAATAAATATTGTAAGAAAATCCGGGTGGTCATCTTCTTCTTCATTATTTTGTGACGATCATTATTTAATTTGTGCAAGAAAATTACATACAAAAGAGGAAGTCAAATTCCTAAGAACTAACTTCCTCTTGATTAATAGTCTCTTAATAAAACCTCTTAAATCCTTCAAAATGTTTTTTCCAATACGATTCATTCACATTTGATATTACTACGCCGTTATCTGCAGCATGTATGAATTCATTGTTCCCAATGTAAATTCCAACATGAGAAATACCAGATTTATAGGTTCCTTCAAAGAATACTAGGTCACCAACACTAGGTGTATTTACGTAATAGGAGCGCATATGGTAACCTTCACTTGAGTAGCGATTCGTATCTAATCCTGCTGCCTTATAGGCATAGTATATGAATCCACTACAGTCAAATCCACTAGGTGTAGATCCGCCCCATGCGTAACGTGTTCCCAATTGATTTTTAGCTACTTTAATTAACTCATCTACATTATAGCTGCTGTTTGTTGGTGGGGTTTCTACTTTAGGAGCTTCTACTTTACCACCCTCGCCAATATTTAGCTTTTGACCAATATAAATCATATCTGATTTCAAGCTGTTCCATTTCTTTAGGTTTGCTACTGTAACCTTATATTCAATTGCAATTCTTGACAAGGAGTCGCCTGACTTCACTGTATACACAGTAGTGGTTTGGCCCGGTTCTTCTTGAGGTTCAGCTGGTTTCTGTGGTGTGGGGTTACTTGGCTTTTCTGTAGTTGTAGTTGGTTTACTTACAACGAACACATTACCAGGGTATATAAGAGTTGAATTTAAGTTATTCCATTTCATTAAATCATTAAGCGAAATCTTATGTTTCGATGCAATACCACTAAGTGTATCCCCAGATTTTACAGTGTATGTAGTAGCTTTTGATGTACTTGGTTGTTGGGTCTCTTTTTCAGTTTGCGTGTTGTTACCAGGTGTATTGTTAGTAGAATCTTTTTCTGTCTTTAGGACTTGATTCGGAAAAATAATATCACTTGTTAAGCTGTTTATAGTCTTTAATTGCGTAACAGTAATATCATGTTTTTGAGCAATCTTCCACAGTGAGTCTCCACTCTGAACTTTATACAAGCTTGCTGCATCAGTCTCTTCCGCACCAATAAATGCAGAGGCAATAAATGCAGTTGTAGTCACGGACAAATATATTTTCTTTTTACCCATCTTTTGTACCTCCTTGCAAATCTATTAATCTAATTAAACATTATACTATAGGTTTGTCTAGGTTTGTAGATTAATGTGGAAATAGAGGAATAGATATCCATTGTTAAAGGATGCATAACGTGCAATTGATCATTTCTTGTCGGGTATGTAAAAATAATAGCAAAAATCATATAATATAGATTAGTGATTACAGTCAGTTTATTGAGTGTAAAGGAGCAGTCATGAATACTTATGTATATCCAGTAGGTCTATTTATTACTTTTATTACGTTACTAGTAGTTATCAGCTTTTTCGTTAAATTGATTATGTATGTTACTAAAAAGAAGCCCTTTCCTAAGAAATTATTTATCACATCTTTAATAGGAATTGTAGTAGGTTTCGGTTTGATAGGTTATACCAAATACTTTTTTACATTCGATAACTTGAATGGTGAGTTTTTTAGGGGACCTGTTGATTCTCCCACAGGAAAATTTACTGCAAATGCTTATTATATGACCTATGGTGGAGCTGCTGGTGGTGTAAATGTATGGGTTGAAATCACCTATAATGAGGAAAATAAGAGAAAGACAGTCTATTATAGTGATGCAAAAAGTAACTTCTCTATGGTATGGAAGGATGAAGATACGTTATATATTGTGAATGAAGAGCCTACCTATCCAAATTCAAGTAGAAATATTGAATTGGTGATTGGCAAAGATATTTATCATGATAGCGGTCTAGCATGTAGGAGTTTACTGATGAAAAATGAGTATGAAACTTGCTATCAGAACTAATAGAGCTTTAGAGAACAATCGGAGTGCTGGTTGAACGTAAAAATGAAAGGTACCCCAAGGTTATTTGGATATTTTGAGGAAAACGTGTACAACTCATGCATCAATAAAAGGCAAGCATCCTGCATACCATATATCCAAAAAACATATTGAGGTAGTTGAATCACTAAAAAATTCTGAAAAGTCCACTCGTTTACTGTATAGTTAGGATTAAGTACAAAGGATATCTTCTGAACAGTTATAGGAGATGAGAGGGGAATTATCATTGGGTAGAATTATATTAACTACGGAAAGTGGCGCGGATTTACCTTTAGATTGGACTAGCAAACATTCTGTCCAAGTGGTTCCGATGCACGTTATCATGGGTGATAAGGATTATTTAGATGGGGCATTGCCGGTCGAGGATATATATGAATATTATGAGCGTACCAAGAAAATTCCCTCCACAACAGCTACAAATGTTTATGAATATGAGCTGTTCTTTAAACAGATAAAAGCGGACAATCCGGGATGTGTCATTATCCATATTGGATACACGTCTAAGGCCTCTTCTTCCTTTCAAAATGCCATTATTGCATCGGAAGAGTTGAATGATATTTACCTAATTGATGCGTTGAACGTTACAGGTGGACTTGCTGCTATTGTGATGTATGCAGTAGGTTTAGTAGCAAATGAGCCCACGATTGATCCTGAAAATTTAGTAAAAAAAGTCGAAGCCATCGTGCCGAAATCCAGACTAGCTTTTGTTCCTGGCAGTCTAGAATTTTTAAAAGCAGGTGGAAGAGTTAGTAACCTTGCTTATCTAGGAGGAGCCTTGTTAAAAATTAAGCCTTGTATTGAATTAATAGATGGTAAGCTCACATCTACTAAAAAATACCGGGGGAATATGAGCTCAGTCACCGAAAAGCTTATGCAAGACTATTTAAATCAATACGACATCGATAAAAAACAAATTTATTTAATATATTCCGTTGGCCTAGATGAAGAGATTAAGGTGAAAATGACGGAAATCGCAAAAAAATATGGATTTGAAAATATCAGTTGGATACAAGCTGGCGCGATGATCTCTACCCATGCTGGACCAGGGGGATTTGGAATTGCTGGATTAGAATGTTAAAAAATAAGGAGAGTAAAACTTTTTAAAAAGACAATACGTCAAGTTTAGCAACTCATAGTTATCAATGTTTTTTTAGACAATCATTTTCTGGATGTCTATTTTTATTTTAATTGTAAAGTGTTCGTATTTTATTTTAGTAATATAGATTTGACAGCACAAGGCATTCAGTTTCTTTAAAATGTTACTATTTAGCCATATATATGTATACACTTTAATAATGACCTTTACAGGAGGCGATTGTATGGATGTGCATGATGCAATTAGGGCCCGGCGAAGCTTTGGGCTTGTGAAGAGTGACGAGGTGGAAGAAAGTATTATTAAACAGATACTAGAGGCTGGAACTTGGGCTCCAAGCCACTTTAGGACAGAACCATGGCGTTTTTTTGTTTTGCAAGGAGAAGGGAGAAGACGACTTGGGGATGTACTACTCAAAATAGCAAAGAATAGTGGTGAGACAGACGAGAAAAAGCTTGAAAAGGTTCAGTCTAAGCCGTTTCGTGCACCGGTAATCATTACGGTTGCTGTTGAACCAAGTGAGAATCCAAAGGTCATAGAAATAGAGGAGTTTGGTGCTGTTTACGCATGTATTCAAAATATGTTGCTAGAAGCACATAGCTTGGGACTGGCAGGATTCTGGAGAACCGGAAAGCCGACATATGACCCATTAATGAAGGAGTTCTTTGGTTTGTCTGAAAAGGGTGAGGTTTTAGGCTTCCTTTATTTCGGCTATCCATCACGGACCTTTCCTACTGGGAAACGAAAACCGTTTGAAACAGTTACAACATGGATAAATAAATGAAGGCATTTTCCTATGTCCCATAAATTGCTAGAGTTGTCCCATATATGTAAAGTAGTGTCCCAAATAAGCCAGGTAATGTCCCATACATGTATAGTATTGTCCCATACAATTAGGTATGTCCCATAAATGTAAAGAAGTGTCCCATAAATTGCTAGGAATGTCCCATAATTCGTAGAGTAGTGTCCCAAATAAGCCAGGTAATGTCCCATAAATGTATAGTAATGTCCTATACAATTAGGTATGTCCCATAAATGTAAAATAATGTCCCCTACGGTTAGGTATGTCCCATATATGAAAAGTAATGTCCCAATCTACAAACGAGGAGACAACTGGGACTACACCTTACATTCATACCAACCTATAATTTCAACTTAAAGCCAATACATTGAGTAAAATCAAAGTATTGGCCTTTTTGCTTCGTGTCGTTATAAAGGTAAGAATGGGAAAAGCCAGCAGAATCTAAAACTCAATCCAAAAAATAGTACTAAAAATTTCATTTACTGACCATAACCGAAGTAGTTTATAATAAAAGGATGTCCTAAAGAATAAGTAGAGTAGATTTCTCTGAATTTACGAGAATAATAGTAGGTGAGTACAATCGATGTTGTTGAAACTCGGGTGAGAGGTTTTATTTCAGATATCCAACACCCTACACAAAAAAAGAAAATTAATATAAATGATCTAGAGCTCCAGTTGCGTAGGCTATTAGATGATTATTTTGAAATGGATGGTTATACACTGTTTGTTCATGCGATTGAAACGTTGCAAGCAGAAGGACTTCTTACTCCCATTCGTAATAATCAGTACAATGGAAGAACCCCAGTTCTTTCCTTGTTTTATTGGGTAAATATGAAAGTTCATGAAGTCAAATGGGATCGTCTCGAGATGATGAAAGCAAGTGATACGTTTGATTTTTCTTTCTATGAACGGTATCCCGAATGGCAAACAAGAGACGAGTGGAATCGAATCCAAAAAATCTATCAGTTTCTTCAAACTAGCCAGGATAGGGAAATTGTGTCAGTCGAAGAAAGAAGTCTGGAGCTTTTTGGACATGAAAAATTCTTACTAGATAGTGAGAGTTTTCCTGAGGGAAAAGGCTTCCTGACTAGAATTGGGATTTCTGAAGAACAGCTTAAAATGGTACACTACGGAGAGCCATTTGTATTTTGGATCAAACAAGGAAAAGAGATGAAAGATATTCAAAGAGTCCTTATTGTTGAAAATCTATCATTCTTCCATACCTCAATCAAGTTACTGGAAGAAAACGAATTAGATTATGAACCTGAATTAATTATTTATGGTGAAGGGACAAAAATCGAACGCAGTTTTTCTTTTTTCTTTCGAATGTTTCCATCTAAAAACTACCTTTTCTACTACGCAGGAGATTTGGATGCTGCAGGATACGGTATTCTCATAAGACTTATTGAAAAATATCCAGATTGCACGATTCAACCAGCCTTAAAGATTTATCGCAAAATGCTGGAGTGTACAGACCAACAGAATAAGCAAAAAAGTGGTCAAACACAAAACACTCACTACCGTAATGCATTTTTGCAATGGTTTACGGAAGAGGAACAAGAACAATTGCTAACATTATGGCAGGAAAATAAGCGGGTCCCACAAGAAGTTCTAACAATAGAAACATGGAGGAGATGGATGTGAACGAATCATGGGAAGGATTTGCCCAGCGAATGCAACGATTAAATCCACTGTTTGAGCTTGGAAGGGGAATGGAAGTAGGGGAGTTGAAGCCTCATATTCAAACGATTCTCATGCAAGTGCTTCTCCTCATCTTTTACAGAGAATTAAATGATGATGACAATAGACGAAAATCAGATATCAAGTATATGGTTGAAGAATCTATTAAACAAATGAAGCTATTAGCGGATGAAAAGCAAATTGAACGAATAACCAGTGGTCTGCTGTATCAGGGGAAAGAAGAGTATAGTAAACCATTTGAAGCACTATATTACGATGAAATAAAACAATCCTGGGAAACGCAAGTGTTTCGTTATGTCACAATGGATGAATTATATACGAATTTAGAGCTAGGCGGACAGATTGTATATAAGCTTACAGATGTAGCGCAAGAAATGATTTTTATGAGCAGGGAAATGGCTGAAGAATTCTCGATCACAATTGAACAACTCTATAGTATGCAGTTGATAAAAAATGGTAATTTTCGGAAAGCTACTCGAAACCTCGATCACCTCATTTCACGGGTAAACCGCTTAATGGCAAATGAATTCTCTTTTCAAAAGGAAATGACCAACAATCCCAAAATATTAATAATTGAAGAGGAAATGCAAAGGGCAGACAATCGTATTGAGATTGAAAAGCAATTTGAGGAAGAAAAAAATCACTTTCGTACCATCACTAGTATGATTGAAAAAACAAAACAAAGAAATCACGAAGATAATCTTATCCAGAAAGAGTTGATTCTTCTACAAGAAAAAATTGGCCATACAAGACAATTACATGATCGTTTTGCCAAACTAGTGATTCAAAACATTTCATATGAGATGAAACTAAAGGTAGAAAACCCTTCCCTGTTTTGGGAAAACAGCTTGGTTTCGTTCCGAGAGCATTTTTACGAAAACTGGGTTATGAAAGAAGGCGTCAAATCATTTGCCTCTATTGAACACATACTATCACCTTTATTTTCACCGAAGAATGAATTTATTTTACCCCTTGATTGGATTTGGGGAGAACAAGAATTCAATGATATACAATCAAAAGATGTAGAGGTTGAGGATGAAGTAGAAGAAAGCAATACTCAAAAGCGAGTGACTGATTGGAATTCTGTTATTTCTGCATGGAGTTATGTGTTTCAATATCTACAAACTTATAGAGAATTCTCATTAGCAGATTTAGCAGACCTTCCATTAGAAGTACAGGATCTATGGTTTGAAGAATCAGAGACGATAGATTTATGGATGATGTTTGATAAAAAGCCATTGAAGGTTCAAGTATTGCATCGAAAGGAAGAAACATTAAGTGATGAGAGGGAAATTCTTCTATATAAATTGATGCAGGAATACCCACAATTCCAAGTGTTTGAAGGCTTAAAAATATATACGGAGTTTGACCACCGCGCAGCGCCTTTCCAGTGGTATCGTATGAAAATTACCCCATTTAAAATATGTGTAGAGGAGGGGAAATGATGAATGCAGAAGCAGTAAAAAAAGCATCAGCTGTTTATTTCACGTTATTAAAAGATAAGGTCATAGACGAATCAAGCGAACATTTTCAGACATATTTTGAGCCAGAAGTGAGACAGACTGTCCTTTTATTAGCAGACGAATCAGGTACATACATTATTGAAGCGCCAAAACGGATTCAATTAGTTGTGCAACCAACTGGTTCTGTTTTTGCAACGAATTTCACTCATATGAAAGACAAGCATAAGCAAATTGAAACTAAGAAACATTTTCATTTAATGAGTATTATAATGATGTCTTTTTTAGCTACAATCGACCGCAACCAAGCTGCAAAGGTTCGAACGAAGCGGGAAGGAATAAGCTACTATGCATTAGAACGACAAGTGAATGATCTTATAACGAATTGGGATAGCATTCTTAAGTCGAAGCCAACATTTGGAGAAGAAGAGCGGATAGATATGAAGGAAGTCGTGACCACATGGAAATACATGGAGGTTGACACAGATGATTATGGGTTGAGAAAAGGGAATAGACGGACGAGAATTGGGTTAATTGCAAGTAGCATGCGACTTTTAGAGACAGAGGGGTTAATTGTTATTCTCGACCGGGATGAAATCCCTAAGGTAATTCCAAAACAAGAGCTATTTGAACGAATAGAGTACTTGTATCATGATTATGATCGGTATGAAGTATTTAAGAAATTAATGACTATAGAGGAGGATGAGCATGCCGAAAATCTTTTCGATTAGAATTGTTGGCCTGAAGTATGATGGCATGCAAAAACAATATAAAGACACTACCTTTAATTTTAATAATGATGAAACCTCAACAAATGGCCTCATTGCAATGATGAATGGTGGCGGAAAAGGGGTGTTCCTACAAACAATCTTCCAAATCCTTAAGCCAGGTACATCTTGGGGAAAACAAAACAATCGTTATTACCAACAATTCTTTTTTAATAATAAAGAACAATTTGTCCCGTATACCTTTCATGTTCTCATTCAGTGGGAGTTGGATGGAGCAGACCAGCGACATCTGATTACAGGTGGAATGTTCTCGGCCGAACAGCGAATCTCAATGAATGAGGAAAGTGGAATCGAAACGAAAACATTGGAACAAGAAGCAAAGATTATTCCTACTATCACGTTTTATACAAAAGAACTAGAGCGTAAGGAAGAGGCAGCACTCGAGCATATTCCACTCTATGAAAATGATGAGGTTGCTGAAACTGAGAGTCTGAAAGATTATTTAAAGTGGAATGGATATGACGTTTACCGAGATACAAAAAAACATCATCGTATCCTTGATACATACGGAATTAACCGTAAAGATTGGGATATTATGAAAGAGATTAACAAGGATGAAGGTGGAGTTGGGAAATACTTTGAGGGAGCAGAGGATGATCATTCCTTGTTTCAAAAACGTATCATTCCAACTGTTAGCGGGGTCTTGCATCGTACCGAGCATCAAAAAAATGATCTTGTGGAAATTTTTAAGAGCCAGGCTAGTATTGCGAAGGATTTGCCAGTCCTTTTAAAGCGCGAGCAGGCGCATAAAGAGTTCCTAGAGGACATTGTCCCATTTGAAGAGCATGTAGCGATTGGAGTAGAGCACAAAGAAATTATTAATAGCAGTATAAAAGTAGGTAGACAGTTGCTTGGTGCGTTGGAGCATGTAAAGCAGATTGAAGAAGAAACCCAGCTTGTGTTAGAACAGGACATGGATAAACTAACAATTAAGCAGGAAGAACTACGCTTTCAAAGAGACAATCTTGAGTATGCTAGGGCCCACCGAGAAGTCATGAATTGGGATAAGAAATTACTAGAAGAAAAAGAGAAACATAGTTTGCTTCAAGAAAACGTAAAAGAAAAACTGGAACGAAAAGAACAGTTCATTTTTCAGCTTCTGTTAAAAGAGTGGAGTGAAAACGAACAAAGTATTCATGTTCTTTCACAGCAGATAGCAAAATTGGAACAAAATAGTGGCTTAGAACAAGTGAATCAAAGAATGGATGAAATTAAAGAGGAAGCTACTAGTCAATGGGAGAAGGCTTACAAATCGATACAAGAAGCTCTTACGCAATATGTTGGCTATCAAAAGTTCTTGAGGAATAACGAAAAAGAGCTTTCTAGAAAAGATAAACAAAAAACGAGAGAGATTACGAAGCTTAGTACCGAAATTGATTTTCTATATACACAAATGCATTCCTTCGAGTCAAAAGAGACAGAACTTATTAAAGAGTTTGGTGATCGATTAACCTATGACTTACAAGGTTTACATGATAGTTTCACCAAACAAATTGAGGATAGAAAAACAAGAATAGAAGATTTGAAATCGAAGGACAAAGAATCTAGCGAAGTGCAAAATCGACTTGCGACATCTCATGGTACACTCGTCCAAACGATTTCTTACCTAGAGAATAAAATACAAGAATTAAAAATAGCAAAAGATAAGCAAGATATACGAGAAGCAAAACTAGTCGAGAAGCTACATGGTTTGTTAGAACATGTTACAGTGCCGTTCACTCATTCGCTACTATCAAAATATGCGATTGAAATCGAAGAGCTGCTTAGCCAAAATAGACTACAAAGCGAACAACTAAAAAAAGAACTGTGGGAAACACAAATCGACCATTCGTTAAATGATGAACCCTTCTGGATTCCGAATAAAGATGTGAAGGATTTAAAAGAATGGATTGATGAGAAGACGGGAATTGATGTATTTTATGGAACACAATTCCTCCAATCATTAACGCCCGAAGAAATTGCGAAATATATGTTAACTTATCCACTCCTTCCATACGGGTTAGTCGTAAGTGGGCAGCAATGGCAAAAAATCAATCAACAAGTCCTAACAGGGAGAATGTATAAGAGTCCTGTTCCAATATTTTTACGTGAGGAAATGACTAACGAGAATCATCCATTTTCTTTTGTCATCATAAACGGGACTGAGCAAGAATTAGTAAACGATAAGAACAACTTTACGAACTGGAAAATAAAGATTGCGAAACAAATAGATGAAAAGAAAGAAACGTTACGTGAAGTTGATAAGACGGAAGCAACTCTTCGTAGTATTTTAAAAGAAATTGATCGATTTTTATCAAAGGAACTTTCAAGTGATATTGAAAAAGCTCTTACTCAGGAACAAAATGTTCTTCTATCTAAGAAAACAGAATTACAAGAGATTCGTTTACAAGAAGCTAAGGAAAAAGAACTCCAGCTTCAACTAAAAGAACAATTGGAAAAAACGATAGCAAAGCTTGAGAAGCTTGGTAAAGATGTGGAAACAATAGAAGGTTTTGAAAAAGAAAAAACACTTTATCAAGAAAATAAACGGGTAAAACAAGAGAAAGAGAAACAAAAGGAAGCGTTGAGTACAGAGCAACAGGAACTAGGAAAAGAGCACCAACAGATTATTGAACTACAAAACAAATGGAATCAAACCTATGTAGAATGGAAGCTTACAACCGAACAAAATATTAAAGAAGTGGCATTCTTTATTAAAGAAGCAGAATTTCCTGCAAATGAGAAAGCGGACGAATCTGAAGAAGTACCACGTTTATCATTACATTTGTTAGAAGAGATAAATGGAAGTATCGAGGAGCTCAAGCAACTTCAAAAGTCAAAAGAAGAACAGGCACAGGAATTACTTATTCTTCAAGCTAAGAAAGAAACAGAACAAAAGCAACAAGTGAAAGTAGTGAAAAAACTTACTACTCAACAAGAGGATTGGAGACAAGCTCCAGTACCAGATGAGCCGATGAGTATAATTGAAAATATGCTACAAACATCTCAGAAGGAAGCAAAAACTGCTGAAAAGGAAGAACGTGAACAAGGCACAGTTGTTACAGTAGCAGAAACATCTTTACAGCATGCAATTGAACAACGTGACAAAGCAGGAAAGAAAATTGCGAAGCATGAAAAGCAACCGGAAGAATGGGAAGAGCTTGATTTAGAAGTAAAAGATGTTGAAATAAAAGATCAAACGAAACAAACGAAAGACGAAATCAAAAAGATCGAGAAACAACAAAAAGAATCTGAAACGAACATTGCTGGGTATGAAGGAGATATTTTAACTCTTTCCGTAATCCTAAAAGAAGAGGCAGCACCATTTACCGACCAAGAAGTAGAAAAAATAAAAACTCAGGGAAAAGCAGGTATTTTATCCTGGTGTGAGAAGCATCAAGCCCTTCAAGAAGCAGGACAAGAAAAGCATGCGAAAATTGATCAAACATTACGAAACCTAAAGCTACTAATTGAAGGAAAGGATTGGGAGGTTCGCTTTAAAAATGAGGTATTAACGACACTTGATCATATGGACACGAGACACTATACACATATTCAAAGTATCGTTAATAATATGAAGCGTTTTTCAAAAAGTGGATTAGAGCAATTAGAACGAGATAAGGAACGAGCAGAAAAAGCCCAAAACTTCTGGGCTAGTCGTGCAAGTATGAAAGTGATGAGTATATCGGAAGCCATTCGTTCCATGATTTCAAAGATGAAATTGAAAAACGAACGAGGCACGTTTCCACTTGTCCAACTCAAAGAAGATATCTTACCTAAAAGAGTGGAAGATATCGAGCCGCTATTAAAGCAGCACTTTGTTTCAGCTATCAACAAAATCACCAAACAATTTGAGTTGATTGATGAACAAAATCGAGCGTTGGATCATGAGATAAAACAACTGATCAGTGACGAACAAATTTTATTTGTCTCTCTTCGGAATCGTTATCCAGAGTTACTTGTGTATAATATGCGAACAGATAATGCCTTCATGTACGGAAAACCACATAGAGAGCATTATTCAACCTGGCAGACGATTAATCAAGGTTCTAAAACGAAGTCAGATGGTAGTGGAGGTCAAAAGTTATCAGCACGTATGGTAATGATGATGATGTTACTTTCTGTTAAAAGCGAAACAGACCAAAGCTGGGTGCCTTTAGTCTGTGATAACCCGTTTGGACAAGCTGCTTCTGCACATGTCCTTGACCCAATATTTGCGGTAGCGGAAAAACTAAAATTCCAATTTATAGTTGTCACACCACCTGAACTTGTGAAGACTGAAATTAGCCAACGTTTTGAAGCCTATTATAAACTTGACTTCATTCGAGAAAAAGGCAAAGAAATTGTTTCAGACACGATTGTTCCTGCGTTTCGGATTTTCCAAGGTGAAGAGGTTGTTCAGTAGGTAAATACAGTGTAAACCACCTATCCGAGAGCAATGCAAAATCGATTCTGAATACGGGTAACAAACAGTAAGCCAATACTTTGAATTAATCAAAGTATTGGCTTTTGACTGTTTGACGATATGTAAGAGTTTTAGTTTTACCCTTCTACTCTATTACTTACTGCTTGCTCTTGTTTGCTTATAATCTTTTTATATGCAAGATTCGCTGAGGAGAGAATGACAAGACCTAATGCACTTACACTAAAAAAGAATCCTAAGCCGGATATAGTGGTAACAGCAAAGTAAACAGCAACAAATCCAAATATGATAAATAGACTAGGAATCGGACTATAAATCGTTATAAGAAGTGAATTTTTTATGTGGGTTTTCAAAGGTTGATCAAATTCAACATAGGAAGCCAATGTATAACAAATGATGAGAACATACGTACAACTCATAATAATGCTTGAATAAAAGAGAAATGCAGATTTTTCAATAGATGTAGATTGTAAAAAAGTGATATTCATATACAGAATAAAACCGATAACTACGATTAGTAATCCTAATTTATTACTGGTTAGAAACTCTTTTTTATAATACTGCCAAAAGGTTTGGAATAGCGGTGGGTGATTCTTGATAAGAAACTGTCGCAATGTAGCTAACATTGCAATGGTTGCTGGAAAAAAACCAAAAATACCGAACCCGGTTAATGTAAAAAGAATCCATAATAGATTGAGATAAGCTAGTCTCGCCACCCATTCACAAAAGGTAAGAATGAAACCTGAAAAAGCTCCTAATTGCATCGTACTCCCTCCTTAAGAATAATATATCACGCTAAAAATGGTAACGTTTTCTTTTTTTGAAATGAAGTAAAAAAATTATCTAAAAGGTAAAAATAATGCAATTTTATAGTCAGGATATTCAGCAAAGATTTTTATAAGTGGTAAAGTAGTAAAAATTTTGTCAATAATGTAAAAATTATTTATTGTTGAAAGCGATTACAAAAACTATACTTAGTCTACATTACGATTACGAATCTACAAAAAAGAAGAAGAGGTGAAATTATGAGTAGTGGAGTAAAGCTCCAGCAAGAACTTGTACAAAAAACAAATAATAGAGTACGCAAGCGAGCAAAAAAAGGGAAGAGTGGTCCGTTTAGTGGATGGAAGGAAAACTTATCCGGCTATGCATTTATTGCACCGATGTTTATTGGGACTTCTGTATTGGTATTATTCCCTATTCTCTCTTCGTTTGTTTTAAGTTTCACAGATTGGAATTTCGTAGCGGGTTATCAAAATGCTAAATTTGTAGGTTTCGAGAATTTCTCGAAATTATTTACTAATGCATTATTCATTAAGGGATTACTCAATAATATTATCTTAATTTTAGCGGTACCGATTACTTTACTATTATCCCTAGGATTAGCGGTAATCATTAACAAACATGTGTATTTGAAGGATCTGTTCAAAATAATCTATTTTATGCCGTTTATCTCGAGTATTGTAGCCGTTGCTGTTGTCTTTCAAGTGCTCTTCCATCCAACGAAAGGTCCAATTAACCAATTACTTATGTCGTTGGGAGTTGATAATCCACCGGCTTGGATTGCGGACGTTTCTTATGCCTTACCGTCCGTTATGTTAATTATGATTTGGACGGGAATTGGATTTAATTTAATTATTTATTTGGCAGGATTGCAGAATATCCCAAAGGAATTGTATGAAGCAGCACAAATGGATGGTGCTACTGCGTGGTCTCAATTCACAAAAATTACAATTCCATTAGTGTCACCAACTACATTCTTATTGTTTGTTACCGGTGTTATCTCAAGCTTTAAGGTGTTTGATCTAATCATTGTTTTAACGAATGGTGGACCAGCGAATTCAACTATAACACCAGTTGTTTATTTGTATCAGCAAGCGTTTATTGAACTCAAGACCGGATATGCTTCAGCGATATCATTAGTAATGTTTATCATTATTTTACTTATTACCTACATTCAATTTGTTGGTCAGAAAAAATGGGTGAATTATTAGATAGAAAGGAGCAGTGCAGATGGTAGCAAAATTAGATATGCGTAAATTACTCACGACAGTCATAATGGTTATACTTGGAATTGCTTTTCTAATGCCATTCTTGTGGATGATTTCTGCTTCTTTAAAAGTAGAAGAAGATGTATTATCGTTTCCAATCAAATGGATCCCTGAAACGTGGAATGTAGTTGAAAACTATAAAGAGGTTTGGACAGGCTCAATGCCGTTTTTACTACTATATTGGAACTCTATTAAGGTTACTGTTCTTACTACCTTAATCTCATGTACGGTTTCATGTTTAGCGGCATATGGATTTGCCAAAATCAATTTTAAAGGAAGAGATTTGATCTTTTTAATCGTATTGGCAACCTTTATGATTCCACCTCAAACATTATTAGTTACACAATTTCTACTATATAGATGGGTTGGTCTTTATGATACACACACGGGTCTCATTTTATTAAATAGCTTTAGTGTATTTGGAACCTTTATGCTACGCCAATTCTATCTCGGAATTAGTAACGAAATTATTGAATCAGCGAGAATGGATGGAGCAGGTCATCTTAGAATCTTTGCTTCGATTGCATTGCCATTAGTAAGGCCAGCAATCGCAACATATGCGATATTACGTTTTATTTGGACCTGGAATGATTTCCAGAACCCATTAATATTCCTTCGATCCAAAGAATTATATACCATTCAACTTGGTGTACAAAGTTTCTCGGATCAACATGGTAGCGTTTATTCCTTAATGATGGCGGCTTCTGTATCGGCAATCCTGCCGTTATTGATTATCTTCATTATCGGACAGAAAAACGTAATTGAAGGGATTCAGCTTGGTGGGGTTAAAGGGTAACAACGGTATGTACTCTCTTAATCTAGATGGAGAGTTGATATACAATTAAAAAGTATAGGGAGGGTTTTAAGATGAAAAGATGGGGGTTATTATTACTAGTTGGCCTTTTTGCAATGATTTCATTAGTAGCTTGTTCAGAAAAGGATGATGCTTCAACTGAAGAAGGGTCATCTGATAAAGAAGTAACGTTAAAATTTGTCCACTGGGTCAATGAAGATGTAGGTAAATGGGAAAGTGTCATCTCAAAGTACGAAGAAGCGAATCCGGGAATCAACGTTGAGTCGATCCCACTTGTTGAAAATATGAATTCACGAGATTATTTTAAACAATTGGATTTAATGGCCTCCGCAGGAGATGATATGGATTTAATTTTGTTCTCCAATGTAAGTGATTTAGTCAAACGTATTGATGCAGGTCTAGTTGAACCTATCAATGAATATCTAGATGCTGAGGGAATTGATATCAATACAGTTTACAATAACACGTATCCATCTGTAGATGACAAGTATTATGGTTTGCCAATGAAAAATGTAACCATGCTTGTGATGATGAATAAAGCTCATCTTGATGAAGCGGGCTTAGAAGTTCCGACAGATTGGACGTGGGAGGACTATGCAGAATATGCTAAAAAGTTAACAACAGATGATCACTATGGTTCTTATTTCCACACATGGCATAACTTGTTTTCTTCTTTAAAATTAATGAGTAAATCGGAGGGTACCATGATATTAAATGAGGATGGTACTTCAAATGCAACCGATCCGATGCTACGTGCTTCACTTGAATTACGTAATCAATTAGAAAATGTTGATAAGTCTTCTGTTCCATTTACTGAAATTTTATCGCAAAAAATGGATTATCGTCAGCAATTCTTTAGTCAATCAGCATCAATGATCCCTATCGGAAGTTATATGGTAACAGAATGGGGCCAATTTACACCAGAATTTGAAATCGCTTGGGCACCATGGCCAAAAAATAATGCAAGTGACGAAGCTCTAGTACCGATGAATGGGGATTTAATTTCGATCGCAAAATCTTCAAAGCATAAACAAGAGGCATATGATTTCATGCGTTGGTTGTCAACTGAGGGGCTACTTGAACAAGGAATCTGGATACCATCGTGGGCGGAAACTGATTTTGATAGTATGTTAGAAACAGTGGTAAATGGAAGTGCAAAACCAGAAGCAATTCATATGGATTCATTGAAGTATACCCTTTCTAAAGCTAAGCCATCTAAACCAATTGCACCACCACCATATATTACAGAAGCTGATACCGAATATACTGCAGAGGTGGAGTTATATCTCCTTGGTGAGCAGGATTTAGATACAACAATGAAAAATGTAGAAAAAAGAATACAAGCACTTGTAGATGCCAACCAATAGTTAGAATATTCATGATATAATAGAGGGAAAACAACTGTTTTCTCTCTATTTTTATTTTTAAAATTTTGAAGTGGTGATAGATAATGAAGGTGTTTTGGAAAAAAATAAATCAAATGTCACTACGAACAAGGTTAATTATTTCTGTTATTCTTTGTATTTTGATTCCGTGGGTCAGTACCTATATTGTTTCAAACTATTTTACGAAGGATGTTTTAGAACAACGTGCAGCAGAACAATCTGAAGATGAATTACGAATGATTGAATTAGGTATAAATAATATATTAGATGATATTATGTATACATCAAACTATATACAATTTGATTCTAATATGAGTCAGTTACTAAAATCCCATGAGTTTATCGAAGCAGGGTCACCCACCGCAAAACAAGAAATTGCACTTAACTATATCCATATTTCGAATGAATTATCGAGTATTACTGATTTACTTATGCCTCTATATATAACAATCCTGTTTGAAAATGATCTTTTTTACACGAACTACTCACTAGTAGATTTTAACCCTTTGCAATTCAAAGAAAGAACATGGTTTGAAAAATTGGAAAACTTAAGCTTTTACGAAACCTTCTGGCTAGGCGCACACTCTACCTTCATTCAATCTGAGAGAGAAACCGATCCTTATCTAATTACAATTGGGAGAAGAATTCAAAAAGCGAATTCTTCAAATATGTATTTAATTATTAGTTTAAAAGAAAAGGAAATCAAAAAGCTGTTAAGTCAATACCAAAGTGATAAAAGAGCGAAGTACTATTTGACTAATAGTGAAGGAGAAGTCTATTCAAGTTTGAATATGGATGAGATAGGAGGGGAATTGCCATACAGTGTAACAAATTCTAATTATCAAATTGTTAAATATGAGGAAGAAGATCATTTAATGGTTTCTTATCCAGTTTCGTATTCGAATTGGAGATTGGTTAGCCTTGTACCTTATAAAGACACAATTGGCTCTATTAATATGGTAACTAGGGCAACTATTATCATTCAAGGCGGGTTTTTAGCATTATTTTTAATTGGACTTATTATGCTTGTACGAGAATTTACGAAACCGATCGGTAGATTAAATTTTGTTACAAAAGCCATCAAACAAGGAGACTTATCAGCGAGAATACAGATTTCAGGCAGTAACGACGTTGCCGAGGTTGGCCGATCCTTTAATCATATGTTGGATACGATTGAGGACATGATAGAGCAGATAAAAATACAGGAGGAAGCGAAGCGAAATGCAGAATTAGAAATGCTTCAAGCTCAAATAAACCCACACTTTTTATTTAATGTATTAAATGCCATTCGCCTTAAAATAAAAATGGAGGGTGATACTGCAAGCAGCTCGCTTATTTATTCTTTATCAGCGCTTTTAAGAATGACAATAAATCGTAATAATGCTTTTATTCCATTAGAAGAAGAGATCGCAATTGTAAAGCATTACGTAGATTTAATGAATTTCCGCCATCAACATGATGTAGAGTTGAAGATTGATGTGAATGGAGCAACCTCAACTATCGAAGTACCAAGGTTTTTCTTACAACCAGTCATTGAAAACGCTATCATACATGGAGATAATAATGGCAAAGAAACGATTGAAATACAAGCTAACATACATAATAATAAGCATCTTCACTTACTCATTACAGACAATGGTAAAGGGATGGATGAGCTTACATTAGAACGATTGCAGAGTAGAGTCTATCAATCAACTAGTGATAAATATGTCAACAATTATCAATCGTTTAATGGAATCGGACTGCAAAATGTCTATCAAAGGATGAAATTGATTTATGGAGAAGATTTTCATATGGGAATAGACAGTATTGAAGGAGAAGGAACAATTGTTACCTTTCGAATTCCAGTGGATAGGGAGTGAGTAGGATGTATGATGTAGTCTTGGTAGATGATGATGTGATAGTTATTGAGTTTTTGAAGAGATTTATTCCTTGGAATGATTATGGGTTCCGAATAGTTGCACATTTTCAAGATAGTACTCTTGCTTATGAGTATCTGCAGGGAAATGCTTATGATGTATTGATTACTGATATTGGAATGCCAAAATTAAACGGTATAGAATTAATTGAGCAACTCAAACAATCAAAAGTTAACTCGTATAATATTATCCTTTCCTGCCATGACGAATTTCGCTATGCACAACAAGCATTAAAATTAGAGGTTTTTGATTATATTTTAAAAGAAACAATGGAAGAGAAGAATATCATTGCTTTACTAGATAGATTAAAGAATAAGCTGGATCAGGAGGCTACTTCAAATAATCAACACTTAATTGTGGCTCGTTTTTTAGAAAAGAACAACCTAACATTAAAATCAAAGCTTATTGAAAAGCTAATGAAAGAGCAGTACATTGAAAAAACGGTTTGGTTTAAAGAACAAGAGGAACTTTTGGAAATGGACTTTTCACAGGAGTACTCGACCGTATTATGCTTCATCGATCACTATCAAGATGCAATCATTTCTTTTGATAATGAAACATCACTTCTTATTAACATCAATAGTGTAGTAGAAGAGGTTCTTACCAAGTTTAAGCTAGAGGCTCAAAGTTTCTATTTGCAAAGTGAATTTTTTCTTCTTTTTAAAGGAAACATGACAAATAAAACACAATATACGATTGAGACCATAGTAAAGGAAATACATACTAAAATCAGCACATTATTAAAGATTAGTATCACCTCTGTTATCGGAGAACAACATGCGAAAGAGCAGCAACTGATAGAAAATATGAGACTATTACTAAAAAATAGAGAGCAACGCTTTTATTATCGTTATAATAGTATCCAATATTTTCGTACATTTTCTTATAAAAGTGATACTATTTTTCAAGGCTATGTAGAGATTTCAAATAGAATAAAAGAGTTACTATTAAAAAATAAAAAGGACTTGCTCCTAGAGTGTCTTTCTCATCATTTAGTTAAAGCGAAAGAAAATAAATATGCTCCACAAGTAATCAAAGATTGGGTTATTAAATTAATATATGATATTAAATTATCCTTAAATACCTTACATCATTTTGAGGCCCAAAATGTTACTATGACTGACCATAATATTCAGCAAGTGGAGACCTTTGAACATTTAGAATGTGTATTAGAAGATATTTTTGAAAAGTTGCTCGAACAAATCAAGTCAGTTAATTTGACGAATAGAAATGAAGATATATTAAAAGCCCAAAAATACGTACAAATCCACTATGGTGAAAAGATATCTTTAAATGAAGTAGCTTCTCATTTACATTTAAATCCAAGTTATTTCAGTAGAATGTATAAAAAAGAAACGGGGGAAGGTTTTGTTGAATATGTAACAAAGGTTAAAATGGCAAAAGCAATAGAGTTACTCGATCACTCAACAAAGTCAGTTGAACAAATAGCATGTGAGTTAGGGTATGAAAGTAAAAGTTACTTTTTAAGAACATTTAAAAAGTATTATGGTGTTTCTCCCAAGTCATATAGGTATAAAGATAAGGGAGTAGTTGAGAAAAATTTAGGGTGAAATGGCACTACTTCATTTTAGAACCTTAAATTATCAAAAGAACACAATATAAAAACATGGATAGCTAATTGGTTTGAAAAAGGTATATAAAGATGATGAATTTTCTAACCCCAATGGATTATGGTAAAGTTACGGTAGGGTATTTCGTTAGCATTTCTTACTTTACCTAAATGAAAAAGAATAGGAGTTAACATTATGATTAAAGTTGTTTGTAAGATTAAGTTAAAACCTGAAGTAACAATCGAGGAATACATAAACCTAGCTAAAGAGGTTATTACAGAAACTAGAAAGGAAAAAGGTTGTATAACGTATACACTGAATCAAGATATCAATGATCCATCTATCATATCAATGCTTGAAGAATGGGAAGATGAAGAGTCTTTAAATCAACACAATAACACGAAACATGTTGTGGAAATTGTACCAGAGCTTAGGAAATTACGTGAAAGTACAGAACTTAACTTATATAAGGAATTGTTATAATTCACGTGTTTTAATATAGAACCCAAAAAGCTAGAGTTATCCCTCGCTTTTTGGGTGCGTTTTAAGAGAAGGCTATGGTTTCTGTTCGTGCATACATATGAAGGGTACTAGAATGTGGTTTGCGGTCTGAAATACGAGTATTAGCAAATTGAATTCTCGCTGTATTATGTATAATCAGGACAAATATATTCGAATAATATAGTAACTGGTTTAATTTGGTTGTTGTTTTGAAGAGCGATAGATGATATTATATTTTTTGTCGCTTCGTTAAACAAATATAGTGAAGTTGACAACAAACTATTTAATATGTTAATATAATTTCACTGACCTTTTATTCGAGTTACTAACTTGATAGAGTGTACTCGTTAAAAGAAAGGTCTTGACACACTTAGAAGAAAATGATATATTAGTATAGTTGCTTTAAGGCAACTACGAAAGTTCTTTGAAAACTGAACACAATACAAGCG